>CAJUPT010000010.1:0-60409 GCA_910588405.1 uncultured Lachnospiraceae bacterium | reverse complement strand
TTTAGTTCCGTAACTGTCCTTCCAGTACCATCACACCGGCAGAGTATTTCCGGCCGTTACCACGTCCGCAAATCCTCCGGGCACTGTACGGACAGTTACTGTTTTTAGTTCCGTAACTGTCCTTCCAGTACCATCACACCGGCAGAGTATTTCCGGCCGTTACCGCGTCCGCAAATCCTCCGGGTACTGTACGGACAGTTACTGTTTTTTATTTCTTATTCACGTACAACTAAAACATTGCCTAGACTGAAACTCGATTTTTATGATTTTTAACCTGTTTTGCAAATCATTTTGCTAACGGGTTTATCTTAGCCGATTTTCCTCAGGCTGGTAGCATCCGCTTCTCTCTTTCAGCGCGATCGCCTCGCTGGGTTCCTGATACCACAGGATATTCTGAACCTCGTTCTCAAAATAGCTACGCTCGTTGCTTTGTACCCGCTCTGTCTGCTTTAAGGCAACCTCTTCGCTGACCTTGGCGATCCGCACGCCTACCTGCTTGTAGCCGGGGATGGAACAGATCGGGTCCAGATTATGGGCGTCGGTAAGGACGTTCGCGCCTCCGCCATAGTGGAAAGGCATCCACGCCACGCCGGGCTCCAGTGTATCTTCGATACGAACCTCACAGTAAACGGTGCCCCGGGGAGAGGTAACGCTTACCCAGTCCCCTGCCTCAATCTTGTTGGCAAGAGCGTCATCCGCATTCAGCTCGATATAGTTTCTGGGAGCCGTATAATGGATGGCGATGGTTCTGTCGGTCATGGTTCTCGTATGATAGTGGTACAGGATACGGCAGGTCATCAATGTGATGGGGTATTCTTCGTTCTCTGTCTCCGGAGAAGCCGCCCAGTCCATTGCTTTCAGCAGGCCGATACCGCCCTTTCTGCTGGGACCATTGACATGCAGCCGGGGCGTGCCGGGATGGTCTTCCGAAGGGCAGGGCCATTGAACGCCCTGGCCGTCCTTTGCAATCTTTTCGTATGTAATACCGGCGTAAGACGGCGTCACTGTCCGCATTTCGTTAAAGATGTCCTCTGCCTTGTCATAATGGCAGGAATAACCCAGGCGGTTCATCAGTTCCATGATAACCTCCCAGTCATTTTTGGACTGGCCTTTACAGGGTACGGCCTGACGTACCATCTGCACACGGCGCTCCGTATTGCTGAACGTACCGTCTTTCTCGGCGAAACAGGTAACAGGCAGCACTACGTCGGCTTTTTCCGCCGTCTCGGTCAGGAACAGATCCTGTACTACGACGAAAGCCTTTTCCAGCGCCTGCTCCACATGATGGGTATCAGGGTCGGAAACCATGGGATTCTCACCCATGATGTAAAGCACCTTTACCTTGTCTTCCAGAATAGCCGGTATCGTCTGCGTAACGGTCAGGCCCTTTTTAGGATTCAGCGGTACGCCCCAGGCCTTCTCGAATTTCTCCTGTACGGCCGGATCGAATACCTTCTGGTATGCAGGGTAGTCCGTGGGCAGCGCGCCCATATCGCAGGCGCCCTGTACGTTGTTCTGGCCACGCAGCGGGTTGATGCCGCAGCCTTCATGGCCCAGATTTCCGGTAACCAGAGCAAGATTGCTCAGACTCATAACATTGTTTGTGCCGTTCAGATGCTGGGTAATACCCATAGCATAGGCGATGTAAGACTTATGCGTTGAAGCATACAGCCTGGCGGCCTTGATAATCAGATCCTTATCTACGCCGCAAATTTCCGCACCCTTTTCAGGCGTGTACGGTTTCACGCATTCACGCAGTTCCTCAATACCTTCCGTATGGGCCGCGATATACTCTTTATCCTCCAGACCTTCGGAGAAAATGATATGCAGCATGGTATTGGACAGCGCGACGCTGGTGCCTGGTTTAATCTGCAGATAAACATCCGCGATATTGGCAAGGTCAATCCGCTTCGGGTCGGCTACGATCAGCTTCTTCCCTTCGGCGACAGCCTGCCGGATCATCATTCCCATTACGGGATGCGCTTCGGTGGTATTCGAACCTGTCACAAAAATGACATCCGCACTCTTCACATCCTCGATGGTGTTTGTCATGGCTCCTGAGCCTAACGTGGTTGCAAGACCTGCAACAGTAGAGCTATGTCAGAGACGGGCACAATGATCCACATTGTTCGTACCTACGGCAGCCCGCAGGAATTTCTGGAACAGATAATTGTCCTCATTGATGGTTCTGGCGGATGAGAATCCGGCAACGGCGTCCGGACCGAAATCACGCTTGGTCTCTTTAATCTTATCGGCGATCAGATCCAGCGCTTCATCCCAGGTAGCCTCAACAAGCTCGCCGTCCTTGCGGACCAGCGGCGTTTTCAGCCTCTGCTCATTGTTCACAAAGTCGAAAGCAAAACGGCCCTTTACACAGAGCAGCCCTTTGTTCACCGGACCGTCCGCCGGTCTTGCGTCCACTACCTTGCCGTCCTTGACCAAAAGGTCGATCTGGCAGCCCACGCCGCAGTATGTGCAGGTGGTACGCACTCTTTCCGTCTCGAAAACACGGAACGGATTCTGTGCCTTTGTGGACAGCGCTCCCGTAGGACAGGCGGAAACACAGCTACCGCATGACTCGCAGTTGGATTCTGACCAGTCCATGCCAAAGGCAGGGGAGATCACCGACCGGAACCCGCGCTGGGTTGTATCGATGGCGCCACGGCCTACCAGCTTCTGGCAGGTATTAACGCATCTGTGACAGAGTATGCACAAATTCGGATTATATGTAAAGAACTTGTTGCTTCTGTCAATAGGCAGTGTAAATTCATCTTTCGGGAAACTGGACTCTTTCACGCCATACTGATGACAGTAATCCTGCAGCTTGCACTCGCCGTTGGCCTGGCAGGAAAAGCACTGGGTGTCGTGATGACTCATCAGAAGGTCGAGAACGCCGCGGCGGGCTTTTACTACCCGCTTGCTCTCCGTATGAATCACATTGCCCTCGGCAATGGGGAAGGTACAGGCCGTTACCAGCTTGGGGCTGCCCTCGATCTCCACCATACACATACGGCAGGAGCCTTCGGGAGCCAGATGCTTCAGGTAGCAGAGTGTGGGAATTTCTATTCCGTACTGTCTTGCAGCCTCAAGTATCGTCGTACCTTCCGCAACTCTGACGGCGATGCCGTTAATCGTTGCATGAATCATAATGGTACATTCCTCCTTGTTAAAATCATAAAAAATAGACAGTGTCTAGTTTCTTAATCATCTTTAATTATAAAACCCTGTTGCGTTCCTGTCAACCTGAATATTGTGTATTTTGCCTTTTTCTTGCCCATTTTCATGTTTTTTGTCGTACACTTTTCTAAAAACGAACGGTTTTTACAGAATGTTTTTGTTATAAATGCCCAGAAAGTATCCGTTTACCGTGAAATACGAACCATCCTGTTTTGTCCTGTGTTTCTTCCTTATTATAATAGGGTCATTTCTTCCCCGGTCCGGATCACCCCTGACCGGAGAATCCGGGCCATCTGGTATTCCTCGCGGAGCTTGCAGAAAATTCCGGCTTTCGCCAGTCCGCATTCCTCCGGAAAACAGTGCTTGGGAAAATCGGAGATTTCCAGCACTGCTTCCGCTCCGGCCAGCTGCCGGCCCGGGATCAGCTCCCCGTCTCCAAAGCCCTCCAGCAAAAGGTTTTCCTTGTGCCTGGCAAAGCAGAGTCCCTGCACATCCTGTTCCCCCATCCAGTCCAGAAGCTCTTTTCTGCACAGACAGACATCCCGCTCGCCTCTTCCCACATGGCGGTCGCCCCGGATGCCGCTGCCCTCCACGGCCTCACAGCTTTCCACGGGAACGGGAGCCTCCCCTTTTTTGATATTCAACTGTATTTTCAAAACCTTTCCCATCGCCCATTCCTCTCACACATTTTATGTGCCCCCGAAGCTTTCTCCTGCCTGTCCGGCGCCAAAAAGTAAATCCTGATAGTCTGCCTGTTCATTAATATTCTCAAACTGGTATTTCTCTCCCTGGCTGACATATAGGCCGTAACCGGTTTTTCGGAGAAAAGCAAACACCGATCCATTGCCCCGGGCCAGCGCTTCCGCCATAGCGTCGGCCAGTCCCGTCTCATAGATACCGATCAGCGGTTCCTGCTTTTCACCGTGCTGCAGAACCGTAATCCGACCCCTGTTTTGTTCATCCGCCTCAATCAGATTTTCCAGCTCCGGAACCGACACCAGCGGCGTGTCCACGCTCAGCACCAGGCACCGGTCATGGGCGGCCAGCCGCAGGCAGGCTTCCAGTCCCCCCAGAGGGCCTCTGCCTTCCAAACGGTCCATCACCACCCGCTCCTCACAGCGCTTCCCTCTGTAGCCTGAGACCAGAATATCCCGAATGCCCAGCTGTCTGCCTTTCTGCAGCTGAATATTCAGAAATGTCTGATCCCGATAAATCAGGTCGGATTTATCCCTCCCCATCCGGCTGCTGCGGCCCCCTGCCAGAACAATCATAGAAAGCTCCCGCTTCATCCGCCGATCTCAATCATCCGCTTCCGCTCCGTCACGCCGTCCAAAGCTTCGAAGCTGTGGCACTCCGGTTTCAGAGCCACCGCCTGCCTGATTGCCTCCTGAATCTGCCTGTTGATCTCATCCCTGCCCGGACCATTCTGTCTTATGATTCCGCCCACATCCACCGAATCCTCATAGCAAAGGCAGGGCTTTAACATCCCCCGGGAGGTCAGCCTGAGCCGGTTGCAGTGGGCGCAGAACTTGCCGTGCATGGCGCTGATAAAGCCTATACTGCCTTTTGCCCCCGGCAGTCTGTAATAAATGGCAGGGCCGTTTCCATGTACCCGCTCATCCGGTTCCAGATCAGGACAGAGCGCCTGCAGCTTCTCCAGCAGTTCTTCATTATAGACAGCCTCAAATTCCCGTCCGTAACCAATGGGCATCAGCTCGATAAACCGGACGTCTATGGGACGTTCCCGGGTAAAACGGATCAGCTCCTCCCACTCATGGGCATTCAGCCCCCTTTGCAGCACACAGTTCAGCTTCACCGGAATTCCCTTTTCCACCGTCAGATCGATGCTCTTAAGCACCTGGTTCAGTTCATCCCTGCCTGTGATCCTTTCATAAGTCCGCCGGTTCAGCGTATCCAGGCTGATATTCACTCCGTCAAGCCCGGCGGCCGCCAGCGGCTCCAGATATTTGGAGAGCAGCACGCCGTTGGTGGTCAGCGTTACCTGTTCCACCCCCGTGATCTGTTTCAGCTCCCCCACCAGCTCCGGGCAGCCCAGCCGGACCAGCGGCTCCCCGCCGGTTACTTTAAACTTGCGGATACCTGCTTTTGCGGCGGCGGCGGCGATCCGGATAATTTCTTCAAAGGTAAGAATGTCTGACATCGGCACCAGCTCCACCCCGTCAGGCATACAGTATCTGCACCGGAGATTGCAGCGGTCCGTTATGGAAATCCTCATATAATCGATGGTTCTGCCATAAGTATCTTTCATATATGCATTGTCCTTTTTCGTTTCTGTTCGGGCGCCGCCGTTTCGCAAACTGTCTCATACGCCTTATGCATGAAATTCCGGATTATGCGCCGTAAAATTCCAGAAAACGTCTGGTTTCTTCCTGTTCAGGCTGTTCCAGCACCTGCGCCGAAGGGCCCCACTCCAGCAGGTTTCCCTGATGAAAAAAAAGCACCTGATCTCCCAGACGGCGCGCCTGTTTCAGACTGTGGGTGACAATCAGCGTCACGCCTCCGTTTTCCCTCTGGTAGTCCAGAATACAGTCTTCCGCCAGCGCCGCCGAAGCAATATCCATGGCCGCTGTCGGCTCGTCAAGCAAAACCAGATCATACCCTCTCATCAGCGTCCGGACCAGAGCCATGCGGGCAGTCTCCCCGCCCGACAGCCGGTCCGCCCGCCGGCTGGCAAGATGCGTGATATCCAGCTTCTCCATCAGCGCCTGCGCCCGCTGCCGGTCTTTGCCGCCAAGGAGAATATTTTTTTCCACGCTCATGCGGAACCCATAACTTTTCTGAGGCATGTATCCTACCTTACAAGCCGAGACAAAGGGAGAAGATTTTTGATCGCCGGGAAGCACACCTGCCAGAATACGGGCAAAGGTGGACTTCCCGCTGCCATTTGCGCCGATCACGGCATAAACGGAACCCTTTTCAAAAGAAAACGCCGGAAACTGCAGAACAGGATTCTTATCGTAAGATTTGGAAAATGCCCGGACCTCCATCAGCGAAACCTCCTCTGCAACAGCGTAATCACAACGTTCACCATCAGAGACACCGTCATCAGGATAATCCCTAAAGCAATGCCAAGAGAGAAATTCCCCCGGTTGGTATACTGCATAATGGCCGTGGTCATCACATTGGTTTTCCAGGCGATGGCGCCGCCCACCATAGAGACCGCTCCCACCTCGGCAATGGCGCGGGCAAAGGCCAGCAGGTAAACGGAAAAAATTTCATACAGCGACTCATTGGCCAGCAAAAGAAATGTCTTTGCGGCTCCAAGCCCCAGCCCCTTCGCCGTTTCCCGTACGGACCCGGCGATGCCGGACACATAGGTTTCCATATTTCCCACGACCAGAGGCGTAATCAGACAGACCTGGGCCAGAATCATAATCTTTACGGTAAAAAGAAGACGGAGCTTTCGAAAGGGTCCTACGCCGGAAAACAGCATATAAAAAAGCAGTCCGCATACCACCGGCGGCATCCCCATCAGTGTCCGGTTCAGCACCACCAGAATCCCTCTTCCGGGAAATCTGCCGCTGCCAAGCCATATGCCGATGGGAACGCCGATGCACAGTGCGATAAACGAACTGCTCAAACTCATTTTCGCGGTGACCAGCAGAATGTTGCACAGCTCCCGGTCTCCGCTTAAAATCAGGGCAATGGCCTTTTGAATCGCTGTCTGCATATTCTTGTTCCCTTCCACATCCGCGCAGCGCCTTACCCGGCCCGGCATAGAAACAGATTCTATGCCGGTCAGACATCGCCGGACACTGCGCTGAAACTATTTTACTCCATCACGCCGCCGTTAGCCACGAAGGTCAGGAAGGTCGCTTTATCTGTCAGGATATATGCCTGAGTTTCCTCGGCCATCACCAGACATGCACCCATACCCGCATTTGCGGAGGTATACCAGTCTGTGTAATCAACAAAGCTGTCGGCTTCTTTTGTAATGCCCAGATCTTCCGGCCACAGAGACAGCTCTTTTGTGTGGGTTCCGGAACCGTCGCCTCTGGAAATGAACGGATATTTGCCGTCGGCAATAGACTTAAACGCATCCAGTACGCTTTCCGCATCCTTCACGCCGGCAGGGTCCTCGGTGGGGCCGCACAGCACAAAATAGTTGTACATAAAGGAGAGACGCTCGCTGTCAAAGCCTTCCAGCGTACGGGCAAAGCCAGCTTCTACAAACTCTTCTTCGCTGGATTTGGCATGTACCAGAATCAGGTCAGCGTTGCCGTACTGAGCGGCAGCGATGGCTTTTCCGGTACCTGCGGACTGTACTTCCACGGTATATCCATATTTTTCCTCAAAAATCGGCAGTAATTCTCCCAGCAAACCGGAATCATTCACGGATGTGGTGGTAGACAGACGGATGGTCTTGGTTTCCTCCGTAGCTTCTGCGATTTCGCCTTCATAAGAGGGGGCATCCTCTAACAGATAGAACAGGCTGTCGCCGAACTCCTCCTGGCCAAACTCTGCCGCCGCGGTCTTTCCTTCTTCTGACAGCAGGAACTGGATCAGCGCGTCCGCGCCTGCAGTGTTGACAGCCACGTCAGAAACCGCGTTGCCGTTCTCATCGGTAAAAGGCGCCTCGGGGTCTACCGCGATCACCGTATAAGTATTGATCATCTTATCGTCGGCCTCTTTCAGGATCACGGTGTTTACGCTGCCTGCCGCTGCCTGTCCTTCTGTCTCGGCGGCGCTTGTTTCCGCAGCCGCGGTGGTCGCGTCGTCAGCAGCGGTAGCCGCTTCCGTCTCGCCGGCAGTTTCCTTGGCAGCTTCCGTAGCCGCCGCCGTGGTCTCTGTCTTTCCTCCGTTACCGCAGCCGGTAAACAGGCCGGATACCATGGCCACTGTCAGCAGCAATGCCAGTAATGATTTCTTTTTCATCTTCATCCTCCATTTTGTAAAAATATTTTTGGGCAATAAAAATCCCCCTTCCAAAGCCCGCCAGCCCCAGCTTATACGATACGCAAAATGAAATCCAACACACGCGCCTTTTGCGTCCTGCTTCTTTGCCGCCGGCTTAGTTACGCTTTGCCGCGTCACCTGTCTCCATCAGCTCTGCATCGACACAAATGGCAGTTACTGAATACACTGTCATCCGTATAAGTTGTGGGTGAAAGGATTCGGAAAGAGGCTCGTCCACCACTTTCAGAATACATATATGTTCACCTCAGAAAAGGAATTTCTGGTTCTATTTTAGCACACATAACGCCTGTTTGTAAACCAGATTTTTATGTTTCTATTAATTTCTATTAATTGTCTTTTGTCAACTGTTTTTCGATCATTTTTATTGCCTGTCTTTTGTTGAAACCGCCTCGGCAAAGACTTCCCTTAAAATCTTTCCCGTACGTTCCCCGGCCTGTCCAGCTCATAGCCTCCCATGGCCTCGAGGCGGCTCCGGAACGCTTCTCCCTTTAATACTGCCAGCATGCTCTGCACCAGAGGCGTCTCCCAGGCCTCGTCCGGAATCAATAAATCGTACTGCTCCTGACAGACGGGTAAAAATTCCAGATCATAAAGCTTTGCCGCCGAGTAGATGCCCATCCCGGCATCCGCCGTTCCGGAAGCAATCTGTGCCGCCGCTGAAATATGGGTGAAGGCTTCCCGTTCATACCCCCGGATCGCGCCGGTGTCAATTCCTTCCTTCCTGCACAGATAGTCCGTCAGTATCCGGGTTCCCGCACCCTTCTGACGGTTGATATAACGAATCCCCGGCTCCGCCAGACTGGCAAGCCCGGAAATCTGTTTCGGATTTCCCCTTGCCACCATCAGTCCCTGGATTCGTCCCACGCACTCCACCAGCCGGACGCCCCCTTTGGGAAAATATTTTCTGACAAAGGAGCTGTTATACACGCCGTCCTTCTCATTCAGCAGATGGATGCCGGCCATATGGGCCTCTCCTCTGCGCACCGCCATAATGCCTCCCATGGAACCGGTGTTGGAAGAATGCATAAACAGCTTCGGTTCCGTCAGCCGCAGCAAGTCAGACAGTTCGTCCAGCAGCGGATCATGGCTTCCGATGGCCACCAGCATATGTTTCAGTTCCCGGGGCGACCGCAGCAGCCTGACCGGAACCATATCTCCCGCCTCATAGCGGCTGCATCCTCTCGGAATCTCCAAAATGCCGTCGGCCTTGATAAAGGAAGATACCACACCGCTTCGCTTGCTCAGCGGGAATACCATCATTTTCTTCCCCACCTTTCCCATGCGTACGCGGATAAATTCCCGGACGCTGGGGTCCGACTCCATAGCTCTCGTCAGAACGCCCTTCTGGAAGGTTTCCGGCATAGGGGTATACTGATACCAGGCGTCGATCACCGGCTTTAACAGCTGTTCCAGAATCAGAATGCCTGACACCGGGTACCCCGGCACGCTTAAGATGGGTTTTTCCGCCTGACAGCCCAGAATAGCCGGACGGCCCGGCTTCATGGCGATACCATGGTAAAGAACCGTTCCCAGTTTTTCAATGACTCTGGTCGAGTTGTCCTTGCGGCTTGCCGAATAGCCTGTGCTTAACAGAACAATATCGCATTCCGCCAGCGCCCGCTCCACCATTTCCTCCATCTGTGAAAATTCATCCGGCACAATGGGATAGGTTTTCGGCTCCACGTCCCAGGACCGGAGCATGGATGAAAAAATAAAGGAGCTGAGTTCCCGCATATCTCCGCAGTCCGGCGGCTGCACCGGCGACAGGATCTCATCCCCGGTAGGAATAATTCCCACCACCGGATGGGTCAGCACTTCCACCTCTCGGATACCTCCCGTCAGCATGGCGCCGATGGCCGCCGGCAGGATACGCATATGGGATGCCAGCAGCATTTCTCCGGCGCAGATATCCTCTCCTACCTGACGCACATACTGCCAGGGGATGGCCGGCGCTTTCAGGGAGATTGAACCGTCCTTCTCCCACTGAACGTCCTCCGGCATAACCACCGCGTCACAGCCCTCCGGCAGCGGGTCGCCGGCAAACACCATGGTGAACCGGTCCGGACTTAAGATCACCGGAGCGCCTCTGGAAGCATGCACGGTCGTCCTGGAATCCAGGGCAATGCCCTCCATAGCGGTAGGATAATGAGGGGCGCTGATACGGGCATAAACGGCATGAGCCGTCACCCGGCCTGACGCCTCAGGCACGGGAATCACCTCCGTGTGGGGACTGAAACCATTTTCCTCAATCTGTTTCAGATAACGTTTCTGTGTCTCCTCCAGCGAAAGATTTGTAAGACATTGAGCCGCCATAACACTTCCTCCAAAATTCACTATATGATTATCACTTCACCGCAGCGTTTGTATCCGTAGCCGCCCAGTTCCTCCAGCTTCTCATGAAATTCCTCGCTTTTCAGAATTTCGATAAAGGCCTGTACCACCGGCAGCTCCAGGAATTTCACCGGCACCGCGAAATCATATTCCTCCGGGCCCACTTCTATAAAGTCCAGATTCATGGCTCTGGCCGCCGATAAGATGCCCATTCCCACATCCGCGCTGTCACTTTCCACCGCGGCGGCCACCGCCATATGGGTGCTGGCCTCTCTCTCGTATCCGTTGATTTCCTCCGGGGAAATGCCCAGCTTTTTCAGACGGTAATCCAGCAGGACCCGGGTTCCGGCTCCACGCTGCCGGTTCACATACCGTTTTCCGGGCAGGGACTCAACACCCGTGATTCCGCATGGATTCCCTTTTTTTACCATCAATCCCTGAATCCGCTCCACGCCCTTGATCAGCGCCATAGGCTCCCGGAACATGGATTGCAGATAGGAAATATTGTAAACGCCGTCTTCCTCGTTCAGCAGATGGGTGGGCGCCATATGACATTCGCCCCGTTTCAGGCTCATCAGCCCGGCCATACTGCCCACATGGGTGCTGGACACAAATTTCCCCGGATAATGATTCGGCATCATATCCCCGATAATATCCAGAATCAGGTCATGGCTTCCGATCAGAACGGCTGTGTTCTCTACCTCTTTCAGCGGCCGGTAAAGAGCCACCCCCACCTCGTCTCCGGCCTCCACCCCCTCGCTGTTCTGGGGAATCACGCACAGGCCGTCCGCCCGTACCAGCGACATGGCGGCGCCGGCGCCCCTGCTTAAAGGCGCCGCGATAATCTTATCTCCTACCCGTCCCACCTTAACGCGGACATACTCCCTGTATTTCAGGCTGGATACCAGACGTCTGGATATTCTGGCTCTGATAAATTCCTCCGGCTGAGCCGTCTCATTGCTCATATACTGGAGCACCGGCGTCACAAAGTTTACAAACCCGATATAGGCGGACACCGGATAACCCGGCAGACCGATTACCGGTTTTCCGTTCACGATGGCCAGAATCACCGGTTTTCCCGGCTTGACGGCCACGCCGTGAATCAGCACCTCTCCCAGCTCTCGTAACACATGAACGGTATAATCCTTCGTGCCGGCGCTGGTTCCCGCATTAATCAGCACCATGTCATATTTCCCGCAGGCTTCCTTCATGGCTTCCCGGATCACGTCGGGATCGTCGGCCAGAATGGAAAAGCGGTGGGGATTCCCCCCTTCAACCTTTACCATATTTTCAAACATGCGGGAATTGGACTCGATAATATTTCCCTCTTTTACATTGTCGTCGGTTAGCTCCACGATCTCAGAGCCGGTGGGATAAATCGCCACCTCCGGCTTTTTTACCACCTCGATTTCCCGGATACCCGCCGACGTCAGCACGCCGATATCGATGGGACGGATCTTGTGGCGGCCCGGCAGAATCATCTCCCCGGTCACAATGTCCTCGCCGATGGGACGGATATGCTGCCAGGGTGCTGCCGCAGCCGTGATCTGCAGCCTTCCCTCCCCCAGTTCCATGGCATCCTCCGCCATAATCACCGCGTTATAAGGCTCCCGGATGGGATTTCCCGTGTTGATCACCAGGTAATCTTCCGGCGCGAGCACTTTAGGACTGGCCTCAGAAGCGCCGGCCGTCGTCTCCGCCACCACCGCGATGCCGTCCATGGCTGCCGAGTTGAACAGCGGTGAACAGCATCTGGCATACACGGCATGGCTGGTGATCCGGTCCAGGGCGTCCAGCACGGATATGGTCTCATACCGGACCGCAACGGTTTTCCGGACCGCCTCCATAAACTGCTCCAGCGCATCGTCCACCGGCGTATTTTTCAGATACAGATTTCGCTTTGTCATCTTCTAACCCCCGTATTTTATCAATGCTTTTTCAGAAATAATCTGTCTTATGATTTCCCAGATCCGGCAGACTATGCCATTAACATAACATATCCGCCGGTTCTTCGCCATAAAAACCTTTGATCGGCGTCTTTGTACATTCCGCCAACATCAACTGTCAGCGCCATTTATCGCTCGAACAGATAAACCTTTACCGTCTCTCCCGCTTTGATTCCCTCCTGGTTATGATCCAGCAAAAAGTATCCGTCGGCCTTCACCAGAATCGACCAGTTTCCCGAGCGTCCCAGAACCGGCTCCGCCTCCAGTCCCGATTCTTTGGGATGCAGAATCACCGGCATACAGGTGCCGCGGCCCGGCGCCGAGGCGATATTATACATGGTTTTCGCCTCCACATAGGGCTGATACGGCTGCCCTCTGTGAATCCTCAGCGTTCTGGCCACCAGCAGTTCAAAGACAATGGATGCCGCCGACGGATGACCCGGCAGGCCCACAAGAACGGTATGGCTTGTCTCATCCCAGGCCAGTATGGTCGGTTTGCCCGGTTTTAACGCTAGTCCGTGGGTGCAGACGCCGCCGTCAGTCACCCTGTCAAACAGGCGGGCGGTCATGTCCTTTTTCCCCTGAGAGCTTCCCCCGGACAAAAACACAAAGTCGCAGGTTTCCATCGCCTGCCGGATTCCTGTCTCCAGCTCGTCTTCCTGATCAGGATAAAATGCCGTGGAGACCACCTCCATGCCGGCCCGCTCCGCCTGGGCTTTTATGGAGTAGGAATTGCTCTCCCGGATCTGGCCGGCCTCCGGCTTATGGTCCACCGGCACCAGCTCGTCTCCGGTGGAGATAATCGCCGTCCGGAAGGGTTCTTCCACCTCCACCGTTCCCACGCCCAGAGCCGCCAGCGCCGCGATTTCCTGAGGCCGCAGCACCGTACCTGCTTTCAGCACCACGCTGCCCGCTTTCATGTCGTCTCCCCGGCAGACAATGTCCTTCCCAACCGCAGACGGCTGACAAACAGCCACTGTGTCGGCATCCAGCAGCTCGCAGTACTCCACCATCACCATGGCGTCCGCCCCTTCGGGGATCATGCCGCCGGTGGGCACATAAGCGCACTGGCCGCTTTTCAGTTTCACAGCAGCCGCCTTACCCATGGAAACCTCCTCCGCCACCTTTAAAAATGTGGGGATGCTCTCGGAAGCACCGTAGGTATCGGCGGCGATCACCGCGTATCCGTCCACCGTAGAGCGATTAAAAAGAGGCACATCCTCCGGAGCCGGAATATCCGCTGCCAGCCGGGTATACGCCCCTTCCCGCAAAGATACTTTTTTTGTCCTGACCGGAATCTGCCGGATAAAGCCATACAGCTTTTTCTGCGCTTCATCCATCAGATCCACCTGTAGTAATTCCATAAATTCAATCTTTCCTTTCCGTCACGCCTCACTTGTAAATGCAACTTTTTACTTTCCATTTTACCGGCTTTATGGTATGATAATATCATGAATACAAAATTCGCCAAAACCCATGCCAGGATCATAGACCGCGGCATCCGGCTGCTTTATTCCCAGGCATTTGACAAGGTTTCTATCAAAAACATCTGTGAAGAAGCCGGCATCTCACGGCCCACTTTTTATCTGCATTTCCGGTCCAAGGAGCATCTGGTAGCGGAGTATTACGGCACTGCCTATTTCTTTTCAGAGAAAATGAAGCAGTGGATTACCTCCCTGGAAGACCCGTGGACAGCCATTATCCGCATGCAGATCCTCTATATCCAGAACACCTGCAACACCGACCATGTGGTGATGATCGGCAGATATTTATCTTACCAGCTGACCGAGGACAGCCAGAACAATATCACCGACCTGCACAACAGCTTTGAGGATACGCTGATAACTCTGATCAGGAAAGCCCAGAAATCTCAGATCATCCTGAACGCCTCCGACGCCCATTATCTGAGCAAGGCGGTTTTTATGCTGCACACAGGCAATCTGTTTAACTGGTGTGCAAAAGGCGGACGATTTGACCGGTACACCGACTTTTTCTGGACACTGGAAGCCATCCTGTCAGTCTGCGAAAGCCACAGAGGGCTTTGGAAGCTGGAGGAGAATTATATCCTGCCCGACATAGAGCAAAACTAAGCGGCATAAACTTCTGTCTTTCAACGCAATACATCTGCCCCCATCCACGGAACCAACGCTTCCGGTATGCGGATACTGCCATCTTGGTTCTGGTTCTGTTCAACGATTGCCGCGAACAGCCGGCTGGTAGCCAGTCCGGAGCCATTAACCATATGGATAAAATGGATTTTCCCATCCCCGTCTTTATATCGGGTATTTGTCCGCCGTGCCTGAAAGGCCCTGGCATTGGAAACCGAGCTGACCTCTTTGTAAATTTGTTCTGCCGGTAGCCATACTTGAATGTCATAAGTCCTTGCCATTCCATAGCTGCATTCGGCAGCCCCTAACTTTACCACTCTGTAATGAAGCCCTAACTGCCGCATCAGCGTCTCCGCCTGAGACAAAATCTGTCCAAAAGCTTCTTCGGACTGTTCTTCCGACACGATCTGCACCAGCTCCACTTTATTAAACTGATGGCCTCTGATGATTCCCCGCTCGTCGGCCCGTTTGCCAGTCTCCCTGCGGAAACAGGGAGTATATGCCGTATATTTTAAAGGCAATTCTTCCTCTCTGAGCATCTGGTCCCGATGCAGGTTTACCAAAATGGTTTCTGCTGTGGGGATCAGAAAAAGCTCCCTATCCTGAAGCCTGAAAACCTCATGGGCAAACTTTGGAAACTGCCCCGCGCCAAAACCGCACGCTTCTTTTGCCACAGGCGGCAGCATCAGCATCTCATAGCCTGCCCGCTGATTGGCCTCCAAACAAAAATTTAACAGCGCCCATTCCAGTCTGGCACCGGCTCCTCTGTAGATCCAGTAGCCTCCGCCCATCAACCTGCCCGCTGTCTCATAATCAACCAGTCGATTCCTCCGGCACAATTCCATATGATTTTCAGGAGGAAACGCAAAATGCTGTCTTTCCTTCCACTGATACAAAACCTGGTCTGTTTTTCCTATATCCTCGTCCAACAGATTCGGCAGCTGTTCTAAAATCTCCTGCAGCTGTTCTGTTTTCAGCCGCAATGCCCATTCCAAGCTTTCCTGCTTTTCACCAAAGGTTCTGATGGAAGTAATTAGACTTTCTGTTCCCATTCCCTGTTTTTTCCGCTCGGCCACCTGCTTAGACAGCAGGTTTTTCTCATGCCGAAGCTCTTGAAGCGCCGCCTGTATAGCCAGCTTTTCTTTGTCAAGCAGGAGAATCTTCTCTACGGAATACACAGCCCCCCGTCTGTTAAAATTTTCCTGCACCTTTTGCGGGTGCTTCCTGATCTCCTGAATATCAAGCATGAGAGTCTTTCCATCATCCTTTTATCATTTTTCATATAACCCTTTAAAATGCTCCCTCAAAAAAGCATAAGCTGATTGGCAGATCAAAGCCTTGCTATGGAGTATTTCACTGGATTCTGTTCACAGGTATCTATCTGACACATATCGTATAAAGTCTAACACAAACATACATTTTTTACAACACTAAGATTAATTAAACAGAATATTTTGGAAATTTGCACAAAAACTTCATTGACAACTACTCCTGCTATCATGTATAATCAGTGCCAGACAAAACAGCGCACATAGGCCGGCGTTCAGACACCGGCGGCAATACCAGCAAAAGGAGATAGACAAAACATGGCAGAATTTACACATTTCAATCAATTTGGAGAAGCCATTATGGTAGATGTGAGTGAAAAACAGGAAACTGCCCGGGAAGCCGTCGCCGAAGGTCGTATCTCGATGAGCGAAGAATGCTTTCAAAAGGTCAGGGAAGGCTCCATGAAAAAAGGCGATGTTCTGGGCGTAGCCAGAATCGCCGGAATTATGGGCGCCAAAAAAACCTCTGAGCTGATTCCCCTTTGCCATATCTTAAATCTGACCAAGGTGGAAATCCAATTTGAACCGGAAGAACAGAGCCGTTCCTTTAAAGCAGTCTGCACCGCGCGAACCGTGGGAAAAACAGGCGTGGAAATGGAAGCATTGACCGGGGTAAACATCGCATTGCTCACAATCTACGACATGTGCAAAGCCGTGGACAAATCTATGGAGATAAGCGACATCCATCTATGCCGGAAAAGCGGCGGTAAATCTGGCGATTTCTTCCGTTCAAGTCCTCCTCGTGAATGATGTTCCGGCTCACAGAATATCAGGCAAAACATGTTGGCTGCGAAAGCTACAAAATATTTTGCAGAATAATATGAAATATAAATGTATCAGCACATCACTTTTTGCCACTTATGCAGAAACGATTGGAAGCATGCATATCGCACCATCAATCATCAAACAAGGAGACAGTATGGATAAATTCCATTGCAAGACCAAAGTAATTTTATCCGGAGAAAAAGATTTTTTCGGGCCAGGTATTTACTACCTGCTGGAATATATTGATGAAACCGGCTCCATACAAAAAGCAGCACAAAAAATGGAGATGTCTTACTCCAAATGCTGTAAATTGATCAATAAAGCGGAACAGGAAACGGGCTTTCCATTCCTCAACCGTACAAACGGCGGCAAATCTGGCGGTAGCTCAAAACTTACGGAAGAGGGCCGACGGTTCATGGAACGCTATCATGCCATGACGGAAGAGGTGGAGAAGGCCGGCCAAGAATTGTTCAATGTTTATTTTAGCGAGTATCAGTGAATGATTCACATATTGCATTTGCAACAGCTAATCATGCAGTCATTCTGACAAACGATTACAGCCAGAAAGAGAGAACCTGCCCCACTGACCGGTGGCAGGCTCTCTCTTTTTGGAATCTCTCATCCGTTCCCGCACTCCCCGTCCGTTCCCCGCAGGATACCCAATCCATGCTCCAAAGACGGCAGAATATATTCCAGGCTCTCCTTCACCGCCTTTGGGCTTCCCGGAAGATTGATCATCAGCGTCTTTTTGCGAATTCCTGACGTAGCCCGACTTAACATGGCCCGTTTTGTGATGGTCATGGAATACTGGCGGATGGCTTCGGCGATGCCTGTGGCCATCCGATCACAGACCGCAATCGTGGCCTCCGGCGTCACGTCCCGCTCTGAAAATCCGGTTCCGCCCGTAGTAAAAATCACATTCACCTGCCGCTGGTCCGCCAGGCGGCACAGCTCCTTCTGAAGCTTTTCTTTCCCGTCAGGCAGCAGCAACATTTCCACCACGTCATAGCCGGCCGGTTCCAACATTTCTTTAATGGCAGGACCACTTTTGTCCTCCCGCTCCCCGGCAGCGCCTTTATCGCTCAGGGTAATGACCGCAGCCGTAAAAGGGCGATCCGGCAGAGGGGCCGTCATGGTAATCTCGTCTCCTTTTTTGATTATGCCGCCCTTTAACACCTTCGTAAATACGCCTTCCCTGGGCATGATGCAGTCTCCCACCGCCTTATAAATGGCGCAATGGCTGTGGCACTCCTTTCCAATCTGGGTCAGTTCAAGCTCCGTCTCTCCGATCCGGAACCTGGTTCCCACCGGCAGGGCGCGAAGGTCAAAGCCCTCCACCACAAGATTCTCTCCAAAATCACCAAATTCCACCTGTGCCCCCCGCTCCCGGAACGCCTGGATTTTCTCATAAGACAGCAGGCTGACCTGTCTGTGCCAGTTGGCCGCATGAGCGTCGTTCACAATTCCCCAGTCCGGCTTAAGCTCAGCCGTCTCCACTTCCCGTTTCTGTGTTCCTTTTTTCTCACTGATACAAATCGCAAGTACCTTTCCCATGTTATCCTCCCATTTTAACAGCGTCTCAGCCCACGTCTTTATTTACTCTCTCCGGCATCGTCACCGGCAGCATTTTCGGACATAAAAAAAATGGCATTGGCTAACGTAACAAATTTTTCTTTCACTTTTAGTTCGTAAGATTTTCCGTCATACCAGACAGTCGCAGAATCGGCCGCAACCTCTACTTCCTTTCCGTCAGATAAAAAATACCTAATTGAAATCACTGGTTCGCTGTCAGATCCGGAACCGAGCGTAAACGGTTCGTAATTTAGAAAGTTCACCAGCTTAACAGCCTGCTCCACTGACTCGCCATCCGTACACACTTTGATCTCATCCGGAAAATCATTGCTTGTGACAACCACTTTTTCAATCTGGTCCGGCCTCGGTACATCAAACAAGGGCACCCCTTTTGTGATAATATATTGAACTGTCGCGATTGCCGATACGATCAATATAACCATCACTGTCCGCAAAATCTGATTCCTCGCCGACTTCTTTTTCGGCGCGTTTTCTCTTACCATTCCCTAATTCCGCTTATGTCCTTTCTGATACCATATGCCCATGAAATACCATGCTTTTCAAACACAGACACCGACAGATGGCCGCTTCGCCTCGGGCCGGCATCATATCTGACGATATTGTAACACATTCCATGCCTTGTTGCCATACCAAAATAAACTGTTATCATACGGCCACCCTTACGGGCAGCGGCCCCCATAACCATCCAGTCAAAAAATTCGGCCTTGGGCTGTGCAAAATTCCCATATTTTTGTGCGCTCTCTTTTCTAAAGTATAACGTTTGTATATTTTTGTTTGCAAAAACTATTGATTTTATAGCAATTCATCTATATAATGTCTCTATGCACATACAACGTTGATATAGATTGAACATGTCAGATGTATGTCTAAGTAAAACAGCTTTCCTTCCCGTCAGGTGTCATAATGACTAATGCATATTACAAAATTCCCTTGTATACAGAAGATTTAAAACGGTATCTCCTGACAGCTTAGCGGGAAAAAGCTTTTTACTACAACCCAGCAAAATGTGCCGACCTTGCGTTTTGCTGGGTACTGTTCAGTTTGGTCAAATATTCCAAATGCTTAAAATTTTTCGTAACGTATAACAGGCATATACACTCGTATATGCCTGTTAAAATGGAGCATAGGGGATTCGAACCCCTGGCCTCAACAATGCGAATGTTGCGCGCTCCCAACTGCGCTAATGCCCCTTGTAAAAACATAATATTTTTCCTGTACTTTGCAAATGATATTATAGCACGTTCAGGAAAAATTACAAGCGATTTTTGCATTTTTTTGTTATTCTTTTTTCTCTTATATAATTTCCCCGAATATCTCGCACTATTGGGAAAGTGAGAGGCTCTCCAAATCTTCGGAAATCCTCTCACTTTTTCATCAGCCTATATTCAGATTACTTCCTCTCTATTTGCCATTGTACATAAAGGAAACCAGCCGCTCCACATCCTTCGGCTCATGGGCCACCAGCTCCAGCTCCTCGATCACGCCGTCGGAAAATACCTTGGCCAGCGCTACGTACTGGGACAGCTTTGATTTCAGATTCAGTCTGTCTCCCTCGCCGGTTACCAGATCCACCCTGCCCTCGCACTTGTCGATCACCTTGAAAAATCCGTCAATATCCGTAATGTTAAATACCTTCATAGTCTGTCACTCCTTTCAAACTATCTCACTCTTTTTCTTTTTTCCGCTCACAATGCAGGTATACCACAATTCGTTTTTTTTGTAAATAGGTCGAAAATTTTTCAGCAGTTTGAAAGAAAATAACGGATTTCAGGCAAAGAAGAACAGACAAGATATCCGGGTTTTTGTCTTTGTCGTTTTGATCATTATATAAATAACAGGGAAATTTTACTGAAATTTTGGCTGTAAAGGGGGCAAAATAACGCAGTTTGATTTCCTTTTATTTCTATTTTTCACGTATATTACATCTGATTTTTGCTTCTGATATCAGCTCCATCGGAAATATATAGTGAAAATCAGGCAAAAGTTTTCCGGTGTCACGCCCCCTGATTATACTGACTCTGATGAATCCCCTTCAGACTAACATAAGAAATCAGCAGAGGAATCAAAATCACCCCCGCGGCAAACAGCAAAGCCGGAATCACCGGAATCCGGTATACCATATATCCGGCAATCCGCCGAAGCAGACTGACGACGACATATCCCGTTCCGCCTCCGATCGCCAGCGTGATCAAGATCGCCGGGAGTACCAGCAGGACATTTTCCCAAAACAGCATGGCTCTGATCTGTCTTTCCTCCATGCCAATCGCTTCCAGCACGGCAAATTCTTTTCTGCGGGTGGCAATATTTCCGATTGTCAGATTCACCAGATTCAGCACGCTGAATAAAACCACAAAGGCCGAAAGTCCGTAAATCTGCGTTTTAACCTTTCGTATATCCGCCGAATCATCCGCCATCCTCTCCCGCAGCGTCAGAAGAGCGAGATCCGGAAAGGACTCTGTCAGGGCACGGATGGCATCCTCCGTCTGCTCTCCGTATTCCTCGTAATCCTCCGTCGAAATCCGAAAGGCAACGGCGGTATTCATATCGCCCCATAGCTTTTTCATCGTCTGATCCGTCATGGCAACGTTATACCCTCTGTCCGAGGACACCATACCGGGAGCAAGCGCCGCGATTTCCAGCTCCGTCTCATGTTCCTCCCCGTCAAACCAGTGCAGCGTGATATGGTCGCCCACCTGAAAGGATATGCCGTTGATCTGGGAGATAAATGTATTGTTGGTAATAAAAAGGGCATCCTTTTCACACAGTTCCCCATAATCCGGATTACCCTCCGCCTCCATCCGGTAAAAATCCTCCGAATTTTCTGTCAGCCGGTAAAACCCCTGTACCCAGGAAGCGCCCTGAAACTCGATGGTTCCAAAGGCCCCATGCTCTGTTTTCACAGACTTTACATGGGGAATTGCCAGCAGCTTTTCCTCCAGTTCTTTGCCTAAATGCCCGGTCAGCTGCATTCCGGTGAGCCCATAGGGGAGCGGCGAATGGGCATTGTACGGATAGGTGATCACATATTCCGCATCAGCAAAATCACCGGTCCTCGAAAAAGCCTTTTCATCCCATGCATACAGATAAGAAGCCGCAATCATAAAAAGGATTCCGCCGAAGGCAATGGACAGGGTCATCAGCCTTTGTTTCTTCATATTTCTTCCCTGACCAATCTGCGCCATGGTAAAAGGCGTCAGTTTTTTATTTTTCCTTACATTTCCATCTTCTTCCTCCACAACCCTTGACGCTTCAATCGGTGAAATCTTTGCCGCGATAGCCGCCGGTTTGCCGGCTGAAATCTGCACCATCAGGAATCCGAATATGCCTGTTACCGCCGCCGTCAGCAGATAGCCGCTTAAGCTCCACCCCTCCGGTTCCAGAAAGCAGGCGATCAGGCCGCCCAGGACCAACGCCGCCGGAACCGAGCCCGCGCACAGCCAGAAGCCTTCCAGCCGCACCATTTTCCTGATCTGTTTTTCGGTCATGCCTATGGTCTGCAGCTGGCCGATCTGCTGCGCGCGCGAGGTGACGGACAGATAAAAAATCGTGTAAATCACAATGCCGCCTGCCGCCAGAATCACCAGCGAGATCAGAAGCATTGCCTGGAAAACAGGATTTCCCTCCTGCAAAGATTCCTGAAACCTGCCATTTATATTCACATCGGAACGTCTCACGCCATAATCGGCGGCGATCTGATAGGCGACTGTCTCAAAGACCGATGCCTCCATCTGGCCTGCGTCTCTGATCCGCACAAGGGCAGTCCAGGGAATCTCCCTTACAGGCAGCCCTTTGTCCGCATATTCTCCGGACACATAGACCGGGTACACGGACAGCTTCCGCCCTCTGTCGGTATAGCCGCAGAGGACAAATTCCTCCTGCCTATCCCCCACCGTTAATGTCAGCTTCTCTCCGATTTTACATTCCTTTCCCAGCTGCTCCATAAACGCCCGGTCCACGACAATCTCGTCATACCGCTCCGGTTCCTTCCCCTCCGCCGGCACATATGTCCGTATCTGCTCCGCCTGGCTTTTCTGATAAGTAAAGCTGTATTTCACGCCGTCGGTTTCAAAGGCTTCCCCTCCCTCTTTATATGGAAGCAACAGCTCTATCCTTTCATCTTTGGCGGCCTGTTCCATCTGCTGCTTGGTCATATTCATATACATTACATGCTGCATCTGTCCAAGCATCCGCCGCTCCGCCGTCTGCGTTTCCTGTAAAAACAGCATAATGGTCAGAACAAAGGTCAGGGAAAGGGTGATGGTCAGAACCGAAAAAAATGTGTACAGCTTTTTCCCCGCCAGATTGCTCCTTGCGATCCGATAAATAATCCTGCTGTTATTATTTGCGTCCAGCTTCATTCCGATCACCTGCCTTCCGAGATCCGCCCATCCTCGATGCGGATCGCCCGGTCCGCAACCTGGGCAATCTCGTCATTGTGGGTAATCATCACAATGGTCTGGTGGAACCTTTTTCCGGTGGCCTGCAACAGCCCGATTACCTCCTGGCTGGTACGGCTGTCCAGATTCCCGGTGGGCTCGTCGGCCAGGATGATGGCCGGCTTGGTAATCAGCGCCCTTGCGATTGCCGTCCGCTGCTGCTGGCCGCCGGAAAGCTTGCCCGGCTTTCTGTAAAGCTTGTCCGCAAGCCCCAGCGCCCTGACAATATCCTGAAGATACCGCTGATCCACGCTCCGTCCGTCCAGCTCTACCGGAAGGACGATATTATCATAAACGGTCAGATGAGGGATCAGATTGTAATTCTGAAACACAAACCCGATCTTTCTCCTGCGGAATACAGTCAGCTCATTCCTCCCCATCCCGGACAGCTCCTGCCCGTCCACCGTCACGCTTCCGCCCGTAGGCGTATCCAGCCCGCCCAGCATATGGAGCAGCGTGCTTTTCCCCGAACCGGAGGTTCCCACAACCGCCGTAAAGCTCCCCTGCTCAATCGCAAGGGTAATGCCGTCAAGGGCTTTGACAACCAGCGGCTCCGTTCCGTAATACTTGGTTAGATTGTCTGTCTGTAAAATATTCATGTCTGGTTTCTCCTTTAATCAAAGTTCATCAATGATTTAAATTTAACATCTGCCCGCCCTGGCGCAGGACATGATACTTTCATTATAAAAGGAGATGTTATCAATCCGGTTTCTGTTTTAAAGGGGAATGTTATCAAAAATGAAACAATTACGAAATATGGCTTACAAGACCTGATTCATCGGAAGGAATATGGAAAAAGCGGAGCCTTCTCCCAGTACGGAACGCACCATCACATACCCGCCCTCACGCATTACGATATTTCTGGCAATATACAGGCCCAGTCCCAGTCCGCCTGTATTCCGAGCGGAACTCTCACGGTAAAACCGTTTGAATATATCATTGTAATGAGCAGGAGAAATGCCTTTTCCCGTGTCCCGGATTCTGATTTCCGCATACAGTTCTCCCTGATGGACGTCGATACGAATCCGTCCCCCTTCTGGCGTATATTTCACCGCATTGTCCAGGATATTTCCGATGGCCTCCGCCGTCCATTTGACATCATGGAATGCCTTTATGGCCGGATCACAGCAGACAGACAGGCCGAGCTGTTTTCGATCTGCCTGCCGGACAATGCCATCGACGGAAATCGTCAGCGTATGAAAAATACTGCCATCCTCAATATGCAGCCGTATCAGATCGCTTTCCAGACGGGATGCTTTGATCAGCGAATCGATCAGAAACTCCAGCTTTTCCAGCTGCCGCTCTGTGATCTCCATAAATTTTTCCGCCTCCTCTCCGGAAAGCCCCGGTTCCTTAAGCATGTCCTGGTACATGCGGATATTGGATAAGGGAGTTTTCACCTGATGGGCAATCTCAGAGATGGTCTTTTGCAGCTTTTCTTTTTCCTGCTCGCTCTCAGACAGGCGGCTTCGGATAATGTCCTCCAGTTTTTCCAGCTCCATGATCAGCTTGGAGGACAGGGTTTCCTGATTGTGACTGTAATCAAAATCATCATTCCGGTTCTCACCGTACCTGTCCCTCTCATTTCCATTCCATATCATTTGATCAGCCTTTTGGCATATTTCTTCCGAAAAATCCACAAATCTTTTGCGGAAATACAGATAATATCCGATACCCAGAACGCAGAGAAGGAACAAAAACACAAAAGAAATCCATTTGATCCTGCCTGCTGGCAGCTGCGTTCCAAAAAACACGCAGCCTGCCACGGTCAGAAAAACATGGACAGCCTGCAATATGCTTTTAAACGCATTCATCCGGATTCTCCTTTTCATCACCGTTCCTCATCAACCCACCGATATCCCATTCCATAAATGGTTTTAATATAATCCGATTCCCCATCATTGATTTTCCTTCTTAAGCGGCTGATATTCAAAGACAACGTATGCTCATTCACAAAGTTCCCTTTGCTGTCCCATATATGCTCCAGCAAAACCTCCTTCGTCAAAATATGCCCCCGGTTTTGGATTAAACACTGAAGAAGGGCAAATTCCGTAGGGGTCAAAGTCAAAAGGGTTCCATTCTTCCGCACAGTCCTCTTTTCAAAATCAACCGCCAGATCCCCAAAAGAATACCGGAGTCTTTCCCTTCTCCCGGAACATCTGCGCAGCACGGCCTGTATCTTCTCCATAACGATCTGAACGCGGAAGGGCTTCGTAATATAATCATCCGCCCCCAGCCGGTATCCCCCGATAATTTCATCATCCAGGTCACGGGCGGTCAGGAACAAAAAGGGCATCCCACAGGGTGCGATCCTGTCCTTGGCGAACTGAAAGCCGTCGCCGTCCGGCAGATTCACATCCAGCACGATCAGGTCAAAAGAATCCTCCGCCAGCAGCTTTTCCGCTTCCGCCAGGGTGTACGCAGGAACAGAAACGATGTCTCTTTTTTGCAGGTTATAGCATAAACCGCCGTTTAATATTTCGTCATCTTCAATCATCAGTACTTTGTTCATACTGATATTGTACCGTATAAAAAACCATTATTCAAGAGGCTGTAAAAAAACAAACAGAAGGCTGGCAGCCGTTTTAGCTGTCAGCCTTCTGCAAATCCCCAAAATTTTTTCATTTACTTCGTCATCAGCAGCATCACTTCATTACTTCTGGTAACAAACTCCGTCATCCGCTCCGGCGTCAGCGTTCCGTGGCTTAACTGGGCCAGGTCATAGAGCTGGTTGCAGAACATGGCGGCATGCTCGGAATCCTTGTGGTCTTTCAGGTACCGTACCAGCGGATGGCCGGCGTTCAGCACCAGGGTCTGTCCCTCGTCGGCGCCAAAGGAAGAATCCATGCCGTACATCTTCATCATATCCTGCATTCTCCGGCCCTCCTCGGAGACAGTGATCATGGAAGCCAGGGAGGCATTTTTCAGCTTCTCCACCTTCACTTCCAGTTTCTCCATCTTCAGCGCTTCCTTAAACACCGTCGACAGTTCTTCGCCCATGGCCTTAATCTGCTCTGTCTCGACCTCGTCCACCGTTTCCTTGAAGGAATCGCTTAAATCGGCGTCGATTCTGACAAATTTCAGATTCTCATTCTTCTGCTCCGTATGGCTGATAAAGGGCGTGTCGATGTTGTGGGTCAGCAGCACCGCGTCAATACCCTCCTGGCGGAACATGGCGATATACTGGGCCTGCTCCTTCTCGTCAGTCACATAGAATACCGTATTCTCATGGGCCTCCTTATTTTCCTCTAAAAGCTCCGGAAGGGTCAGATATTTTCCGTCGATATTCTTGTACAAGATGTAATCCTTCATCTTCTCATCAAACTTCTCATCTCTTAAGCAGCCAAATTTGATGAACGGACTGATATCATCCCAGTACTTCTCATAATTTTCCTTGTCGGTTTTGCACATCCCGCTTAACTTGTCCGCCACCTTCTTTGTGATATAATCGGAAATCTTCTTCACAAAGCCGTCGTTCTGCAGAGCGCTTCTGGATACGTTCAGCGGCAGATCCGGGCAGTCGATCACGCCCTTTAACAGCATCAGGAATTCAGGAATTACTTCCTTAATATTATCGGCGATAAACACCTGGTTATTGTACAGCTTGATCGTTCCCTCAATGGATTCATACTCCATGTTGATCTTCGGGAAGTAGAGGATGCCTTTCAGATTAAAAGGATAATCCATGTTCAGATGAATCCAGAACAAAGGCTCTTTATAGTCCCGGAATACCTTGCGGTAGAAATCCTTGTATTCCTCCTCGGTACAGTCGTTAGGATGCTTCGTCCACAGCGGCGAGATGTCGTTGACAGGCTCAGGGCGTTTCAGGATCTTGGCCTTTTCCCGGCGGGGAGAAATCTCCACGGTTTCTTTCTCGCCGTTTTCATTCTCCTGCTCCTCCGTCTTTGCCTCCTCTACGATATGCTCCACCACCGTATCCGTTTCCAGTACGTCGGCCTCGTCGATGGTCTCATATTCCGGCTCCTTGCCCTTGACAGTCACATAGATTTCCGTGGGCATAAAGGAGCAGTATTTTTCCAGCACCTCTTTTACCCGGTACTCATTGGAAAATTCTACGCTGTCTTCATTGAAATAAAGGGTGATGGTGGTGCCGACTTCGGTTCTGTCGCTGTCCCCCATCTCATATTCCGTGCCGCCGTCAGACTCCCAGTGTACGGCTTTCGCCCCTTCCTGACAGGACAGCGTGTCGATAGTCACCCGGTCGGCTACCATAAACGCGGAATAAAAGCCCAGTCCGAAATGACCGATGATCTGATCCTCGCTGGTCTTGTCCTTATATTTTTCCAGGAAATCCTGGGCGCCGGAGAAAGCGATCTGGTTGATATACTCGTCCACTTCCTCAAAGGTCATACCGATACCATTATCGGTGATGGAGGCGGATTTGGTTTCCGGGTCAAGCTCCACGGTCACTTTCGCCTTATAATCCTCGGGGAAAGAATACTCTCCCATCACCTCCAGCTTTTTCAGCTTCGTCACCGCGTCGCAGGCGTTTGACACCAGCTCCCTGTAGAAAATATCATGGTCGGAATACAGCCATTTTTTTATAATCGGGAAAATATTTTCACTGTTGATCGATAAACTTCCTGATTTGTTGCCCATAACCACAGCTCCTTTACTTTCTTTTTTCTTAAATTTGCTTTCAAACTTTTTACTAACGTATATATTAATACCTTTCAGGAGGATTGTCAAGAAAAAATTAGCACTCATTTTTAGTGAGTGCTAACAAAGTAAAAAATTTGACCATCCCATCACCAAACACCTGCCTTTTCATACGCAAGCCTTGGATTCCGGTCCTCCTCAACATAAACGATTCCACAGTACTGAAACCCCATTTTGGCCAGCAGGTTTTGCATCACGATATTGTCTCCGTGGGTATCTATGCGCAGGTGTCCGCACTGCCGGTATGCCCATTCCAGACAAAATTCCCCTATGCCCTTTACAGAGCCGTTTCCGGCAATCCGGTGTACGACGCCGTAGGCGCTGTCGTCCAGCCATCTTCCATTCTCAATATGCCGGTAGGTGGGTTCGACATCTTTGCCGATCGTATAAAAAAATGTCCCTGCAATCTGTTCCTCATGGAGACATACGTAGCTCTTCTTTTGTAAAATATCGTTATGGATCAGATGCTTCGGCGGCCAGTTTGTGGGGCCCCATTGATTTGGGTTGCCATTCTCCGCCATAAACCTTCTCGCATACGCATATATTTCCATTATCTCATCAAGATCCGATTCCATTGACTGCCTGATTTTCAAAATTCGTACTCTCCTCCTGTTTTCACTTACATGTACTCCCCAAAGTCCCGCAGCGCCTGATTTTAAGGCCGAGAGCTTCCGCGCGTACATCTTTACTCCTCAAAAGGAATTTCCAGTTGATGAAGCAGTTTTTTCACCGTGTCATCCCAAAGTATTTCCAGACTTTTATCCATGGAAAAAGTTTTCAAAGATGTGGCGGAAATGGCGGTCAGCACTTTTTTCTCGTAGCGAAAATTCAGGTACAGGCCGCCGATTTCCTCTGTTCGAAAGGAAATCCGGTTTTGCCCTACCAGACGGTCGATATTATCTCTCGAAAGCGCCAGGGCAATCTGAAATGACAGAGGAAGTCTGCTTCCCTTGATCAGAGAAAAGCAGACCGGCCGCAGCAGTTTCCACTCCATCCATTCCGGATCTCGCAGCCCTTCTAGCTCCTCCTCCGAAAAATAGTCTTTTTTCACGGCTCCGTCTATGGTATAGGTGTTCGACGTAACGATTATGGCCTCCTTTAAAAGGAAATAGTCCAGAGAAGGCCGGGTAAAGATATGGGCCGTGGACGTCTTTAAATCCGGTAATTGCAATCCGATCATAATACTCTCTTCTTTCAAAACCTACTGCGCTTCAAAATAATTCCGGTAAATTCTAAAAAAATCTGCCCCGGTGATTTTTCCCTCTCCCGACATAGAAAGCTGTTCCCATGCGGACTGATTAAACTCAGAGGTCAGACCGGCAGTAAAGGTATCATAGAGCTGGGAAAAAGCATCCTTTTTCTTAACCGCTCCCATCTGCTCCTTGTGTACCTGTGTCGCGTCGATATCATAATCCTCCAGACATTTTACCAGATAAAAGCCGGCATCCGTCTCAATAATGTCGCTGACCTCGCCATCCTCCAAAGCAAACACAATATCCTCATAAACCTGAGGCATCTCTCCACGCCCGATGGAAAAATGGGTCTGCTGGCTCGTATCATAAATTTCCGCCAGCTTTCCAAACTCCTCTCCACTGTCAATCCGCTGTCTGATGGCAGTCATTCGTTCATACTTCGTTTCCTTTTCTTCCTGTGACACAGAATTTCCCTCCGCATCGACAGTACTGAAAAAAATCTGCTGAACCTGTATAATTCGGGCGTCATTATCACTGATCTCTATATCCACGTTCCGGGTCAGCTCATCGATCAGCTGATTACTCAGTCTGTACTCATAAAACACCTGATAAACATCATCCTCGGTCACACCGGCATCAGCCAGTTCCTTCGTATCAGCAGACTGGCAGAATTCGGCGGCAGCCTCTCTGATTCTCCGTTTTTCGGCTTCCGGCAGCGTAACCTCATACTCCTCGGCCATCAGCACCATACATTTCATCTGGGCCAGCAATGCCTTCATAGAATCCAGCACTACACCTTCAAAATCTCTTCCACCCACAGGAATCTTCCAGATTCCATCTCCATAAACCGCCTCATAAGAATTGCGCTGGGAGGCCAGCAATACCGCTGCCTGCTGCTGCGTACAAACCTCATGACCGATCTTAAATAATTCATGCTCCCCAAGCCCTGTGGTAAACTGGATATCCGCCTGGGTCATCTTTGAACAGCCGGACAAAAATAATACGCAGGCCAGCAAAACAGCCTGCAGGCACAACAGGCATCTTTTCTGACAGACAGTTCTTTTTTTCTTCTGACTCTTCAAACAGCTCTCACCTTCCATACACAACCGGACAAAATATGCCTTTTCTGACAAAAGCGCTGCCCGGTTATTCATCTGTTTTCTCAGACATGGTTTTTAACAGCTCCTTTAGCACCTTCAGCACACCGTCATCTGTACTGCTGTCCGTTATAAATCTGGCAGCAGCCCGAGTCTCCGGCAATGCGTTCGCCACGGCATAGCTGTAATATGCCTGTCTGATCATCTCGATATCGTTCTGCTGATCACCAAACACCATCGTTTCCTCCGGCGTAATCGACAAGCTTTCCTGCAGTTCCTTTACCGCCAGCCCTTTATTCGCATGAATATCCAAAATATCAATCCACATATCGCCGGAGGTGACGATCTTATATCGGTTTCCCCACTTCTCTCTCAGAAAAATCAGATATTCTGTGGGGATATTTTCCCGGTAGAGAGCCAGCTTGATAAAATTTCCTTCCAGCTTTTCCAGCTCCTCCACCTCATCAAGGGCATACCGGTAGCCCTCCAGAAGAAATTTCAAAAATACCGGATTAACAGAATCCGTATAAGCTTTTCTGGGGCCGCTTAACATTATATCGCAGTCAGGCATATGTTCATGAATATCCCTGATCATCAGCCTGATATCCTCCCCATCCATGGAACGAGTAAACAATTCCCGCCCATAACAGCCGATATAAGCGCCATTCTCCGCCAGATAGAAAATTTTATCCTTGATCGGGTCAAACAGTTTTTCCAGACTGATCACCTGTCGCCCGGAAGCCGCAGCAAAATGGATTCCTTTTTCTTTTAATTGCAGAATAATATCATACAGCTCCGCATTCAGCTGACTGGTACCGTCAGGAACCAGCGTGCCGTCCACGTCGGAGCAAATCAATTTTATATTCTTCATCATTTCCTCTTCTACATCTTTATATGCACATAAACCATGGACCATATATTATGCCGGCACATTCCATATCAGGACCATATTTCGACAATTTTCCACAAAATACTGCGGCAAAGCGCTATACTTGAAACAAATCCAGCTTTTTCATCTCACTATATAACCGAGATACCGGCAGCCCCACAACATTCTGATAATCGCCGCAAATCCCTTTTACATACAGAGCGAAGCTTCCCTGAATTCCATAAGCGCCGGCCTTGTCCATCGGTTCACCAGTTCGAATATAGGCCCATATTTCCTGATCGCTCATGGGATAAACCTCCACATCCGTTTTTTCATAGAACCTATGGACCTTCTCGCTTCCCTCAGAACTGACCCGATAAAGTGTCACGCCAGTATACACCTGATGCGTGTTTCCCTGTAACAGATACAGCATTCGATAAGCGTCTTCTTCATCCGCAGGCTTTCCAAAAATTTCATTTCCAAAGGCTACCACCGTATCCGCGCCCAGTATCCAGCAGTTCGGATGGCTGCGCCCCACCTCAGCCGCCTTCTGTGCCGATAGCTGTTCTACAGTCTCCCATGGCAGAGCGGAAATTGCTTGTTCCTCTCCCTTCGCCGGAATAATCTGATAAGGAATCTCCAGCAGCTGAATCAGCTCTCTCCGTCTGGGAGACGCCGATGCCAGAATAAGACTGCTATGGCCCTTTAATTCCATAAATACTCCAATCTATGCACTGTCTTTTTACAGTTCTTATTATAAAGGTTTAAAAGGATTTCGTAAAGTCTGAAAATAAATATATGCTGGGCCTGCTACCTTAGCTGCCCCAAAAATTCCTCAAAACAGACCCCATCCGTCAGCGGAATTTCCAGCTCCTGAGAACGGACAATACATTTTTTCACAAACCCTGCCGCTTTTTGAACCGACTTTACAAAATCTACTCCGTTCACCGCATCCGCAGCAACAATCGATGCAAACAAGTCTCCCGTACCACAGCGGCACTGACCTGCACTTTTGGCACGGCATAGCCGGAAGGGACGGTTTTTCTGATATATGCCATTAGCAATATAACCGCCCTGGCGGATTCCTGTAATCACGATCCTTTCCGGCCCCATAACTGCTAACGCTTCGGCCATCTCCTCATACTGTTTTATGGTAAAACGACCATTTCCATAAGGCGTACCGGTCAGAATACACAGCTCCGTTACATTGGGCGTCAGCAGATCTGCCTGCACTGCCAGCCCTCGCATACGCTCACAAAGCTGCGGCGTATACGTAATATACGCTGTTCCATTATCCCCCATTACCGGATCAATGATTACCTTTGTCTCTGGCCTTTTAAAATCTCGAATAAAGTCCTGAACAATGCGAATCTGCTCTGCCGAACCGAGAAACCCGGTATAAATTCCGTCAAAGCTCAACCCCAGCTGCTTCCATTTTTCGATATAAAACGGCATACGATCCGTATAATCGTCGAAAAAATATTGGGGATAGCCGGTATGGTTAGAAAAAACCGAGGTGATGACCGGACAGCACTGTACTTTCATGGCCGAAATCACAGGAAGGGCGACTGTTAAAGAACAGCGCCCAAACCCTGATATATCCTGAATAACAGCAATTTTTTTCTGTTTTCCCATACGTTTCCCTCCGGTGGCAGGTTTATCTTATCTTGCCAGCTGGCCAAACATACCGTTCCGCAATAATACTTTTCTTAACGCCACATAGATCAGCACGGAAACCACCAGGGAGGTAATGGCATTGATACTGGTTGAAAGAACATTCCAGGTCAACACCAGCTCTGCCGCAGGCTTGCCAATAATCAGCAGCTTATAATAATAGCCTAACAACGGATCAAAAATCACATTAAACAACAGTCCGCAGGCGGCGGCCAGCGTAGAATAAAAGACGACCCTTTTCTCGTCTGTCGTTTCGTTAATCTTTCCGATCTTATGGGCAACCAGTCCTGTAATCAAACCGATACAAAACTTAAGAATGAAAGTCTTTGGCGCATAAACGATGTAAATTGGGTCCAGCAGATCGCCAATCGTCATGCCGATTGCACCGCCTAAGCCACCGTACACGCCGCCCAGCATCAGCGCGCCCAGTACGCAAACCGCATTGCCCAGATGAATAGACGTGGCATCCCCTCCCGGCAGACTGATCTTAATCTGTAAAAAGGTAAATACCACATAGGACAATGCTGCAAACAAACCGGTTAAAGCAATTTTTTCCACGCTGATTTCTTTCGATTTTACATTTGATTTCATACTGTGATGCCTCCTGCTTTTTTTAACATAGATTGTTTTTTAACTTGGAGGTATCATAGCATTAATCTGGCCTTATAAAAATATCCAATTTTTAATATTATATAAGGGACAGTTTGGAAATCCTTCCGAAGTATTCAAATTTAACTAAATCTAAGTATTCAGTCCTTCGACTCCACCACCAGCAAAATCCCCTTGCGGCACCGAATCCTGGCCTGAGGGGCCGCGATTTCGTTGCTGACCCCTAAGCTGCTGCCAATCGGCAGCTCCGCCTCGTTCAGGCCATATTTAAAGCCCTCCAGGGTAATCCCTTTCACGATTTCCGTAACCGGCAGCAGAGAGACATAGTCTCCGTACTGCTCCTCCCTGGAAATCACCCGCTCCCCTTCCAGCAGAGAAAGCCTGTTATAAGCGTCATACATATGGCAGGGGATACCCTTTCTGTGGGCGTGAAGCAGCACATAAATATTGGCCAGAGAATGATCGATCCGGCTGCCCGTACCGCCCAGAATATGAATCTGTTCAGCCTGCATCCGGATCGCCAGATCCATGGCAAGCTCCGTATCCGTGGCGTCCTTCTCCGGATTGTGCCGGATTACCTGTATGCCCGGAAGGGCGGCATACTGTTCTAACAGCGGCGTCTCCACCGTATCAAAATCGCCCACCAGATGGGTGGGCAGGATACCGGCGTCGTGACAGAGCTTAAGGCCGCCGTCCACGGCCAGGATCAGATCGTACCGGCGGTTCGTCATAAAATCGGTTACAAAGGACCGGTCCGCAGTTCCTCCGCTGACCAGCAATGCATTCCGGCCTTCTGACTTCTCTTGATTTTCTTTTTTTTCTGCCATCATTTCCACGGCTCACATCCCTCTAACAGCTTTACAAACGCTCTCGTATTCTCCCGAATATCACCTTTAAATATGGCGGAGCCGGCTACCAGAACGGTCGCTCCGGCCCTTACGAGCTCTCCCGCATTTGCCAGCGTAACGCCGCCGTCCACCTGGATATCTGTGGAAAGCCCCCGCTCATTCAGGCAGCTTCTGAGAAGCTTAATCTTTTCCGTCACATAAGGGATATAAGTCTGTCCGCCAAAGCCGGGATTCACCGACATCAGAAGAATCATATCCACCTCGTTCAGAATATAATCCAGAGCAGACAAAGAGGTGGCTGGGTTCAGCGCCACGCCCGCCTGTACGCCCAGACTGCGGATCTGTCTTACGGTACGGTCCAGATGGCGGCATGCCTCCGCGTGAACCGTAATCAACTCTGCTCCTGCCTCCACATAATCCTCGGCAAACCGTGCCGGCTCCTCCACCATCATATGGACATCGAATTTCAGCTTCGTACAGGAACGCAGCTTGCCGATCACAGGCGTGCCGAACGAGATACTGGGAACAAACGTCCCGTCCATCACATCCAGATGCAGGTAATGAGCCCCGCCTTCCTCAATCCTTCTGATATCCCCATCTAACCGGGAAAAATCCGCCGCCAGCAATGACGGTGCTAATTTCAACATCATATTACTCCTAACTGACATATCTACGGCAGCATACAACGTTTCCGCCCATACCACATAAAACTTTTTGCGGCTTACAGACACATCCTCTTTCTGATTATGAAGTATCCGATCAATTGCACCGCAGAAATATGTTCCGCGACGACGCATTTTGCCGGACCGTACTCCAACGCTCGACAGACATTACCATTTTTTTCTGACATTTTTTAACTCTTCATACAAAAACTGATAGGAATCATATCTGTGGCGGGCAATCTCCCCCGCTTCCACCGCCTGCTTTACGCAACAGTCCGGCTCATTGACATGGACACAGCCCGTAAAACGGCACTGTCCCTCATATTCCTGAAACTCCGGATAATGGTTTTTCAGTTCCTCACAGGGGATTTGGCCGATATCCATAGAGCTGAATCCGGGCGTATCCATGACAAAGGTGTGGGGCTTCATATAAAACAGCTCCGAATGCCTGGTCGTATGACGTCCTCGCTGAATCTTTTCGCTGACCGCCCCGGTTTCCATCCGGGCATCCGGAATCAGCCTGTTCAGCAGAGAGGACTTTCCCACGCCGGAAGGCCCTGCAAGGGCAGTGGTTTTCCCCTCAAGCAGTTTTTCCAGCCGGTCAAGTCCCCGGTTTTCATAATTGCTGATAAACACCATCGGACATCCGGTCTTCCCATAAATTTCCCGCAGCCGGCTTTCCGTTTCCGCCTCTGCCAGATCCATTTTCCCAAAACAGATCAGGCAGGGAATCTGCTGCATATCCATGGAGATCAGCAGACGGTCCAGAAGATCCAGATTCGGCCTGGGAGACGCCACGGCGAAGATAATCAGCGCCTGATCGATATTCGCCGTGGCCGGGCGGATCAGCTGGTTGGTCCGGGGATAAATCTCCGTCAGATTTCCCTCTTTCTCCTTTTCGTCCAGCACCTGAATCCGCACCCGGTCTCCCACCAGCGGCTTCATCTTGCGGTTTCTGAAAATCCCCTTCGCCCGGCATTCATAAACCTGCCCGATGCCGTCGTGGACATAATAAAATCCGCCGATTCCCTTTATAATTTTCCCATTGATCAGAGTTTCATGTTCTGCCATTCATCCGCCAATCATCCTGCTGATATTTGCAGGTTTTCTGTCTGCGACTTCAATTTTCCAACTGTTTTTCTTCGAGTTGCCGCCGGTTTCTTTTTTACTGGACCGGCAGGTCCTCGCGTCCGGAATGATCGATCTGTCCTTCCACCGGCTGCCCCCCGACAGGCTGTTCCGGCGCAGGCGCGGGCCCCAGACTCAGCCAGTAATTCACCGTCGTGCCTCTGCCCACCTGATCTCCCGCATTGTGATCCATACCGATCACCGCGTTTGCAGGAATCGAATCATGATAGCTGTCCTTCGTAATATCATGATTGCCGTTCAGCCCTGATTCCGCCAGGCTTCTCTGGGCCTCCGACTGGGAATAACTGATAATATTCGGAACCGTCACCGCGTCTTTTCCCTTGCTGACAATCACATTTACCGCCGTTCCCTCGGGTACCGTAGAGCCGGAGGACTCGCTCTGCCAGATCACGGTGCCCACCGGCGCCGAATTGTCAAATTCCTGAGTTACGGTGCCAAGGTTCAGCTTATTGACAGCCAGTAGAGAAGCCGCCTTCTCTTCCTCTTCGCCGAGAAGATTTGGAACAACCGTGGTGCTGGCGCTGTTACCCGTGCTGACCACATAGGCAACCTCTGTTCCCGTATCCACCGTCGTGCCAGCGGCAACGCTCTGATTCACAATGTTTCCGGCGGGTACGGTTCCATCCGGCTGTTCGGTGCGCTGTCCCGCCTTCAGACCGCTCTGCTGCAGCAGCGCAAGACCGTCCGCTTCCGTCCGGTTATACAGATCCGGCATAACCGTAGTCGTTGTCTCCGGACCCTTGCTGATATAAATCGTCACCGTAGAACCGATGGGTGCCATACCGCCGATAGCCGGATCACAGTCATAAACCTCACCCGGCTCGCTGCCATCGTCATATCCGGTCTTCGCTTCCACTTCCAGCCCCAGATTTTTCAGCGCGCGTCTGGCCGCTGTCTCCGACATGCCCATAATGGACTCCGGTATGGGCACGGTGCTGCTGCCGCTGCTGATCGTAAGAAGCACCTGGGTATTTTTGCTCACCTTCGTGCCCGCTTCATATTCCTGCCGGATGACATAGCCCTCCGGATATTTATCTGAATAATCATACTCAAAACGCCGCCCCAGCGAAGCCTCTTTCAGCATTTCCTCCGCCTTTTCTTTCGGGGAACCGACCACGGAGGGCATGGTGGTCTTCGTGCTGTCCTCTTCCTCCTGACTGTAGGTTTCCGAAGGCTTTTTGCTGCCTCTGTTACTGGAAAAGACGCCGAAAGCCCTGCCCGCCACATACAAAGCCAGAAAAGCGATGACTACGGCCACCACCACGCCGATTACCGTCACAATCCGCTCGAACCGATGGTCTACGTCCTCATCCTCGTCCTCCTCAAAGTCATCCGGATCTGCCTGTTCCTCCTCCTCGTCTTCATCCTCTATCCCCAGCTGATACGCCTGTTCGGCCATGGCTTCGTTATTATTTCTGGCCGCGGCCGCCCGCTTGGCCTCCGCCTTGATCCGCTTTGCATCCTCATCGGAAAAAATAATTGTGGGGCCATCGGTATTCAGCTGCACCGCTTTTACAAAATCCTCATCCGGCGTCATCAGTGCCCGTTTCAGATCCACAATCAGCTCCGTGGCGGAGGCATAACGCTGTTCCGGTTTCTTCTGGGTGCATTTTAATATGATCTTTTCAATGCTGACCGGAATCACGGGCTCTAACATCCTGGGCGGAATCATTTCCCCCTGAATATGCTGCAGCGCCACCGCCACCGTGGAATCCCCTTCAAAGGGCACCCGGCCGGTCAGCATCTCATACATGGTAATGCCCAGGGAGTAAATATCGCTGCGCTCGTCGCAGTAGCCGCCCCTGGCCTGCTCCGGGGAAATATAGTGTACGGAACCCATCGTATTGGAGCTGATGGTCTGGGTAGACGCCGCTTTCGCGATGCCAAAGTCCGTCACCTTTACCCGGCCGTCCGCGGAGATAATGATATTCTGAGGCTTGATGTCCCGATGGACAATGTTATGCCGGTGAGCCGTCTCGATACCCTGAGCAATCTGCATGGCGATGCTGATGGACTCGGCAATCTCCAGTTTTCCTTTATTCCGGATATACTGCTTTAACGTGACGCCCTCCGCCAGCTCCATCACAATATAATATATATCTCCCTCCCGTCCCACATCGTAGACATTGACGATATTGGGATGGACAAGACCTGCGGCGGCTTCTGCCTCTGCCTGGAACTTTGACACAAAAGTGGTATCGTTGTTATATTCTCTTTTCAGAACCTTGATGGCCACATAACGGTTTAATTTATGGCATTTCGCCCGGTAGACATCGGACATTCCGCCGCTGCCGATCCAGGCAAGAATCTCATACCGTCCCCCCAGAAACATTCCTGATCTCAACATATGATACACACGTCCTTTCTTGTACCCTATGAAAGCGCTTATCAGCTTTCCTATGATACTAAGGTGAGAACCAAAGTACGTCTATGTACCCTTACTCTCTCTTATGCCCAGGAGCATATTGATACCCGTGAGCCAAATCCGATAAAATGGTCTGCCGGCACATTTTTTCAAATGCCTCAGCTTATAGGCCTGTATTCCGGATCGATCAGAATGACGGCAATATTATCCTGGCCGCCGTTTACATTCGCCTGGCTTACCAGACGCTCCGCCGCCATGCGGATGTCATTTTCTTCTTTTAAGATCCGTTCAATCTGGCTGTCCTCCACCATGTTGGTCAGTCCGTCGGAGCACATCAGAATTCTTTGTCCCTGATCCAGTCTGGCATAGAAGATATCCACATCTACCCTTTCCTCCACGCCCACCGCCCGGGTAATGATATTTTTATTTTTCAGATAGCCGGTGCTTCCTTTTTCCAGCGTACCCTCCTGCACCATCTCCTCCACCAGAGAATGATCCCTGGTAATCTGGTTTAAACCGGAGCCGCAGACATACAGCCTGCTGTCTCCTACATTTGCCACGGTAATCCTGTCCTGGTCGATGGTACAGGCCACCATCGTCGTTCCCATACCGGAATATTCCTGATTGACGGATGCTTCCCGAAAAAGCTCCGCGTTGACCTGGTTTACCGCATATTTTAATAAAAGGGCCGGGGATGGATTCTCCGGTTCTTTTTCCTGTCCCAAAATTTCGGTCATACGGCGCACCGCGAAGGAAGACGCATAATCTCCGCCCCTGTGACCGCCCATACCGTCGGCTACGATAAATAAATTTGGAAGACGTCCAACAGACTGCCCGGAACAGAACGCGGCATCCTGATTCACCGCCCTGTGCCGTCCCACGTCTGTCAACGCATAAGTCAGCATTTGTCTTCCTCCTCTCATGAGTTAGTATCTATAATGAAAGGGAAGCGCCTGCATAATCCCGGCGTAATTGCCCGCAGGCTCCCTGAATATCCCTGCCCATTTCTCTTCTAATAGTAGCATTTATTCCGTATTTTTCAAGCGTTAATTGAAAATTTGCCGCTTCCGCCCGGCTGGTGGACTGAAAGAGTCGCTCCTTGATCGGATTGACCGGAATCAGATTCACATGACAGTTTTTTCCTTTCAGCAGAACGGCCAGCCGTCTGGCGTGCTCGCCGGAATCATTGACCCCCTTCACCAGACTGTACTCGAAGCTTACCCTCCTGCCTGTCTTTTCAAAATATGCGTCGCAGGCGGCCAGCACTTCCTGCAAAGGGTATTTTCTGGCCACTGGCATCAGCTGCCTTCGCTCCTCATCCGAAACGGCATGAAGAGACAGCGCCAGCGTCACCGGAAGTCCTTCTTCAGAAAGCCTTCTGATTCCCGGCACAATCCCGCAGGTGGAAAGGGTAATATTCCGCTGGCTCATATGATATCCCTTTTCATCTGTCAGCAGACGGATGAAACGAAGGACATTTTCATAATTATCCATGGGTTCTCCCGACCCCATAATCACCACATTGGATATCTTTTCTCCGGTATCCCGGACGATCTGGTATACCTGCTCTAAAATCTCCGAGGGCAGCAGATTTCTCGCCAGTCCGTCCAGCGTGGAAGCACAGAAACGGCAGCCCATCCGGCAGCCGGCCTGAGAGGATACACAGACGCTGTTTCCATGCCTGTATTTCATAAAGACGCTCTCGATCAGATGACCGTCCGGCAGCCGGAACAGATACTTTCTGGTACCGTCCAGCGCGGATACCAGAACCTGAATCTGTTCCAGAGTGACCAGTTCATAAGTTTCCTTCAATTTTTCCCGCAACGCTAAAGACAGATCCGACATCTCGTCGAAGCTCTTTGCCTGTCTTGCGTGCAGCCAGGCAAAAATCTGTTTTGCCCGGAACTGTTTCTCCCCCTCCTCCACAAGATCATGCGTAAGCTCCTGTAAAGTCATGGAACGGATTTCTTTCAAAATTTAATAACTCCTTACCGAAATCAGGAAACCACCTTCAATTTCCTGATTTGTCACAAACACAAACCGATTATGATAATCGTATTTTATCATATATAAAGTATCTGTAAAACAAAAACCCGACATCTATTTTATCTTCCGGAACATAGACACAAAAAACCCGTCGCATGGATGAACACCCGGCAATAACTGCACATATCCCTCCTTCGCCGTGTCCCTTTCTCTCCCCTTTGCCAGCGTTGCCGACAGCCCTTCTGGCAGAGCCTCTGACAAATCCATCGGCTGAAAGGGCAGGTGTGTCGCAATCCACCGGACATTTTCCACGTTTTCTTCTCTGGTTATGGTACAGGTGGAATAAATCAGCCTTCCTCCCGGCTTTACATAGCCGGAAACCACCGCAAGCATCTCCCTTTGCAGCTTCTGCAATGCCACAATCTGCTCCTTTGTCATACGATAGCGGATATCCGGTTTTCTTCCCATCACGCCCAGACCGGAGCAGGGAAGGTCCGCGATCACCAGGTCCGCCGTCTCCTCCCACGCCGGATTGCTTTGCAGCGCGTCGTGAACGACGGGTTCTATATTCTGAAATCCGATCCGGCGCACATTGTCCCGGATCAGCCTTACCTTTTCCTCAGACAAATCACAGGCCGTCACCTTTCCCGTTCCGCGAAGCAGATCCGCCGCATGAAGGGTTTTTCCTCCGGGAGCGGCGCACACGTCGATGATCCGACTCCCTTCCTTTGGCGCGGCCAGATATCCCACCAGCTGGGAGCTGGTATCCTGCACCTGAATCCATCCTTTTTGGAAGCATTCCAGTTCTTCCAGACGGGAAAAGCCGGATAAAATCAGACTGGAAGAAAAATACGGTCCGGCCTCCCCCTTCACGCCCCGGGCTTCCAGAGATTTCCTCACCTGGCCGACCGAAGCCAGGCTGGTATTCACCCTGACGACGACAGGGGATTCCTCCGAAATGCTTTTTAATATCCGCTCTGTCACATCGCCGGAAAACATTCCCTGCCATTCCTTTATGATCCACTCCGGCATAGAATAGCCCAGGGACATTGCCCGTGTTTTGTCCTGAATCCCAGTCAGATCCGATATCCCTTCCTTTTCCCGGATCAGGCTGCGCAGAACGCCGTTGACAAAGCCGGACAGGTTATGAAGCCTGCTCTTTTTCACCAGATTGACCGACTCGCTGCAGGCAGCCCGGTCCGCCACACCGTCCATAAAGAAAATCTGATAGGCGGCAGTGCGCAGAACGGCCCGGATAAAAGGCTTCATTTTCTGCGTCTTCACCTTGGATACCTGGTCGATGGCATAATCCAGAAACAGACGCCGCTCCACCGTACCGGTTACTATTCTGGACAGAAAGGCCCGGTCCTGTCTGCTCATCCAGGATGCTCTGTCCAAAAATCCATGCAGAGCGGTATGGCTGTATTCTTTTTCATCCAGTATTTTCTCCGCCAGTATAACGGCGGCTTCCCGGGCGGTTTTTTCAGTCACTGTCTCTCCGTCCTCCAAACAGGATAATCACGCGCAGCAATTGGAGTAAAGACGCGGCTGCGGCGGCCACATAGGTAAGCGCCGCGGCAGACAATACATTTTTCACCGCTCCCGTCTCGTCCCGGTACAGAATTCCCGTCTCCTCCAAAAGCTTTAACGCTCTGGCCGAAGCGTTGATCTCTACCGGCAGAGTGACCAGCTGAAACAGCACGGACAGACTGAATAACAGGATGCCAAGCTGAATCAGAAAGGAATTTCGGCCGGATATGAGAAGGCCGAAGATCAAAAGGGGCCAGGCGATGGTGGCGCCCAGATTGGCCGCGGGCACCAGCGCCGTTCTGAATTTCAAAGGCGCGTAAGAACGGGCATGCTGTACCGCATGGCCGCACTCATGAGCCGCCACGCCAAGCGCCGCCACCGAAGTGGAGCCATAGGTGGAGGAAGACAGGCGGAGCACTTTAGCCGACGGATCATAATGGTCGGTCAGCTCTCCGGCCACCTGCTGGACAGACACGTCATAGATTCCCTGAGAATTTAAAATTCTCCGTGCCGCGTCCGCTCCCGTCATACCGGTCCGGCTCCCCACCCTGGCGTATCTGGCATAGGTGGACTTTACCTTTGCCGAAGCCATGATGGATAAAAGGGCGCCCACCAGTACCAACAGATAGGTTGGGTCAAATATAGGTCTGAACATACGATCACTTCTTTTCTTTTTTTATTCCAGATTAAACCGGAAGTATGAATATTTTGGATGGTCTTTTATTAATATTCTATGAATTTTCTGCCAAATCAGGGAAAATCCGCCTGTCCCGGCAGAGATTCCCACGCCATGATACACTCCCAGGCATAGCCTTGTGAAATTAATCCTCAAATCTCATTCCTTCTTCCAAAGGATATCCTCTTAAAAACGCATCGGCGTCCATCCGTTTCTTTCCCTCCGGCTGCAGTTCGGTGATAGATAAAATACCGTCCCCGGTCTTTACGCCGAATTCCCGGCGGCTTACCCGGACAATCTGTCCCGGAAGAAAGGCCGGCGCAGCCTCTTCTGACGGACGGGCCGCCCATATTTTCAGCATTTTCCCATTCAGCCGGGAATAGGCGCTGGGCCAGGGATTCAATCCCCGAATCAGCCGCTCGATCTCCACGGCGGACCGGTTCCAGTCGATTTTTCCCATGGCTTTGGTCAGAACCGGGGCATAACAGCTCTCACCCGTCTGAGGAACCGGCGTCAGGCCGGAACCTGTCTCCAGGGCGTTTAAAGCCTCCACAATCAAAACAGAGCCCGCCTCGCTCAGTTTGTCAAAAAGAGAGCCGCCTGTCTCCTCCGAGCTTACCGCCACTTCCTTTACCAGCAGCAGATCGCCGGTGTCCAGCCCCTCGTCCATCTGCATAATCGTCACGCCGGTTTTTTCCTTTCCGTCGATAACCGCCCACTGGATGGGAGCGGCTCCCCGGTAGCAGGGAAGTAAAGAGGCGTGAATATTCAGACACCCGAACCGGGGCATGTTAAGAATCTCTTTTGGCAGAAGCTGTCCGAAAGCGGCCACCACGATCACATCCGCTTCCAGTGTGCCAAGAAGCTCCACAAAAGAAGGCTCTTTCACCTTCTGCGGCTGATAAACCGGAATGTCATGGGACAGAGCCGCCTCTTTTACCGGCGTCATCTGAACGGATTTTCCCCGGCCCTTCGGCTTGTCCGGCTGGGTAATTACGGCCGTCACCTGATGGCCCGCCCCAAGCAGAGCCTCCAGCGGACCCACGGCAAAATCCGGGGTACCCATATATATCATTTTCATAATGCCGCCTCCTTATTCATAGTACCGCAGCTTCTCTTCCATCGCTATGAGCACTTAGGGTCTGTCTTTTAGACCCTTACGTGCGATGCATGGAAAATAGTTAGCGGGTGTCTTTTAGCTGCTTACTATTTTCCAAGCCCCTTCCACCTGGGAGAATTTCCAGCCGTTAAAACGTCTGTAAATCCTCCCGGGGCTTGTCCGATCCGCTGCTGTTTTCATAGTACCGCAGATGAGTTACTCTTCTTCCTCCGGCACGTCCTCCAGCTCGCCCTCCATGATATCCACATACATAATGCCTTCCAGATGATCGTACTCATGCAGAATGGCCCGGGCCAGCAGTTCTTCCCCTTCCGCCTCAAAAGGCTCCATATTTCTGTCAAATGCCCTTATTTTCACATAATTTGGACGAGTGACCAGGGCATGCTTGCCCGGCAGGCTCAGACAGCCCTCCATGCCGCTTTGCTCCCCTGCGGTCTCAACGATCTCCGGATTCACCATCACAATCGGTCCGTCTCCTACGTCTACCACCGCAATCCGTTTCAGAATACCCACCTGGGGCGCCGCCAGTCCCACGCCGCCGGCCAGATACATGGTATCCAGCATGTCCTCAATCAGGTTTCTGGTCTTCGGCGTCATCTCCTTTACCTCTTTGCAGTGCTTTGTTAAAATATCGTCCCCCATAGTCCGTATGTTTCTGATGGCCATATTATCGCTCCTTGCGTTTAATTTTACATATAATCAAATTGTATCATAACACTTTTTTTCCAATCCGTCCATTCATAAAATCTCCGGACCTGACGAATGGCGCTGAAAATCAGCCTGATATCGGCAGATTTCATATAAATCATTTTATAATAAATATCGTTGATTCTGGGAATGGCCGCGTCTGCCGGGCCGATTACCTGCAGCGTTTCCGGGGCGGCCGACCCGGACAGCCGCCCGGCGATCTCTTTGGCCGCCGCCGCTGCCTTTCTCTCGTCTTTGGAGGACAGCGTCATCACGGCCATCTCCCTGCAGGGCGGATATTCCATCATTCGGCGGTAGGTCATTTCCTCCTCATAGAACATCTGGTAATCCTGTCTGGCCGCCGCCCGGATGCTGTAATGCTCCGGCGTATAGGTCTGGATAATCATCTGTCCCGCCTTTTCTCCCCGGCCAGCCCGGCCCGCCGCCTGGGTCAGCAGCTGAAAGGTTCTCTCCGTGCTTTTAAAATCCCCTGCGTACAAAGACAGATCCGCCGCCAGCGCCGCCACCAGCGTCACATTCGGAAAATCATGTCCTTTTACAATCATCTGGGTACCGATCAGAATATCCGCCTCCCCGGCCATAAAGGCGGCCAAAATTTTCTGATGTCCCTCTTTTCCCGACGTGGTATCCTGATCCATCCTGAGAATCCTTGCCTGGGGGAATACTTGCGCCGCCATGGTTTCCACCTTCTGGGTTCCCGTGCCGAAGCCGGCGATATAAGGGGAGCCGCAGGAGGGGCACAGCTTTGGGATGGGAATGGAATAGCCGCAGTAATGACAGACTAACCGGCCGTCTCGATGGGCTTTTAAGGACACGTCACAATGGGGACAGTTCACCGGCCGGCCGCAGCTTCTGCAGGACACAAAGCTTGCATAGCCCCGCCGGTTTAAAAACAGCATCACCTGCTCCTTTTTCTCCAGACGGTCGCAGACTGCCTGATACAGCTCCCTGCTGAATATGCTTCTGTTCCCCTGTTCCAGCTCCTTACGCAGATCCACCACAGACACCCGGGGCAGCGCGCTGCCTTTCTGGGCCCTCTGACTCAGCCGATACAGCCGGTATTCCCCCTTCAGAGCGTGGGTATAGGAATCCACGGAGGGCGTGGCCGAGCCCAGCACCAGTCCGGCCCCCGCGTCCTTCGCCAGCCGTCTGGCCACGTCGATGCTGTGATAGCGGGGCACCGTCTCACTCTTATAGGCGCCCTCATGCTCCTCGTCTATGACAATCAGCCCCAGCCGCTCAAAAGGGGTAAACAGCGCCGAACGGGGACCGATCATCATGCTGATCTCCCCGTTTCTGGCCTGTTCAAACCGCTCGTACCGCTCCCCCTGAGAGAGCCGGGAATGGATAAAGGCAGCCTGATCCCCGAATCTGCGGTAAAACCGCATGACGGTCTGGTAAGTCAGAGAAATCTCCGGAATCAGCATAATAGCCTGCTTTCCCTGAGACACCACATGGGCGATCATCTCCATATAGACTTCCGTTTTGCCGCTGCCTGTCACCCCGTGAATCAGAGAAATGCCCGGATTTCCGCTGTCAAAATTCCGGATAAACTCTTCCGCGATCTGACGCTGCTGCCCGTTTAAGGAGACAAAGGGCGCCGTCTCGCCCTGATTCCGGTTATCCGGCCTTTTCCGCTTTTCTTCCAGCCGGGCGGCCCCCGATTCCAGAATACTGTCCAGCGTAGATTTGCCGATATTTAATTTATTCAGAATCACGTCATAGGGAATGGCCTCGTCCTGAACCAGAGCTTCCAGCAGGCGGATACGGGCCTTCTGGTTTTTCTTCCGGCAGACGGACAACAGACCGTGGAGCTCCTCCACGGTCATTGTCCGCACCAGAAAACGGTCCTTACGGGTCCGGATTTTTTTCTTTACCGGCATCACCGTCTTCATTGCCTGAATCAGCGTACAGCCATACTTTTTTTTCATCCAGACGGCCAGCGAAAGAAGCCGCTGCTCGATGGACATGCCGCCGACCACAAGACTGCGGATTTCTTTTATGGCCTCGGGGTTATAGTCCGTGGTATCGGAAAACCCTGTCACATAGCCTTTAATCAGCCGGTTCCCCTTTCCGAAGGGAATCATCACCGGAGACCCCTCCTCCAGCTTTCCCTCTAGAGAAGCCGGAATCCGGTACTGAAACACCCGGTCCAGATTTCCCTGGGCAATGTCCACAATCACATCAGCATAAATCATTGCAGCAGCTCCACAATCTCGTTAAGGTGCATACCGTTGGACCCTTTCAGTAAAATCAAATCCTCCGGTCCTGCAATCGCCTGCAAAGCCTCCGCCGCCGCTTTATTCTCCATAAAATAGCGCACATGTGCTTTCGGGCAGGCTTCCTCCACGCCACGGCCAATCTCTTTCGCCCGCTCTCCGATGATCAGATATTCCTGAATCCCCAGCGAACCGCCGAAAACCCCTGTCTCATAATGAAATTTAGGAGAATCCGGTCCAAGCTCCCACATATCCGCCAGCACGGCAATTCTTTTTCCCGGGCATTCCACGGAGTCCAGTACCTGCAGAGCCGCTTTCATGGAGTCAGGGCAGGCATTGTAGCTGTCATCGATAAACCTGAGTCCGCCTGCTTCCATAAATTCCAGTCTGCGGGAAAAACCATGAAAGCCCTCGATGGCCTTTACGGCCTGCTCCATGGGCACGCCCAGCTCATGGGCCGCGGCTACGGCCGCCAGACTGTTCATCACATTATGCATGCCCGGCACGTTCAGCCGGATGGGGAGCTTCCTGCCCTTCCATACAATCTGAAACACCGCCCGGTTCTCCTCCGTGCGGATCTCCGCCGCCCGGTAATCGCAGGCTTCTCCCGTGCCGTACCATACCTTCCTAAAGGGCTGTTCCGGGCCATATTTACGCAGCATATCGTCGTCCCCGTTCAGAACCAGCAGGCCCTCCGGCCCCATCCCGTCCGTGATATGCAGTTTTTCCTGGCAGATTCTGTCCCTGGACCCCAGACTCTCGATATGGGAAATACCGATATTGGTGACTACGGCCGCATTCACCCGGGCAATCCGCGAGATAATCCCCATCTCCCCCGGCAGGCTCATACCCATTTCAAGAACCGCCGCCTGTCTCTCAGTTCCAATTTGATCGGATGTGCCGCCAACACATTTTTCTGAATGCCCCGTATTTCGACAAAATGCGCCTTTAGCCTGTTTTTCCGGATGCTCCGTAATCTGAGCCAGCGTAATGGGAACCCCTAGCTGTCCGTTATAATTGCCATGGGTACCGCAGACCCGGAACCCTGCCGACAACGCCCTGACGACCATCTCCCGGGTAGAGGTTTTCCCCACGCTGCCGGTCACTCCCACAATCGTAAGGGATAGCCGATTCCGGTAGTAAGCCCCGATATCCTGCAGGGCCTTACGGCTGTCTTCGATCAAAACCAGCGGTTTCCCGGCCGGAACCTGTACCTGCTCCGTCTCCGTCAGGCAGGCCGCCGCGCCGGATTCAAAAGCCGATGTCAGAAACCGGTGTCCGTCTGTCCGCTCCCCGCGAAAAGGGATAAATAAATCCCCCGCTTCTATTTTCCTGGAATCGATCACCAGATTTTTTACAGGCGTCTCCATGCTTCCCTGCAGCAGCCGGCCGCCTGTCGCTTCCAGAATCTCTTTTATGGTCATCTGATCCATAGCGTTATACTTCCTTCCTCAAATTGAGTTCCGCAACTCCCCTCCCAAGCCCCATGAATCTGGGAGAATTTCCTGCCGCTGATGCGTCAGTAAATCCTCCCTCGCTAGAGCACTTAGGGCCTGTTCTTTAGGCCCTTGCGTGCGACGCATGGGAAATAGTTAGCGGGTGTTTTTTAGCCGCTTACTATTTTCCAGGGGCTTGTACGGTTCGCTGCTGTTTTTCATAGATCACTTGACACTACCAACCAACCCGCATTCGGCAAGACATTCTTTTGCCACGGCGCTGTCCAGAAACGGATGGCGGACGCCCTCCACCTCCTGGTAATCCTCATGTCCCTTGCCGATCATCGCGATCATATCCCCCGGCTTCGCATGCTCGATGCCGTACCGGATCGCTTCCCTGCGGTCAGGGATCTCGATATAGTTTCCTTCCGTCTTCGCCAGCCCGGTCTTGATGTCGTTTAATATATCCTCCACCTTTTCCCACCGGGAATTATCCGCCGTAATGATACACAGATCCGCCATCCTGCCGCCGATTTCCCCCATATCATACCGCCGTGATTTATCCCGGTTTCCGCCGCAGCCAAAGAGGCAGATCAGCCGGCCCGGCTCATAGGCCCTTAAAGTCTCCAGCAGGCTGTGCATACTGACCGCATTGTGGGCGTAGTCCACAATCACCGAAAATTCCCCGGTGTAAACCCGCTCCATTCTGCCGTTTACCGTAATCTCATTTAACGCCTCTGTCACCGCTTTTCTGTCAAGCTTCAATTCCTGTGCCAGACAGATGGCCGCCAGCGCGTTATACGCATTGAACAGACCCGGAATATTAACCCGCACATGATAGTTTGCCGCGCCTTCCAGATCAAAAGCAATGCCTAAAAAACCATGCTCCGATAAATATTTCACATGGTCGATATACAGATCCGCCTTCGGATTCAGCCCGTAGGTCATCAGACTGCCGGCATGATCCTTCGCCGCCTGTTCAAAATGCTCGTCGTCCATATTCGCGATACCGTGACGGCAGATTTTTAACATCCGGCTCTTATAATACAGATATTCTTCAAAGTCCTTATGCTCGTCGGGTCCGATATGATCGGGGGAAATATTGGTAAACACCCCGTAATCAAAGGTAATCCCCTCCACCCGATGCATTTTCAGCCCCTGGGAGGACACCTCCATGATCATATACTGACAGCCCGCCTCCACCATCTGCCGAAAATAATTCATCAGCTCATAGGATTCCGGCGTGGTATTCTTTGTGGGATACAGCTTCCCGTCGATGTAAGCGCCGTTGGTGCCGATCATACCCACCTTTTTCCCCGCTTTTTCCAGTATCGCCTTCATCATATGGGTGGTAGTGGTTTTTCCCTTGGTGCCGGTGACGCCGATGGTGATCATCTGATCGGTGGGGCGACCGAAATAAATACAGGACATCCGGGCCAGAGCGGCTCTGGCCGAATCCACCCGGACCACCGTGACGCTTTCCTCCACTTCCACATCCTTTTCCACCACCACCGCGGCAGCCCCGGCCTTTACCGCAGCCGGGATAAACTGGTGGGCGTCATTTTTCGTGCCGCTGATGCACAAAAACACGGAGCCCGGCTCCACCTTTCTGGAATCGTATACCAGAGAAGTGACTTCCACATCCTCTTTTCCCTGCTTTAATTCATAGCTTACATTTTCTAACAGTTGGCAAAGCCGCATATTCGCTCCCCCCTATATTCACAACTTCTCTATACTACTCTATCTGATTTTCCGCCAAATATGTTTCAAATTCTTCCATTGTCATAAGAATTTTTCTCGCCTTGGTGCCTTCCTCATCGCCTACCACGCCGGCGGCCGCCAGCTGGTCCACGATTCTGGCCGCCCGGTTAAAACCGATTTTAAAAGCTCTCTGCAGCATGCCGCTGGAAGCCTTTTCCTTCTCGATGACAAACCGTCCCGCCCGAACAAAGTAAGCGTCCAGATCGGAAGCGCCGCCCGGGCTGCCGGGCAGTCCGCTCTGCTCCATGGACAGCTGCATCTGAACGGCGCTCTGATAAACCGGGCCGTCCGTATTGTCCGCCAGAAACTGTACCACCGATGAAACCTCCGTATCGGAGATAAAGGCGCCCTGCAGCCGCACCGGCTTGGGATATCCGGCCGGAGAAAACAGCATATCGCCCTTTCCCAGAAGCTTCTCCGCCCCGTGCATATCCAGAATGGTACGGGAATCCACGCCAGAGGATACGGCAAAGGCGATCCGGGAAGGCATATTCGCCTTGATCAGACCGGTGATCACATTGACTGAGGGCCGCTGGGTGGCCAGCACCAGATGAAGCCCCGCCGCCCTGGCTAGCTGGGCCAGACGGCAGATGGCATCCTCCACCTCTCCCGGCGCCACCATCATCAGGTCGGCAAGCTCGTCCACGATAATGACGATCTGAGGCAGCGGCTTTAGCGGCTCCCCGTCAGGCCCGTTTCCCAGCTTCCTGATCTTTTCATTGTAGCCCGCCAGATCCCGCACGCCGTATTCCGCGAATTTATTATAGCGGTTATCCATCTCCGCCACCGCCCAGTTCAGAGCGCCGGCCGCTTTTTTAGGGTCTGTCACCACAGGAATCAGCAGATGGGGAATGCCATTGTAAACGCTTAGCTCCACCACCTTCGGGTCCACCATAATCAGCTTTACTTCATCCGGCTTTGCCTTATACAGCAAACTCATAATCAGCGTGTTGATACACACCGACTTACCGGAACCCGTAGCGCCCGCGATCAGCAGATGGGGCATGCTGGCCAGATTGGTGACAATGATTTTTCCCGCCAGATCCTTGCCCACGGCAAAGGCCAGCTTGGAAGGATGATTTCGGAATTCCTCCGACTCAATCAGCTCCCGGAAGAATACCGTCACCTTCTCCTTATTCGGCACCTCGATGCCCACCGCCGCCTTGCCGGGAATCGGCGCCTCGATACGGATGTCCGCCGCCGCCAGATTCAGCTTGATATCGTCGGTGAGGGATACGATTTTGCTCACCTTGACGCCCTGCTCCGGCGACACCTCAAACCGGGTAACGGCAGGACCGCAGCTGATATTCGTAACGCTGACGCCTACGCCAAAGCTTTTTAAGGTCTGCTGCAGCTTGATGGCCGTCTCCTTCAGCTCGAAATTTTTATTCGCCGACGCCGCCTTACCGGACACCGGCGTCAGCAGATGAACCGGCGGATAATGGTATTCCCTGGGCGGCGCAGGCGGGGCGGGCGGCGGAACCGTCTTCTGTACCGCCGCGGTATTCTGACCTCCTGATGCCCGGACGCCGACAGCGCTGCCAGATGCTGCGCCCGCGCCCATATAATTCTGGCCGCCCAATGCCTGACCAGCTCCACCACTGTTATAATCACCCGATACCCGGCTGGTCTCAGCCCTGCTCTGACCGCCAAAAGCCTGCCCATTTCCCGCGCTGCCATAATCACCACAGCTGTCAGTCCCCCCGGAATCCCCGGCCAGCTTTGCCGAAAATCCGGTTGCCTGGGAAAGCTCTTCCACCAGATCCTCCGGCTTCACCTCCACCTCGATCACTTTTCCCGATGCTGTGGACACTGTCCGCGTATCCACCTGAGCCGCGGACCGCTTAAAGCTGAATTCTCCCTGCTTTTCCTCCGGATAGTCCTTCGTTTCCGCCCATGCCGCTCCGGATGCGGCTGATTTTCCGGACAGATCATCTTCTCCGGACAGCGCTGTCTCTCCATCCGGGTACAGATCAGTCATCTCTATATAATCAAAATCCTCGCTTCCTCCGGTCAGCGCACCTTCTCCTTCCGCTGCCTGCCTGTCCGAATGTTCCACAGCGTTCAGCTCGCCCAGCGTTCTCATATCCTTCTGCGCGAAAATCTGATCCATCTCCCTGGACATCGCAGACAGCCAGTCTGCCTCGCTGTCAGCATCCTTCTTCGGCGCCTGACCTTCCTCCGCCCCATTTCCCGCATACATCGTCTCATTCTCGTCGGGATGCGGAGACAGAATCCTCCCCCGCCCAATGGACGGCATATCCGGTTTTGACTCCTGTTCGAACTGGTCCGCAGGATTTACAGCCATGATCGGATCGGGGATTCCTGAAATGATTTCGCCATATTCCTGGGCCTCCTTCAAAAGCGGGTCCCTCACCATCCCTTTACTCTTGCGATCCGTCCTCCTCTGATTCTCCAGCTCCTGCTCCAGTTCCTGCTCCCGCCGTTCCTGTTCAAGCCGTTCCTTTTCCTGCCGTTTCCGTTCTCTGGCCTGGGCACGGTGCTCGTCATACTGTTCCTTTCTATGATACATATCCTGGCGGGCTGAAGAATAAATGCGTTTGCCGCGCCGCTTTACAGGCTGGAAAAAGGACCGTCCCGTAATCAGAACCGTCAGCAGAATCAATCCGATGATTAACACCACCGCCATCCCCCAGACGCCCAGCATCGGCCGCAGCAATTCATTCAGCACGCCGCCCAGCACGCCGCCGCTGATCCCTTTCTGTCCCGCTTCAAAATACGCAGCCAGCTCCCAGGCCCGCTTCCCCGGAATTTCCCTGGCAAACAGCTGAAAAACGCCGCAAAGCAGCCAGAAAGCCACAATTGCCGCCCACAGCCTTAACATGGCAGACAAATTTTCCCGGTTAGAGATGAAAAAAACCATCCCGCCAAAAAGAAAAAAGGGAAACACATAGCCCAACACGCCTGTCGCCCCATGCATAAACGCATACAGACGCTCTCCCAGGCTGCCGCACAGATGCAGATTGCCAAGCAGCAGCAGGATCGAAACCGCAAGAGCGATCAAAAACAAAATTTCATCCAGAAAAACCACGGAGGATTGCTGCTTTTTTTTCACCGTACTGTTCTTTCCGGCGGTGCTTCGCCTGCCGTTTGTTCCGGTTTTTTTACTTCCGCCTGCTTTTTTTGCATTGCTTCCTTTACTGGCTGCCATGCATATGCCTCCTGTTCCTCATCATCAATAAGCTTTTAAAAACTGATACATTCTTATATTCTGCCCATAACACGCTGCCAAAAACGACCAGTGCGGCCAGACTGGCAAACAGACTCCATCTCCACAACGCCTGTCCCCGATACCTGCAGATCAGCAGTCCGTTCCCCGGCGGAACAAGCACTGTCAGAAGGTGGTTCCTCCCCGCATATCCGGTGAGCCTGTGCCCCTTTTGACCGGTTTCGTCCGATCCGTCCCGGTATACAATCTCATACCCCGGGTAGTACAAAGCCGCCAGCTCCACTTCCGCTTCTTCCGTTCCTGACAGGCTGTATTCCATGCGCATATGGGTCCCCAGCTTTTCATATTCCTTCACCGCAAACCCGCCGTTTTCCGACAGCGGCACCGGCGGCCGGGCCCTCACGGCAGCCTGATCCGTACCTTCATACAGATACTCGCCGCCTGCGATATCGTCACAGCCGGCCGCCTCCTCCTTCATCAAAAAGAGGTCGCCCCGGGACAGATCATCCATATAATACCCCGCCGGCAGCAGGGCAAAAATCAACGCGGCCAGCAAAACCCCGCCGGAATCCTTCAGCCGGTTCCCTAGCCAGCAGGCTCCCGCCCCGGCGCTAAATGCCAGAAATACGGCGGCACAGGAAAGAAACCGCCAGGGAAACTGGAAAAAGGAAAACAGCTTTGCCAGAACCGGTATTCGAAACAGGGCGCTCCAGGGAAACCACTGGGTAGCCATCAAGGAAAACAATATGCCCAGACCCAGACAGAGCGCCGGCATTCTTTTCTCCTTCCGGTACTCCCCCACGGCCAGCCCGTACAGGCAGCAGGCGGAAAAAAAGAGCAGGGCAATCCCGATATTTAAGGGCATTTTGCCATTCAGCGTTTCTCCCACAAAACTGGTATCTCCCCGGCTTAACGGAAATACCTGAAACAGCTGCAGAAATGACAGCGCAATGTTCTCAAACTGCAGCTGCAAGGAAGTGGTATGCAGCTCTTCCCGGAACATCTCCAAAAACGGTACAAGAAACCAGAGATTCAGAGCCACAGTCCAAAGCCCCGCTTTCAGCAACACAAAAAACCGCCGTTCCAGGAACAGCCGTCTGACGAAAACCAGACAAAAAATAACGATGATCATCACCGTAAACACGGTGGAAATCACATGACTTTGCAGCACGCCGCAGCATGCGGCAGTCAGCCAATACCATTTCTTCGAATCGCCGCACAAAACCTCATACAAACCATAGACCGCCAGCGGCAGAAACACCATAGCCAGCAGTTCTCCAAGGGCGAAACGGGTGCATTGATTAATCAGACGGTACATGGCAAATGTATAAAAAAGACTTGAACTATACGCCGCAAATCCGGAAGAAAGCATCCGGCGCGCGCTGAAATACATGATACCGGCCGTAGCCAGATTAACGGCCAGCAGGAAAATACCCACGGCCGTCACCATCGATACCCCCGCCATCCGCAGCAGTGCCGGCGCATACAAAAACAACTGGGGATACAAAAGAGGCGCCCCATAGCCGTATCCCCCCAGAGCGTCCGGCTGAAGATACACAGGAAACTGACCCTCCTTAAGCCCGGCATAAATCTCCTCGATCCGTGCCAGATGAAAGGTCATATCATGCCCCTTTGTCAGATAACTGTTGAAAAAGGGCAGGGTGGACAAAAAACCAAGCGCCAGAATCCAAAGATAGACCTTTTTCGCCGGGCTGTTTTTCCGGTCCAGCCAGACCCATACCGCCAGTAAAAGCAATGCCGTCAGTCCGACGGCAAACCGGTCGGTACAGACCGTGCCCTCCGACTCGATGACGATATTTTTCATGGAAAGCCGGCCCGTCCCATTATAATACGTACAGACGGTCAGATTCCTTCCGTTTTTATCCGGATCGATCGTCAGCTCGCGGCAGGCCGGCGCTGACAGAAGAATCCCTTCTATATTCTCAAAAGCCTCATTTTCCGAGGTGATAAAAAAGGTATTGTCATCCGTATCCGTGTCATAATGGATTTTAACCACATAACGGCCCGGAGGAAGGCTGATTTCCGGCGTAGCTGCCAGAGGGCCGTCGTATTCGCTGTTCTCATCCGCCGTCAGAGAATCCTGATGAAACCGCCTCAGCGTCGCATAGTTAAATTCCCTGCGATAACGGTCTTGATCCGCAGACAGTGCCACCCATAACAGAATCAGACATACGATTCCAATGTAAATGATTCTTTTTCGCTTTTCCATCAGCGCCCTCCCTTCTCCGCCAGGATTCCTTGCCATGGGAAATTATAGCACAGGACAGAACATATGTCCAGTTACCCATTTCTACGATTTCCATGCTTCTTTTAAAAGCAGAAGAGCTGTCCGGTAAGAATCAGCCGGCACGCAGGAGCAGGAGAGCAAAAATTTCTTCACCGTTCCATCCGCCTCCATGGGAACCAGCGAAATACCGGCTTCCTCTGCCCGAACGGCCAGCTCTTCCAATGAAAACGGTGAGGCAAGCTCCATCTGAATATAAAATCCGGCCTGTCCCATCACCGCTTTCGCTTCCCCGGCAAAAACATCCTCAATCGTCTCGCTAAGCTGCCTGGCTTTTCCGGTATACAGCCGTTTCGCTTTTCTGATCTGGCTGCCCAGATGGCCGTCCCGGATGAACTGACAGAGGGCGATCTGCTCCGTTTTGGAAGCGGTCTGGTTATACAAATCCCTTCTTATCTGATAAGCTTCCCGCAGGCTGGAGGGAAGAATCATAAAACTGATACGGATCGACGGCAGCAGCAGCTTGGAAAAGGTACTGATGTAAACCACCTGCTCCCCTCCCGCCAATCCCTGCAGGCAGGGCGTGGGCCGGTTCATATATCGGAACTCGCTGTCATAATCGTCCTCGATAATCAGCTGTCCCCTCTGCTCCGACGTCCGGATCAGCTCCATCCGCTCTGCTACCGGCATCACATCGCCCCATCTGGTCATCTGGGACGGGGTAATATACAGCACATCCGCCGCCTCAGGGGAATCGCACCGCTCAAACCCATGATCCTGAAACACGGCGGAGCCCTGCCTGAAACGTGGATTCCGGACAAATACCTTCTTCCGGTTTCCCAGCAAAGGACATAAAATATGCAGAAGGCTCTGAACGCCCGCTCCCACGATCACATCCTCCGGCTTACACACGGCGCTTCTGTTCTCAGACAGGTAGCGGCAGATGGCTTCCCGCAGCTCATATTCACCCTGGGGCTCGCCGTAGGACAAAAGCCGCTCATCCTGGCGCAGCGCACTTTTCACATACCTGCGCCACAATCCAAAATCAAAGCTTTCCTGATCAAGCGCCGAGGAGGCAAAGGGGTATAAAATCTCACGCCTCCCTTTCTTTCCGTCAGTCTGTCTGTCCTGGTTTTTCTGCTCATTCCGTCCTCTGCCGGTGACATAAAAGCCACTCTGGGGCCTGGATATGATATAGCCGTCGGCAGCCAGATACATGTAGGCCGATTCCGCCGTCGTTCTGCTTACCTGCAATTGGGCGGCGCACAACCGCACTGACGGCATTTTCGTGCCCGGCGGCAGCTTCCCTGCCACAATCAAATCTTTATAATACTGATATACCTGAAGGTACCGGGGAATCTTTTCGTCACTCCACACTACGGCCATAACTGTCCTCTGAAAAATTTATATTTTTGACTATTTTATTTAAGACAAATTTATTTTATTCTAAATGAAAGGAATCGTCAAGTCAACAATACCGCGTCAAACCAAGTCGTCTTCGATTCTGACGCAATCAACTGTCAAACAATAAAGCTCCTTAAAGTGAAGCATTCCGAATCTCTCAGATATCATGAGACTACGGACATACATCAAAAAATATGGAGGAGAATCCTATGGCCGATATCTTATATGAATACGGAAACGCCGTCTACGCAAATCTGACCAACCAGTGCTGCTGCCATTGTACCTTCTGCATCCGCAATACCGGCGACGGGCTGGGCAGTGCCCGGACTTTGTGGCATCAGAAGGACCCTGACTGGGCCGAGGTGAAAGCAGCCGTCGACCAGTTTGATTTCAGAGAGTATCAGGAACTGGTATTCTGCGGATACGGAGAGCCCGCCTGCGCCCTGGAGCTGCTTCTTGAAACGGCCGCGTATATGAAAGCTTTGTATCCCCATATAAAACTGCGGCTCAATACAAACGGACTGGGAAACCTGATCAACAAAAAAGATATTGTCCCGCTTCTGGCCAGGCACATCGACTGTGTCTCCATCAGTCTGAACGCGCCGGACAGCGAATCCTATTACAAGCTCTGCCTTCCGGATTTTGACAGTGCCTTTCAGGCGATGCTGGAATTTGCCAGAGAAGCGAAGAAACAGATTCCCCAGGTGAAATTCTCCGTAGTGGACGTGATTTCGGAGGATCAGATCGAAGCCTGCCGCAGGCTGGCGGAAAACATGGGGATTCCTCTGCGGGTACGCGTTTACGGCTCATGATTATCACGGCTTATGATTTTTCCTTATTCCATTGACGCAAAGCCTGCCTTCATAGTATAATGGACCAGATCATTATACGGAGGGAATGTGATAATATGCGGCAATTTTACGGCATGAGCCAGAGCGGGAACCTGGCAGAGGCAGTTCACGGATTGAACAGCCCCCAGTTTATTATGCTGTTATCCAACAACAATCAATTCGAAATGCATGTAGAGGCACTGGAGAAGCTTTATCCCGGAGTTCCCAGTATCGGATGCATCGGCATGAGCTACGACACCAAAATCGTGGAATCAGGCGTCGGCGTTATAGCATTTTCAGGCGGCGTCAGCGTGGCGGCCAATGTGCTGGAGCAGGTTTCCACCATGCCTGTAAAGTACATACGGCGGCTCGAGGAAGATCTGGCGGCGGTGCGCGGCTCCGAACAAGACACGGTATGCATCGATTTCTGTACGGGAAACGACGCCTGCGTCCTGACCACCATCTACAGTGTGCTGAGAAATAAAAAAATCTCGTTGGTCGGCGGAACCGGCGACGGCGGCAAGGTTTCGGCAAACGGAAAAGTCTATCAGGATGCGGTAGCCTACGGTCTGATCCGCAATCAGAACGGCCGGGTAAAAACCTATAAGGAAAATATCTATCACCAGCTCGGGAACTATCGTTTCATCGCGTCCCGAACAGACCGAGCCCGATATATCATTGGCGCTTTAAACGGACAGCCTGCCAAGCTGGTATATCAAAATATTCTCCATGTGACGGATCAGGAAATCCTGACACAGACTTTTCAGAATCCTTTCGGAAAAATTAACGGAAATGACATGTGCATTATCTCCATCAAGGAAGTGGCGGGCAATGCGCTGGCCTGTTTCCGTCAGGTGAATGACTCGGATGTTCTAATCCTGCTGGAATTAGACGACTACGAAGCCATCACCCGGCAGACCATACAGAAGATTTGTACGGATTTCCCTCGACGTTCGGCCGTATTCTCGGTAAACTGCCTGTTCCGGTACAAACTATTTACCGATCGGGGCTACATGGGAAAATACCTGCAGGAGATGACGGCCCTGGGCAACCATGCCGGTCTGATCGGATATGGGGAGCATTACAACAACCAGTTTGTAAACCAGTCTATGACCTGTGTCGTATTTGAATAGAGGAGGAGGGTACTATGTTATTCCCTAAAAAAGGTCCCAAAAAAACCGGTCAGGCATGGCATACGGAACAAAGTCTCTATCCGGTTCTTCATGTGATACGCTGTTTGGACGACTATAAAAAAGATCTGATCAACAAGGAAGTGGAATCTCTGTTTGAGCTGGGTATGGTAAACAGCTCCTTTGTGGACGTATTGAAAAAAGCAGATCATTTCAATACAAAACTGCAAAATTTCGGCGTTTCCTTTTCCAATATCAACCATGCGGCCGGACGATTTTCTCAGGTGAAAGACGATATTGCCCAGACCGTGTCGGAAGCCCGGAACCAAGTAGAGGAATTAAAGGACACCTCCATACAGGTGGAGCAGACCTATGGCGCTATGGAACAGACCTTCCAGCAGCTGCAGAACGCGGTGGCAGCGATCCAGCAGTGCATGGAAAAAATCGTATCCATCGCGGATGAGACGAATATCCTGGCGATTAACGCGGCCATTGAGGCAGCCAGAGCCGGCGAGGAAGGAAAAGGCTTCGCGGTGGTGGCCGCCAAAGTAAGAGAACTGGCGGAAGAAATCAAAGAACTGGCCAGCGAGGTAGACACCGGCGTCAGTGAAGTGGAAAGTGGCGCCAATCAGCTGAACGACAGCATTTCGGCATCGGAAAAGGCACTGGGACGGAATATCGAAACCGTGAACGATACATATGACTCGTTCCATAAAATCACGGAGGCCGCGGACAACGCCACTTCCGTTCAGGAAGAAATCTCCGGTGTGATCGACAACTCTCAGAATGAACTACAGGCAGTCTGCCAATTTTTTGACGATATCAAGCAGCAGTACCAGGAGGTCATCAAGCATATCAAACGGGCAAGCAACCTGGGAACCACCAAAAGCGCCATGTTCGAGGATATCGACAATATGATGGCCCAGATTCCGCTGATTATAAAGGATACGGAACCGGCGGATTACTGATGTACTGTCCGGAATATTTACCAGATATAAACCAGACGGCGTACTAACATATATCATAAACGCAAAGGACCTATCAGACAGGACAGGGACCAACAGAAAATAAGATTTATCACCTCTCATTTCTCAATCGGTCCCTGTTTGTATTGCCTATTTTTTATAGTATCCTCTGTTAAGGGCCGCCTAAACCCTATCTTAATTCTATCCGATTCTTTGAATTTATCTTTATTCTATCCGTTTACTTCCGATGTCCCCTCGATCATCCCATACAGATAGTCCAATGCGTCCCGGATACCGCCCACCTGGTTAATCAACCCCTCTCTCACCGCATCCTCTCCGATCAGAATGGTGCCCAGATCCTTTGTCAGCTCCCCTGTCTCCATCATCATCTGCTCCAGCCGCCGCTGGTCTGCCCGGCAATGATCTGCGATAAACCCGGTAATCCGGTCCTGGATGCGCTGGAAATATTCATAGGTCTGGGGCGCGCCGATCACCATACCGCTCATCCGCACCGGATGGACCAGCATCGTACCGGTGGGCACGATAAAGGAATAATCGGCCGACACCGCCAGCGGAACGCCGATGGAATGGCTGCCGCCCAGCACCAGGGAAACCGTAGGCTTGCTCATGGAAGCGATCATCTCCGCGATGGCCAGCCCCGCGTCCACGTCGCCGCCGCAGCAGTTTAGCAAAATCAAGATTCCTTCGATCTTTCGGTCATCCTCCAGCGCCGCCAGCTGCGGAAGCACATGCTCATATTTCGTGGTCTTGCTGCCAGAGCCCATATTTTCATGGCCCTCCACCTCTCCGATAATGGACAGCAGATGAATTCTATGCCGCTGCTCATTGTCATCCAGCGTCATCTGACCGTATTCCGATAAAGTTTCCTCCTTCTTTTCCTCAACCTCCTGTTCGGCTTTCTGATTGTCCATATCTCTTTCCGCGTCATTCCTTTCCGCGTCCTTATTCTCACGTTTTCCTTCTTCCTGACACTTCCCTAAAGAAGCGTTTTTACTATATTCGCTCATTTTATGCACCGTCCGTTCATATTTTTCTGAATTCAATCATATGGGGATAGTATGGACGGTTTTTATATTTCTTATCCTTATTCAAAATATATTCCTCTTATTCATTCCCCCATATCAATAAAATGTACCCTCGGAAAATCAGCCGCAAAAGCAGATACTGCGAGACTTCGAGAGTACATTAAAACCGTCGGTCATAAAAGCAAAAACCGGCTGCTGTAATCCATGGCAGCCGGTTGAATTTCAGTGGACATGTCTGCTGACACAGACGTCGCCAAATTTGAAAGTAGATTGCTCCGTGCCATCGCACTCCTGCAATCAGTCGCTGGAATCCAGTCCCTTCTCCTGCTCCGCCTGAATCTCCGGGAAAGCGGACAGCATCGGTTTCACGTCATGCCCTTTGATCTTACGGTCCAC
>CAJUPT010000009.1:19993-85340 GCA_910588405.1 uncultured Lachnospiraceae bacterium | reverse complement strand
TTTGGAAGATCTGGGAATACTTTGCCAGGCTGAGTGGTGCTGATTTTACGGAGCCCTATCACGGCAGGAATTTAAGTGCCGCCGCCGGGCAGTCAAAGCCGGAGAGACTTCTCTAACTCATCCAGAGAATTGATGAAAGCTAAAACAGCTTTAACCTGTTCATCATTCATTTTTTTCAGCTGAGCAAGTGCCTTTTGGTGCGTTTTAGATAATGCCGTACTATGGGTATTCAATTCGGCGACCGCATTTTCAAATGACGGCTCCGGTTCAAAACCGGTTTCAAGGAGAACGTCGCCGGAGGTATTTAAGATGCGGGCAAGCTGTTTCAGTTTCGCGACATCAGGCTGACGTTTACCGGTTTCGTAGCCGCAATAAGTACTCTTGGTAATTCCCATTAAATCGGCAACCTGCTGCTGTGTGTAATTCATATTTAACCGCGCTTTTTTTAACTGTTCGGTAAAACTCATCTTATCACCCTTTTCAACGTATATTTTAACATTGAGTTGGCGATATGTCAATGAAAGTACGCATAACTATTGACAAGTTGGCGTTACGTATATATAATCGAATATAAGTTGGCGATACGCTTATGAGAAGGTGGAAAAATGTACGTGAATTTATTAAGACAAAAAGCATATCACCGCCTTACGGATGATGATATGGGAAAAATCATTGGCGTTAGCAGAAATACATATAATCAAAAGCTGCGAAACGGGAGATTCTGGCCGAATGAATGCAAGGCGTTTTGTATGTATTTTAATAAACCTTTTGACTATTTGTTTGCAACAGAGGGGGAAACGGTTTCCGAAACAGGCTGCAAAGCGGAGGAGCGTAACGGGAAAAATTTTGGAATCGGTAAGCCACAGATCAACAGGCAAACGCGCCCTATTAAGTCGGCGAATTGACTATTGACAGGTTGGCGATACGCGTATATAATTGACTATCGTAATATAAAAGAAGATCTGATTTCAGGTGATTGATTCGGATGATGATCTGCAAGGAAGGCAAGGTGATTAAGTATGATGAACAGGATCTTATTCAAAGCATTGGCCGAAGTTTTATCGGTTTTTGTTTCGGCAACGGGTGTGACAGGCCCGGCCGTGTCCATGGCAGGTGACGTTGCTGCGGGGAATGAAAGCGCCTACGTGGCGGAGGAAACTGCCGCCGAAACCGAAGCGCCCGATGACAAACAGCCTGTCACTGCCGGAACAGGCACTGCTTCCGCCAAGATGGGCAATGGAACAGGCACTGCTTCCGCCAAGACGGGCAATGGAACAGGTACTGCTTCCGCCAGGACGGGCAATGGAACAGGCACTGCTTCCGTCAGGACAGGCAATGGAACAGGCACTGCTTCTGATAAGACTAACAATATGACAGGAACCGGCAGCAATGCAAATACCGGTAATACGGCGGGCACTGCTTCCGCTAAGACAGGCAATGGAACAGGTACTGCTTCTGATAAAACTAACAATATGACAGAAACCGGCAGCAATACGAACGCCGGTAACACGGCAGGAACCGGCGGCAATGAGAGCACCGGTAACACGGCGGATACCGGCAGCAATGCAGCCGCGGAGAAAGCGGCTGCCGAACAGCGTGCGGCAGAGCAGAAAGCGGCAGCGGAACGCGCGGCGGCAGAGCAGAAAGCAGCTGAGCAGCGTGCGGCGGAAGAGAAAGCAGCGGCAGAGAAAGCGGCAGAAAAGGCGGCAGCAGAGAAAGCAGCAGCTGAACAGGCGGCGAGGGAAGAAGCCGAAAGACTTGCGGCAGAAAAGGCGGCAGCAGAGAAAGCAGCAGCTGAACAGGCAGCGAGGGAAGAAGCTGAAAGACTTGCGGCAGAGCAGGCGGCAGCAGAACAGGCAGCGGCAGAGCAGGCGGCAAAAGAGGAGGCTGAGAGACTTGAGGCTGAGCAGGCAGCACAAAAGGACAAAGTCAGCATCACAGTTCAGGGTGAAGAATCTTTGCTTGTGTTTGGCGGCGAGCAAGAGAAGGTGGCTCATTACCATTGCAACTGTGGTTATTCTTCTACTGATTATGAAGAATTCACAAGGAAGCATATGTACCAGCATGTTCTCAACGGCGACAGAAACAGCTACTGCACAACCTACGAATAAATAAGAAACAGAAACAACATAAGGGCGGCAGCAGGGACAAGGATGTTCCTGCTGTCCTGTTTTATATGGGTTTGTCAAGTTAGAATTTTATTTCGGACCCGTTGTGCCCGTTGCCCATGGGTTAAAACGAATCGACATCATTTGCCGTTTCTTTCGCATCCTTCTTCCCTTCCGGCCCATAATTAGATATCGTCACCGTCTGATATGGAATTTCAATACCATTCTGATTAAACTCTCTGACCAGCGCGATTCGGATATCGCTGCAGGCCTTGAAGCTGTCGTTCAGGTTGTTTGTCCATATAATCGTCTTTAAAATAACGCCGTTTTGCGTATAGCCGCTTGCGGTGACGGAATTTTCTTCCGTATTCAGTGTCAGCTCATGCCCCACGCAGATTTTGCGCATAATGGCAAGGGCTTTTTCCAGGTCGGCGCCGTAGCCAATCTCTATTTCCACATAATTTCCGATATTTTCCGTAAAATTGGTGTTGATAATCACTGACGAATCCATAACGGAATTAGGTACGATGCAGGTTTCTCCGTTGTATTGATAAATAAGCGTATGACGGAGGGTGACGTCTTTGACAAGCCCTTCGGCGATTACGGTTCCGCCCTGGATTACACGGATTTTTTCGTCCACATTATATGGTTTGGACACGGACAGGGAAATGCCGCTGATTACATTGCCCAGCGCCTGCTGCGCGGCAAAGGTGGCGATGGCAAGAATCAGGGAGCCGCTCTGCAGCAAGGCCTTGCTGATATCCCTGGTGATTTCAAACTGCTGCGACAGGCTGTAGAAAGCGATAATGTCAATGATTACAGTGACCGCGTATTTTGAAAAGCGAAGGTGAACCGCTTTTGTCTTCTGCGCTAAAAATTTAAAAATCAGGCTGATTACATAGTTAGATATTACAATGATGGCAGCAAAAATGCCGATTTTGGCTAATATACTCATTGGGCCTCCCCGGACACTAAAGTGATAATATGATTTTAACACCATATGTCCGGAGATTTCAAGTACCTGATGTGAATTAAATCCGCCCCTGAGACTGCCGGATGGCGCTGCTTTGAATAAAATAAAGAAAAAGGGGCTGCCGTTTTCCTTGGACGGGAGCCGGCGGCCCCATAGGCTATCATTAATTTACAGCCCGCATCCGGTCCTGCATTCTTTATCGAACCGGTCGTGGGTCACGCTGTCATAGAACCGGTAGCCGCCGGCGAAATTACGGCAGTCGAATCCGTTCTGCGCAAGAATCCGGCAGGCCAGATAGCTGCGAAGCCCGGACTGGCACATCACATAAACGGTTTTTTCTCTGTCGAGTTCCCCCAGTCGTTCCCGCAGATCGTCCACTGGAATATGGGTTTCGAACCCTTCCGCATGGCCGTTTCCATACTCTCCGTCGGTGCGTACATCCAGCAGGGTGACGCTGCCGTCTTTTGGCAGGGCCTCCAGATCTTCATAATAGAACTGGCCTACCTTTCCGGTAATCAGGTTTTCCGCGATAAATCCTGCCATATTTACAGGGTCCTTGGCCGAGGAATAGGGCGGCGCGTATGCCAGGTCAAGATTCTTTAACGCCGTTACCTTCATACCGGCCTGCATGGCGGTGGCAATCACGTCGATTCGTTTATCTACTCCGTCAAATCCCACAATCTGTGCGCCGAGAATCCGTTCCGTTTCTTTTTCAAACAGCAGCTTCATCGTCATAACCTTTGCGCCAGGATAGTAGGAAGCGTGAGAGGCCGGGGAGAGAATGACTTTGTCATAGGCCAGCCCCAGCTCCTTTGCCGTCTGCTCGTTCAATCCGGTAAAGGCCGCCGTCATGTCAAAAATTTTCAGCACCGACGAACCGGAAGCGCCCTGATAACTGCTGTCCAGGCCGGCAATGTGGTCCGCGGCGATTCTGCCCTGCTTATTGGCGGGACCGGCCAGAGCGATAACCGCCTTTTGTCCGGTTACGGCGTTGGTGATGGATACGGCGTCGCCTGTGGCATAGATGTCTTCGTTGGAAGTCTGCATATGTTCATTGACCAGAATGCTTCCCTTTACGCCCAGCTTAAGGCCCGCTTTCGCCGCCAGTCCTGACTCCGGAGCTACGCCGATGGCAAGAATTGCGATTTCCCCTGTGACAGGGCTGTCGTTTTCCATAAGGACGGAAATGCCCTCGGCTGTCTCTTCAAAACCGGTTACATTCTTTTCCAGAAGCAGCCGAACCCCTTTTTCCCGCATATGGACATGGAGGAAGCTGGCGATATCGTAGTCTACCGGCGGCAGGATATGGTTGCTGCGCTGAATCAGGCTGACCTGAAGACCCATTTCCCGCAGATTTTCCGCCGTCTCCACGCCGATAAAGCCGCCGCCTACTACCACGGCCGATTTCAGCTTGCCGTTTTCCACGGCCTCCCGGATGCGGAAGGTATCTTCCACGGTCCGCAGGGTATAAATCCGTTTGCTGTCGATGCCCGGCAGCTTCGGTCTGACAGGCTGGGCGCCCGGAGACAGGATTAATTTATCATAGCTTTCCTCAAAGGTTTCGCCGGAGTCCAGATTTTTTACGGTCACTGTTTTTTTGTCCGGATGAATTTCCGTCGCCTCATGATGTACGTTAACGCGGATGCGGAAACGGTTCCGGAACCCTTCCGGCGACTGCAGAGTCAGTTCCTTTTTATTTTGGATGACGCCGCCCACATAATAGGGCAGGCCGCAGTTGGCATAGGAAATGTATCCGGAACGCTCGAAAATGGTGATTTCCGCCTTTTCATCCAGTCTGCGCAGCCTTGCCGCCGCAGTGGCGCCGCCCGCCACACCGCCGATTATTACTACCTTCATTTACATGCACCGCCTTTCTGTAAACTGCTTTCTATAAAAATGGATTTGATATACCCGTTAGCTAAATGATTTGCCGGAATACCCGCGCTGTTTTCAGTGAAACAGCAAATCATTTGGCAAATAAGTATGCTCGTGAGTATAACAATATGGATATAGTTTACCAGAAATCATGGAGATTGACAGTGACTAGGTCTCATTTCGGAAAAATATCGCTTATCGGTTATTAAAATAATTTTTCAGTCAGGGTTTATTATACCCGTCTGTCTGATTGATATCAACTGTGGCAGCGGCAGGCTGCGTTGAAGCAAAATAAAATGGAATTGTGGATGCGTTTGTGGTACAATGACGGCAGGCAATTTGATTATGATTACCGGCGGATCTTCATAGAGAGGATGGCCGTGCGGGAGACAAGGAGCAAAAGATTATGGAATTCCGGCCATGCATTGATATACATAACGGAAAGATCAAGCAGATCGTGGGAGGCAGCCTGAGAGATGAAAAGAATCAGGCAAAGGAAAATTTTGTTTCAGATCAGGACGGCGCTTTTTTTGCGGAATTTTACAAAAAAGATGGACTAAAGGGCGGTCATATTATCCTACTTAATCCGGCGGACTCTGCGTATTATGAGGCGGACAAAGCCCAGGCGGCCCTTGCCTTGGCCGCTGACCCGGGAGGTCTGATGGTGGGGGGCGGCGTTTGTGCGGAAAATGCATGGGAATTTCTGGACCTGGGGGCCTCTCATGTAATCGTTACCTCCTATGTATTTAAGGATGGGCGGTTGAATGAAAAAAATTTGGAGCGGATGGTGCGGACCGTGGGCAGGGAGCGGCTGACACTGGATTTGAGCTGTCGGGCCAGAGATGGGGTTTATTATATTGTTACGGATAGGTGGCAGAAGTTTACCGATTTGAAGCTGGATATCCGAACCCTTAAGGAATTGTCCGTCTGCTGCGATGAATTCCTGATCCATGCGGCGGATGTGGAAGGGAAATGCGGCGGAGTGGAAAGACCATTGCTGCGTATGCTGGGCGAATTTTGCCAGATTCCCGTCACCTATGCCGGAGGAGTGGGGAGCTTTGCAGATTTAGAGGAGGTGAAAAGGCTGGGACAGGACCGGGTGAATGTTACTGTCGGCAGCGCGTTGGATTTGTTTGGCGGCAATATGCCTTATCGGCAGGTACTGCAGCGGGTTTGGAACGAGTCAAATATCCCGCAGCAGTCACCAAATATCCGTGCAGGCACAAAGTGAGCCCCTTGGGGCGATAGGGTGGTCCGGACCGCGGCTACTTGGCTCGTTGTTTGCAGGAATAACGAAATAAAAAAGCCCCGCAGAGCAAAATCTGCGAGACTTCTTCATGAATAAAAAAACGAAGTCTCTAAACCCTTTCGCAAAACTGGCTTGGGTTCGGAACCTCGCATTTTAGTGCAGTTGGTGGGACTTGAACCCACACGAGCGTTATGCTCACATGAACCTGAATCATGCGCGTATGCCAATTCCGCCACAACTGCTTATAAAATTTTCTGTTGTTTCCTGGTTTTTTCTGTGCCATTCACAACGCTCATTTATAATAGCACAGTGCCAAAAGATTGTCAATAACTTTTTTGAGGAATTTGCGAAAAATTTGTGAGATGAAATTATATGAGAGTGTTTATGAGAGGGGCGAGACTTTTTTGCGGAAATAAATGCGCTGTTTTGCAGAGGTTTCCTTTCGGATGACGCGTTTAACACTTTACAAAATAATTTTTTATGGATATACTTGTGGCAAAGAATGTATTCGTGGATCGGATGATTTTTTGATGTATTTCAGTTTCGTCTGTAATGGCGGGAGATTGTAAGAAATTGTCTGGCTCAGGGGTATATATGCTTTGGAATATATGAAAGAAGGGAAAGGAATAGATCATTATGGCATTATTAGAACAGTGGCAGGAGTATGCGAACAGCTTTGGAACAGATCGTCAGCGGTATGATACATTCTGGAATGGTTATTTTATGCAGGAAAAGGAAATTTATGAGAAGCTGCTGACAGAGGAAGCAGCCGTGACAGGTACGGTAAAGGAGCTGGCGGAAAAATATGGCGTGGATGTAAAAATTATGGCAGGCTTTTTGGATGGCATCAATGACAGCCTGAAAGCCCCCAATCCGCTGGATACGATGGAGGAGGATACCCAGGTCAGTCTGGATTATGATAAAGAAAAGCTCTATTATAATATGGTAGGCGCTAAGGCAGACTGGCTTTATGAACTGCCCCAGTGGGATACGCTTTTGACGCCTGAGCGGAGAAAAGAATTGTACAAGGAGCGTAAGTCGGCGGATACCATCGTAAAGGGTCCGAAGATCGGTAGAAATGATCCCTGTCCCTGCGGCAGCGGCAAAAAATATAAAAAATGCTGCGGAAAGAATGCATAAGAATGTGGGGACAGAAACAGGCACCGGAATCAGAGCGGCAGCTAGAGCAACGGCCAGAGCAGCCATTCGAGAGAACAGCCCTGCTTCTTGGAAGATCTGGCATAGACAGACTGAAAAGGGCCCGCGTGGCCGTGTTTGGCATCGGCGGCGTGGGCGGATATGTGTGTGAAGCATTGGTCAGAAGCGGCGTAGGGGCCATCGACCTGATTGATCACGACCAAGTATCCGTTTCGAATCTGAATCGGCAGATTATCGCCACCTGGAAGACCATAGGCCGGGATAAGGTGGATGTGATGCGGGAGCGGATTCTGGAGATTAATCCTGAAGTTAAAGTCAGGATCTATAAGTGTTTTTTCCTGCCGGAAAATGCAGCTGCCTTTCCTTTTGCGGAATATGATTATGTGGTGGACGCAGTGGACACGGTGACGTCTAAGATTGAACTGATTCTGAGGGCGCAGGCTGCCAACGTTCCAATCATCAGCAGCATGGGCACTGGGAATAAGCTGGACGGCAGCAGGCTTCGTGTCGGGGATATCTATCAGACCAGCGTCTGCCCTCTGGCCAGAGTCATGCGCCGGGAGTTAAAGAAGAGGGGAGTAGAACGGCTGAAAGTGGTCTACTCCGAAGAAACGCCGCTCTGTCCGATGGCTGAGGAAGACTGCTCGAAGGAGGCTGAAGAAACGAATGAGGTACCGGAGCGAAGACAAACGCCGGGAAGCGTTTCTTTTGTTCCTTCCGCAGCGGGCCTGATGATTGCAGGAGAGGTTGTAAAGGAACTCATAAAGGAATGAAAAGCGCCGATGTAATACCGGCGCTTTTAAATTCTTTCTAACAATGAGGAGGAATCCTCTTTTTTTGATAAAACTGTTAAAAGCTCAAGCAGATCCTTCATTCCCTGCCGATAAGCTTTTTTTTCGATTATGGACACGCTGATTTGCGCAGCGTAAAAATATTTCATAAGCAAGTCTTTTTGTTCCTTTAATTGATTTTTCATCCGGTCTATGGTCATTTCTTTAACGAACTCTTCGGACATCATGTTTTTAAGCTGCTCAAATAATAAACCTTCTGTTTTGATTGCTTCGCGATATGACTGATCCTGATTAAGCGCTTCACCTAAGCGTTCTGTCAGACAGGGCATAAGCATTTCTAATATATCATTTTCCATATATTTCCTCCTTGCTTTGGGTGATTCTACTATACCATATTGTGAATATATACACAATATAGTTTTTTTCATTTTTACCACATAATGAGATTGAATGTTATTGTTCAAGCGCCGCTGTTCCGCCAGGCGTTTCATTCATGGAATGCATGAAATTCTGAGTGACGCAAATGTGAAATGATGCGGAATGCATCATTTCCGTACATCGCGAAGCGTACTGCGGCGAAGCGAATGGTAATGATGGGAAAGGGGTGTGATCAATTGATAGATTATAGCCCATTATGGGAAACAATGAGGTATAAAGGAGTAACGCAATACAGGCTGTTACAAAATGGAATTGATAACAGGACATTAAACTCGTTAAAGAAAAACAATAATATAACGATTCTGACATTAGAAAAAATATGCAGGATTATAAATTGCACACCGAATGATGTTGTGAGATTTACAGATGATTAAATGATTTGTTTTAGCAAATAGTTATTGTTTCAGATTGGAGCGATTGTATTTTGCAGTGATTTTCACACTTAACCATGTGGTTTTGCGATGATTAATCAAGTTGTAATTCAGATGTTTTTTTGCGGTGATCGAATAGGCAAACAGGAAGCAGCCGCTTTTATTTCACATATGTGACCGTAATCTTATACGTACCGCTAATCTCTGTGGTTACGATATTGTAATCCCCTATCCGCACTTCTATCTCATCATCTACAGGATAAAACTTTTTTCTCCCTGAATCAAAAATAACAAATTCCCCGACCGCCGCATCCTCTGTCGCGGTTAAAATATTATGTATACAGTTATCGCAAAATAAAGCTTTCATCCTGTGTATGCTGACAATCCCCCGTTTACGCCTTAATTCAATCGTGGTTCTTTTTTGATCAGGGGTTCTGGCGGCGGACAGCGCGGTCTGACTGACTTCGTCATAGCCATTGGACATGTGAACGGCGCCGTAATGTATGTCAGGCTGAAAACCGTCCGCATATACGTCCATCTCATAAAATTCGCCTGTATTTGTGCAGACGAGGAAAGCTTGTGCCGATTCGTTTGTACTGCAGGTAGGGCACAGGTCAGAGGTGTTAGGGATATAGCGGACAAAGTTCTCTTTGTTCTGTCCAAAATCACTGTATACCAGGTCGTGGCGCAGCTGCCATGAGATTTCGTCATACTCTTCATCCGTGGCGGAGGCAATGTAAGCAGAGACTGTGTTTATGAGCCGGCGGTGCTGTACCCATTCGATGGGGAGAATCAGCGATACGACACAGAGACAAAGGACACCGCTCCTGCAAAGAACAGCTCTCTGATCCGGCAGGGACGTACGGAATGCAGGAGAATCGTTATCGCTATTGAAAAAAATATTAAGTATATTACGCCATATTTTTTGTGTCCGATTCCGTCGTTTTTTCATAAGTAATAGTCTCCGAAAATATACCTGTGAGTCTAATTCGATAAAATATGTTATCGTGAAGCCTTTTTGGCCGGACGAAGTCCGTTTATTTGAAAAGGCATGTATTATGGGAGGCTTTGAAATAAGTATCACACCTACAATAATCTCCATTATACGAGTATAATGATCTATAATCAAGACTTTACAGTGATGAAAATATCGCAAAAAATGATGAAATTATATAAACAATTCGATATTTCGACAGAATATGAGTTAATCTCTATTTTTAGAAACTATAAAGGCTCTCCGATATTGGGGCATAATGAATTTGAATATTATGTCAATAAAGGAGAGGACAGACAAATGATTAAATTTGACAAGCTTTTTGAAACGCTTAAAGAAAACGGAATCAGCCAGTACCGGTTGTATACTTATTATGGAATCAGCAGATCACAGATTCATCGTCTGAAGAGTAACCAGTCGGTCACTACCCATACGCTGGATATATTGTTAAATATCCTGGGCGAAGGATTTACACTTGACGATATTGCGGAATTTATACCGGACCCGATGGAAAACGCCGGATAACTGAAGGAAAATCTCGCTTCTTACGGGTATGGCATCTCGACGGATGTCTACTGTTGTGGTATACTTGATCAATATGTAACCGTGGAAGGAGACAATTTGATGGGCGAACAGGATTCTAAGGAAATCATAGAGCATATATGCGTGGGGTTGTTGGCCCATGTGGATGCAGGAAAGACCACATTGTCGGAAGGGCTGTTGTACAGCGGCGGTAAGATCAGAGAAAAGGGGAGGGTGGACAACCAGGATGCGTATCTGGATACCTTTGCTCTGGAACGGGCCAGGGGTATCACGATTTTTTCCAAGCAGGCGGTGTTCAAAAGAGGCGGGCGGGAATACACACTTCTGGATACGCCGGGCCATGTAGATTTTTCGCCGGAGATGGAACGGACGATACAGGTTCTGGATTATGCTATTTTGGTGATCAGTGCGGCAGATGGTGTACAGGGGCATACCCAGACTTTATGGAGACTATTGAACCGGTATCAGATGCCGGTATTTTTGTTTGTTAATAAAATGGACCAGGCAGGGGCGGACAAGGATCAAGTGTTGGCGGAGCTGAAAAAGCGGCTGGATGAAAACTGCATTGATTTTACGCCGGGACAGGATGCGGATACATTCCAGGAAAATCTGGCCATGTGCGATGAGGCGTTGATGGAGCGGTATCTGGAAGAAGGCAGCGTAAATGAGCAGGAGATTGTCGACCTGATTCAAAAAAGGAAGGCATTTCCCTGCTATTTTGGTTCGGCTTTAAAGCAGGAAGGCGTAGAGGATTTGCTCTGTGGTCTGGACCAGTATGCCAAAAGTCAAAAATACCCCCAGGGATTTGCCGCAAAGGTGTTTAAGATCGCCAGGGACGGGCAGGAAAATCGACTTACCTTTCTGAAAATTACAGGCGGGAAGCTTAAAGTAAAGGATATACTGAAAGGTAAGGTTAAGGGCAGGACGAAAGAGCAGGAGTGGGAGGAAAAGATAGACCAGATCCGCATTTATTCCGGCGCAAAGTATGAGACGGCGCAGGAGGCGGAAGCAGGAACTGTCTGCGCGGTTACGGGCTTGACCAATACCTTCCCGGGGCAGGGATTAGGAGCGGAATCAGATACGGCTTCTCCTATCCTGGAGCCTGTTTTAAACTACAGGATTCGATTCCCGGAAGGCTGCAATATTCATGATATGCTGTTAAAACTGCGGCGGTTGGAAGAAGAGGAGCCGATGCTGCGGGTTTTCTGGGACGAACAGCTTGGGGAGATTCATGTGCGGCTGATGGGAAAGGTACAGGAGGAAATTCTGAAAAGTCAGATTGCAGATCGGTTTGGCGTGCAGGCGGAGCTGGATGCAGGCGGAATCGTATATAAGGAAACGATTGAGTCTATGGTGGAGGGGGTGGGGCATTTTGAGCCGCTGCGCCATTATGCGGAGGTGCATTTGCGGCTGGAACCAGGCGAGAGCGGAAGCGGTCTTCAGTTTTTTACGGAATGTAGTGAGGATAAGCTGGACGGCCACTGGCAGAGGCTGATTTTGACGCATCTGGCGGAAAAGCAGCATGTGGGGGTTTTAACTGGCGCTCCTGTTACCGATATGAAGCTGACGTTGACGGCGGGCCGGGCACATTTGAAGCACACGGAAGGAGGCGACTTTCGCCAGGCTACTTATCGGGCGGTGCGTCACGGGCTGAAAAAGGCGAAAAGTATTTTACTGGAACCTTATTATGAATTTGTACTTGAGGTTCCACAGGAGGCTGCCGGGCGGGCCATGACGGATATTCAGCGGATGAATGGAAGCTTTCAGCCGCCGGAGACGGATGGGGAGACAGCGATTCTTACCGGCTCTGCTCCGGTGGTCCGTATGGGGGACTATCAGACGGAGGTGGCTTCTTACACAAAAGGAGCCGGTCGTCTGTTCTGTACATTGAAGGGCTATGCGCCCTGTCATAATGCGGATGAGGTGATCAAAGCTGTCGGTTATGATTCGGAGCGGGATTTGGACAATCCTACCGGTTCCGTATTTTGCGTCCATGGAGCCGGCGTGGCTGTAAGCTGGGAGCAGGTGGAGGAATACATGCATTTGGAGTGTACGCTGGAGACGGAGGAGGAAGAGGAGGAACAGGAAACAAATCGAAGCGAGAAATCAAAGAAGGCCGGACCGGACAGTTATGAGAAATATCGTGCGGAGGAGAATGAATTAAAAGCGATTTTCGAGAGAACCTATGGGCCGGTAAAAAAAAGGCTGACGAGCCTTGGGGAAGAAGATAACGGAGCGGGAGACTGGAAAAAGAAACAGCAGATGACGGAACGGGGGAATCCGCCGAAAAAGAAAAATGATTCGGAACGGAAAAATTCGTCTGGTCGAATAAGTGAATCCGGGCGACAGGAGGAATACCTTCTGGTGGACGGCTACAATGTGATTTTTGACTGGGAGGATCTGAGGGAGCTGGCGGAAATCAATATCGACGGGGCACGAACGAAGCTGATGGATATTTTGTCGAATTATCAGGGCTATAAAAAATGTACGCTGATTTTGGTGTTTGATGCCTATCAGGTGACTGGCTTTCAGGGTGAGGTGGACAGGTATCATAATATTTATGTGGTCTATACAAAGGAAGCGGAGACGGCGGATCAGTATATTGAGAAAACAGTTCACAAAATCGGCCGCAATCATCAGGTGGCTGTGGCCACATCGGACCATCTGGAACAGGTGATTATTTTGGGAGCAGGGGCGCGCCGGATTTCTTCCGGAGAATTCAGAGAGGAGGTCGAGGCGGTCAGACAGCAGATCAGGGAGGAATATCAAGCTAGGAGACAGGCCCATTCCGGACGCAACTATCTGTTTCAGGCGCTGGATGAGGAGACAGCGAATTATATGGAGGATATCCGGCTGGGACGGAAGGAAGAATGAAACACCTGCGGAAATAGAGCGCCTCAATCGTAGCCAAAAAAGGACAAAAAAGTATGAAATAGACAAAAAGACTTGCACAGACATGGTATCTTCTTTTATAATGCAGACAGGATATGTCATTTATATTGAAACAGAGCATTTTGACGGTGGAAACTTATTTTGTGATATTCTGTCAGGTATGATGGGTATGGACAATTAGATATGAATGATATTAAGAGCAGGATATGACTGTCAGATGTGCGGAAAGGAAATGAGTAAGTTTATGAAAGGAATAATCTTAGCGGGAGGTTCGGGAACAAGGCTGTATCCGCTGACGAAAGTAACCTCCAAGCAGCTGCTTCCGGTGTATGACAAGCCGATGATTTACTATCCGTTGTCAGTGCTGATGGACGCGGGCATCCGGGAGATTCTGATTATCTCCACACCGGAGGATACGCCCCGTTTTCAGGAGCTTCTGGGGGACGGCGCATCCTTTGGCATCCGTTTAAGCTATCAGGTGCAGCCAAGCCCCGACGGTCTGGCCCAGGCGTTTATTATCGGCGCCGATTTTATCGGCAAGGATTCGGTGGCCATGGTGCTGGGAGACAATATTTTTCATGGAAACGGCCTGAAAAAACAGCTGCGAAAAGCGGCGGCAAAGGAACAGGGCGCTACCGTATTCGGGTATTATGTGGATGATCCGGAGCGGTTCGGCATCGTGGAATTTGACCGGAACGGGAAAGCGGTTTCCATCGAGGAAAAGCCGGCGAACCCTAAGTCCAATTACTGTGTCACCGGGCTGTATTTCTACGATAACCGGGTGGTGGAGTATGCGGGAAATCTGAAACCTTCGGCCAGAGGGGAGCTGGAGATCACCGACCTGAACCGGATTTACCTGGAAAAAGGGGAACTGGACGTAACCCTGCTGGGACAGGGCTATACCTGGCTGGATACGGGAACCCATGATTCTCTGATGGAAGCGGGAAATTTTGTCAAGACAATCGAGACCCACCAGCACCGGAAAATCGCCTGTCTGGAAGAAATCGCCTATCTGAACGGCTGGATTACGGAACAGGACGTGCTGGAAGCTTACGAGGTGTTAAAGAAGAACCAGTATGGCCGGTATCTGAAGGACGTGCTGGACGGAAAATATATTGATAAGCTGCACGGTTAAAGCGGCGGAATTATGAATCAGAAAAGAGGAATTGATTATGAAAATCCTGGTTACCGGAGGCGCCGGTTTTATCGGCGGCAATTTTGTTCACCATATGGTGAATCAATATCCTGAGTATCAGATTGTGAATCTGGACCTTCTGACCTATGCGGGCAATCTGGAAACGCTTGCGCCCGTGGCAGACCGGCCAAATTATCACTTTGTGAAAGGAGATATCGCGGACCGTCCCTTTATCATGAATCTGTTTGAGAAGGAGCAGTTTGATATTGTGGTGAACTTCGCCGCCGAGTCCCATGTGGACCGGTCGATTACGGACCCCGGCATTTTTGTACAGACCAATGTGATGGGCACTCAGGTGCTTCTGGACGCTTCCAGAGCTTACGGCGTAAAACGTTATCATCAGGTATCCACCGACGAGGTGTACGGCGATCTGCCCCTTGATCGTCCGGATTTGTTTTTCACGGAGGAAACGCCGCTGCATACTTCCAGTCCCTACAGCAGCTCCAAAGCCTCGGCGGACCTGTTTGTACTGGCTTATCACCGCACCTATGGGCTGCCTGTGACCATATCCCGGTGCAGCAACAATTACGGTCCTTATCATTTTCCGGAAAAGCTGATCCCGCTGATGATCAGCCGGGCGTTGGCCGATGAGGAGCTGCCGGTGTACGGGAAAGGGGAAAACGTCCGGGACTGGCTTCACGTAGCGGATCACTGCGAGGCCATCGACCTGATTATTCATAAAGGCCGTCCGGGAGAGATTTACAATGTAGGCGGTCACAATGAGCGCACCAACCTGGAAGTGGTAAAAACGATCCTGAAAGCGCTGAATAAGCCGGAGACGCTCATTCGTTTCGTCACCGACCGGCCCGGTCACGACATGCGGTATGCCATCGATCCCGCGAAGCTGGAGGGAGAGCTGGGCTGGAAGCCGAAGTACACCTTCGACACTGGTATTCAGCAGACCATTCAGTGGTATCTGGAGCATAAGGAGTGGTGGCAGAATATTATCAGCGGCGAGTATAAAAATTACTTTGATAAGATGTATGGAAAGCGGCTGTAGAGATACGGATAAAAGACAGCGGCGGGGACCGGACAAGCCCCTGAACGATAATCGAGGAGAAGAAATGGGAAAAATTAAAGTGACGCCCTGCCCGATCCAAGGGCTGTATGTGATCGAGCCCTCCGTGTTCGGCGATGAGCGGGGCTATTTTATGGAGACTTATAATCAGAATGATATGAAAGAAGCCGGCCTTTCCATGGTATTTGTCCAGGACAACCAGTCTATGTCCGTGAAAGGCGTTCTGCGGGGGCTGCACTATCAGAAGCAGTATCCCCAGGGAAAGTTGGTGCGGGTGGTGAAGGGAACGGTCTTTGATGTGGCCGTGGACCTTAGGGCCGGTTCGGATACCTACGGAAAATGGTACGGCGTGGAGTTGTCCGAGGAGAATAAAAAGCAGTTTTATATTCCGGAAGGCTTTGCCCATGGGTTCCTGGTGCTGTCCGATGTGGCGGAATTCTGTTACAAGTGCACCGATTTTTACCGTCCGGGAGACGAGGGCGGCATGATCTGGAACGATCCGGAGATCGGAATTGCGTGGCCGATTCCGGAGGGCATGGAGCTGATTATCAGCGAGAAGGATCAGAACTGGAAAGGGTTCAGGGATACGTTTAAATTTTAACGATTGATCAGGGAGCCGAAGTTTTGCAGCAAACGCTGTGAGAAAAACGCGAAGGCGAAAGCGGATTGGAGAATCCGACTTGGGAGGAAACTATGAAGTGCATCGAATGCCGGATTCCGGATGTGAAGCTGTTTGAGCCTGAGCGATTCGAGGATGAGCGGGGCTGGGTGATGGAGTGTTACCATGCAGATGAACTCTGTTTTTTTGGCGTAAGAGAAAACTTTATACAGGAGAATCATGCATATACCAGGCTGGCGGGAACCATAAGGGGGCTGCATTTTCAGATGCCTCCCTGCGCCCAGACAAAGCTGGTCCGCTGTACGGCCGGAAGCAGTCTTCATGCGGCTGTGGATATCCGGCCGGACAGCGATACCTTCGGCCAGTGGATGCTGGAGGAGTTGTCAGCGGTGAACGGGCATCTTTTATATATTCCCAAAGGCTTTGCTCACGGTTATCTGACAAAGACAGACCACACGGAGGTACAATGGCGACTGGATATGCCTTTTATTCCCCAGGCAGCCAAAAGCCTGTACTATGCAGATTCCACTCTGAATATTCCCTGGGGGATCGAGAATCCGATTCTGTCAGAAAAGGACTGCAGGAAAAAGGCGATCTCCTGGCAGAGACTGAAACGAATCTTATGAAAATCCTTAAGAAAATCTTAAATACTTTATTCGTCACATCCGTATGAAATCTGGTATAATACACGTGTATGCAATGAGCAGTGCCAAAATGTAAGATAGGAAAGCTGACTGCTTGCAGACGGATTTACCGGATTGCGTTTTGATAGTGCGAAGCACGTCAGCCTGATGTAGCGAAGCGGAATTGGGCTTGGCACTGTGGGAGGTGCGGGAAGCAAAACAGGCTTCCGCACTGCGGGAAAGTGAAGGAAACCATTTTGGAAGAGAAAAAGCAGTCTGTGATTCAGGTGAAAAATTTGTATAAGGTATACCGGCTGGGAGACAATAAGGTATATGCCCTGCATGGGGTGGATTTTTCCATTTACCGGGGAGAATTTTGCGCGATCATCGGTACCTCCGGTTCCGGTAAATCAACACTTTTAAACATGCTGGCCGGATTGGAGAAGCCCACAAAGGGGGAGATCGTGATTGCAGGTCAGCATATTGAAAAAATGAATGAAAAGCAGCTGGTAAAGTTCCGGCGGGAGCGGATCGGATTTATTTTTCAGTCCTTTCACCTGCTGTCTACGATGAATGCCAGAGAGAATGTGGCGCTGCCCCTGTCCTTTCGGGGAATTGCCACAAAGGTTCGTCTGAAAAAGGCGGACACAGCGTTAAAACAGGTTGGATTGGGAAAATACGGAAAGCACCGTCCGTTCCAGATGTCCGGTGGCCAGCAGCAGCGGGTGGGTATTGCCCGTGCGCTGATCGTGGACCCGGAGATTATCTTTGCCGATGAGCCTACCGGGAATCTGGATTCCGCCACCTCGGAGGAGGTGATGAATCTGATCAAGAGAATTGTCAGGGAGAAAAACCAGACGCTGGTTATGGTAACTCATGATAATTATCTGGCAGGTTTTGCGGACAGGATTTTTCACATCAAGGACGGGAAAATCATTAAGATAGAGGAAGGCAGAGGCGACGCCCCTGTCATGGCAGATGAGAATATGGGGGGATTAAGCGATGAGAAGAATTAAGACAGGGATTATGATGACGCTGATGCTGGTGCTGCTGTGGGGGCTGCAGGCACAGGCCGGTTCCATCGTATGGGTGGACGATTCGGTCAGCGGCAGTAACTTGGAATTGGATATGTCTTTAGAGGTTCAAGTTGAAAATGAACCAAGATTTGATTATGGACAGCGGAAGAACATTAACTTCAGGATTAAGTTTCGCAACGGAATGTCCTCCGAGGGAATCAAAGATGTGAAGTTCCATCCGATTACGGCAAATGATTCCGTTACATACCCGTTTGAGATTACAAATCAAGATATATCCATTCCGGACATTCCGGCAAATTCAAAGGAATATGTGTCAACGGATATTTCTTTGAAAGCGCGAAACGATGTGTTAAGCGGTTATCGTACAATCGGTTATCAGATTTATTTTAAATATGCCGGAAAACAGTATTATTATCAGGATGAATTTCACGTAAACATCAATGGAAACCCCGATTATGACAACTCAGGCAGCATGGAGGAGACGACGACCTCCGATCCTTCCGAGAAGAACGACATCAAGATTTTCATGGGCGTCAATCAGAGCACGCCGGTCTGCGTTTACGGGCAGCCCGTGGAGATCACACTGACGTTATTGAACAACGGCGGAAATACGGCGAACGGCGTCGTGATTACGCCGGTGGTGGATGCGGACAGCAACGTGTTCCCCTTTGAGATTCAGCAGATGGATTATTCCAGGAATCTGGAGACGCTGATTGGCACCGGATATCAGAATGACCCCGCAGCGAGAATGAAAACAGTCACCTATTCCTGGGTGACCCGGCAGAAGGTGACCAGCGGTTATAAGAAGGTTTCTTTTCAGATCGATTATTATACCGACGCTTTGATCGACAAAACCATCACCAAGGATATCTACGTGATGGTGCAGGGCAACCCGGAGATGGACGAGGAAGCCGAAACGGGAGAGAATGGCGAGTCGAAAACTTCGATTCCCCGTGTGATCGTGTCGGGCTATACGACGAAGCCGAAGGATATTCTGGCCGGAGACAGCTTTGAGATTACTTTACAGATGACCAACACTTCCAAGCAGACGGCGGTCAGCAATATGGTGTTTGATATTCAGTCGGAGAATTTCACAATCGACACAACCTCCAACGCCACGGCGGCGGCCTTCCTTCCGGTTTCCGGCTCCAGCTCCATTTTCGTGGACAGAATTGGTCCGGAGGAGACGAAGGAGATCAGCATCGAGATGACGGCCCGTACGGACCTTTCCCCCCGGCCGTATGTGCTGAATGTGAAGATGGATTATGAGGATGGGAAAAAGAATACATATGAATCCACGGCCAGCGTTTCCGTTCCGGTAAAGCAGAAGGATAAGATGGAGATCAGCAGCCCGGAGATTATGCCGGAATCCATCGACGTGGGCGGCCAGGCCAATATTATGTTCAGCATTTACAATACCGGTAAGACCCAGCTTTACAATGTTATGGTTCGGTTTAAGGGCGATTCAATCGAGGAAACGGAATGCTTTGTGGGAAATGTGGCGGCAGGCGCTACCGGCAGTGTGGACACCATGCTTACCGGCATCGCGGCCACGATGGACGACGGCACTCTGATTGCCGAGATTACCTATGAGAACCAGTCCGGCGAAAGCCTGACCGTGGAAAAGGAATACACCCTGTTTGTCAATGAATTTATGCCCGGAGACGATATATTAATAGACGGCGATATGGGCATGGGAGAAATGGAGGAACCAAAAAGTAACAATCTTCCGCTGATGATCGGCGGCATCGTGGCCGTTTTGGCGGCGGGCGGCGCGGCGGCCTTCGTCATAATCAAAAAGAAGAAGGCCAAGCTTCAGGATTTACTGGAAGGTGAGGATATCGATGAAGTTTAGTGATCTGCTGAAAATGAGCCTTTCCAGCCTGTGGCGCAGGAAGCTTAGGACGATTCTGACGATCCTGGGCGTTATCATCGGCACAGCGTCTATTGTGGTGATGATGTCTCTGGGAATCGGCCTGAATAAGAGCACGATGGAGCAGATCGAAAGCTCAGGGGGGCTGACCACCATCGATGTATATGGCGGAAATTCCGGCTATGTCGAATACAGCAGCGACGGCACGATAGCTTCAGCTTCTTCGTCCTCGGATGATAAGGAGCCGAAACAGCTGACCGATGAGGTGATGGAGGAAATCAAGCAGATTCCTCATGTCACCATATCATCCGGCATTATGTCCACATCCGTACTGGTAAAAACCGGCGGATATGAGGCGAATCTGTATGTTCAGGGAATGAAAGCGGAGGCGCTTGAAGCCATGCAGATTCCGCTGAAAGAGGGAAAGCTGCCCATGGCGGGCGGGACGGAGCTGGAGCTTCTGATGGGAAATATGGTGATCGCCGATTTTTATAAAACCTCCGGCCGGAGCCAGAGCTACTGGGAGACCGGCGAGCTGCCGGATATCGACCTGATGAGAACGCCGCTGTTCGCCATTCTGGATATGAATGCTTACTGGAATTCCCAGAATGGGGAAGGGCCGCCGCCGAAAAAATATATTGTCAACGTATGCGGTCTGGTAGCAGGCAGCATGGAGGAGTACAACGAACATAGCTGGAACACCTATGTGGATATCGACACGCTGGCGAATGTGCTGAAAAAAGTATATAAAAATAAGCCGATTCCCGGACAGCCTACCATGGAGAACGGAAAGCCCTATAAATATCTGATCTATGACCGGGGATTTGTAAAAGTGGATGAGATGGACAATGTGGAGGAGGTTCAGAAAATCATCGGAGATATGGGCTTCCAGAGCTATAGTAACTCAGAGTATCTGAAATCTATGCAGCAGCAGTTCGCTCAGATTCAGGCAGTCTTAGGTGGCATCGGCGCCGTGTCCCTGTTTGTGGCGGCTATCGGCATTGCCAATACGATGATGATGTCCATCTATGAGCGGACAAAGGAAATCGGCATTATGAAGGTATTGGGCTGCAGCCTGTCCAATATCCGTTCTCTCTTTCTTTTGGAGGCGGCGTTTATCGGCCTGTTCGGCGGACTGCTGGGGCTGGGCTTAAGCTACGGCATCTCCGGACTGATCAATTATGTAGTGTCCCAGAGCGGAAACGGACAGGAGTATATCTCCTATATTCCACTCTGGCTTTCCGGCGCGGCTCTGGGCTTTGCGGTTCTGATCGGCGTTCTGGCCGGACTGATGCCGGCGCTGCGAGCGATGAAGCTGAGCGCTTTGGAGGCGATCCGGACACAATAGTGCGGAAGCTGGGCTTTGGGCCGGCGTCATAGTTTTGCAGATGTTAGACGGTAAGGACACTTAATAATAAAACAGCCGCGGAATTGTTTTAGATGATGTGAAGATAAAACAATTCCGCGGCTGTTTTTATGCTGTAAAATAACGCATGGTATCCCAGAATAATATGAATATCCCAAGCGATGTGAATATCCCATAGCAATACGTGTTATGGTACGGAGGGTTTTGCCAGGTATTTGGAATATATTTTCCGGTAGAAAAATTGTTTTTTAAAAAGTCCTCTAAAGCTATATAAAAGTATGGATCAGCTTTCTAGCTGGTTTAAATACGTTTCATACTGCCGGATTACTTGCTCCATCGCCTTTTTCCCCGGAGCGCCCATGGTAATTCGTTTTTCCACGCAGGTTTTCAGACTGATGGCTTCGTAGATATCCTGTTCGAACACAGGGCTGATATCTTTGAATTCTTCTAACGTCATATCCTCCAGCGCTATATTTTTTTCGATGCAGTACAGCACCAGCTGTCCGACGATTCCGTGAGCATCCCGGAAAGGCACGCCGTGGTTTACCAGATAATCGGCGGCGTCGGTGGCGTTGGTAAAGCCGTTGGCGGCGCTTTTTTTCATTCGGTCTTTTTTAAACTTCGCGGTGGACAGCATGCCGGTGAACAGGAGGAGACAGTGTTTTGTGGTGTCAATGGCATCGAAGGTCATCTCTTTATCTTCCTGCATATCCTTATTATAGGCCAGCGGCAGCCCTTTCATGGTGGTGAGCAGAGACATCAGCGCACCGTATACCCGACCGGTTTTACCTCTTACCAGCTCTGCGATATCCGGATTTTTTTTCTGCGGCATAATGCTGCTGCCGGTGCTGTAAGCGTCGTCCAGCTCCACAAACTGATATTCATTGCTGTTCCAGATAATGATTTCTTCGGAAAACCTGCTCAGATGCATCATAATTGTGGACATGGCTGAAAGCAGCTCGATCAGATAGTCCCGGTCGGATACGGAATCCATGCTGTTCAGAGTGGGACCTTCAAAGTCCAGCAGCTGTGCGGTATAAGTCCGGTCCAGCGGATAGGTGGTGCCTGCCAGCGCGCCGGCGCCCAGAGGACAGTAATTCATTCGTCGGAAAATATCCGAAAGCCTGCCCTGGTCTCTGGAAAACATCTCAAAATATGCGCCGAGATGATGGGCAAGGGTAAGGGGCTGGGCTTTCTGCAGATGAGTGAAGCCGGGCATATAGGTTTCCGTGTGTTCTTTCATCGTGGAAAGCAGCGTTTCCAGAAGCTGTTTTACCAGCCCGGACAGCTCCGAGACCTCATCCCGGACATACAGCTTCATATCCAGCGCAACCTGGTCGTTGCGGCTTCTGCCGGTGTGAAGCTTTTTCCCCACGTCGCCGACACGTTCAATCAGAGTGGCCTCCACAAAGCTGTGAATGTCCTCGCAGCTTTCGTCGATAGTCAGGCTGCCGTCGTCCAAATCAGACAGAATGCCGGAAAGCCCTGCAATAATGTCTTCTTTCTCATGGTCCGTAAGAATCTGCTGTCTGGCCAGCATTGTTACATGGGCGATGCTGCCCCGGATATCCTGGCGGTACAGCCGCCGGTCAAAGGAAATGGAAGCGTTAAATGCGTCCACAAGCCGGTTGGTTTCTTTGGTGAAGCGTCCTCCCCATAGTTTCATAATTGCGTCTCCTCGTGTAATAAAATTGACAGCCGAGTAAAACAGCCTTTTGCCGTGTTTTTCGTCGTGTTCATTCATTATACCACAGGAATCGGGAATTTCAAGTTCCGGTTCGTTTCAGAGGAACCTGAGATATGTAAAAAATAAGAATAAAATGATATTTATTGACAAAATATACATAAATTAGTAATATATACTATATATTTTTACATATATTAGAAAAATGTCGCTTAAACTCGATTATTGTCGAACAGAAACAAGGAAAAAGAATTTATATTATGCGGTGAAGGAGGAATTGGGCGTTATGGTTAATTATTTTCCCGATTGGAATGGAAATGCGAAAAAGGAAACATTAAATAGATTAAAAGGGATCTATGAAAATGCGGATCAACTGTTTGACGATCGTTTTAAAGATAATAAGGCCAGCCAAAATGAAGCTTTCTTTAAAAATCTTCTTCAGGATATAGATAAGATGGCTGCCAGTCAGAAGAATGACGATTTAAGAAAGAATGATGAGCTGAGAAAAATGTTTTGTCTTGCCAGGGGGAATGTTCTTTTGAGAATGGGGCAGGACCAGGGCGAGAATTTTCAGGGGCCATTAGGCTGTTATCAACGGGCAGGCGCTGTGTTGGAGCAGGAATATGAGCCGGATGAAAAGGACTGTTTAAATTTGATGATCCAGCTTAATCTGGGGAAATATTTTCAGTGTCTGGGCCAGCATAATCAGAGAAGCGACTATTTAAGGGCTTTGGATGAGTTTGAGGCCGTACAGGAAAAAATTGAGAAAAAAGAAATATTTTCGCCTCAGGAAACCCGTATATGGCTGGAAGCGACGGTTAATATAGGCTGGATGGAACGGTATCTGTACCGTCTGCAAGCGGCAAAAGAATGTTTTCTGGATGTGGTGGGGATGCTTCTCGGTATGCAGGAAAGCCCGTATATTCAAATTCCCAGTCTGGATCAATATCTGAGGGGACATCAAAAACCCGAGATCCGTAAAAAATTGAGAGGTGACAGCGCGCTGTATGAAAAGTATCTGCTTCATGCATTGGTCCAGTTGAGCATTGCCTATCAGAAAAGCAGGGATTATGGGATCGCTCAGGAGATCTGTGCGGCGGTATTACGTATTCAGCGTGATAATGTTGACGCCGCCAATAATCTGGGCATATGCTTAAGAAAACAGAGAATTGAAAAGTCTTTATTAGAGAAATTGGTCAGTGATTTAGAAGATGCGGGAATGGAAAAAGACAAAGCATATGCAAAGGTGCGCCGGTATCTAAATGTTCCGGAGTCCAAAAATGCAGCTGGGGACCCGATATATGTAGATATGTCCTATACTGAGATATTTGCTGTTTTAAAGGGTAAAGGGAATCGTTTTGCCATTTTGCAGAAAATAAAATGCGATATGTACGATGAAAGTTCGAGTGCGGAGACTCTTCGAAAGATAGAAAAAGAGATTGGTACACGACTGAAAAAGAATCCTGCTGATCAGGAGGTACGCCTGTTGCAAGGGATTTATCTGGCTAAATTCAGAAAGACAGAGAATGCGCGGGAAGTGCTTCATGCCCTGTATAAGCAATATCCCCATATGGCAAAAGGCTCATTGGGCTTGAAAGCATATTACAATGTGGCAGGAACTTTGCTTTATCTGAGAAATTTTTATGAGGCGAAAAAATATTTTGAGAAGATTATAAAAGAATGTAAAAAAGATGACAGCCGGAAGGATGATAAAAGGCCGGAGAGAGAGAATAATGAACTGTCGGAGACGGAGAAGGAAATTTGCCTGCAGAAGCTTCCCCAGGGGGATTTGCTGGCAGAGATTGATCTGGGGTGGTGTCTGATGAACCTTGGGGATTATAAAGGCGCCAAAAAGTGTTATTTTGAGATTCTAAAGAAGTACAGGGATATGCCGGACAGGCTCGGTCAGTCAAACGAGATGAAAATAAAAAATAATCTTGCAGAGTGCTGTCTGCATATGGCGGATGGGTGCGGACAGGCTCAGACGGTTGTCCCGGATTCGGGGGAGAACAGGGAAACTTTGTTGGAGGAAGCGCGGAGAAACCTGGATGAAGTGCTGGAAAAGGAACCAAAGAATGCAGTTGCGTACCGGCATTATGGATATTACTATAAATTGCTTAGCCAAAATGATCCAAAATATTTAGAAGAGTCATTAAACCATTTTGATTTAGCCGAAACCAGCCAGACCGACGATATACTCGCCCATTCAGGATGGGTATCGGCAGCAGTGCCTTTGCTGATAGAGAACAGAGCTGAAATGGAAGGTGAAAAAAGGGAGAAGCTGATCCGCCGGGTGGAGAATAAATTGAAATATTCTTCCGGTACTTATTCCATTAAAGCTTGTGCAAAGCTTGCGTCTTTTGTTCTCTTACTGGAGGAGGATTACCGTAAAAAAGTTTATGCCGAAGAAAAACTGAAGACCATGTACCGCTCCCTGGCCAGAATCCGTTTGGGGCAGGATGAAGAAGGGTATGGGCTGTTCCGGCATCTGTTGGAAAATGACACATTTCGGGGACTGGAGGCCGTAAAACGGGGAGAGCTTCTGACAGCGTTATACCGTCTGTATGAGCAGACGACCCGAATTAAGGAAATATGCAGATTTCAGCCTGACGTAAAGAAATCGGACGAAGATTTTTCCCTGCCGGTCCACTATACGAAAATAAATACATTGAAAAAATTGCTGCCGATAGATTTGGAGCAGACCGGCAGGCTGCGCCTCTGGAATACTGTTTATATGAATGATTCCTTTGAGGGAGAATGTTTTATCGATATGATGAGGCAGGCAAGGAAAAAAAGGCTTAAACAGGAAAAGTGGCTGCAAAAGAAAAATGAGACGAAACAGGATGAAAAGGTAAAAAAAGAAATGGAAAAAGAGGCGGATAATGAAACGAAAAAAAGGCTGGCCTGGTATTTTCCCCATTTGGATGAATATGGACAGGATAAAGATCTGCTGAACCCGGTCAATGAAAATGTCTATGTATCCAGTTTCTCCCAAAATAAGAATGCAATCCATATGTGGATACCTTACGGAGATAATGCCAAAGGCTGCGCGGTAGTTTTTGCTGATGAGTTTTTTGATATTCGCAAGACAAAAGATACGCTGACAGATGTTTCTACATATTCCGGCCAGGAATATCCTCTGTATAAAATACAGTATCTGGATGAAAAGAAATGGAGAGAGTGGAAAAAGAATAAAGAATCAATTTGGGAGTCCACTGACGTGGAAAATGATAAAATAGGAATAATCCTGGAGATTATGGAGGGAATCTGGGATATTTTGGATGACCTGGAATGCAGGATGAGAGCAAAAGGAGCGCTGGGTTTAGAATGGAAAACCCTTGACAGGGAACAGAAAAACAATGAAGGGCAGGAAGAAACCAAGATGATACGGAGCTTTGTTTCCGATTGTCTGAATGAAGTGCGCTTTTTGATTAAGAGCGCGGAATATCAGTATGAGGATGAAGTGCGTATGCAGTATTGTTCTTATGAGCCAGAGATTCAGATGGAGGGGTTTGATGTGCCCAGGCTTTATGTGGAGGTAGACAGGGATATTCGTATCCGGGAGGTAAAGCTTGGCCCTAAAATTGATGAGCCTCAGGTAAATGAAATTGTTTCCTGGCTGACAAAAACAAAAAAGGTAGAACGGATTACCCGATCAGGACGGCATTATAAATAAAAAATTCCGGTTATTCCGGAGAAGGATTCCGGGATAACCAGAATTTTATATCTAAGAGTATCCTGTAAAATGTACCGGACTGAAGGCGTATTTACACAGCAATCTGTTTTGTCACATCCGATGTCCGTATGATGATGCGATTATTGGGTTTCCGTCCGCTTTTTATTGGGACGAATCAGCCGTTCGCCAAGGAGAATCAGGCAGATAATAATAACGGTTGAGGACGACAGCAAAAGTCCCAGATTCCGTCCGGGCGCGTGATATTCCAGATGAATTTCGTGGCGGCCTGCCGTAAGGGGAACGCTGATCAGCGCGTTGGCGAATATCCGGATTTCCTGTTCTTCACCGTCCACTGTCAGAATCCAGCCGTTGTCATAGGGGATGGAGATAAATAAAAGACCGTCCTCCTGGGCATCGATGACGCCGTTTAACATGGTGTCGGAATAAGAAGTAACCTGTAAAGGCTGCTGGCCTAAAATCTGGGTCATGGCATTCAGATTGTCATATCGGAAGATGTAAGCGGATGCCATCAGAGAGGTATCCTGCTCGGTAGTCAGCCGGATGGTTTCCTCCGGACCGCACCAGCCCAGATCCAGCAGAAAGCCACGATCTACATGACTCCAGTTTTCCGTACGTTCTCCCATAATGCCGTCCACATCCTCCACCTGGCTGTTGTCTATCCGTACGAAGATATGCCCGGCTTCCTCCGGGTGAATCTCGCAGGCGCTGCCGTTGGTGTTGACATCGGCGATCGGGTCCAGCAGATTGCCTGTCCCCGCACTGTGAATGGAAAAGGAATTCTGGGCCACTACAGGGTTCGTATTTGCCGGTTCCCATTGTTCGTTCATATCCGCGGGCACCATAAAGCCTATGGGAAGCGGGTATTGGTTTTGATACAGGAAAGCGCCGTTTTCCTCTTTGTAGAGCAGCAGGCCCTCCTGTTCTTCTAACGGTTCGGAGGAGAGCATATATCTGATGTCAAAGAGGGAACGGATAAAAGGCGTCATGCCTGTGACCGCATAGGCGTTCATGGAACCTTCCAGTCCCAGCGCCTCATAAAAATCTGTCAAAGCCGCATTGGCCGTTGAGGAAAAAATGGAGGCGGACGGGTATCCTACCCAGGCGCCGTCGTTTTTGGAGCGCCGCTCGGCTTTTTCGAACCGGTAAAAGCCGGGGTCCTGCGTCCGGGCATGGTTTACCAGCTGCCGGAATTCCCGGGTGTGTTTCAGATAAGTGCTGCGGGTGGTGGTAGTGATGCTGGTACAGGCCGTATTGGCCGTCGTCTCCACCACGGCCAGACAGAGCATAAAGACCACGGCGGAAAGTCCCGTAATTCTGCGGTCCTGATACAGCCAGACGATTATCATATACAGACCGCACAGAAGCAGGGCAATGTAGAAAACATAAAAGGGTATTTCTTCACTGTCAATCAGCTTCTGGGCCAGCAGGATAAAAACAGCCGCTCCGGCGAAGGAGCCGGTGAGCCATGCCGGCTTGCAGTCCTCCTTAAGCTCCCGTACGCCCTCATAGCACATGGAGAGCAGCAGGGCGATATACAGGAAGGACTGGCGGCAGGGCAGGCTGTTGGGGTAGTGAAAGCCATGCCAGATATAGTTGGGGATGTTGGTGGAAAAGGAAAACAGCAAAAAGAGGATCAACGCCATTTTTGCAGCTTTCTCTTTCCATGGAATCCGGTTGTTGATCAGATACACGGGAAAAGCGACCATTGCCGCTGTTCCGCAGTAAATATTAGGCCAGTGATCCAGTCCGATCTCGGTGTCTACCAGAGCCATATGGCGGGCCAGCATATCAAAGATGGAGAAGTAGGATTTCCATTCCTTCGGAAAGCTGAAATCGCCGGAGGCCGTCAGACTTAAGGCCATCACCTCAGGGATTACCAGACAGGCGGCCAGCCCGCCGGCCAGCAGAGAGTAGAGGCAGAAATCCACGAAGATGCGCAGATAGGACGGCCGGACAAAATGGGCTGTGGTCTCTCCGTCCTCCTCATTGAAATATTCAATCCGGGAAGCGGGGAGAGAAACTACCAGCACGATAAAATACAGGACGCAGAACATGCATACCATGATGGCGATATAGTAGTTGCTTAAAATGCACAGCCCCAGGCTGAGGCAGTACAGCCAGCAGCGGTGTTCCTTTACCAGAAGCTCCAGTCCCAGAAGGATCAGAGGCGTCACCATAATGCAGTCGGTCCACATAATGTTCCAGTTGTAAGCGGCAAAATAGCCGGACAATGCGAAAAATATGGCGAAAAAGGTGGTAAAGTAATCCTTTTTGCCAGATTTGCGGCTCAGGTATAATGCAAAAAACAGGCCGGTCAGGCCAGTTTTGAATACTACCATATAAGAGAGAAATTCGATGACGTAGTTCAGCGGACACAAAAGGATCAGCCAGTTAAAGGGACTGGCCAGATAATATCCGTACAGGGACAGAAAATTTGTGCCGAGGCCCACATTCCAGGTATAGGAAAAGCTGCCGCCATCCGCAAGCTTCTGCTTCATGGCAGAGAGGAACGGCGCGTATTGATGATACAGGTCTACCCGCAGGAAGCTGTTATCCCCGAAGGGGAAAATGGCATTGCCGGCAAATACCATGATCAGCACCAGGACAGGCAGGACAAAGGCCAGGATCAGGGGCATATTTTCCTGTATTCGCTGACGGTTGAAAAAATGTTTTTTCATAATTGCTGCTGATGATTCATTCCTTTCTATTATATTTCATATTTTTTGAAAAGAGAAATTTTTCATATCATTTATCTTTAAAAATAAACAGCTTGCTGGCCACATAATTCATCACTACCACAAAGAAGTTGGACAGAATTTTTGCCAGATCCTCGTTCATGTGGAAGTAGCTTACGGTGATCAGCATAAAGGCCATGTCGAAGGCCAGGGATAAAAGCCGGCAGGAGATAAAAGCTACGAATTCCTTTCGGACGATGGCGCTCTCCCAGCTTTTTGACTGGAACACGTACAGCTTGTTCACCACAAAGGCAAAGATCACGGCCACCACCCAGGCGATGACGTTGGAAATCAGATACTGAATGCCGATCAGGTTACAGCCCTTGAACACGACAATGTTCAGGATCGTGGTCAGAACGCCAGCAATCAGATAGGTAATGGTTTCCCGGTTTAACAGTTTTTTCATCAGTGATTCTAGCATGTTACACCTCTTGTAATGTTTTTATTTACATAGTATATGGCAAAGTATATTTTGTTCTGTCATAATATCCTGTTTGGAGTTAAAACGCGCGGTCAGTTATCGTTCAGGTTTGACTGTTTTAAAATATAGATCGGGCGGTTTTTGGCCTCCATGTACATGTGAGCAATATATTCACCGACAATTCCCAGAGAGAGCTCGATAATCCCTCCTAAAAACAAAACGGCGCACAGTGTGGTCACGTAGCCGGGGACATCAATACCGAACAGCAGCGTCTGGGTCAGGGTAATCAGGATGTAGATGAAGGCGCCCAGAGAGATGACGACGCCCATCAGGGAAACCAGCCGCAGCGGAACGATGGAAAAGGAGGTGATTCCGTCTAAAGCATAGCGGAACAGACCCCAGAAGCTCCACTTGCTGGTGCCGACGGTGCGCTCAACGTTCTCGTAAGGATACCATTTGGTTTTAAATCCGACCCAGGCAAAAATGCCTTTGGAAAACCGCTCCACCTCAGACAGCTTTAAGATGGCATCTACCATCTGCCGGGTCATAATACGGAAGTCCACGGCGCCGTAAGCCATCTTTACATTGGTCATGCGATTGCTCAGATGGTAGAACATCCGGGAGAAAAAGCTGCGGATGGGCGCTTCGCCTTTCCGGGAGCTTCTGCTGGCGGCACAGCAGTCGTAGCCTTCTTCAATGCCCTTCATCATCTCCGGGATCATGGCTGGAGGATGCTGCAGGTCTGCGTCCATAATAATAACCAGGTCGCTTCGGGAGGCGGACAGTCCCGCATACATGGCGGCTTCCTTCCCGAAATTCCGGGAGAAGGACAGGTATTTCACATGGGAGTCGGCGGCAGCCAGCTGTTTCATGACCGTCAAGGTCTTGTCAGAACTGCCGTCATCTACTAAAATATAGGTAAAGGCATAGCCCGTCATTCCATCCAGGATCTTTTGCGTTTCCTGGTAGAATAGAGCCAGTCCTTCTTCTTCGTTATAGCAGGGGACGATAATATCTACCGATGTCATAAGTTTCCTCTTTTCTTTTTTGCAATCACTTCCTATTCTAGTACAGTAAAAGAAAAATGTAAATGCCATTATTTTTGAAATTGAAAAGAAAATTGTTCTAAATCAAGAGTTTGGAGCATAAATATGTTAATGAGTAAACAGAATACACAATGGGCGAGGAGGAAAATACCAGTGTCAGAGAAAGTAATAGAAAACAACAAGGTATGCGTAATCGGCGAAATCGTGGGAACCTTTGAGTTCAGCCATGAAGTATTTGGGGAAGGGTTTTACCTGACGGAATTGTCAGTGAAGCGTTTAAGCGATCAGGTGGATGTGATCCCTTTACTGATCTCAGAACGGCTGATCGATGTGTCGGGGGATTACAGGGGACAGACCATACAGGTAAACGGTCAGTTCCGTTCCTATAATCGCCATGAAGGTACGAAAAACCGTCTGATTCTCTCCGTATTTGTCAGGGAGGTGGAATTTATAGAAGAATTTACCGACTATACCAAGACCAATCAGATTTTTCTGGATGGCTTTGTGTGCAAGGCTCCGGTTTATCGTAAGACGCCATTGGGCAGAGAAATTGCGGATCTTTTGGTGGCGGTGAACCGGCCTTATGGGAAATCAGATTACATACCCTGTATTGCCTGGGGACGGAACGCCCGGTATGCCACCGGTTTTGAGGTGGGCGGCCGTATTCGGATCTGGGGACGGGTTCAGAGCAGAGAGTATACGAAGCGGATTGGGGAGGAGGAGAGTGAGAGAAGGGTTGCCTATGAGGTGTCCGTGAGCAAGCTTGAGTGCGTGGAGCAATAAAGTTACTTCCATATAAGAACACATTTGGCTTCGAAAGGAGAATACAGCGGAATCGCCGCCGTGTTCTCTTTTCATCATTCAGCACCGCTACTGCCCGGCCAAGTACCATAATCGGCAGAGAAAATCCTGTCTGCTCGCAGCCAGGATTTCCTCTGGATACTTGTCCGGGCATACGCTGAATTTCAGCACCGCTATGGGGACTCTATGGGGATTGTACACGATAAAGAGGTTGAATTGTGAATGGCGATATAGTATAGTAATAAAACAGAAAGGGAACCGGAAACCGTGAGATTCTTGCGGCGAACGGAAAAGATGATAGTATGATGGAATATGAGCAGAGCTTTCTGATGGGTGAACGCAGGTTTACCAGTGACAGAGGATTAGGTGTCCATCTAAATTACTATCTGACAAAAAAGACAGGGCGGACGGCTTACGATGCTCTGTATGGAATACGGATCGAGAAAAAAGTGCAGGGAGAGCAGGAGGAGACAGAGCAGACACCAGCATTGTCAGCATCCCGGCAGATGGTGGAACAGTTAGCGGGGAAGCTGATAGACGGGGCGGTGACGCCGGTCTGCATGATGGAGATCATAGACGACCTGACGGGTTGACGAAAGGGAACATACGAATGACGGAGAGCTATAGGACTTTATACCTTCCGGGAGAAGGAGAGCTGGTGGAGAAGAAATCCCGTTTTATCGCCACGACGGCGCTGGCCGAATCGGAGGAGGAGGCGCTTTCTTTTATAGAGTCTATGAGAAAAAAATACTGGAACGCTACCCATAACTGCTGGGCCTTTATCACTGGCCCAGACAATGGGGTGATGCGGTGCGGCGACGACGGTGAGCCCCAGGGGACGGCCGGAAGGCCGATGCTGGATGTGCTGTTAGGGGAAAAGCTGTATAATATCTGTGTGGTGGTGACTAGGTATTTTGGCGGAACGCTTCTGGGGACCGGAGGGCTGGTCAGGGCCTATTCCAAAGCGGTTCAGGAAGGGCTTGGCAGTAGCAGGCTGATTGAGAAAAAGCTGGGGCGCCGGATGCGGATTGGCTGTGATTACAATATGATCGGTAAGGTGCGGTACCAGATTGCCCAGGAGGGCATTCTGACCCTTGACACCCAATATGCGGAGAATGTGGAGACGCTGATCCTGGTTCCGGAAAGGGATGTGGACCGGGTAACAAAGCTGCTGACTCAGGCTACCGGCGCAAGGGCCTCCCTTTCGTCGGAGGAACAGGTATGGTTTGCCGCGTTTGAAAAAGAAATTTTATTATTTTAACGCAAGAGTATCAGTAGTTACCCATAAATATACAAGAGAGGACAGAGACGATGATGAATTATCAGGATGCGGTCGACTATATAGACCAGATACCAAAATATGCCGATTCCCCGGTACCGGCCCACACATTTTCGCTGATGGAGCTTTTGGGAAATCCTCAGGACTCCCTGAAGGTGATTCATGTGGCGGGAACCAATGGAAAAGGTTCAATTTGCGCCTATATTACGGAAATGCTGGTGGGACAAGGCTGCCGTGTGGGAACTTTTACCTCTCCACATCTGGTCCGTATGAACGAGCGGATTAAGGTGAATAATGTTCCCGTGGAGGATGAGGCGTTTTTGGACGCATTTCTCCGGGTAAAGGACGCCAGCGAAAGATTAGGGGATACGAATTATTTTGAGTATCTGTTTGCGATGGCGATGCTGATCTACCAGGAGGCCGGTCTTGATTATGCTGTGCTGGAAGTGGGGCTTGGAGGCCGCAAGGATGCCACAAATGTGATTAAGCATCCGGCGGTCAGCGTGATTGCCTCGATCAGCCTGGATCATACGGAGGTGCTGGGAGATACCATCGCTCAGATTGCTTTTGAGAAAGCAGGAATTATCAAAGAAGGCTGTCCGGTGGTCTATGACGGCTGTCAGCCGGAGGCGTCGGCAGTGTTCGAGGCGGAGGCGGCAAAGCTTCATGCGCCGGCTTATGGGGTGGATCATGAAAACTGGACGCTGCTTGCTCGCAGTGGACAAGGCTTATCATTTCAGGTGAATGAAGGATTCTTGAAGGGACATACGATTCAGGTGCCCTTTATCGCCGGGTACCAGGCGGCCAATGCCATGGTGGCGCTGTCCGCCCTGAACTGTCTGAACCGCTTGGGGACGGAAGAAGAGATCGATCAGGCGCTGTCTGCCATAACGCGCACGGTTTGGCCGGGAAGGATGCAGCAGGTGTATCCCGGCGTTTATCTGGACGGGGCTCATAACAGCGATGGGATTCTGCATTTTGTGGAGACTGTGGCGTCTATGCCCTGTGCGGGAAAAAAATATCTGCTGTTTACGGCGGTGAAAGAGAAGGATCTGGACCATATGACAGAATTTCTGGCGGCCCGCACCGATTTTTCCGGCATATTCGTGACGGAACTTGATCATAACAGCAGGGCGGTCAGCGCAGAGAGCCTGGCGGAAAAATTCCGCCGGTTTTATGACGGGCCGGTGTATGTCTGTCCCCATATTAAAGATGCCTGGGAGCAGGCTATGGAGATAAAAAAGGAGCAGGATATTTTGTTTATCGCCGGGTCCCTGTATCTGGTGGGCAGTGTGATGGAAGCGTGTCTGTAAATTCTCCCGGTGCAGGGGGCTTGAAAAATAGTAAGCAGCTAAAGAACACCCGCTAACTATTTTCCATGCATCGCACGTAAGGGTCTAAAAGACAGACCCTAAGTGCTCATAGCGATGGGAGGGTAGTTGCGGAACTGAACGAAAAAACAGCAACGGACCGGACAAGCCCCGGGAGGATTTACAGACACTTCAGTGGCTGGAAATTCTCCCAGTACAGGGGGCTTGGGAGGGTAGTTGCGGAACTTAAATATAGGAGGAAAAATGCTGGATTTTGAGGAAGAATTGAAGAATTTTAAGCCGAGTAAGGAGATCGACGAGACTGCGGATACGATCAATAAGCGGAATAAGACAGATCTGGTGGATATTATGATGCAAATGATGAAGGAGAAAGAAGAATAGAGAGGGATGCCAATGAAATGTTATCGTTGTGGCAGCAAACTGGGACGTCAGAACATCTGTCTGAAGTGCGGCGCTCCGCTGGACACGTATCGGATGATTGTCCGTCGGGCGAACAGCTTATATAACAGCGGGTTGGAAAAAGCCTGGGTCAGAGACCTGTCCGGTGCGATCGAGGATCTGCAGCAATGTCTGGTATATGACAAGCACAACATAGACGCCAGAAATCTTCTTGGACTGGTCTATCATGAGATCGGCGAGGATGCGGATGCGATGGCGGAGTGGGCCATCAGCGAAAGCTATCAGCCAGAGGATAATTTGGCTACAACCTTGACGAAAAAGTTTATCGATGCGGAACAGATTGAACGGTGCAATCAGGCCGTGAGAAAGTATAATCACAGCCTGTCATTGGCAAATGGTATTGATCACAGCTATGACCTGGCCCTTTTGCAGCTGCAGAAGGTAGTCCGCATCAATCCCAAGTTTGTCAAAGCCTATCAGCTGCTGGCGCTGCTCCATATCCGTGATGGGGAATACGCGAAAGCGGAAAAGGCACTGCGGACGGCACTGAATATCAATCATACGGATGTGGTCTGTCTGCGCTATCTGCAGGAGGTTGAGGAAAAGGTGAACCGCCGGGAAAGCGGCAGAGAGAAACGGGAAAAAGTATTGCTTGAGAAGGCCAATGAGAGCAAAGGTGTAGTGGTTCCTACATACCGGGAGGGCAGTGGTATTTTGCAGACGGTACTCTATGTATTCGGCGGCGTAATCCTGGGCCTGCTGGTCTGCTATTTCCTTCTGATTCCCGGTATCCGTCAGCGGCTGCAGCGGGAGAGCAACGAGAAGGTGATGAGCTATGGCGATATGCTTTCGGCCAAGGACCTGGAGCTCTCGGAGCTGAAAACCCAACTGGAGGGCCTGGAGGCTGAGAAAAACAGTGCCAATGAGCAGCTGGAGGGCTATGCCGGCAGGGATGGCGTGGTGGCCTCCTATGAAAAGCTTTTAAAGGCGGCGGACGATTATTATTCCGGAGAGTACGGCGCGGTGGCCGACGTGATCGATCAGCTGGATGAGACGGTCACAGGGGCCAATTATCAGGCGGTTTATAAGAAATTGAAAGACAGCTTAAATACGGAGGGAATGAGTGAGCTGTACAAAAAGGGCTACGATGCCTATCAGGCCAGAGATTTTGAGGCGGCGAGAGATTATCTGACCCAGTGTCTGGCGATTGATCCGGATTATCCGGACGCTTTGTTCTGGTTGGGGCTCAGTTATCACAATCTGGGCGACAGGGAGACGGCTTTCAAGTACTATGACAGGCTGATCGCGGAGTTTCCGGAGCTTTCCTACGCACAGCGGGCGGCAGAGCTGAAAAATGAGTAGCGGGCTGGAAAGTAAATCATAAGAAATACACTGTACGAAGGATGCAAAAGACAAAAAAGTTTTGCATCCTTTTCTCTTGCTTGATAAGCGTATCTGGCAAAGTGTTCCGGTACATCGGCAGCATATTCTGCCGGATTTGGAATTCGTAAATTGGAAAGGGATGCGGCGGAGGCGTGAACGGAGGCGAAAATGACGGAAAGTATGTATGAGATTTCATATGAAAAGAACAGGGATGCTTTGATTGTCAGGCTTCCCAGAGAGGTGGATCATCATTCCAGTCAGGGGCTGAAGGAGGTGACAGAATCCTATGCGGCGGCGGGACAGGTCCGGTGCATTATATTTGATTTTGCACAGACTGAGTTTATGGATAGCACCGGAATCGGCATTTTGCTGGGCAGGTATAAATTTATGAGGTCGCTAGGAGGTACGATCGGGCTGACAAATGTCAGCGGTCGCGTTCAGAGAATTTTGAAGATTGCCGGTATTTATAGGATTATACCGAACTTGGAGTGGGATGTTGAGCGGTAGAGCTTGTTCCAGGTGTATGGGAAGAACCGTAGCGGTACCATATTAAAAAAGGGGAGAGAGGAGATTTTATGGATATACAAGAAAAAAAGCGGCAGGAGTCTTTCATGCGGCGTGAATCGATGCGGGTGGAGCTGGAGAGCTATTCTCACAATGAGCAGCTGGCTCGGGTGATAGTGGCAGCCTATATGACTAGGCTGAATCCCACAGTGGAGGAGACAGAGGATGTGAAGACTGCTGTCTCGGAGGCCGTGACCAATGCAATTATTCACGGCTACAAGGAAAGCGGGGAGACGCTGGTTCTTAAGGTCAGTTCCTTTCAGGATGAGCTTCAAGTGGAGGTGGAGGATCACGGTGTGGGCATTCCGGATGTGGAGCAGGCCAGGCAGCCTCTATTTACCACCAGTACGGAAGGAGAGCGGTCTGGCATGGGATTTACATTTATGGAAACCTTTATGGATCAAGTGGAGGTGCGGTCTGCGCCAGGCCGCGGCACACTGGTAGTCATGACGAAAAAAATTGGAGCTTAAGGAGCGCATATGGATGAGACAGCAAAACTGATTCAATCGGCGCACGAAGGAGATAAGTCCGCCAGAGACAGGCTGGTCTCTGAAAATATGGGGCTGGTATGGAGCATTGTTCGGCGCTTTGGCGGGAGAGGATACGACCCGGAGGATTTATTCCAGATTGGAAGCATTGGCCTGATTAAAGCGATCGATAAGTTTGATTTAAGTTTTGATGTGAAGTTTTCCACTTATGCGGTGCCTATGATTGCCGGCGAGATCAAACGATTTTTAAGGGACGACGGCATGATCAAGGTCAGTCGCGTGCTGAAGGAAACAGCCGTAAAAGCGAAAGGCGTCAAGGAGGCTTTGAATTTGAAACTGGGCCGGGAGCCTACGCTGAACGAGATTGCCGGGGAGCTGGGAATCTGCGTGGAGGAGCTGGCGGCGGCCATGGAGTCCGGGGCGGAGATCGAGTCGCTGCAGAAAACCATTTACCAGGGCGACGGCAGCAGCATTCATCTGATGGACAAGCTGGAAGAAAAATCCAATCCGGCGGAGGAGGTGATGAACAAAATGCTGCTTGGCAGGCTGCTAAATGAGCTGTCGCCACAGGAACGGAAAATCATTATCCGCCGCTATTATATGGAACAGACCCAGACCCAGATCGCAAAAGAGCTGGGCATTTCTCAGGTGCAGGTATCCCGGATGGAGAAAAAAATTTTGAAATCCATGCGGGAAAAATTGTAATGGTTTTCAGAAAGGATAGGAAATGGATTGAGCTGTTTTCGTTTTTAGCGATTATTTTTGGTATGAAGTAGCTGCCTATGTATAAAAGTCATAAAACCACGCATAATAAGACTGATTCAACCGAATAAGACTTCGTCAGGGCATTTTGTAAATGGCCGGTAAGACATTTCGGAATGGAAGTTTTGGCGGCGGAACATGTGTAAGGATGTGTATTGCTGTCGCTTGTTTTGCGATAACTGGAAGCTGATAAAGGATGTGTGGACATGACACAGGGAAGAAAACGAAGGGTGATCCTGATTGGGATTTTAGTGGCGCTGCTGGCAGCGGTCTGGGGATATCTGGCGTATACCGGCAGGCAGAGTGAGGATTTGGGTTATCTGGTTCAAAAAAATAGATATGAAAGGGAATATGCAGCAGAGTATGAACCGGAATACCGGATCGGATTTGGGCCGGAATATCAGGCAGGATATGAAAAATACTTGGAAAAAAAGCATGGTGGCGAATCTGACTTCCCGGATCTGATGATGTCCGGAATGAAGGATGAAGAAGGGAAAGAGCGCCATGGCTGATACGGTTTATCTAAAATTTGAAAAAAATGTGGAGGTGCACAGCCGGGAGGTCAATCTGGGGCAGGCAGGGCAGATTTACTGTGCAAATCCGTCGGTCCAGGCGAAATGCCGGGCTTTAAAGCTGGTGAATATTCATGAAAATGAAAATCATCGCCAGGTATTTTCCGTGCTTCAGGTCACGCAGCTGATTCAGGAGATGGACAGTCAGCTGACCATCAGCAATCTGGGTGAGACAGATTTTATCGTGGATTATCAGCCTGAGGGCAGCAGCAGGCGGGCCTGGGCCTGGATAAAGACGCTGGCGGTCTGTGTTGTGGTGTTTGTGGGCGCGGCTTTTGCGATTATGACTTTTAACAATGACGGAGATGTGCCGAAAATTTTTACGGATCTCTATACGCAGGTGATGGGCCGGGAGCCGGAGCAGGTGAATGTGCTGAACGTATCTTATTCGCTGGGACTGCCGCTGGGGATTATTGTTTTTTTTAATCACTTTTCTAAGATCGCTTTTTCCTCCGACCCGACGCCTCTGGAGGTGCAGATGCGCACCTACGAGGATGACGTGGATACGACGCTGATCAAAAACGCAGGCAGAAAGGAGTCGGGTGTGGATGTTTCTTAAATCTCTTTTTCTAGCAATATGCGGGCTCAGCGCCGGCGGAGTCATCGCCGCCGGCTTGTTTGCTTTTATCACGGTAATCGGCGTCATTCCCAGGCTGGCCGGAAAGACCCATACCGCCAGATTTTCCAGGCTTTATGAGGATTGTATCGTATTGGGAGCGGGATTTGGGAACGGGGTGCAGCTATTTGGCTGGAGGCTATTTGGCGGCAATCCTGTTATGGCCGTATTCGGACTTTGCGCAGGGATTTTTGTGGGCTGCCTGATTATGTCGCTGGCGGAAACGCTGGACGCCCTTCCTGTGATGAACCGTCGTCTGAAGCTGGCCGTGGGATTTCAGTTTATTATTCTCAGTCTGGCTCTGGGGAAATGCGCCGGAGCGTTGTCGTCGGTGTTTATGGGGATTGGGATTAAGTAGGAGGGTGTGGAAGGTATCGTAGGCATTGTTTTCGATGATGCCGATATGGTTTGAGAGAATGTATTTATCGGCAGAGAAGTTTGTGAAGCTTAGAAAGTGGCGTTTTGCGGTTTCTGGAAAGAACCGTGAATACAGATAGAGGGATTCTATAAAGCGATTCGTAAAAGGATTTGCAAAGAGTTTTGAAAAGAAAAAAGGACGGTAAAAAATACGAAAGCGAGGATGAGGCAAGATGGATAAAGAACAGTATCAACAATATGTAAAACAGGTAACGCCGACCCATAATACATTTTTAAACGTGCTGAAAGCCTTTGTAACCGGCGGCGCGATTTGTTTGATTGGCCAGGGCGTGAATCAGTTTTTTACGGTTGTCCAGGGCATGGACAAGGAGACGGCCTCCGCCTGGACGCTGCTTACGCTGATTTTGGCGTCGATTCTTCTGACGGGATTTAACGTGTACCCCGGACTTGTGAAATTCGGCGGCGCAGGCGCGCTGGTGCCGATTACGGGCTTTGCTAATTCGGTGGTTTCCCCGGCGATTGAATACCAGAAAGAGGGGCAGGTGTTCGGAGTTGGGTGTAAGATTTTCACGATTGCCGGACCTGTGATTTTGTTTGGGACGCTGGCCAGCTGGGGTGCAGGAGTTATTTATTATTTTCTAAATATGGCGGGGGTGTATTAGGTGTAGGAAGGCGGGCAGGAAAATATAGCTTTATATTAAACAGAGTAACGAGTATCGGAGGTTACTCTGTTTTTATGTCCAAATTTATATGGGACCATTTGCTATTCTTTGATATGACGGATATAATATGAATTATAAAAAATTGATATAAAAAAACAGTTTTTTATATCAATTTGCTGCTTAAAAGCAGAGATGAAAGAAAATTAACAAATGAGGGGGAGCAGTGCTCAATGTCTATAGGTTGGAATTTCCCGAGTAATAATTACGGAACTTTTAATACCAGAGGACTTATTTCAGCACTTATTGATTTGGAACATGACGGGTTTAGTTTAGGAATATGTAAAAAATAGGATGAATCGTATGGAGTAGATGAAAAAGTCGGTCTTTACCGTACACAAACAGAGGGGCAGGTGTTCGAAGACGGATGTAATATTTTTACAATTTACGGGCCTGTGATTTTGTTTGGGACACTGGCCAGCTGGGTGCTGGCGGCTTTTAGCGATGAGAGAAGAGAAAATATCCGGAGGAAATTAACTTCGTATTTAAAGAAAATCCCTGAAAAGGACATTGCGCGTAGATGGATAGAACGTGCGGGAAAGTTTCAATTGCAGAGGCGTGGAACCGTTCCGTATTTGAACAGTTTCGCAATAGTTTCCGTAATGCCTGTCCGGACTGTGACAATCGAAAACAATGTATGGGCGGTTGTCCTATCTGTCCGGAAATTGTTTTATGTAATGTACTCTCAAAGTCTCGCAGTTCCTGGTTTTGTGAGATGATTTTTGTCAGATGTGTATAAATATATGAGGCGTATGTGAACTGTATGTTGAATGCATTGTGTTTTGCATAACGCCCCGGCTCATCGCAAAATACGATGGCCGGGGCCAAAAGCTACCGTAGTGATTTTGTAAAATAATGTATCAATTCTGTGGATTTCTGTTGGAGATAAAAGGTGAAGGCTTGTCTATTTCTGTGCTGTTTCCGCCTCTTTCACATCCACAATCTTACAGTTTTCCTTCACTTCCTTTGGCACTTCAAAGTCTGGCGCGCTGCCATAGTTGGAATATACCAGCGTGCTGACGGCGCCCCAGATGCCGGTCATCGGGCGGGGCTGGTCGCTGCCGTAGGCGTTGTCTAGGATTTTTTCGTTGGTTTCCTTTAAACTGAACACGATCTTTGTCATGGCGCCGGTATCGGCGTTCAGGTATACGTTGACTGGGATGTCCGGCATATCCTGGTAGAAGGACTCGTCGTCGGTCAGGATGCTTAACAGGGTCAGGCTGGTTACCATGCCCAGGACAGGGCGGGTAAATTCTCCGGGGATGATACCGCGAAGGGTGATGATGTTATGTCCGTCGATTTCTTCCGTGTCGATGATTTCAAAAGACTTTTTATCCCGGAAAAAAGCGGGGAAATTTAAAAGCATATAAAAGGATTCCAGATAGCTCAGGAAGTTGCCCTGCCGGTATTCGTTCCGGCTCCATCCCTGGGGGCTGTCCGAATATTCATAGTAATGCTCGCCTTCCGTAACCCAGTAGGATTTTTGTTCCAGATCCATACCGTAAAAACGGGTGGCGATATCGATCATGGCCTTGTCCTGGAAAACAGTGGAGTGATTGCTCAGCTGATTTTCGATAATGCTCCCATCCTTGCCGGTCAGCGTGACGGACACCATAAGCTGGCACTCGAAATTGTGGGTGTTCTGTACCAGATCTTCCGCACGGGTTAAAAGTTCTTCCGCGGTTATTTCTTTATTGTTATTTTCCATAATGATTGTTTCCTCCAAATATATTTGTGGTGAGATGAAAAGATATGAAACCAGGTTTGTCATCTGTGAATGTAGGGAAAAACTTTCCGGCTGGACAGCGCGGAGTCTGCTCCGGCGTTCTGTCTGGCAGGGAAAAGCACTTGCCGTAGTTAGTACGAAGCCGGGCAGTGCGCGTTCGTTTGCATGTATCCGGCCAAAACTCACAGGTAAACGTCTGATTTGATATAAATAAAGTATATCATACAGTTTTAAAAATATCTATTGTTTTTATCCGCCGTAATTCGGCTGAAAAATTTGGTATTATTGTCCAGGCGTCGTAAAGACTGTTATCGTTTCTGTTTCGGATTCCTGCACAGATATTCCGCGGCGCCGATGACGATGAAGATCAGCGGTGTGCAGACAGCCTGCTGGTAACAGAAAAAATTGTGTCCTGCATAAGAGAGGACGGCAGCGGCGGCGGCCAGCAGGATCGGGGACTCCTTCCGGTTTTTCAGCATCCGGATGGTCGCAAGGATAAAGACAGACAGATAGGCCGCCGCGCCGATCAGGCCGTAGTTGATCAGGGCAGTCAGCCATTCATTGTGGGCGTTGGTCAGCTTCAGACCGTTCCACATAGCCTGAATCTCTGCGGCGTGATAAGCTTCCGAGTAAAATGTCAGAGAATCCGGACCACAGCCAAACAGCTTCATCAGGGGCGGATACTCGGAAAAAATCCGGACACAGTAGCTCCATGTCTGCCCTCTGCCGCTGCCCCAGCTTTTGTCGTCAAAATTCAGATAGCCTGTGGAACCAAGGATGCCGGAACTGCCGGATATTCTGCCGGTGGAAACCAGCCACATAACAATGGGGACAAGGAGCATGCCGATGCCCAATAATGCAAATAAGATAGCCCGGAGCCGCCGAAAGAATTTATACGAAAGAATCGGAGGTAAGCTGCCGGCATATGTTACCGGTAGTGAAGCAGTTTGCGGAACCGAATCCTGTGTCACAGAGGTATGCTTCTTATCTTCCGCTACGGTCTGCTCTTTATAAGAGCTGCTGATCCTTGCGGTTTGTTTCAGTCTATGAAGCAGATACAAAGTCAGTACATAAACGCCGGCTATTGCCACAAAAACCGGCCAGCCGCCCTTTCCCTTTGTGATCATCAGAGAAAGGGGCTCTAGCTCCGGAACCCGTTCCGGAAAGGCTGCCTGTAAAATGCCGGTAAATTTTGCGGCAGATAGAGCAATCAGACACAGCTCTAGGTATTGCTTCCATATGTAAGGATTTACCATGGCAAACCAGAGCAGAAAAAGGAAAGCCAGTCCCAGACCAACATAGATACTGTCGCTGTTTTGGGTAACGGCGCTGCAGAAGCCGAGGAAAAGAAGGCAGCCGGTTAGGATACGGGGCAGCGTTTCATCCTGTATATAAATGCCCATTATCACAGGCAGTACCACGGCAATGTAGCTGGAGTACCAGGTGGCCTGTCCGATGGTTCCCAGAAACAGTACCTGATAATGGTCGGAAATGTTTTCATACAGCCCCAGCGGATCGATTTTAAATCGGTGCAGATAAGCGATCAGGAAAACGACGGCAGCGCTTGCGCCCATAATCCACAACGGCCATTTTTTTCGGGTACAAAACCGGGACACGGCGAAATAGATTCCGACGAATAACAGCTGAGACAGCAGTCCCATATACCATTCATGGGAGCCGATCCAGGCTTCCGATTTGAAGGGGGAGAAAATCCATGATAAAATCGCAGCTGCCGTATAAGCCAGAACCGCGCTGTCCAAAAACGAGAGTTTCGGCTTTTTCCAGTCCTTTGGCGGAGTAATGAGCTTGTCAGTGGCCAGAAGAGCGGCCAGCACAATCAGTAAAATGAAGGTGACAGTTTTGAAAAACTGGTATTTGGCATCGCCCATATTATAGTATTTATTCTGATAGTATAGTGGAAATATGCCAAGTAGTGCGGCCAGTAATACTTGTACGATGCATTCGGGCAGGGTCAGGGATGCCGGTGAAACGGCGGTATTTTTTCGAACATTTTTGTTTGCGCTTTTTCCCATATGCTTTTTTGCGGACATCATATACTCCAATCTGTTTGAATCAACATCATTTGAAAGCTATTATAATGTTTTCACCGGAAAAACGAAAGAATATTTTATAATTGTAAAAAAGAATTAATAATAATGTAGTTGCTGAACAGAGAGAAATGAGATAAGGTAGTTGCGGAACAGAGGGAAAAGAGATAAGGTAAAAGCTATGAAAATATTGAGAGTGTTTGCAATTGGATTGACGATTTTCTGGATGGCGGTGATTTTTCATTTTTCCGCAGAGACGGGAATGGAATCTCATGAGATCAGCGATCAGGTAACATTGCTGTTCTGCAAGGTGGTGCATCGATTTACAGGCCGGGATCTGGTGGTATCCCTGACCGCACACCAGTATGCGGTTTTGGAGCTGTGTTTTCGAAAAATGGCGCATATGGGAATTTATTGTATGCTCAGCTTTAGTACGATGCTGGTGCTGTTTACATTTCCATTGGGCATGCTGTTCCGCATAGCTGTCAGCTTGATTTTTTGTGTCGTTTATGCCTGCAGCGACGAATTTCATCAAATGCTGGTGGAGGGGCGGAGTCCAAAGGCGTTGGATGTTATGATTGATTCCACCGGAGCCGTGACCGGGATCATCGGGGCTCTGTTGTTTTTCTGCGTGGTGTATACGATTTATCACAGTCATCGAAACCGTCAAATGCGGCGGTAATTGATTCCTGCGAGGTTATTTCTTCTTCCATCCATGTCCGGACCTGGCTTCGATAGCCAATGAATTCGGCGTCTTTTGGATTTACTGTCAGCACCCAGTTGATTTTGCCAAGCAGGCGATGCAGCCAAGCGGTGGGGGAGGCGTCTGGGCTGCTGTGGGTTAAATGGGATTTCAGACCGAATTTTCGGCAGTAATAGATTTCCTGGCGGATTTTTTTTCGGTAGGCTCTGCTTACCTGAGGCTTTTCGTTTACCACGATCCCTGTTACCGTCTGCTGCTGTCCGGCAGCGGCGATACAGGTCTTTTTTTCATTCAGCGTAAATCCCATGGCAGAGAGAAAGCCTCTCACTTTATACAAAACCATTTCACAGTCAAAATCTCCGGAAAATGTCATATCGTCGCAGTATCGGCTGTAACGGATGCCTTGTTCTTCGCACCATCCGCCCATATAATCGTCAAAGGGGCACATGACCAGGTTGGAGATGCAGGGCGACGCAGAGGAACCCTGGGGCAGTGTTTCCCGCAGGCAGCAGAGGCCGGTCAGCAGGATTCCCACGGCGGGAGGCAGCAGGAAACTGGGAAAGGCGTGCTGGCGGACCATAGGGAAGGTGATGCTGGGAAAAAAGTCTTTGAGATCCAGCTTTAACAGTCGTTTGCTCCCGACATGGAGTCTGGCGTGGACTGCCGGCGCCGCATGTTTGTGATAAGCTGCCGCATAAGGGGAAATGGGCTGTTGTTCCAGGAAATGGCGGAGCAGGTTGGACTGAACGGTTTTCATCAGAAAGTCGGGGGCGTCGATTGTGCGGAAGGAGCCATCATGCTTGGGAAGACGGATGGTTCGGTAATGCTGCTCCGGGTGGTTGCTCAGTGCATACAGGCAGGCAAGCTGTTTATCAGAAGTCATTTCAAGAGGCTCCAATAAGCCCATGGACAGCAGTAGGTCATTACAGTGTTTGGCAGTACAATATTTCCACAGGTCCGAATATGCCATGGCAGGTCTCCTTGTCCGCTATGTGTACGCCGAATGCACACATTTGTATAGGAAACGCTTTTCATTGTTTCCGTTAGCGTCGTCCGTATACCGTGTAAAAGGCGAGATTCCGAGCGTACATCCTATGCAGATGTACGCATCCAAAAAACCGGTGGAATACAAAGAATCATACAAAATAGTGATGCCGCAGGCTGCGCAGACGTACGATGCCGCAGGCATCTGGCACACAGTTGTGTGCGGATGTACTTCGGAGCAGCCTGTGGTCCGCAGGCTTCGCCTGTGGCGTCTTTTGTGCTTTTCCTCCGACGACGACTCGCCGCCGGCCTGATGAATCGGAATCCTGTTTCACGGGATTTTGCAATAAAGCAGGGAACGGGCAGATACAGTGCCGTTCCCTGCGGACAGTCATCAGTTACGCTATGATTCTTCATCCGCTCCGCCGGTCAATTGTGGTGGTATTATAACATGCGCCAGAGGCTATGACAAGGGGAAAATATAACGCAGAGAATCTAAATAAAAATGCGAAAAATCCGATTTTCATTGCAGATGCCCGCTCCGCTGATTGCGGTGTCTGCGATCACAGGCAGAGTCAGACCGTAAAGGCAGAAAATATTGCGGTTATTTCGTAAAAAAAGAAGAATATGGATTCACTATTTTCAGAACTGTATCTATCCCTATTTTAGAGAACAGATGCTTCCGGATTTTGGACATATCACCTTTTGCAGCCGTTTTATGAGACTTTACACCGCATACTTTTTTTGATATATTTATTGCATAGTGGCCATCTGCCCAAGGTGCATGTCTGAAGGATATGGAATCATGGCTTAGGGCTGCGATCAGGCTGACTTCTATACCGAAATACAGATATCTGAAAGACATGGTATCATGAATCAGTTATGTGGGCGGTTTAAGATGACGCGGAATATGAAGGGGGAAGCACCTACGGATGAAGAAGTTGTCCAAAGGTGCTTTCCTCTTGCGAAAGGGAGAACAGATGTCAATAGAGGGACAATTGCAGGAGCAAACCAGAACCAGAGTGAGAGAGCCAAAACGTTATCATGTGATCATGCACAACGATGATTTTACGCCTATGGATTTTGTAGTGCTGCTGTTAGAACAGATTTTTCATAAGGAAGAACCGGAAGCGGTCCGGCTGATGTATATGGTACACCGCAGTGGAAAAGCGGCGGTGGGGATTTATCCCTATGATATTGCAGTGACGAAAGTACAGGCGGGCATGTCCATGGCCAGAGCGCAGGGATATCCGTTCCGCCTGACTGTAGAAGAAGTGGGGTAATGAAGCTATGATAATTGACGGATGCGCGCAAGACGCGTAGGAAAGAGGAACTTATGCAGATGACACAGGAGGCAGCAGAGCTGCTTCGGGAGACCGTAGGGCTGGCGATGCATAACGGTCATGAATATGTGATGCCGGAGCATCTTTTATATTTGCTGACATATCACTATTTGTTTGAGAAGGCTTTTGAATATTGTGGCGGAGACGGGGAATTGCTGCGGGGGCAGGTGGGGAATTTCCTGACCCAGTCTGTGGAGGCATCAAAGGCGTTAAAGGAGGCGAAGGAGCCACGAGAGCCGCAGTTTACCGAGGGGATGCGGGTGCTGCTGATCACCGCCCAGGAAAAGGCCAGGACCGGCGGCAGGCAGGAGACGGATGTGATTCATTTGGTTTATGCATTGTTTCAGCAGCCGGAAAGCTTCGGCGTTTATTATATGAGAGCCCAGGGTGTGGAATGCGTGGACTTGATCGAGCAGATGGCGGCGCTTTACGGGGATGAGGATTCGGCGGGGGTGGGAGAGGATGATTCGGATGAAATGAAGGTCAGAAAAGAAAGAGCTGCGGCAGCAAAGGCCGGTTCCCAGGATATGTCCTGCCCTCATAAAGCAAAGAACGGGAAAAAACAGCCGAAATGGCAGCGGTATGCCCCCTGTCTCAATGATATGACGGACGCCATGAATCCTCTGATCGGCAGGGAAACGGAATTGGAGCGCACCATACAGATTTTATGCCGTAAGGAGAAGAATAATCCGCTCCATATTGGGGAACCGGGAGTGGGAAAGACAGCCGTAACCTATGGACTGGCCCGGCGGCTGAAGGAGGGGAATGTGCCTGACGCGTTGAAGGGCGGCAGGATTTTCTCCCTTGACCTGTCCGGAATGCTGGCCGGAACCCAGTACAGAGGGGATTTTGAGAAGAGGTTCCGGGAGATTATGGACGGCATTGGGGCAGAGGAAAAGCCCATTGTCTATATGGATGAGATTCATAATATCGTGGGAGCCGGCGCAGTGAACGGCGGCAGCCTGGACGTGTCCAACCTGTTGAAGCCTTATCTGGCCCAGGGGCATATCAGATTTATCGGCGCTACCACTTATACGGAGTATAAAAAGCATTTTGAAAAGAGCCGCAGCCTGGTACGGCGGTTTCAGAACGTGGCGATTGAGGAGCCGGGGGAGGAGGATACCCTTAAAATTCTGGAGGGTCTAAAGGAAAGCTATGAGCAGTATCATGGCGTTACCTATGAGGAAGGGGTGCTTTCCTATGCGGTGCAGGCCAGCATCCGCTATATCAATGAGCGGTTTCTTCCGGATAAGGCCATTGACCTGATGGATGAGGCAGGGGCTTACCGGCAGCTCCATCCTCTGGATCAGCCTGTGCAGTCAGTGGATCGGGCATTGATTGACAAGATTCTTACTTCAATCTGCCATGTGCCGTTGGAGCAGCAGGAGGCGGATGAGACGGAACGGCTGGCAACCTTGGAGGAGCGGATCAACGCCCAGATTTTTGGGCAGCAGGAGGCTGTGGCCCAGGTGGTAAACGCCGTGAAATTTTCTCGGGCGGGCTTGCTGGACGAAGGAAAGCCGGAGGCCAGTCTGCTGTTTGTAGGCCCTACCGGCGTGGGAAAGACGGAGGTGGCCAGGACGCTGGCAAAGGAGCTGGGGGTGGCCCTGGTTCGTTTTGATATGAGCGAATACGGGGAAAAGCATGCGTCGGCCAAGCTGATCGGGGCGCCGGCAGGCTATGTAGGATATGAGGAGGGCGGGCTTCTGACAGAGGAAATCCGAAAAAATCCTTACTGTGTTTTGCTGCTGGATGAGATAGAGAAGGCCCACAGCGACATTTACAATCTGCTGCTGCAGGTGATGGATTATGCCACATTGACGGATAATCAGGGCAGAAAGGCGGATTTCCGCAATGTCATCCTGATTATGACCTCCAATGCAGGGGCGGACCGTCTGTTAAAGGAGCAGATTGGCTTTGGACACAATGGTATGCAGCCAGATGTGATGACGGATGAGATTAAGCGTACCTTTCAGCCGGAATTTCGCAACCGGCTGAACCGGATTGTGATGTTTAAGGGGCTTGATGAATCCATGGCTGACCGGATTGCAAGGAAAAAATTGGATGAGCTGGCTGAAAAGCTTAAGCTGAAACAGGTGGAATTTCAGTATACGGAAGAGGCGGTTTCCTATGTAAAGACGGAGGGAATCAGCCGGGAGTATGGCGCAAGGGAAATTCAGAGAGTGATCGACGGCCAGATCAAGCCGCTGCTGGCTGACGCGTTGTTGTTCGGAGCGTTGAAATCGGGCGGGATTTGCCGCCTGGATGTGGCGGACGGCTTGTTAAAAATGGATATGGAGGCGTGATCGCGGTGATCGTCAAATGTCAATATAAACGCAAGGTGAACCCATATGGGCGAGAGAGTGGCCTGGGCGATAACCGTTTGGATCGTTAGCAGCAGGCATAAAGGGGCGCCATGAGGACTGCAAGAGGGAGGAATCACATGTATAAAATCATGATTGTGGAGGACGACCAGACGATAACGGATGTGCTGGGCCGTCAGCTGGAACGGTGGGGATATGCGGTTTGCGTTCCCGATGATTTTGCGCAGATCGATCAGGAATTTCTGCGCAAGGAGCCGGACTTGGTACTGATGGATATCTCCTTGCCCTATTATGACGGGTATCACTGGTGTGAGGAGATTCGCAGATGCAGTCATACACCCATTATTTTTATTTCCTCGGCAGGGGAAGATATGAATCAGGTGATGGCGCTCCATATGGGGGCCGATGATTTTATTGCCAAGCCTTTCAGCATGGAGGTGCTCATCGCAAAGATTCAGGCGGTGCTGCGCAGAGCCTATGCCTTTGGAGGCGATAAAAATGTGCTGCGGGCAGGCGGAGCCGTGCTGAATCTGACCGAAGCCTCCCTTTCCTTTGGCAGCGGCAGACTGGAGCTGTCCAAAAATGAGTTTAAGATTCTGCAGATTCTGATGGAGCATCCGGGTAGTCCGGTATCCAGGGATGCTTTGATCGAGAAGCTGTGGGAGACGGAAAGCTTTATCGATGACAATACGCTGACCGTGAATGTTACCCGATTGAGACGGAAGCTGGACGAGATTGGTCTTCCAGGCTTTATCAAGACCAGAAAGGGGCTGGGTTATCTGGTGGAGGAGGCGCGGTAACAAGAGATGGAAAAGCTTTCTGAAAATGAATATTTTGAAAACCGGAAAATCGCGAAGGGAGGCTTCCAGGGAAAGATAAAATTACGGAAGCCTTGTCGGAGGCATACGGAAACCCGGACAGGAAAAACATGGAAGCACTATCTGCGGGACAGTAGAGCATTGATCGGCCTGTCGGGAAGCTTTATGCTGCTAACCGCTCTGGTCTATGGACTTTACGGTCTGCCATGGGGGCCGGCTTTTTATGTTCTGCTGCTGGATATCGTCATATTGCTGACGGTTTTGGCGGCAGGGTACGGCAGCTACTGCAGAAAGCTGCAGGCCTTGCGGGACACAGCGAACCATCCGGAATATACACTGGACGGTCTGCCGGAGCCGGAGGATATGGCGGAGGCGATGTACAAAATAATTCTGGAAAAAATTCATGGGAGGCTGAGGGTCAAAGCAGAGGCATATGACCGCTCCATCTGGGAGGCCAGACAGTATTATACCCGCTGGTCCCATCAGGTCAAAACGCCGATAGCCGGAATCAGCCTGCTTTTGCAGGAGGAGGAGTTAGACCGCAGGGAGCTGAACCGGGAGCTGTACAAAATCCGGCAGTATGTGGATATGGCGCTGCAATATCAGCGGCTGGGCGGAAAAGCCGACGACCTGGTACTGAAGGAGCATGAGTTAGGGACGATTGTAAGGAAGGCGCTGAAAAAAACGGCGGTGCTGTTTCGCCATAAGGATGTGGCTTTGGAGCTGGGGAATCTGGACTGCAGGCTGATTACCGACGAAAAGCAGCTGGCCTTTGTCATCGAACAGCTGGTGGGCAATGCCGCGAAGTATACGAAAAAGGGCAGCGTATTCTTGGGACTTACGACTTGCCAGGGGAAACGGGAACTGCTGATCCGGGATACGGGCATCGGAATCCGGAAGGAGGATCTGCCCCGGATTTTTGACTGGGGTTATACCGGTTACAACGGAAGGGGAGACTGTCATTCCACTGGTATCGGCCTTTCTCTCTGCCGGCAGACATTGGAGCTTTTGGGCCATGAGATCCGCATCGAATCGGAGCCGGGAAAAGGGACGGACGTCTATATTGACTTGACGCAGATGAAGCTGGAGTATGATTAGGCGATATATAAAAACACGTTGCGGAATACAGAAGAAAATGATATTATTATTTTCGTTTTTTTGCCGGTAAATAAAAATAAACGTTTATTCACACATACTTGAAAATTACATTTTCCTATGATAGACTAGGGGGTGTCTGAAATAAGTATTAATAAAAAGAAATTTCTTTCGGATATACCTGGACGCCGCGCCGAAGTGTGCGAACACAGGTATAACATCAGTCTTGGAGGAATGATCGTGAAAAAGTACGGTGTAAATGAACTGAGAAAAATGTTTTTGGGGTTTTTTGAGAGCAAGGGCCATCTGGCGATGAAGAGCTTTTCTCTTGTTCCCCATAATGACAACAGCCTGCTGCTGATTAATTCCGGCATGGCGCCTTTAAAGCCTTATTTTACGGGACAGGAGATTCCGCCCAGGACCCGGGTGACTACCTGCCAGAAGTGTATCCGGACCGGAGATATCGAGAACGTGGGAAAGACTGCCCGCCATGGCACCTTTTTTGAGATGCTGGGCAATTTCTCTTTTGGTGATTATTTTAAGAAGGAAGCCATCTCCTGGTCCTGGGAGTTTTTGACGGAGGTGGTGGGGCTGGACCCTGACCGTCTCTATCCTTCTATTTATGAAGAGGACGACGAGGCATTTGACCTCTGGCACAATATGATGGGAATTCCGGCGGAACGGATTTTCCGTTTCGGCAAGGAGGATAATTTCTGGGAGCACGGCGCAGGCCCCTGCGGTCCCTGTTCCGAGATTTATTATGACCGGGGCGAGGCTTACGGCTGCGGCAAAGAGGGCTGCACGGTAGGCTGCGACTGCGACCGCTACATGGAAGTGTGGAACAATGTGTTCACCCAGTTTGACAATGACGGGCACAATCATTACACTACCCTGGAAAAGAAAAATATTGATACCGGTATGGGCCTGGAGCGTCTGGCCGTGGTGGTGCAGGACGTGGATTCCATCTTTGCGGTGGATACGATCAAGGCGCTGCTGGACAAGGTATGCCAGCTGGCCCATGCGGAATATCAGGCAGATGAGAAAAAAGATGTGTCCCTGCGGCTGATCACCGATCATATCCGCTCCTGTACTTTTATGATTTCCGACGGCATTATGCCTTCGAATGAGGGACGGGGCTATGTGCTGAGAAGACTTTTGCGCCGGGCCGCCCGTCATGGACGTCTGCTGGGCATCGAGGGCCGGTTCCTGGCGCAGTTAAGCGAGACGGTAATCGAGCTGTCAAAGGACGGTTATCCGGAGCTGGATGAAAAGAAAGAGATGATTTTCAAGGTTCTCACCGAGGAGGAGAACAAGTTTTATAAGACCATCGACCAGGGTTTAAGCATTCTGGCTTCTATGGAGGAAGAGCTGGCAAAATCCTGCGGAAAGACGCTTTCCGGCGAGGATGCCTTTAAGCTTTATGATACCTATGGCTTTCCTATCGACCTGACCAGGGAGATCCTGGAGGAAAAGGGGATGGGCATCGACGAAGACGGGTTTAAAGCCTGCATGGAAAACCAGCGACAGACTGCCCGAGCCGCCAGAAAGACCACCAATTATATGGGGGCGGATGCCACGGTATATGACGAGATCGATCCTGCCATTACCACGGTATTTGACGGTTATACACATCTGGCCCTGGACTCTGAGATCACGGTGCTGACCACGGAGACGGAGCTGGTGCAGGCGATTACCGACGGCGAGTCCGGAACGATTATCGTAAAGGAGACGCCTTTCTATGCCACGATGGGCGGCCAGAAGGCTGATGTGGGAACTATTTCCACGGCCGGCGGCGCAAGGTTCCAGGTGGAGGATACGGTTAAGTTAAAAGGCGGCCGCGTGGGCCATGTAGGCCGAGTGTTAAGCGGCATGTTCCAGGTAGGCGACCGGGTGACTTTATCCGTATGCCCGGTGAACCGCAGGGATACCGCCCAGAACCACAGCGCCACCCATCTGCTGCAGAAAGCGCTGCGGGTTGTGCTTGGCACCCATGTGGAGCAGGCAGGTTCCTATGTGGCGGCAGACCGTCTCCGGTTTGACTTTACTCATTTTTCGGCGATGACACCGGAAGAACTTAAACAGGTGGAGGAGCTGGTGAATCAGCAGATCGGCCGGAACCTTCCGGTAGAGACGCAGGTGATGAATATCGACGAGGCGAAAAAATCCGGCGCAATGGCGCTGTTCGGTGAGAAGTACGAGGATGACGTGCGGGTGGTCAGCATGGGCGATTTCTCCAAGGAGCTGTGCGGCGGCACCCATGTGTCTGCTACCGGGGAGATTACGGCCTTTAAGATTATCTCCGAGTCCGGTATTGCGGCAGGCGTCAGAAGAATCGAGGCGCTGACCGGTTCCGGCGTGTTTAATTATTATAAGGAGCTGGAAGAAGAACTGTTCGAGGCGGCGAAGGCGGCGAAGACAGAACCGGCTCAGTTGACAAAGAAGATTCAGTCGCTGCAGGCGGAGCTGAAAGCGGCCCAGGCAGAGAATGAAAAGCTAAAGAGCAAGCTGGCCAATGAATCCATCGGCGACGTGATGAGCCAGGTGACAGAGGTGAAGGGCGTGAAGGTACTGCCTGTCAAGGTGGAGGGCGTGGACATGAATGGCCTCAGAAACCTGGGCGACCAGCTGAAGGACAAGCTAGGCGAGGGCGTGGTGGTGATTGCCTCCGCTGCGGACGGAAAAGTGAACCTGCTGGCCATGGTTACCGACCAGGTACAAAAAGCCGGCGGCCATGCGGGTAATCTGATCAAGGGCATCGCTTCCTTAGTGGGCGGCGGCGGCGGCGGACGCCCCAATATGGCCCAGGCCGGCGGAAAGAATCCGGCAGGCATCGACGAGGCGCTGAAAAAGGTTTCGGAGGTTTTGGAAGGACAGCTGAAATAATAGCTGATCCGGCAGCAGGATTGTCAGGAAGCCTGCACAGACGGCGAAAAAACCGCATAAAAATAAGTATACCGGGAAACCGGCACAATTCATATAAATTCACACGAAAACAAGGAAATATCGGTAAGTTCGTATAGTTATCAGAAATTCACGCCTGGAAGCCTGCGGGAATCCGGTAGAACTTCCAGGCATATATTTTTAAAAGAAGGAGGATAAGCTACCGGACACAGCATCCCCGAGGAAGGGATTTAAAGGAGCTTCCAAATGCTCAATATGTATATGCTTGTCCGGATTTTGCGTAGCGGAGTACGAAATGGATACACAATATGTATGGAAGGAAGAATTTAATATCGGCGTAGCGTCGATTGATCAGGAACATCAGGAGCTTTTTGAGTCTATTAACAAGCTGTTTTTTTTTACGGCACAGAAAAAGGGCGGATGGGCAGGGGGAAAAAACAGCCGCCGGTCATGCCGGAAAGGAATTGCGCTGTTTAAGGAGCATGCGCTGAAACATTTCGCGGATGAGGAAGCCTATATGGAGTCCATCGATTACGACGGGATTATGCAGCATAAGCGTATTCACAAGGCATTCCGGGAGAATACGATTCCGGCGCTGGAGCGGGAGCTTGAGCAGACCAATTATTCGCCGGAGGCAGTGGAGCATTTCCTTGGCGTCTGCGCCGGCTGGCTGATCGGGCATACCACGTCGGAAGACCAGGCGATCACGGGAAAGGGCGTGCGTACCTGGGAGAACCTTCTGCCGGGTGAAGAGCTTGCTGATCTGAAAAAGGTGGCCGAACAGCTGGTCTATAATATATTTTCGTTAAAGGCGAAGCTGATCAGCGATGTTTATAACGGAGAGAAATTCGGAAACGGGCTGTATTACAGGCTGGTTTATGAGACGAAAGAGACGGGGAAAAAGCAGGAGGTTCTTCTGGCCTTTGAGGAACGGCTTTTGGTCGGCACAATCGGGGACGTTATGGGAAAAAAACGCTCGGGAAAACTGGACACGGCCATGCTTCACGCAGCCAGGCATACGATGCAGCGGTTCTCAGGGCGTATGATGGAATATTTCCTGAAAGGCTCTTCGTATAAGCTGAAAGAGGAAAGCCTTTTGTCTTATGCACAGTTCCAGGCGGTGTTTGAGACGGAAATGCCGGTGGCCAGCCTGCTGTTTGACACAGGAGAGGGGTATTTGGCCAGCTGTATTCTGACGCCCCGGACGGCTAAAGAGCCGGAGGTGGGGACGCCGATTAACGCGGAGAATGCCCTTAATGAGGTGGAGAAGTATCTGACGGAGTTTAAAGAGCAGGAGCAGGCGGCGCCCAGGAAAAAGATTCTTCTGGTAGACGATTCTATTACCGTCAGGCAGATGCTGTATGAGCTGCTGAGCGGGGATTATGAGGTAGAGATGGTGGACTCCGGCGTGGCTGCCATCCGGGCCGTCGCCCTGAATAAACCGGACCTGGTCCTTTTGGACTATGATATGCCGATCTGTAACGGAAAGCAGACGCTGGAGCTGCTCCGTTCGGAAGAATTCTCCAAAGACGTACCGGTAATCTTCCTGACCTCAAGAAGCGATTCGGATACCGTGACCGGCGTGCTGTCCTTAAAGCCTTCGGGATATATGCTGAAAAGCTTAAGGCAGCCGGAGATTAAGAAGCGGGTGGATGAATTTTTTGCGTCATAGGAAAAAGTTTTAAAAGTTGTTTCGTTTCCATATTGACGAATGCTGAAAATGTGCTATAATAGCCTTATGTTATGCGTTATGAATAACCCGTGCAGTTGTACTGGTGCGCAATTTTGCAACTGAAGGGAGGTTAGGTGTGAGCTATGTCAAACGTAATTGTTAAAGATAATGAAAGTTTAGACAGCGCTTTACGCAGATTCAAAAGAAACTGTGCAAAGGCTGGTATCCAGCAGGAGATTCGTAAAAGAGAGCATTACGAGAAGCCCAGCGTAAGACGTAAGAAAAAGTCCGAAGCTGCAAGAAAACGCAAATACAACTAAGAATCATGAAGTAAGTATGCGGCAGGCCACAGGGAAAGGGATTTCCCTGTGGCCTTTTCACGTCTATGGAAAAATGCTTCATATTAGGATGCGCCGAGGGAGGATCATTCCTCCTCCCGAATCCCCTGAATATCCGGCGCGGATACCATGGAATAGTTGGTGTGGTAAATCACAAAGCCGGGCTTTGCACCGCTTACCTTTTTTACATGCTTGCGCTGAATATAATCAATCTCTACCTTGTCTCCGCCCCTTCCTTTGGAATAGTATGCCGCCAGACGTCCGGCTTCCTCGAAGACGCGGTCCGGCAGCTCCTGGCCCTTCGTCTGGACGATGACATGGGAGCCGGGGATGCCTTTGGCGTGGAACCACCAGTCGTTGCCCTGGGCCACTTTAAAGGTCAGTTCTTCGTTCTGATAATTATTCTTTCCTATATATATATGGAAGCCGTCGGAAGAAACGTAGTGGAAAGGCTTGCTTTTGCTCTTTCCCTTTTTTTCTTTCGGCCCCCGTTTTTTAATATAGCCGAACTCCCGCATTTCCTCTTTGATCTCTGCCAGGTCCGCCTCAGTCATGGCGATGTCAAGGGACTGGGCGATAGATTCCAGGTGATCGATTTCCTCCCTGGTTTCCACAAGCAGGGTGGACAGGGCCTCATAGGTGCGTTTCAGCTTGTTATACCGGTCGAAATATTTCTGAGCGTTTCCCTTTGCGGACAGCGTTTCGTCAAGGGGGATTTCAATCTCCTCGTTCGTATAATAATTCAGCGCCTTTAAAAAGCGCTCGCCGCCCTGTAAGGAATAGCCGTAGGTGTTTAACAGCTCGCCGTAGACGCGGTACTTATCCCTCTTTTCGGTATCCTTCATCTGCTTTTCCTGCAGCTCCAGCTTTTTTACATTCCTTTCCAAAAGGGTCTGAATAATCCGGCGCAGATCCGCGGATTTCTGCCGGCTTCTGGTGACGGCGTTTTTCTCAGCGTAGTAGGTTTCCAGCACCAGACTGACGGAAGGGAACAGGCGGATCTCACAGTCTTCATAGCAGCTGCTGGGCAGGACCGTAAATTCCGTCGGTTCGCCCTTTTGATAGAGGATGGCCGGGGCGAAGCGTCCCTCGGCGATATCCTCAAAATAGTAGGAAAAGGTGCGGAACAGATGGGTCTGTTCTAACGGATTCAGCGTATTGGCAGGCTGGACGGAATCGAGAGAAGCCCGGCAGCAGATTTCCAGGGCGGCGGCGGGGCTGATTCCGGTAAAATGCCCGTACAGTGCCTTGTACAGCGGCTGGGGCGCATTGGTCAGAAAAAAGATAAAATTCTCTTCCGCTGCCAGCAGGGGATTTTCTTTTTCCACGGTGCGGGTGATAAAATAATCCCGTCCCGGCAGCACCTCCCTGACCGAGCTGACCTGGGCGGATACGTGTTTGATGCTGTCGATGATTTTATAACCTTCGTCGCAGAAAATAATATTGCTGTGCTTTCCCATCAGCTCCACGATCAGATGCTTCCGGCGCAGATCGCCCAGATCGTCCGGATGCTCCAGCGTAAAGTCGATGATCCGCTCAAAATCCGGCTGAACCACGGATACGATCCGGGCCGTGCCGATATGCTTGCGCAGCAGCATACAGAAATTGGGGGCGGTCATGGGACTTGTCTTGTTTTTATCGGTGAAATAGATGAGAGGGAGACTTGCGTTGGCCGAGATCAGCAGCCGGGAGGTATCCCGGTCTTTTTTCAGCGTAAGCATCAGCTCATCCGGCTCCGGCTGGGCGATTTTTGCGATCCGCCCGCCTTCTGCCTTTTCTTTAAGTTCCTTTACCATACATGCGATTACGGTTCCGTCAAATGCCATAGTGTTTGTCCTTTTTTCCGTTCGAGTTTTCTGTTGGAATTATATCAGACAACCTGTGGTGTGTAAATACCACAATTTTAATTAGGCTTCTCACGCAGTTCCCCATGTTTTATGGTGAGTTCTCCTGTCGGTTCCATTCCTGTGAACTTTTTCCTGCGCAGGTTGACTTGCCTGAAAGAATCACTTATAATGTAGGATAGCCGTGGTCTGCGGATAAAAATATTTTATTCCCGCGAGCAACGAGCCAAGCAGACGTGCTAAGTGCCCTGCGGGTATGCACAGATATTCGGCGGGAATTTCCGCAAAGCCAGATTTTTTTGCGGCTGCAAAAACAGGCCGCAGGACGGATTAAGAAAAAATATTTGGCAGGAAGCTGTCAGATTGCCCGGATGACGCGGGAAAGTGCGTCAGAAAGAGGAGGAAATGCTAAACAGTATGACTGGCTTTGGCCGGTGTGAGTGTTCCAACGACAAGTATAAGGTAACTGTGGAGATGAAAGCGGTAAATCACCGTTATTTTGATCTGAATATTAAAATGCCCCGCAAGTTTAACGCCTTCGAGTCGGCGGTCCGCACAGTGCTGAAGGAATACATCCAACGGGGAAAAGTGGATGTTTTTATTACCTATGAAGATTTTTCCGAGGAAACCGTTAATCTGAAATACAATGAATCCATCGCCCGGGAGTACATGGATATCTTCCGGCGGATGGAGGAGACCTTCGGATTTGACAGAGAGGTGAATGCCGTGGCGCTGGCCCGTATGCCGGAGGTGGTTACGATGGAGCAGCCGGAGGAGGATGAGGCGGTTCTTCTGGGTATTCTGCTGGAAGCGGTGCGGGGAAGCGCCATCAAGTTTGTGCGGGCCAGGCAGGCCGAGGGAGAGCAGCTGAAAACGGATCTGTCGGGGAAGCTGGAGCAGATGCTTTTATGGGTGGATGAGATTGAAAGGCGTTCGCCTGTGATTCTGGAAGAGTACAAGACCAGGCTGCGGGATAAGATCAGAGATGTTCTGGAGGAACGGGAGCTGGAGGAAGCCAGGGTTCTGACCGAGGTGACGATCTTTGCCGATAAGATCTGCGTGGACGAGGAGACGGTAAGGCTCAGGTCCCATATCGCTGCCATGAAGGAGGCGCTGTCGGCCGGCGGGCCGGTGGGCCGCAAGCTGGATTTCATTGCCCAGGAGATGAACCGGGAGGCGAACACCATTTTGTCAAAATCCAATGATATCGAGATTTCCTCCGTGGCCATCGATCTGAAAACGGAGATTGAAAAGGTCAGGGAGCAGGTACAGAATATAGAATAGATTGTTTTGCAGGGATGTGTTTCCACAGAATATGTGGAAAGCGGCAAAGTAAAGGAAACAAACGCGCAAGAAAATATGTGAAGGAAAGAGGCGCAGCTTTGGGAAGACTCATTAATATCGGCTATGGGAATATGGTGAATTTTGATAAGATTGTTTCCGTGGTCAGTCCGGAATCGGCGCCGATCAAGCGGATGGTACAGACCGCCAAGGACAAGGGGACGGCCATCGACGCCACCCAGGGGAGAAAAACCCAGGGGGTGATTATTACGGACTGTGATTACATTATCCTGTCCGCCCTTTTGCCCGAGACCATCGCGGGAAGGTGCAGAGGGAGAGAGGAGGTAGATTCGTTATGACGGAAAAAGGCGTGCTGACAGTGCTCTCCGGATTTTCAGGCACCGGGAAGGGAACTGTGGTCAAGGAGCTGCTTCGTCGGTATGAACAGTATGCTTTGTCGGTGTCGGCGACCACCAGGGCGCCCCGGGAGGGGGAGGTCCATGGCCGGGAGTACTATTTTCTGACCACGGAAGAATTTGAAAAGATGATCGGCGACGGCGCTTTTTACGAGTATGCCCGGTATGTGGATCATTATTACGGGACGCCCAGGGTTTTTGTGGAGGAACAGCTTCAAAAGGGAAAAGATGTGATTCTGGAGATCGAGATTCAGGGCGCGCTGGAGATTAAGAGACAGAATCCCGGCTGCCTGCTGATTTTTCTGATCCCCCCTTCCGCGGAAGAATTGAAGGCCCGTCTGGCGGGCAGAGGTACGGAAAGCGAGGAAGTGATCATGGCAAGGCTGCGCAGAGCGGTGGATGAAGCCGAGGGCGTGGAAGCCTATGATTATATATTGGAGAATAATGACCTTGAGGAATGTGTGAACCGGCTGCACGGACTGATCGGGAGCGCTCATAACAGGGCGGAAGCAAAACTGGATCAGGTGAAAAGCATCCGGGAGGAACTGAAAGCAATGGTGAAAGGAGAGTAATGTTTTATGCTGCATCCATCTTATAATGATTTACTTGATACCATCAACCAGGATGTGGAGCCGGGAGAGGAGCCCATCGTAAACAGCCGTTATTCTATCGTAATCGCCACGGCGAAAAGAGCGAGACAGCTGATCGGCGGCGATGAGCGGCTGGTAGGCGGAAGCACCAAAAAGCCTCTGTCCGTCGCCGTGGAGGAAGTGGCGGAAGGCAAGGTGACTATCGTAGGCGAGGACGATATTGCGGAAGAAGAGATCGACGTATGACAGAGACGGAATGCGGAAGGCCGAAGATTCTGTTTGTCTCTCTGGGCTGCGATAAAAACCTGGCTGATTCCGAGGCAATGCTGGGGATCCTTTCCGAACATGGATATTCTTTTACCGACGATGAGGCCGAAGCAGAGGTGATTGTAGTGAACACCTGCTGCTTTATCGGAGATGCCAAGGAGGAGAGCATTCAGACGATTCTGGAGATGGCCCGCTGGAAAAAAGAAGGGCGATGTAAGGCGCTGCTGGCTGCCGGATGTCTGGCAGAACGGTACCGGGACGAAATCCTGTCCGAGCTTCCTGAGCTTGACGGCATTCTGGGCACCACTGCTTATGACCGGATTATTCCCCTGATAGAGGAAGCGCTGGAAGGGAAAAAGCCCCGTTATTTTCAGAGTGTGGACCGGCTGGTGCCGGGACAGGCCGGGCGGGTGGTGACCACCGGGGGGCATTATGCCTATCTGAAAATCGCCGAGGGCTGCGACAAGCACTGTACCTACTGTGTGATTCCGAAGGTGCGGGGAAACTACAGGAGCGTTCCGATGGAACAGCTGCTTGATGAGGCCCGCACGCTGGCGGAAAAAGGGGTGCGGGAGCTGATTCTGGTGGCCCAGGAAACGACGGTTTACGGCGTTGACCTGTATGGAAGGAAAATGCTTCCTGAACTGCTGCGGGAGCTGGTAAAGATCCCCGGCATTTACTGGATCAGACTGCTGTACTGTTATCCGGAGGAGATTACCGATGCGCTGATCGAGGTGATTGCCGCGGAAGAAAAAATCTGTCATTACCTGGATATTCCCATCCAGCATGCCAGCGATTCTGTTTTAAAAAGAATGGGGCGTAAAACCAGCCGCCAGGGGCTTCTGGACATCATTGAAAAGCTGCGGCAGAGGATTCCGGATATTGCTCTGCGTACCACGCTGCTTGTGGGATTTCCCGGGGAGACGGAAGAAGACTTCGAGACACTGTATGAATTTGTGGATATGGTAGGTTTCGAGCGGCTGGGCGTGTTTCCCTATTCTCCTGAGGAGGATACTCCCGCGGTTTCCTGGCCGGGCCAGATTCCGGAGGAGGAAAAAGAGCGCCGGAAGGAACGGCTGATGGAGCTGCAGCAGGAAATTGCCTTTGAGGCCGGCGGGGAGATGAAGGGGCGGGTCCTGACCGTGATGATTGAGGGAAAGGTGGCCGATGAGGCCGCTTATGTGGGCCGTACCTATATGGACGCTCCCGGCGTGGACGGATATATTTTTGTCCGGACCGGGGAGGCGCTTTTGACAGGCGATTTCGTGACCGTCAGGGTAACTGGGGCTGCGGATTATGATCTGATAGGAGAGATATATGATGAGTTCGATGAATCTGCCGAATAAGCTGACGATACTCCGGGTGATTATGATTCCCTTTTACGTGATTTTCCAGATGGGGTATCTGGGCGGCGAGGCGGCCAAATATGTGGCGCTGACGCTGTTTATCATTGCCAGCCTGACGGACTTTCTCGACGGTAAGATTGCGAGAAAGTATAATCTTGTGACGAATTTTGGGAAATTTATGGACCCGCTGGCGGATAAGCTGCTGGTCAGCGCGGCGCTGATCTGTTTTATCGAGCTTGGCAGTCTGCCAGCCTGGTATGTGCTGATTATTATTTCCAGGGAATTTATTATCAGCGGCTTCCGGCTGGTGGCCTCCGACAAGGGCGTGGTGATCGCCGCCAGTTACTGGGGAAAGTTTAAGACCACATCTCAGATGATTATGGTGGTTCTGCTGATTCTGAATATCGACCATCCGGTTTTCAGGATGCTGACTCAGATTTTTGTCTGGATTGCCATGATTCTGACGCTGGTGTCACTGATCGATTATCTGATGAAGAATAAGGATGTGCTGAAAGACTGAGGCCGCATGGGAGGCTTTTATGACAGTAGAAATGATTTTTGTGGGAACCGAGCTTTTGCTGGGCAACATCGTGAACACCAACGGACAGTTTTTATCCGAGCAGTGCGCGGCGCTTGGGCTGCCGGTGTATTATCAGACCGTGGTGGGGGACAATGAAGAACGGCTGTCGGCTGTGATTGAGACAGCATTTTCCCGCAGCGATGTGGTGCTTTTGTGCGGCGGCCTTGGGCCGACAGAAGACGACCTGACAAAAGAGGTGTGTGCCCGGACGATGGGAATCCCTCTGACAGAACATCCTGAGGCACGGGCCGAGCTGGACGCTTTTATGAGCAGGCTGAACGTTGTAATTACCGAGAATAATTATAAGCAGGCTATGGCGCCGGTGGGGGCAGTCTATGCGGATCAGCTGCCGGATGAGAAGAAAGCAGGAGACGGCAGGGGCGGCAAAGGCGTCGAAAATGACGGCGATGAAAACGAGGCAGGCAGCGGCGAAGGCGGGAGAAAAAGCGTGGCTGCGGACCGCTGTCTGCTGCTGCGCAATCCCAACGGGACGGCGCCGGGCCTTTTGATGGAGAAAAATGGGAAGACGGCGATTTTGCTGCCCGGTCCGCCTAATGAGATGAAACCTATGTTTTTGGATCAGGTGAAGCCTTATCTGGTGAAAAAAAGCGGCCAGGTATTTCTTTCTGCTGTGGTAAAAATCTGCGGCGTAGGGGAAAGCTCCGTGGAGACCAGGGTGCTGGATCTGGTGGACAGTCAGACGAATCCGACCATCGCGACTTATGCGAAAACCGGCGAGGTGCATATCCGGGTCACAGCCAGCGGAAAAACCGGGGAGGAGGCCCAGAAGCTGATCAAGCCCTGTGTGAAGGAGCTGAAAAAACGGTTTGGGGACGACGTCTATACGGCCAAGCCGGAGGTGTCTCTGGAGATGGCTGTGGTGAAGCTGCTGAATAAATATGGTCTGACGATTACGACGGCGGAATCCTGCACCGGAGGAATGGTGGCGGCACGGCTGGTCGGCGTTCCGGGGGTTTCGGACGTGTTTTCCGAAGGGTTTGTCACCTATTCCAATAAGGCAAAACGAAAATTTCTGGATGTGAGCAAGACCACGCTGAAAAAATATACGGCGGTCAGCGCAGAGACGGCAAAAGAAATGGCCATCGGCGGCGTATTGGCCAACGACAGCGATATGTGTGTGTCTGTTACCGGGCTGGCGGGACCGGACGGGGCTACGCCGGAGATTCCTCTGGGCAGGGTTTATATCGGCTGCTGTCTGAAAGGGAAAACCGTGGTAAAGGAATACAATTTTACCGGAAGCCGGGAGAAGATCCGGGAGATGGCGGCGTCGGCGGCGCTGGATCTGGCCAGAAGATGTATTTTGGAGCAGTGCAAAGGAAAATAGGGATAAAATGGATTTCAGATGGTTTCAGCCATTGCATGTAAAAAATATTTCCGGAAAAAAAGCGGAGAAAGTCATTCGCAGGATCAGCCAGAATCATTTTGAAAAAAATGCCTGGCTGATCGTGCTGCCTTTTGGGGAGCATAACCTGTTTGATATTTATCCCGCTTATGTTTTTTTGCAGAAAGAGTTTCCCTCTTACCGGGCTGATGTGATCGGGCTGGCGAAAAGCAGAGGACATGCCGTGGAGCTGGCTGCGGAGCTGGTGCAGGAGGTGTATCAGGCCACGGGCGGCTTTGACACCAGGACATACTACCGGAGCAAGATGCAGTGGACGAACTGCAGGGAGGCCTGACGGATGCTTCATGGAATTCTGTTTATACTGAAAATCATAGGGATTCTGCTGCTGGCCGTGCTGGGGCTGATTCTTGCCGTGACGCTGCTGGTACTGCTGGCGCCGGTGAGATACCGCCTGAAGGCTTCAGTGCTGGAAAAAAATCCGGATGTGGACCTGCGGATTACCTGGCTGCTGCACCTGCTGTCCGTCAGGGCACGCTATCATCCCAAAGGAGGCCCCTTTGACCTGTCTGTCAGGATATTGGGAATCCGGCTGGGCGGAAGAAAAAAGAGCGGGGAAGACGGGGATGGAGACGAAGACGGTGAAATAAAGCTCCGGGACCGAGCCGAAGAAGGAACCGAACAGGAAGACAGCGACGACGAGTTTGGGGAAGAACAGTTGCTGGAGCTGTTGGAAAAGGGGCTGGAGGATACGGACGGTTTGCCGGAAGAAAGGGCGGAAGGAAATGCGGGAGCCGCGGAACCGGATGATACGTCGGCTGGCCAGGGAAACGGAGCAGCGCAGGCTGACAGGTTGACGGCAGAGCCTGATGAAGAAGACTGGGAACGGCTGTTCGCCGAGAATGAAACGGATTCGGAAGCTTTTGATATGGGAAAAGCTTTCGGGGCGGAAAAGGAAAAATCTTCTGCGGCTGACAGGCTCAGGAGGATCATTGATAAAATAGGAAGCAGTTTTCAGGGGATTCCGGAAAAAGCGGAAAAGCTGAAACGAAGCGCAGAGAAGCTGGCGGAGAAGAAGAACAGCCTGGTGGAATTGATTCAGGATGCGGACAATCAGAGTCTGTTCCGGCTTTTATTAAAGCAGACCGGCGGCGTGTTCCGCCATATCCGGCCCAGAAAGCTGCGGCTGTATCTGCATTTTGGATTTACGGACCCGTCACTGACCGGTAAGCTTTTGGGATACGCGTCGATATTTTACGCATACTATTATAAAACCGTGGACCTTGTGCCGGAATTTCAGACGGACACATTGATTTTAGAGGGAAATCTGTATGCGAAGGGACGTGTCCGGGCAGGAACGCTTCTGTGTAAGGGCGTTCGACTGCTGTTTAACAGAGGATGCCGGAAGATGATCAAACGAGTTTTGAAGAGATAGCATGAAATCGGAAGGATTTGAACAGCTGCGGCAGCAAATGGGACAATGGCAATAGATGAAACGGAAGAGTGTTAAAACAATGTCAATAATTCATATAGTCAGAGGATAACCGGGCAGTCAGTAGCGGAACTGAATCGACAGCGGAAGCCCGTACATGTCCCGGAAGGATTTACGGACACTTTAGTGGCCGAAAATTCTTCCAGGTTCAGGGGACATGGGAGGGCAGTAGCGGAACTGAATCGACAGCGGAAGCCCGTACATGTCCCGGAAGGATTTAC
>CAJUPT010000009.1:0-19893 GCA_910588405.1 uncultured Lachnospiraceae bacterium | reverse complement strand
TAGTGGCCGAAAATTCTTCCAGGTTCATGGGACATGAGAGGGCTGTAGCGGAACTGAATCGACAGCGGAAGCCCGTACATGTCCCGGAAGGATTTACGGACACTTTAGTGGCCGAAAATTCTTCCAGGTTCATGGGACATGAGAGGGCTGTAGCGGAACTATAAATAGGAGGGCATGATATGGCGGAAAATCAATTTTCATCGACAGTGGAATCTTTGTTTAAAGGAATGGAAAACTTCGTCACTACCAAGACGGTGGTCGGCGATCCGATTCAGCTTAAGGGGGCGGTGATTCTGCCTCTGGTGGACGTATCCTTCGGATGCGCGGCCGGAGCGAACAGTACAAATTTAAAAAACGGAGCCGGCGGCGGCCTGGGCGGCAAGATTACGCCGAGCGCGGTGCTGGTGCTTCAGAACGGTACGGCCAGACTGGTGAATATCAAGAATCAGGATACCGTTACAAAGCTATTGGATATGGTGCCTGATCTGGTGAATAAGTTTACCAAATCTTCCGATCAGGAAGAGATAACCGACGAAGAGATTATCGACGCGGTACAGAAGGACGAAGAAAAATAATGGAGGATGCTGCCATAACCATATCCTGCACGATTTGCCGGATATGAATGGGACAGGACGCCAATACATGAGAGATGGATCTCTTGTGCGGGATGCGGAAAGAAAAGTTTTGACGGGGAAAAGATTAATGATTGGACGCCCCGGCGCATAGACTGTAATAACAGCATAAAAGGAGAAGCACAGGCGATGAAGCGAATCTGCGGCCTGATACTGTTCTGTTTCGGAGGGGGCATGGCGCTGATGCTGTTTCTCCCGAAGACGCTGACGACGCTGTGTTTTGTGATTGTGTGTCTGGTACTGGGTTATCAGTTATTTTGCGGCCCCTGTTAAAGCGATAAAAAGCCGTATGAAAAAATCCGCTAACTTTTGCGACAGTTATGCGGACTCTTTCATACGGCTTCTTAACATCTCTTAAGCTCTCTCAACTAAACCTGACTTTAAGCAGGATGTACATACATACATTTTTTTGGCAGCTCCGTTTACGTTCACCTTAACGGATTTTACGTTGCATCTCCACATTTTATTTGATCTTCTATGGGAGTGGCTCACGGCATTACCAAAATGAGCGCCTCTCTGACAAATAGCACATTTCGCCATCTTCGCACCTCCTTATATATAAGTTCCCTCAGATCGAAATGATCCCGCGGTCAATGGTATTGGACAGAAACAGACTGGCCCGCAACCTTACCTATCATATCAAATATTTCAGAGAATTGCAAGCATAAAAACAGCCCCGGGACAAAAAAATAGAAAATAACCTTTCCAAATCAGGGATTAGCGGTTATAATATTGACGAGTATATATGTTAAGGAAATAAATGCCTTGTTTTGAAAAGGCAGTATTCGGTAGTTTATAAAAACAGCAACGTACCGTACAAGCCCCGGAAGGATTTACAGACGCTTTAGCGGCTGAAAATTCTTCCAGGTTCAAGACGCTTTAGTAGCTGAAAATTCTTCCGGGTTCAAGGGGCTTGGAAGGGGAGTTGCGGAACTTTATTAGGAGGAAGATGTATGAAATGTCGGATCTACAATAAATTAGGGGAAGTCCTGATCGATACGGAAGTGATTGCCCGCTATGCGGGTTCCGTGGCCATCGAGTGTTTTGGAATCGTGGGGATGGCGGCGATCAGCATGAAGGACGGCCTGGTAAAGCTCCTGAAAAAGAACAGTCTGACACATGGCGTGAATGTAACCGTGGATAATAACCGGATCACCATCGATTTCCATGTGATCGTCGTATACGGCGTCAGCATTTCGGCCGTGGCGGATAATCTGATTGAAAACGTGAAGTATAAAGTCGAGCAGTTCACAGGCGCGCCCGTGGAGAAGATCAACATTTATGTTGAGGGCGTGCGGGTGATGGATTAGTTTTTAAGGAGGATAGAACCAGTGGCTGTCTATAAAATTGATGCTGATTTGCTGAAAAAAATGTTCCTGTCCGGCGCGAATAACCTGGATCTGAACAAAGAATGGATTAATGAACTGAATGTGTTCCCCGTTCCCGACGGCGATACGGGCACGAATATGACGATGACGATTATGTCCGCGGCGAGAGAGGTGCAGGCCATCGAGCAGCCTACGTTAGAGAATCTGGCCAAGGCCATCTCTTCCGGTTCCCTGCGGGGCGCACGGGGAAATTCAGGCGTGATTCTGTCTCAGCTTCTGAGAGGATTCACGAAGGCCATCAAAAAACAGGATGCCATCGACGTGCCTCTGATGGCGGATGCTTTCCAGAAGGCGGTGGAAACGGCTTACAAGGCGGTGATGAAGCCGAAGGAAGGCACGATTCTGACCGTGGCGAAGGGAATGGCGGACAAGGCCATAGAGCTGCGGGAGGAAATCGACGATCTGGACGAGGCTCTCCGTCAGATTATCGAATACGGAGATAAGGTGCTGGCCCATACGCCGGAGCTGCTTCCTGTGCTGAAGGAGGCCGGCGTGGTGGATTCCGGCGGACAGGGGCTGATGCAGGCCATGAAGGGCGCATACAGCGCCATGACCGGAAAAGAAATCGCTCCGGCCCAGGGAGGAGAAGCTCTTTCGGCCGGTTCGGGAGCAGGGGAGACTGGCAGCAGAGAGGCGTTTGAAGGTCAGGGACAGTCCGGGCTTACGGATTTTGATATTAAATTTGGTTACTGCACGGAATTTATCATTAACCTGGAAAAAGAGATGGAGGACAGCGAGGAACAGGCGTTCAAGCAATATCTGGAGTCCATCGGCGATTCGATCGTGCTGGTGGCCGATGAGGAAATCGTGAAAGTACATGTGCATACCAATGATCCCGGTCTGGCCATTCAGAAGGCGCTGACCTACGGCTCTCTGTCCCGCATGAAGATTGACAATATGCGGGAGGAGCATCAGGAAAAGCTGATCAAGGATGCCAGTCGTCTGGCTGCGGAGCAGAAAGCGGCGGAGGAAACAAGGACGGCAGAAAAGCCGACGGAGCCGAGAAAGCCCTATGGGTTTGTGGCAGTTTCCGTGGGCGAGGGTATGGACGCCATATTCCGTGATCTGGGTGTGGACTGCCTGATCACCGGCGGACAGACCATGAATCCCAGCACCGAGGATATGCTGAACGCCATCAATCAGGTAAATGCGGACACGGTATTTGTCCTTCCGAATAATAAAAATATTATTCTGGCGGCTCAGCAGGCCCAGTCTCTGACAGAGGATAAGGAAGTGATCGTGGTTCCCACCAAGACCGTGCCCCAGGGAATTTCCGCCATTATCGGATTTTCTCCGGACCGGAGCGCAGAGGAAAATGCCAGGGAGATGGAGGAGGAGCTGAGTCTGGTGAAAACAGGCCAGGTCACTTATGCCGTGCGGGATACGGCCATCGACGGCAAGGAAATCCATGCGGGGGATATTATGGGCCTGGACGACCACACCATCGCGGCGGTGGGAAATGACGTGACGGGCACGGCGCTGGAGCTTCTTTCTTCCATGGTGGACGAGGATTCGGAGCTGATTACGATCTATTACGGCAGCGATCTGGAAGAAGGGGATGCGCAAGCATTTTATGAGAAGGTGCAGGAGGCTTACCCCGCCTGTGACGTGGAGCTGCAGAATGGCGGACAGCCAATCTATTATTATGTGATTTCGGTGGAATAAAAGTGTGGCAGGGGAGGTGAGCATATGTCCGCATCTGAGCCAGGCGCTCCCTTGACGGCGCTGAAAGGGATTGGGGAGAAAACGGCGGCGTTGTTCGGGAAGCTGAATCTTGCGACGGTGGAGGATTTGCTGTCCTTTTACCCGAGAGCCTACGAAGCCTATGAGCCTCCGGCATATGCCGGCCAGCTGGAAGAGGGAAAGGTACAGGCCGTGCGGCTGCAGATCGGAGGCGATGTGACCGTAACCTGGGTGAAAAAGATGCAGATCATCAGAGCGACCGGCCGGGATATGACCGGGGCGGTGAAGCTGTGCTGGTTCAACATGCCTTATCTGAAAACCACCTTAAAGCCGGGAAGTGTCTATGTATTCCGGGGAAAAGCAGTGCGGGGGCGGTCCGGATATTCCATGGATCAGCCCCAGATGTACGCGCCGGACAGTTATGAAGCGCTGCAGGGGCAGCTGCGGCCGGTATATCCCATGACAAAGGGGCTTACCTCAAAAACCATTGGCCAGGCCGTAAGTCAGGCGCTTAAGGCCATGCCTGTCCGGAAAGATCCTCTGCCGGGCTGGGTCAGGGAGAAATACAGGCTGGCGGAATATAATTTCGCTCTCCGGCAGATTCATTTTCCCGACGACGAAAACAGTCTGGTTCTGGCAAGACGCAGGCTGGTATTTGACGAATTTTTCTTTTTTATCCTCCGCGTACAGCAGTTAAAAGAAAACCGCGTGAAGAAACTGAATTCCTTTTCCATGACAGGCAGCGAATATGTGGAGCGTGTGCTTGACAGGCTTTCCTATCAGCTGACAGGGGCTCAGCAGAGGACCCTTCGGGAGGTGTTTACGGACATGGAAGGGGAAGGAGTGATGAACCGGCTGATACAGGGCGATGTGGGTTCCGGAAAAACCATTATCGCCTTTTTGGCGTTGCTGAAAGCGGCGGAGCACGGGTATCAGGGGGCGGTGATGGCGCCCACGGAAGTACTGGCCAAACAGCATGACCAGGCCTTTCGGGAGCTGCTAGCCGGAAATGAGATTCCGCTGCGGGTGGAATTGCTGACCGGCTCGATGACGGCGAAAGAAAAGCGGCTGGCGTATGAGCGGATTAAAAACCATGAGGCGGATATTGTGGTGGGCACCCATGCTCTGATTCAGCAGGGCGTGGAGTATGCTGATCTGGCGCTGGTGGTGACAGACGAGCAGCATCGTTTTGGCGTTCACCAGAGGGAAAGTCTGGGAGAAAAAGGGAAAGGGCAGGAGAACGGAAAAGACCCTCATACGCTGGTGATGAGCGCCACGCCCATTCCCAGGACATTGGCGATTATTTTGTATGGAGATTTGGATATCTCGGTGATCGACGAACTGCCCTCCGCCCGGCTGCCGATCAAAAACTGTGTGGTAGGCCCGGACAAGCTGCCGAATACCTATGAATTTTTGCGAAAGCAGGCGGAGCAGGGGCGGCAGGCCTATGTGATCTGCGCCATGGTGGAGGAGAGCGAGGCCATGGAGGCGGAGAATGTGACCGATTATGTGAAAACGGTGCGGAATCATCTGCCGGAAGGGATTACCGTGGCCTGTCTGCATGGAAAAATGAAGCCGAAGGAAAAGAATCAGATTATGGAGGACTTTGCCGCAGGAAACATTCAGGTGCTGGTGTCCACCACCGTGGTAGAAGTGGGAATCAACGTGCCCAATGCCACCGTCATGGTGATCGAGAATGCCGAGCGGTTCGGCCTGGCCCAGCTTCACCAGCTGCGGGGCCGGGTGGGGCGGGGAAGCCATCAGTCTTATTGTATTTTTATCAACCGCTCCGGGTCGAAGGCCAGCGAGAAGCGGCTGGATATTTTGAATCATTCTAATGACGGTTTTTTTATTGCTTCCGAGGATCTGAAACTGCGGGGGCCGGGGGATTTCTTCGGCGTGCGGCAGAGCGGCGTGATGGAGTTTCAGATCGGGGATATCTTTTCGGATTCCAATGTGCTGAAAGATGCTTCCGAGGCCGCGGCGCTTTTGCTGACAGAGGACCCCGGGCTGGAGCAGCCGGAGCATGGGGAGCTGCGCAGGATGATGGAATTGGATCGGGAGAGGATCAGGCAGGATATCAGTTTATAGAATGGGAAGGGTAGTTGCGGAACTATAATATAGAAAGGAGGCCGGTATGAGCAATCACAAAGAGTGTCTGGATTTTCTTTTGGAAAGATTCAAAATAGAAAGAGAAAAATTTGACAGATCAGGCGTGTACGCATATACGCAGCGTTTACTTGCCTATAATTCAAATAAGATCGAAGGGAGTACGCTGACTGAGGAGCAGACGGCCTCATTGTTCGACCATGGAACTTTGCCGAAATCGGATGACTATTACAGGGCAAAAGATGTGGAAGAAATGAACGGTCATTTTCTGATGTTCAACAAAATGCTGGATACTTTAGATCAGAAGTTATGTCCGGAGCTGATCAAGCAATTTCATTATGAACTGAAGTCCGGCGTGTTTGAGGATCGGGCAAATGGATATGCGATTGGCGAATATAAAAGGCGTCCTAATATGATTGGGATGTACCAGACTGTCAGACCTGAGCATGTCGATCAGGAAATGTGTTTATTAATGGACTGGTATGGCAGTCAGAAAATAAATATTTCCGTATTAGCCGAATTTCATGCCAGATATGAGAGTATTCATCCGTTTCAGGATGGAAATGGCAGGACAGGCAGATTGATTCTTTTCAGGGAGTGTCTGAAAAACCATATTGTACCGGTTGTGATCGAAGATGCGAACAGAAATGAATATCTGGACGCATTGAAAGAATACAGAGAAGAAAAGTGCCTGAATAAATTAATCAGTTTGTTCGAAAAGGAGCAGCAGTTTTATTTGGAGAAATGCAAATATTTTATGTAATATTTGGAGAGGTTGTTCGTTTGGTTAAAGTTAGATGTATATTTACTGTGAGCAGAGTGGAAGAAAACTAGATGCTGCAAATACTGAAAAGTGCTTTTTGCTTTATGAGAAATCAGCAAGAGGGATGGAAGCGAATGCAAATTATAATTAAATGATCTGATATGAAGAGAGTGAAACTGGATTATATATGGAAGGAATGGAGGTCCTATGGAGAACAGTTATCGTTTTTTCAGCAATACGGCATGTAAATATTTCCCCTGTCATGAGGATATGAAGGGGAAGGATTTTAACTGTCTGTTTTGTTACTGCCCGATGAACAGTTTGGAGAACTGTCTGGGCAGGCCGGTGTATTTTAAGAATAAGGAAGGGAAGCTGATGAAGGACTGTACCGGGTGCAGCTACCCCCATGACCCGGCGCATTATGACGCGATTATGGAATTTTTGAAGAAGAACCCGCCGTCGGTGAAGAGGGAAGGGAATGTGTAGGCTGCGAACATATTTCCCGGAATGTCAGCCTCCCCTTTCGCATATACTGTTATCAGCATATATGGAAGGGGTTTTTCTATGGAGCCATTCAATGTTTATAAAGACATACAGCTGCGCACCGGCGGCGATATTTACATAGGCGTGGTGGGGCCGGTACGTACCGGCAAGTCCACTTTTATTAAGCGCTTTATGAACCTGATGGTGCTGCCCAATATGGAGGATGTCCATGACCGGGAGCGGACGAAGGATGAGCTGCCCCAGAGCGCGGGGGGCAAGACGATTATGACCACGGAGCCGAAATTTATCCCGAAGGAGGCCGCCCAGATTTCCATCAGCCCCGACGTGGAGGTAAACATGCGTCTGATCGACTGTGTGGGATACATGGTGGAAGGGGCCGCCGGTCATATCGAAAATGACGAGGAGCGGCTGGTGAAAACGCCCTGGTTTGACTATGAGATTCCCTTTACCCAGGCGGCGGAGATCGGTACAAAGAAGGTGATCAACGATCATTCCACCATCGGCGTGGTTGTGACCACCGACGGCAGCTTTTCGGAAATTTCGCGTGAGGCCTATGAGAAGGCCGAGGACAAAACGATACAGGAGCTGAAAAAGCTGGGAAAGCCTTTCGTGGTGCTGTTAAATTCCAGCCGTCCTTACTCGGAAGAAACCGGTCAGCTGTGCAACGAGCTGACCCAGAGATATCAGGTGGCCGTGCTGCCTGTCAACTGTGAACAGCTGAAAAAGGATGATATCTGCCATATTATGGAAGAGGTGCTGAAAGGATTCCCTGTGTCCCAGGTAGATTTCCATATTCCCAAATGGCTGGAGCTTCTGCCTGCCACCCATTGGCTGAAAGCGAAGGTTATGGAGATGGCCATGGGGGTGATCAATAAGATTACATATATGCGGGATGCCGACCCGGTTAATATTATGACAGACTTAGAGGAGGTGCAGGAGGTCAAAATTGACAAAAAGGACTTGTCCTGCGGCCGGGTGTCCCTCCGTGTGGATATGAAACCTTCCCTGTATTATAATATGATCTCCGAATATACGGGCATCCCGGTGGCCGGGGAGTATCAGCTTCTGAAAACGCTGAAAGATTTCTCACAGCTGAAAGACTCCTACTCCAAGGTGCAGAACGCCATGGAATCGGTGCGCTACAAGGGCTATGGGGTGGTGATCCCCGACCGGGAGGAGATCGTGCTGGATGAGCCGTCGGTGATTAAGCACGGCAACAAATTCGGCGTGAAGATGCGGGCGGAGGCGCCGTCGATCCATCTGATGCAGTCGGTGATCGAGACGGAGATCGCGCCGATCGTGGGCAGCGAGCAGCAGGCCCAGGATCTGATCCAGTATATCAAGGGCCAGTCCGCCGAGGAAAACGGTATCTGGGAGGCCAATATTTTCGGCAAGTCCATCGAGCAGATCGTGGAGGACGGCATCCAGGCCAAGGTGGCCCAGATGACCGACGACTGCCAGCAGAAGCTGCAGGATGCGATCAAGAAGGTGATCAATGACAGTAATGGCGGGATGATCTGTATTATTATATAGGAGAATAATGCCTGCATTTCGATGGGAAGTGCAGGCATATTACATTTGGTGGATTTTTTTGTTTTCGGAAACGGGATATTCGACGGAGGGATATTCAGCAAAGTCATGAAATACTTGAATATGAAGGGGATTTATGGTATTTTATAGTGTAGTTATCGTACACAGAGGAGAAATCATTCGATTATGAAAAAATACTTTTCCATCAATAACCTGGCGCTGTTGTATCTATGGATACCTGTAATCATTTTTCTGATTAGCTGGGTAAAATGGATGATTGCAATTCCTGTTCTTTCAGATGTCCTGGGCGATATGGGCAGTGGTTTTAGGCTGGCAGGAACGAAAGAATATCTGGTTATATGGAGCTGATTTTACCCTTTTTGTGTTGCCCTTTTTCCGGATGGGACGCTGGAATGATTTGTGTATGCGCGCAACAATCCGGTCGAGATCAGCAGATCTGTTGTTTCAGGCGGGCTTCCAGGTCTTTTTGACAGGGAACCTTTTACGATTTATCAGTATGTGGACTGGAACAGTGAAACCGGAATCAACAGCCGGATTTTGCGAGATTAAGACCGGAAGCGCGGCAAAAGCCCATTACGGAAAAGCGTCCGGAAGCAGGATGACCGGACAGATACGGGGACAGGGTCAGTGTCTGGCCGGAGAGGAACATACCGGTACACTGATGCGTCAGAAAGAGGAGAAAATGAATCAAAATACGGATATTTTATATATTGTGATACCGGCATACAATGAGGAAGCGAATATTAATCAGGTGATCGACGACTGGTATCCTGTCATAGAGAAGCACAGCGGCGGCGGGAAATCGCGGCTGGTGATTATTGACGACGGAAGCAAGGATCAGACGTACCATATGATACGGGAGAGTGCAAAGGACAAGCCATTGCTTTTGCCGCTGACAAAGGGCAATGAGGGGCATGGCGCTACGGTTTTGTTCGGATATCAGTACGCTTTGGATGCAGGAGCGGAATACATATTTCAGACGGATTCGGACGGGCAGACATTGCCGGAGGAATTTTCACGACTTTGGAGCAGGCGTAAAAAGTATGATGTGGTGATGGGCCACCGGAAAAACAGGGAGGATGGTTTTTCTCGGGTGATCGTTACGAAGGTGCTGAAATTTGTGCTGTGGATCGTATTCGGACTGAAGATTACGGATGCGAACACGCCTTATCGGCTGATGAAGCGGGAGGTCCTGAAAAAATATATCGTAAAAGTGCCTGAAAAGTTCAATCTGTCCAATGTTCTGCTTACGGTTTTCTTTGTGAACGGCGAGGAAAAGATTGCCTTTGTTCCTATTACGTTCCGACCGAGACAAGGCGGGGTAAATTCCATTAACATCCCGAAAATCATTAAGATCGGCATACAGGCTTTGAAGGATTTTGCTGCGCTGAGAAAAGTCATGTAGGAGGAAAATTACTTGTCTGTACGAGGGAAGAAGATAATGAGAAGATACGCACCCTTGTTTTATTGCCTGGTGTTGGGGACAGTGATGATTACCATAAGCAGCACCTGTTCCTTTTTATTTGCCACTAATAGCTGGTCGGACGTGAACTGTATTTTTACGGCCAGCCGTTGTATGGTTCATGGCAGGGTTTTGTATCGGGACGTGATGGATCACAAAGGATTTTATCTGTATATCATTAATATTCTGGGGTATCTGATCAGCCGCCGTTCTTTTCTGGGGCTTTATGTGATGGAATGTCTGTTTTTTTCTGCGTTTCTTTATGCTTCTTACTGCTCATTCAGACTGTATCTTTCCCGCTTTACGTCGGCCTGTCTGCTTTCGCTGCTGGGAGCCGCGGTGTCCGGCTGTGCGGCGCTTGAGGCGGGAGGCTGTACGGAAGAATTTGCGCTGCCCTTTGCGGCCGTGAGTCTTTATTTTATGCTCAGGTATGTGAAAGAGGACTGCGATGCGTCGCGGATGAACGGAAGGGTTGTTTTTCTGAATGGCGTTTTGGCTGGCGTGGTATTCTGGATGAAGTACACGATGCTGGGACTCTGGTTCGGATTTATGGCCATGGTCTTTTTTCTGATGCTGTCTAAAAAAGAGGTAAAACGAGCGTTTTTATCCTGTCTGGTTTTTTTGGGAGGCATGGGGGCGGCATCGGTGCCGCCGCTGTTCTATTTTGGCGTCAATGGAGCGCTGAAGGATTGTTTTCAGGTTTATTTTTATAATAATCTGTTCCTTTATCCGGCGATCAACAGTGACCCGTATCGCCACTTCCACAGTATGTGTTCCTTCTGGTTGCGGCACGGCCGGGAAAATCCTGTGATCGCATTGTTTGCAGTGGGCGGCTTGATGTGGGTGTTGTTTTGTCTTCCGGTGGGACAGGAGCCAACCGGACGGAAGCAAAGGCGGGACGCCGGTCTTGCCATAAGGCGCTGTGTATTCCCGTTCATGTATCTGTGTCTTGTGACGGGGATATACTGGGGAACAAAGGATTTTCGGTATTATTATCTGATTACGGCGCCTTTTATGGTGTTTGGCCTGCTGGCCTTTGGAGGCGGGTGGGAGCATACTTCGGCCCGGCTGGTACCGACAGGCGTGAAAAAAGGCAGGATTGTCCTGGGCGTTGTGACGTTGTCCGTGGTTTGGGGCTGGTTTGCCGGCAGCAATGCCGATGTGCGCCTTCAAAAGTGGGAGGACACGGAGCAGTATCATTTTGCTTCCATTATGAGTCAGTCCGAGAATCCCACCCTGCAGGTGTATGGGTTTATGGACAGAGGCTTTTACAATGCGCTGGATATCATTCCGGCAGCGAAATACTTCACCTTTATCAACTTTACGGAGGAGCAGATGCCGGAAATGTATGCGCAGCAGCGTGAGATTGTCCGGAATCAAGAGGTAGAATATGTGATCTGCCGGGAAGAGATTCCCTCTTTTATTTTGGAGCGCTATCATCCTGTATCTGATCAGGGGGATTCGGAGCTGACGCTGCTGAAACGGAACGAATATTGATAGGGGCAGCGGGCTGCTGTCTCTGCGGATTTCAGATGAAGGAGAGGTAAGGTATGGGAGAGGGATTTGTTGAATTTTATCAGACGAGAATTAAGAAAAGCTGGAAGCTTGCGTTTGTTTCCGCTTTTGTCATCGGTCTGCTGGTTCATATGTATAAATTTACAAATACTCTTTTGGGGCATGATTCCCTGTTTAATATTTATGGCACGCAGAATGTGGTGCGGTCTGGCAGGTGGTTTCTGGCTGCGGCTTGCAGCTTAAGCTCTTTTTTTGACCTTCCATGGGTGAATGGCGTGCTGTCCCTGATCTGGATTGGGGTGGCTGCCGCCGTTGTGATCGATATATTCCGGATAGAAAATCCGGTGCTTATTCTGTTGACTGGCGGTCTTTTGGTCACTTTTCCTGCCGTAACCCAGACCTTTTATTTTGAATATACAGCTGACGGTTATATGCTGGCTATGGTGCTGGCGGCGCTGACTGTCCGGTTTTCCATGATCGGCGAAAGACGGAAAAGCCGCCTGTTTCTGTCCTTTTGCTGTATTACGCTGACTTGTGGAATTTATCAGGCTTATGTCAGCTTTGCGCTGGTATTGTCTCTTGGTTATTTTATGACCGAGCTTCTTGAGAACCGGTATGAGAAAAAATTGTATACGCTGTGGATTCGAAACCAGATATTGATTTATGGATTAGGTATGGCGGCCTATTACGTGATTTGGCAGATTGCTATGGTTTGCCAGGGAAATTTGCAGCCAAATCAGTATATGGGGATTGACACCATCGGGCAAATCGGACCTGGTTTTCTGTGGGATGCGGTGAAACAGACGATGACATCCTTTGTCTCCGTATTTATGGTATGGAATTTTCTGAGGCGTGGGCTTACCATGTATACGGTGCTGAATATCCTGTTTTTAATGGCAGCGGCCTATATTGTGGTTACGGCTGTCAGGAAAAGCAGATTGTATACAAGAAAAGGCCAGATGCTTTTGTTTCTGCTGTGTATGGCAGCGATTCCTTTTGCAGTGTTTATCTGGTTTTTTGCGTCTCAGGGCATCCAGTATGTGGTTCGAATGGAGCAGAGCGTCTGCCTGCTCTATATTCTGTGTGGGGTGCTGGCAAATCGCTGGTTGAAGCCGGGAAAAAGTGATATAGCGGCATTATTGCTGGCTGTGATCATTTTTAACAACGGGGTTACTGCCAATATGATGTATCAATACATGCATCGGTGCTATGAGGAATCTTATGCCACGGGGGTGGAGATTGCCACCCATATTCATCTGTTGGATGACGGCACACAGAAGGAAATCGTGATCGTGGGACTGACGTCATGGTTTTCTGAGGAGGAGTATGAAAGCGGCGGCGGTTTGAAAGAACTGGCGCTTTTGAAATCCATTTACAATAACCTGTTTAGCGCAGGCTCCTGCCCTGCCTTGTTTCTGTCTGAGGTGGTCGGCCTGGAACTGTCTTACTACCGGGTGAATCCGGAAATGGAGGTGCCGCCAGTGGATGTGGGCAGTAACAACTGGCCTGTCTCCGGCGGATGGACCTGGCGATTTCCCCTGGCCGATGAGGCGGTTAAGGCAAAGCTGATCGATACAAAGCAGGTGGCCGATATGCCTGTCTGGCCGGCGGCGGATTCCATTCAGGTGATCGATGATCTGATCGTAATCAAGCTTGGAAATGTGGAGTGATTTTGAGATTTGGAGTAATCCGGGAGGATACCGAATTTGAAGGTAGGGTTTTTGATTTTATGTCATACGGACCCCAGACATGTGGGCAGACTGGCCAGACGCCTTGCGGATACGGAGCAGTTCTGCGTCCGGATTCACGTGGATAAAAAAAGCGAGGAAATGGCCTTTCGTCAGACGGTTTCCAGTGGAAAACGGATTGCCTTTATCGGGGAAAGGGAAGACTGTAGATGGGGGCGCATGGGAACGGTCAGGGCAGAGCTTGCGCTGATTGAGGCTGGTATCAAAGCCGGCTGTGATCGTCTGGTGCTTTTACAGGGGCTTGATTATCCGCTGAAATCCAATCAGGAGATTCTGACTTTTTTTCAGGAGCATCCGGAGACGGAGTATCTGCGGGCCTGCCGTATTTCGGATTCTCAGGACGAATACCATTATAAAAGATGTCGGCGGTACTGGATGCTCAGTGACAGTCTGCCGGCCAGGCTTTGGAATCGGTTGAATGATTGTTTCCCCATGTATATTCGCTCGGGCATTTATCAGGAAGGAGAGAAGGGATATCCCTGTTATTGGGGCAGCGCCCAGTGGGCTCTGACAGCGGAATGCGCGGCCTTTATGCTGGATTTTGTAAAAACACATCCCGGTTTTATGAAGTATTACAATCATATCTTTCCCTGCGACGAGACCTTTTTTGCCAGTATTCTGTATAATTCTGTGTTTGCCGGACGCACGGCGGCGGGAGGGCCTGAGCCGGAGAAGCGATATCTGGTAAACTGGCGGAATCTCCACTATTTTGAGTATCCAAAGCAGATCAGGATTTTCCGGCAGGAGGATTATGAATTCTTAAAGGGGCGCGAGGAGCTGTTTGTGAGAAAAGTGTGTTCCGGTCAGTCGGATGGTCTGCTGGACATGCTGGATAAGCGGGCGGGATGGAAGGATGAAAGCTGTCGTGCTGACGAATAATGATCCGGCGATATTTTACCAGATATGAATGAGACAGTACATCCGGGCAGCACTATGTCTGCCTCGCTGCATGGAAGAGGAGAAATGTTATTGTGATCATTGTAATGATAACCAGTGGTCTGGGCAATCAGATGTATCAGTATGCCATGTATAAGCAGCTGGCTTTAAGATACCCGGAGACGACGGTGAAAGCGGATATTACCCGGTTTCGGCTGTACAGCGCCCATCAGGGGTTTGAACTGAAACGGATATTTGAACATCCTGGCTCTCCCTTTCATCTGGAAGCAGCCGGCAATTGGGAGATTTTCAGAACCGGTGGCGGCATTCCGATCTGGTCTGACTCCCGGCTGATGAGGAAGCTGGAAAAGGCCCGGGTTTGGTACAACCGGAAGGCGGACCAGATCAGTCAGTTGCTGGGAACCTATAGAATCATCGACGAGAGCTTTCTTTGCGAACGGTGCAGGTATAGCGAAGCGATACATGACCGGCTGCTGCATCTGGATATGGGAAAGGATTGGAGTGTGAGAGGATACTGGGAGCATGAGAAATATTATTCCCATATTCTTCCGCAGCTGCGCCAGGATTTTTGCTTTCCGGACATTCAGGATGGGAGAAATCGGGAGGTCTGCCAGCAGATCAGGGACAGTCGGTCGGTGTCCATTCATGTGCGCCGAGGGGATTATGTAGGAAGCCAGTTTGATATTCTGACTATGGAGTATTATCGCAGCGCTGTGGACTGGATTAGGAAAAATACGGACGGTGATTGGTTTTTTCTGTTCTCTGATGACGAGGCATATGCCAGGGAAGTCTTTTCCTGGCTGGATCACAAAACAGTGGTTTCTCATAATAAAGGGGAGCAGAGCTTTCGGGATATGCAGCTGATGAGCCTGTGTCGTCATAATATCATTGCGAATTCCACCTTCAGCACATGGGCGGGACTTTTGAATGAGAATCCGGGTCGGAGGGTGGTATATCCAGATCATTTTACCAGAGGCGGCGATCTGCGGATCAGGAAGCTTGAGGGATGGCATCCTGTTGAGGTGGGACCAATTTGAAATGGGGCCTCGAAATGATATAGAATGATAGTAGGTATCAAAAATGATTGCAGCAGTAACATGCGCGGATGAGCGCTATCAGAAAGCGATGGAATACAACGCCCGCACGGCCAGAAAAAAAGGCGGTGTGGATCGGGTATATATGTATTCTGTCTCAGATATTGATCCGGAATTTCGGGAGAAAAACAGGCATATTCTTTCACAGCCCAGAGGAAATGGTTATTGGCTGTGGAAACCCTATTTTATTGAGCGCACACTCCGGCTTTTGCAGGAGGGAGATTACCTGGTCTACTGTGATGCCGGAATTTATTACAACGCATCCGTGAAAAAGCTGATTCATGCAATGGAGCGGCAGGGGGACGACATGATGGCCTTTGCCATTAACCATATGGAATATGAATATACCAAAAGAGATGTTTTTCTGGCGCTGCATATGGACCAAGAGGAATATGCCCGGACACCTCAGCGAATGGCGGGTACAATTGTGCTGCGAAAAACGGCGCATTCTGTGCAGGTGATTGAGGAATGGCTTCGATTTGCCCAGCGGGAGGAGCTGATTACTGACGCGCCAAACCGTATGGGAAAGGATAATTATGAGGGCTTCCGGGAGCACCGGCATGACCAGTCAGTGTGGAGTCTGGTGTCTAAGAAGGAGCATGTCCGCTCTTATCGAGACGCCACTCAGTTTGGTCTTCCCTGCGGTTTGGGTCCATGGCTGTGGAAAAACAGAAAGCAGTACCGGAGGACGGAGTCGGATTATCCGATTATTTTTATATTGCACAGAATGTATAAGGTGACTTGGAAGGTGCGGTTTGAGATCAGGATGCAGTATATCTTTCCGAAAGGATATGCCGTTTACAGAAAATTTGTAAAGCCGTCTATCTTTTGAAAATGAAAAAACCGGCAAAGTGTGTCAGCAGACAGGAGACACACTTTGCCGTTTTTTTTAAACGCTTTACTGCGGCCTTCTGTGCCGGTTTTCGCTGCTGTAATTGTTTTCGGGAAGCTCTGGTTCCTCCACTTTCAGCAAAGCTTTGTACTGACGGCTGGTATCTATCAGGCGCATTTCGAAATCCTGCCTGTTTTTTTTCACGCTGGTATCCAGCACAAGGCCCGTGAAGAAGCACTGGACGGCCGTTACCGCCACAAAAGCGCAGACGATCAGTGTAGGGAAGCGGGGAACCAGACCTATCTGCGCGTAAGTGACCAGGACCGGCAGGAAAAAAGCGGCCGCTGTTACAGCCAGAAGGAAGCCAAGGAGTGAGAAAAAGGAGAGGGGCCGATAGTTTCTGAACAGATTCAGGATCGTAAACAGCACACGGATTCCGTCATTGTAAGTATTCAGTTTGGATACGCTGCCGTCGGGCCTGTCCCTGTAGTCGACGACTACATTTTCGATCTGCATATGGTGCTGGGCGGCGTGAATACTCATCTCCGTCTCAATCTCGAACCCCCGGGACAGTACCGGAAAGGTTTTGACAAACTGATAGCTGAAAGCCCGGTAGCCGGTCATCATGTCCTTGATCTGGCAGCCAAACAGGGCGTTGATGCTTTTGCGTACCAGAAGGTTGCCGAAATTGTGGAAGGGCCGTTTGTTTTCGGTGAAGTAGGTGGAGGACAACCGGTCTCCCACCACCATATCGGCCTGCTCCTCTAACACCAGCCGGACCATCTCCGGCGCGTATTCTGCCGGGTAGGTATCGTCCCCGTCCACCATCAAATAAACCTGGGCGTCGATTTCGCGGAACATTCTGCGGATAACATTTCCCTTTCCCTGCTGCCGCTCTCTGCGGACAATGGCCCCGGATTCCCTGGCGATGGCGGCAGTGCGGTCAGTGGAATTATTGTCATAGACATAGATTCGGCTGTCAGGAAGCCGGCGCCGATAATCTGTGATCACTTTTTCGATAGTGGATTCTTCATTATAGCAGGGGATTAACACTGCGATCTGGTCCATTGTCTGAGGCACCTCTTTTCTGATGCGGGTTTTCTTCTTAGCATATGATTAAGAATGTTTTCGAACATCCTTACGGGACAAAACATTTCAATAGGATGTGCGGGGCAAAAACATCCTGATAAGATGTGTGTAAAAATGGTTTATGAACCTGCTTTTCTGTCCTCATCCGTCCATATAAACAGCAAAAGCGGCTGAAACAGTGTGATCGGGAACACATACCGCATCAGCACCGTGGGCGACAGAAGCAAGGTCAGCCATAAACCAAAGGGCAGAGCCAGTGGGATGAGTAAACGACGCTTTTCCTTTTGAAACAGACATAACCCGGCGGTGAACAGCAAAAGCCAGCAGTGAAGTCCCGGACTGAACAACATGGAGACGACGGGAACATTCTGGTGCTTGTTCCAGGTAGCCATCTCTTCGTACAGATTTTCCAGCCATGGCAGGAAGCTGTGCTTTTCTACAATGATGGTGTCACCGATATTGATGATTTCCCCCATATGCTGGGTCATCAGATAGCCGTGGCGCTCTGCCGCATAGATATAGGCGTGGCTGGTATCGTCGGGATACCAGTATCCCAGGGTGGTGGCTAAAAAGGCATTGAGATAACAGCCGGGGTGCCTTTTGCCAAGAGACAGCCAGAGCCGGATATATTTGGCCGGCGCATGTTTAAAGGCTTCCTCATTAAAGTCTGATTTTACCAGGTCGGCCAGATGGTCATAGTACTGGCCGGCGGCCTGTTCCGGGATAATTTCGTAAAAGGTGTTTCGTTCTTCGTCAGTGACTGTGTCCGGTTCGTATTGCAGCGTTCTGGCGATCTGCTGCAGCGGAATGCTGAACATTTCGGCGATACTGCCCGGCGAGGCGTCGCAGGCCGTGATCAGAAGCCGGTTGGAGCCCTGGTACAGAAAAAGGGCCCCCAGCAGAATTATCAGCGCGGGCTTTCGAAAATCTTTTAATAACAGAAGCAATACTGCTGCCATCACCAAAAATGCATACATACCGTTGTTGCGGAACAGCATCATAAGCGCGGCGCTGACAATCATAAGCACGCCGTTTTTCTTTTTGGAGAAAAACAGCTGCGGATCGCCGGCCATGTCCCACAGAAGGGCAGCACATACCAGCATAAATCCTGCGAACAGGGTATCCTTCGTAGCGCTTAAGGCCATCAGATGGATAATGGGATTCAGGCTGAAAAATCCGATGGCCAGAACCCGGAAGACGGCGGACAGCTTCCGGCCTGTCACAGAACAGAAAAAAGCAAAGCAGGCGGACAGGATGCCCATCTGTGTCACCGTATAAAAGGCGACGCCCGGCGCGTATGTTCCTGTCAGCGCCAGTCCCAGCCTCATAGAGCCGTTCAGATACAATGTGTGGATCAGCGGGTGATGGGTAGAATAGGTATGTTCCACCGCCTGTACTACCTGCCGGGGCACGTCATAAGAGAAGATTCCCGGGTAGTAAGCCAGAAAACCGGGAACCCAGCAGAGAAAAATGACGGCCCAGGACAGAAAAAACAGTCGTTTTCCCTGCAGCCAGGGGCACCCCTCGGGCTTTGTCGCAAAAGAACTCCTGGCCAGCCATCTGCCGGCTTTTGGGAGATAGAACATCGCGGCCAGCAGCAGGGCCGACACCGGAAAGGTCAGCCCTGTCGCCTGCAGTAGTTTTTTGATCACGTTTTCGGCCGTGTAAATGATATCTCCATTTGTCCGCAGATCCGTTCCGAGAACAATACAGAGACTGAACAGAAAACCAGCGGTTCCGGCGAGGATGCGTTTCTTGTGCCGGCGACGCCGGCTGAATGGGCCGGCAGTTTCTTCTGTCGGATTCTCTCTCCATTTTCCCCAGGAAAAACTGTGATAAATAAGGAAAGCGATTCCACAAAAGCTGATCACACTGTAAAAGCTGTTGGACATCACCACACTGTTTGTCTCCGGACCGATTAATGAGGTCACTGAACAGACTGCCCAGAAGGCAGCCAGAAAAGACAAAAGCAGACGGGACATCAGTCTTCCGCCCGAGGCGCGTTCAGCATCTGGTAAATGCCGATCTTCAAAGCGTCGGTATCCGTCATACCGATAAAGGTGCCGCCATATCGGTACTCACCATTTTCCATTTTATTGCAGCGAATAATCCGTACTATGGTATTGATCACCTCTTTGGTCCAGATTTCCAGCCGGGTGTTGTAAATGCTTTCCAGCTCCAGTTCTCTGGCGCAGTGAAAGCCGATCCCGGATTTGGAGAGGTCGTCTACCTCTACATGAACATATTTCAGCGTGGTAACGCCGCCTTTGTCTAACCGTTCCAGCTCCAAGGTTACATCCAGATCCAGCCGTTGATTGCGTCTTCTTTCTTCTGACATTACTTGTTCCTCCTGATTCTAAATTTCAGCTGCCATGCCGCCGCTTTTTTAGCGGGGCCTGCGGCTCGATTTTATTTTGAGGAATCCGGCAAAACCCGCCGACACAGCGCCGGCAAATAAAGGATGCTGCGTTTCGCCAGATTCAAATATGATAATCATCGCTATTATACCAGATTTGAGCGGATTTTAACAGAGTAATTTTGGGTCTGAAAGCGTTTTTGAAAAGGTTTTCCTCGGGTGTTTAACAGTTTCATAATGAAAAAGATGCTTACAGGCCTTATAGAGCCT
>CAJUPT010000008.1 GCA_910588405.1 uncultured Lachnospiraceae bacterium | reverse complement strand
CCTTTATTGATCAAGCTTATCCGCATTTTTTCGCAGATGGGAAATATCTGCGAAAACAGTCTATGCCTGTATTAGCAGGTATGTCCGGTTAGAAAAACTGCTTAAGGGGGCATTGTATGGAGAATGTAAGCTTACTGCAGTACTGTGTCCGGCATGATAAGAAGGATCTGATTTGGCAGTGGGACATCCCGGAAAACAAAGATTTTGACCCTGAAAAGACCGGCTTTGCCAGCCATAAAAAGATCTGGTGGACTTGTGAGAAAGGTCACAAGTGGCAGGCGATGGTCAGCGACAGGGTTAAGAAGGATGCAGGCTGCCCTTTCTGTACGAACCGAAAGGCTTGGCCAGGCTATAATGACTTAGCCAGCATGTACCCGGAGCTGGCCGCTCAGTGGCATCCGGAGAAAAACGGAACGCTGACGCCGGAGATGGTTACTTGTGGAAGCGTTAAAAATGTCTGGTGGCAGTGTGAACTGGGTCATGAGTGGAAAGCGACGGTGGGGAACCGGGCTACAAAGGGGAATGAATGCCCCTACTGCTCAGGGAAAAAAGCCTGGCCGGGATTTAACGACCTGGTTACGATGGAGCCAGAACTGATGAAGGAGTGGCATCCTCTTTTTAACCAGGGGATTGATCCGACGAAACTACGGCCTAACAGCAGGCAGCGTATCTGGTGGAGATGTTCGGAAGGACACGAGTGGGAAGCACATTTGTTTAACCGGACCGCCTATGGGAGCGGATGCCCGTTTTGTGCGGGGAATTTGTCAAAGGAGAAAGCCGCGGAATGGCGGGCGCGGGCGGCAAAGAAAAGGGAAGAGATTTCTTTTTTGGGCAGCAATACAAAACAAACTGTCAATCTACCTTACATGTCAAATGCACCGAACATGCCAAATATACCCAAAGTACAGAATGCGGAAATCACGGGAACAGGGCTGGCTGTGCCGTGAATGAAGTTGGGTTATGGGTTTGGAGGTTCTTTTTTGTTATATATACAAAGAGAACTGTGAATCTACCATATAAAATCCTGATCTATCCATGAGAGTTTGAAGGCTGCATGGAGGGAGAAGGGAGATAGAAGGAATATAAAGGCTGTAATAGCATTTGTATACATGAGACCTCGGGATGTCGGGAGATGTTGCGGGGATGGCGGAGCTATGGTTTTATATGAAACTGAGTTTTAACAGGAGCTAAAAAGAATGAACATTCCATTTTCGCCTCCAGATATTTCTGAAAAAGAAATCAAGGAGGTTATAGACACATTGCGCTCTGGTTGGATTACGACTGGTCCGAAGGTTAAAAAATTAGAGACGCTGTTATTGGATTATATAAGAGCGGATGGATGCGTTTGCTTAAATAGTCAAACAGCAGCCGGAGAAATGAGTCTGCGGCTTCTTGGGATTGGCGGGGATTCCTGTGGATTGGACGGAACATACGGCAGCAGGGAGGACGAGGTCATTACCTGCGCTTACACGTATACGGCCTCTGCGTCAGTAATTTGTCATGTAGGTGCAAAGCTGGTGTTGGTGGATTGCCAGAAAGGAAGTCCGGAAATGGATTATGACGCCTTGGAGCAAGCCATTAATGAACATACTAAGGCGGTGATTCCGGTTGATATCGGCGGAGTTCCCTGTGATTATGACAGAATATTTGAGATTGTAGAGCGAAAAAAAAAGTTCTTTGATCCGTCTAATAAGCTGCAGAAATCTATTGGCAGAGTGGCGGTGGTAGAAGATGCGGCTCATGCTCTGGGTGCTTCTTATAAAGGAAGAGTGGTAGGTTCCATTGCGGATTTTTCTAATTTTAGCTTTCATGCGGTTAAAAATTTCACTACGGCTGAAGGGGGAGCACTGGCCTGGAAATTGGAAGGAGTGGATCATGAGGAAATTTATCATCAGCTTCAATTATTTTCGCTTCATGGACAGAGTAAGGATGCTTTGGCTAAGACCAAACTAGGCGCCTGGGAATATGATATTGTCGGTCCATGGTACAAATGTAATATGACTGACATTATGGGGGCCATGGGGCTGGCACAGTTAGAACGGTATCCGAATATGCTTAAAAGGCGCAAGGAACTGATTGAAAAGTATGATTCCGTATTAAAACCTTTAGGTGTGGAGACGCTTCCTCATTTCACCGAAGACCATGTGTCTTCAGGACATCTATACATCACCCGTATTCCCGGGATTGGTCTTGGGGAACGTCAGGCGATTATAGAAGAACTGGCGGAACAGGGAGTTTCCGCAAATGTTCATTATAAACCGCTGCCCATGCATACGGCTTACAGGCGTCTGGGATTTCAGATAGAGGATTTTCCCAATAGTTATAAGCGATTTGAGAATGAGGTAACACTGCCGCTGCATACCAGACTGACTGATGCGGAAGCGGATTATATATTGGAAAAGTACGGTGGGATTGTGAAAAAGTATATCAGGTAAGAAGGACAGTTTTTGGGGGCGCTGAAAAGAAAATGGTTTTAAAAAAGTGGGAAGATCTTCCGGAAAGGATGCGAACCGACGCAGTAAAAAAATACTATGAAATACTGCAAAAAAAGAAAATAAGCCTTTTCTTAAAACGACTTTTTGATGTGTCAGCTGCGGTGTTTTTACTGATAGTGCTGTTGCCGGTATTTCTGGCACTTGCTGTTGCAATCAAAATGGATTCCAATGGTCCGGTATTTTACCGGCAGGTGCGTGTGACGCAATACGGAAAAAAATTTCGTATTTTTAAGTTTCGTTCCATGGTGGAATATGCGGATAACGGTTTTCAGGTGACCGTAAGCGGCGACAAACGTATTACAAAAGTAGGGCGAGTGATACGAGAATACAGACTGGATGAATTGAGCCAGCTTATCGACGTGGTTCGCGGAACGATGACTTTTGTAGGGACGCGGCCGGAAGTACCAAAATATGTGGAACAATATACGCCTGAAATGATGGCAACGCTGCTCTTGCCTGCGGGAGTGACCAGTATGGCCAGTATCCGTTATAAAGATGAAGCAAAGTTATTAAAAAGTGGAGAGGATACGGATCAGGTATATGTGGAAACAATTCTTCCGGAGAAAATGAAATATAATTTGGAAGCATTGAAAAAATTCAGTTTGTCTGAGGATTTAAAAATAATGATTCGGACATTCTTTGCAGTAGTGAAAAATAGAAATACGAAAGCTTTATAACCAGTTAGGAACCAGACAGTCCATTAGGTTAAAAAGTCATAAAAGGAATCTGCTTAAATGGAAAACAAAAACATACTGTCTTCAGATAAAGAACGAATCAATATATGGCTGATTGGAGAGGGAGAGCCGCTGCCGGTTGACGGCAGAGAACGGCTTATGCGCCTTGGAATGCTTGCGAAATATCTTTCCGGACAAGGTCACAAGGTTACCTGGTGGTCCTCTACATTTATACATGGCGAGAAACGTTATTATTGTAAAAGCTATAAAGAGATACGAATCAATCCAAAAGAACGACTGGTCTTGCTGCATTCGCCAGTTGCGTATAAAAAAAACATTTCGCTTTCGCGTATTGTTTACCACCAAAAGCTGGCAACAGCTTTTCGGAAATATAGTAAAAGAAAAACTGTGCCGGATCTGATATTCTGCGCATGGCCAACGTCGCAGTTTGCCAGAGAAGCAGTACGGTACGGAAAGAAAAATAAAGTACCGGTAATCATAGATATCAGGGATTTGTGGCCGGATATTTTTAACCGTGCCTTTCCGGACAGCTTGCAATGGCTTGCAAAAATCGGTTTAAAGCCGCTTCAATATGCGGCTGCCGTTACTTTGAGGCAGGCTACAGGTATAACGGGAATGGTTCCATATGCAACTAGCTGGGGCTGCCGTTATGCGGGAAGAGCCGTAGGAAAACAAGATGCCACAATTTATATTGGAAATGAGCGGCCAGGATTGTCAAAAGAGGAACAAGAAAAAAATCAGTCCTGGTGGCAGGATAGGGGCGTAAGTGAGGAAACGTGGAATATCTGTTATTTTGGAACGCTCAGTATAAGCGTTGACCTGAAGACAGTCATAGATGCTGTTAAAATCCTTTCTCAAAGGTATAAGGATATACGGCTGGTGATCGGTGGGGAAGGCGATTGTAAAGAAGAATTGGTTCAACAGGCTCAAGGATCAAAACATATCATTTTTGCCGGTTGGCTAAATGGGCAGCAGATGAACAGCCTGATGGGGATATGCCGGTGTGGAACATACAGTTATAAGAACTCAGAGGATTTTTATAATACTTTTAGCAATAAGGGAATTCAATATCTGTCCGGAAAGCTTCCGATTTTGAATTCTCTTGGCGGCTTTGCGAGGACAATGCTGGAAGAAAATGAGTGCGGATTAACTTATAAAGAAGGCGACATACAGGACTGCGCCAGGCAAATTGAAAGATTGTACACGGATTCGGCGCTATGCAAACGAATGGCGGAAAATGCTTATGAACTATTTGAAAAAAAATTTGAATCTAATGTTGTGAACCGACAGTTTGAACAGTATTTTTATCAGATTCTGGGAGGGCTTGAATGACAGATAAAAATTACTTTCTTCATGAAACGGCTGTTGTTGATTCGGGAAGCCAAATTGGGGAAGGAACAAGAATCTGGCACTGGTGCCATATTATGAATGATGTAAAAATAGGGAAAAATTGCAATATTGGCGAGAATGCATTTCTGGAAACGGGCGTGGAGGTTGGAAATAACGTAAAAATTAAGAACAATGTAGCGTTGTATACGGGAATTATCTGTGAGGACGATGTGTTTCTAGGACCCAACTGTGTTTTTACAAATGTGGCCAATCCGCGTAGCTTTATAGAACGGAAAAATGAATTTAAAAGAACGATCATCCACAGAGGCGCTACGATTGGCGCTAATGCAACTATAGTGTGCGGCAATAATGTGGGAATGTATGCTTTCGTAGGAGCGGGATCAGTGGTAACGAAAGATGTGCCAGATTATACCATGGTGGTTGGGAATCCGGCGCGTTTTTATGCCCATGTCTGTAAATGCGGCTGCAAATTAAACAAAAATCTGAGTTGTCCGGCTTGTGGGACGAGGTATTATGCGGATGAGACAGACAAGATATTTTTACAGAAAGAGGAATAACAGGAAGGTTCAGGAGAAGCATGGAGTTTATCAATTTAAAGAGACAGTATGAAAAAATAAAACCGGCCATTGAAAGTTCGCTTAAGAACATTATGGCAGAGGCGTGTTTTATCAATGGAAAAGAAGTGGGAGAGTTTGAAACAAAATTAGCGAAGTATATTGGGAGGAGGCATTGTATTTCCTGTGGAAATGGAACGGATGCGCTGATGCTGGCCTGTTTGTCCTATGGGATTGGAGATGGCGATGCAGTTTTTTGTCCGGACATGACATTCATCGCTTCCATTGAGCCAGCATGTATGTTGGGTGCGACGCCGATTTTTGTAGACATTGACGATAAAACTTATAATCTCTCCGCACAGCATCTGGAAAGAAAAATCCACCAGGTAAAGGCAGAGGGAAAATGGAATCCCAGGGCGGTAATCATGGTGGACTTTTTGGGAAATCCAGCAGATGCCGATGCGATTACTGACATATGTAAGAAGAATGGAATGATTCTGATTGAAGATTCGGCGCAGGCTACGGGAGCTGTCTATAGAGGCAGGAAATGCGGAAGTTTGGGGGACATTGCCTGTACCAGCTTTTTTCCTTCTAAGCCCTTGGGCTGTTACGGAGACGGAGGGGCCGTATTTACGGATGACGATGAAATTGCGGACCGGCTTCGTTCTCTTAAAGTGCATGGAAAGGGCGAAAGCAAATATGATAATATTCGGATCGGCATGAATTCTCGTTTAGATACCATACAGGCGACAGTACTGTTGGCCAAGCTGGAAATTTTGGAAGAAGAGATAGAAAAACGTCAGGAGATTGCAAAGAGGTATGATGAAGCTTTTGGCGATATATTACAGATTCCGGCCATATCACAAGATTGTCGAAGCGCATACGCTCAGTATGTGTTGCTGGCTGAGAATGGAGAAGAAAGAGGAAGAATCGTAGATGCAATGAAAAAGGCGGATATACCGTCGCTTTTTTATTATCCAAAAGAATTGCACAGAATGGACGCCTTTGGTTTGAAGGAAAAAGAATCTTATTCCAATGCGTCCCGATATGCCCGGTGCAACTTTGGAGTACCCTTCTCGCCATATTTGACAAAAGAAGAACAGGAGAAAGTGATTCGGGTGGTAAAAGCAGCCGTAACCGGATATTTCTGAAAAAGGAATCAACGAGGTTATAAAAATGAAGAAAAAATTGCTAAAGAAAATTAAAGAAAAAAATTTGACAGTTGGCGTAGTAGGGCTTGGCTATGTAGGCCTTCCTCTGGCAGTAGAAAAAGCGAAAGCCGGATTTCGAACCATAGGTTTTGATGTGCAGGAAGGAAAAGTCAGGCTGGTGAATGAAGGCCATAATTATATCGGCGATGTTGTGGACAGTGATTTAAAAAAACTGGTAGAGAACGAAATGCTGAAAGCCACTTCTGATTTCAGTTTTGTGAAAGATGTTGATTTTATTGCGATCTGTGTTCCTACGCCGCTTGACAGTCATCAGCAGCCGGATATCAGTTATGTGAAATCCTCCGCAGAGGCGATTGCCCGGCATCTGACAAAAGAAACCATAGTGGTTCTGGAATCTACAACCTATCCGGGGACGACAGAAGAACTGGTAAAACCGATATTAGAGCAGGGTTCCGGTTTGAAATGCGGAGAGGATTTTTATCTGGGATTTTCACCGGAGCGGGTAGATCCCGGCAATCTGATTTATAAGACGAAGAATACACCAAAAGTGGTAGGCGGCATCGGTAAGGATGCGACAGAAGTGATTGCGGCTATGTATCAGGCCGTATTGGATGGAGATGTATATCAGGTATCCTCACCTGCGATTGCGGAGATGGAAAAAATTTTGGAGAACACCTACCGCAATATTAATATCGGTTTGATTAACGAGATGGCGATTTTGTGCGACCGGATGGGAATCAGCGTCTGGGAAGTGATTGATGCGGCAAAGACAAAGCCTTACGGTTTTCAGCCTTTTTATCCGGGACCCGGACTGGGGGGACACTGCATTCCGTTAGATCCTTACTATCTGTCCTGGAAAGCCAGAGAATATGGTTTTCACACGTCCATGATTGAAAGTTCCATGATGATCAACGATAAAATGCCGGAATATTGTGTGGAGCGTGCCGCAAGGATTTTGAACCGGTTTGAGAAATCTCTGAAAGGTTCCCGGGTGCTGGTGGCCGGTGTGGCCTACAAACAGGATATTGATGATTATCGGGAAAGTCCTGCGCTGGAGGTGATCGAGCTGTTAAAGGCTTCCGGGGCAGAGGTGGAGTATTATGACCCCTGGGTTGGGCAGTACAGATACCATGGAGAAACAGTGAAGGGTATGACAGAAATTACGCCGAAACAGGTGGAGGAATACGACTTGCTGATGATTACGACCGCGCATTCCAATGTAGATTATGAAATGCTGCAGAAGCATGCAAAAGTGATTTTTGATACGAAGAATGTGATGAAGCAGGTAGTGAACAGGGAGAATATCGAAGTACTGTAAAAAGCGAAGGTATAACAAATCTTTCGGTAAGATCACACAATATGGATGGTTATATGATCATTGTCAGGATGATTGGTCATATGATGACGGTTATTGCAGGAGACAAGGGCAAAAGATGAAAATTGTAACAGTGGTAGGGGCAAGGCCGCAATTCATTAAAGCGGCGGCGGTTTCAAGGGTTCTGAGGGAAAAGCACAAAGAGCTTTTAATTCATACAGGCCAGCATTATGACAGCAATATGTCGGATGTTTTTTTTGAGGAATTGCATATTCCAAAACCGGACTGGAATCTGGGTGTCGGGTCGGGAAGCCATGCCAGACAGACTGCCGAGATGATGGTGGGGATAGAAACGATATTGCTGGAAGAAAAGCCGGACTGTCTGCTGATCTACGGCGATACGAATTCCACATTGGCGGGAGCCATAGCCGCCTCGAAAATTCATGTGCCTGTTATACATGTGGAAGCCGGTCTTCGCTCTTTTAATATGAAGATGCCCGAAGAACAGAACAGAATACTGGCGGATCATGTGTCATCTCTTTTGCTTTGTCCTACGGACACGGCGGTAGAAAATCTCAGAAAAGAGGGAATTCAGGCAGGCGTATATCAGGTGGGAGACGTTATGTGCGATGCGGTTTTGTATTATTCCCATATGATGGAGACGAGAGAAAACGCATATTATTTTGGACAGCTACATGGACTGTTTGCTTCGGTTCCCCGGGTGAATACCTGGTATATGACGACGATCCACAGAGCGGAAAATACGGATGATGAGAATAAGATCAGAGAGATTCTGGAGGCGCTTGAAAGCCTGGATGCACCGGCAATATTTCCTGTTCATCCCAGAACAAGGGGAATGGTGGAACGCCTGTATCGGCAAAGAGAGTATAAGAATATTGTCTTTGTAGAACCGGTAGGGTATCTGACTATGTTGTATCTGGTCAGACATGCGGTTAAAACCATAACGGATTCCGGCGGTCTGCAAAAAGAAACATATATATTAGGAACGCCCTGCGTTACGGTGCGTGAACAGACCGAATGGGTTGAAACCCTGAAAGGGAATCACAATATCCTGGCGAAAACGGAAAAGGAGGATATTGTAAAAAAGGTGATCAAAACGGAAATCGACTGGGAAAATAAACCGGCTTACTACGGAGACGGACATGCTTCTGAAAAAATATGTGCTTTGCTGGATCAGGCAGAGTGGTGAGAGGAATGTTTTGAAAAAAATAATACATGGCATAGATATTTGACACAGATATTGGATGCTACGGAAATGGCATGATAGATATGCCGGAAAAGAGGAAAGGATGAAATACGCACTGATCGGATGCGGCCGGATTGCTGTAAACCATGTAAAAGCAGTGTTGAACAATGGCTTGGAATTTATGGCGGCCTGCGATATAAAGCCGTCCCAGATTGAAAACTTGCTGGAAAAATGCGGGCTGGAACAGGAAACATCGATTCGACGTTATACGGATTATAAAAAAATGATAGAGGAAAGCAGGCCGGAGCTGGTGGCGGTTGCCACGGAAAGCGGCATCCATGCGGAGATTGCTCTTTACTGTATCGATCATGGCATTCACTGTATTATTGAAAAGCCCGTCGCCATGAGCATAAATGACGCAGATGAGGTGATCCGCCGGGCAAAGGCGAAAGGGGTTAAGGTGTCGGCCTGCCACCAGAATCGTTTTAATGTGGCGGTTCAGGAAATGAGAAAAGCTGTGGAAGCCGGTCGTTTCGGGAAGCTGTCCCACGGTTCCATTCATGTGCGATGGAACCGGAATGAAGGGTATTATGCGCAGGCGCCTTGGAGGGGGAAATGGGCTTCGGATGGCGGTGCGTTGATGAATCAGTGCATTCACGGAATCGACCTGCTGCGCTGGATGATGGGAGAGGAAGCCGAAGAAGTTTACGGCCAGACCAGACAGCGTTTTCATAATTATCTGGAAGCCGAGGATATCGGGATGGCGGTAGTGAAGTTTAAAAACGGAGCGGTTGCGACCATAGAAGGAACGACAAACGTATATCCGCAGAACCTGGAGGAGACTTTGTGCTTGTTCGGAGAAACAGGGACCGTAAAACTGGGTGGGAAATCTACGAATAATATCGATGTATGGCAGTTTGCGGATGAGACGGAGGCAGACCGGAAAAACAAAGGGTTGGAAGAGATAACCAGCAATGTATATGGAAATGGCCATACCAGCCTGTATGCTGATATGATTGACGCAATTCAAAATGACAGAAAGCCTTATGTAGATGCGGTGGCTGGGCGGAATGCGTTGGAACTGGTGCTGGCAGTTTATAAAAGTCAGAAAGAAGGAAAACCGGTGAAGCTGCCGCTGAAGGATTTTGCTTCAGTTGAGATGGAGGGAGAATTTGGCTGACAGCGGAGCGGGACAGAGTATTATGGATTATTTTGTACATGAAAGCAGTTATATTGATAAAGACGCAGTGATAGGGGAAGGGACAAAAATATGGCATTTTTGTCATATACAGAGCGGGGCAAGAATCGGGCGGAACTGCTCCCTGGGACAGAATGTAAATGTTTCTAATAATGTGATTATCGGAGATGACGTAAAAATACAGAACAATGTGTCTGTCTATGAAGGAGTGGAACTGGGAAACGGTGTGTTCTGCGGCCCGTCCTGTGTATTTACCAACGATCTGATGCCACGGGCCAGGTATCCCAAAGGCCATGAGAATTATAAAAAGACGCTGGTTCGAGAGGGAGCCAGTATCGGGGCCAATGCCACAATTATCTGCGGGCATACCATAGGAAAATATGCGATGGTTGCGGCTGGTGCCGTGGTGACTGGAGATGTGCCGGATTATGCGTTGGTGGCAGGAGTGCCTGCGAAGGTGATTGGGGAAGTGGATGAGGAAGGGAATAGAAGAAGCATGAAATGAAAGAATTGATTGTATTGCCTGGGAGAGTAGACAGTTCATTTTTTCTTAATGAGCTGGGAATTTTAACGAAGGAATTTGATCGAGTAATTATTCTTTCGTATCCAGTTTCGAAGGAAAAAATTGTCGATATAGAAAAAGAATATGGTGTGGTTTGTCATATAGTTGACAGTAAAAAAGTTTCGATAAAATTAATATCCGGGCTATTTCGATGGCTGAAAAATGCAGAGGTAAAGCAGGAAATAAAGGAGTATTTTTCTTTGTCTTTTAAAGGCATTACACGAGTGGCTTATATTCTTTTTTATGGTGTTTTTGCTTTGCAGACATATTGGAAAATAGAAGATGAAATTAAGAAAACAGAAGATAAGACTGAAATTACATTATATTCATATTGGCTTAGCAGACCTGCGTATGCGGTAGCGTATTTTGCGGATAAGAATTCTGATTTGATAAAAAAGACAATTACCCGAGCTCATGGATATGATTTGTATGAGTATAGGAATTCGTTGGCCTATCTTCCTTTTCGTAAGTATATAGATAAAAATCTGGATAAAATTTTTTTTATATCAAAAGATGGTCTGAATTATTACCAGAATTGGCGTGAGAAGTTGTCAGAAAAGAAAGATTGGGCGGATCTGACTGTAAACTATCTGGGAACTTATAATCGTAGGCATCTTCAGAAGCAAATGAAGAAAAAAAATGGTATCGTCTTGGCCTCTTGTTCATCTGTAATCCCAGTAAAAAGATTAGACTTAATCATTGGCCTTTTGGAACAGATCAGAGATATCAGAATAAAGTGGATTCATATTGGTAACGGGGAATTATTTGAACAGATACGGGATGAGGCGAAGCGAAGATTGTCCCATATGGAGATTTTATTTTCGGGCAAAGTAGATAATGGAGATGTTTTAAAAATCTATCAAAAGGAAGATGTGGATTATTTTATCAATTTGAGTGATTCGGAAGGGATACCTGTGTCAATAATGGAAGCGATTTCCATGGGAATTCCCGTAATAGCCAGAAATGTGGGCGGAATTCGTGAAATTGTAAATGAATGGAACGGTTGCCTATTGGAACAGACAGATGGTCTGGAAAAGGTAAAAGACTTTTTAAGGCTCAGAGTCGAAAAACAGGAAGAATATGAAGTGTATTCAAAATATGCAAGACGTTTCTGGGAACAAAAATTTAATGGAGATAGAAATTACAGTCAGTTTATGAAAGAAATCATATGAGGAAATTTATATGTGGTTCATCAATTTATGTTGCTGCCTGATCCTGTATGGCTATATTATTCTATGCTATTTAAGAAAAAAAAGACAGCATCTTTTGCAGGCTGTAATCATAGGTTATTTTTGTTGCCCTGTATTTAAAGTGGGCGGTGTGGCAATCAATGGAACCTATTTCATTACATTTATTCTGGCGTTGATCTGTCTGATAACGTATGCCGAAGGAAAAACAAAGATGGCAGGATTACGCTTGTATTATTTTTTGTTTATCATTTTGAACATTTATTTTATGTTGAACGCTACGCTGGTAAATGGCGTGAATGATTACAGGCTGATCGTTTCCTTATTGGGACAAGTTAATATTTTTATGGGCGTTATGGAATGCGCTTTGCTTTATCGAACAGTGGAGAAGCCGCAAGAGATTCTGAAAAAGGCTGTAATCACTACAAATATAATTCATGTCATTTTTGGATGTATTCAACTGTTGTCCGTAAAATGGGGATATTTGATTACAAATCAGTTATTCGCCTCTCCGGATAGGAACGGTCCATTGAAAGTAATGTGGGGCACTGGAAATTTTTACCGTATGTTTGGAGCATCTTACAGTCCTACGATTTTAGGCGGATATATTCTGGTAGCGTTTTCATTTTTGCTGGCATGTGTATTGGAAAAGCGGAAAAAAAGGATGGGGAGAGATTTATGTTTACTGACGGTCACATTGTTGATTGGTCTGCTGGCTTTCAGCAAAACGGTTATTTTAGGAGTATGTATCATTTTTGTATTGGAAGCCGGATGGTGTGTTTTTCATTTAAATAAATGTAATAAAAAAGCGCTGTTTCAATGTATAGGAGTTATTATAGGTGCCTTTCTGCTAGTCATAGTTATTGCTTATCCCACCCGTTTATGGGGGCAGGTGCAGTATTATTTTGGAAAAATATTGCGGTCGCCCACATCTGCTTTGAATACCAGGTATGGAAACGGTGTGATGAGTACATCTTTTAAATCATTGGTAGCGTCAAACAAAATTTCTGATTACGTAAATACTACTTATTTGACGATGGCCTTGATTAAAGAACATCCGTTGGTCGGCGTTGGATTGATTCCTATTATGGGAGAATTTATTGGGGATTCTCAGTATATTACCATTCTCCATTATGGCGGAATTTTATTGTTTTTGGTTTTTCTTTTCTTTTATTTGGAAGTTTTTGTAACGCATTACAAGAGCGGAAAGCTGTCCCAGTTTATGGTTTTGGTGGCTATAGGATTATGCGGAATTTCCATGAACAGCCTGGAAATTTCGGTGATGGTGCCATTTGTGGCTTTTTGTTTGGGAAAATGGACGAAACCAGGAAGAAAATGTTGATGAGAAAGAAAGTTATGATGGTAATTCCAACTCTGGGCGGAGGCGGAGCGGAGCGGATCGTGACAGATCTGGTAAGATTTTTACCTCAGAATAGATGGGATATACAGGTGGTAAGTTTATATGGACGAAATTTTGGTAATGAGTATTTTATTTCACAGATTGAAAAGACAGAACATGCCAAAGTTGTTTTTCTTGAAAAACAGAACGGTTTTGATTTCTCTTTAATAAAAAAACTGCGAAAAATCATAAAAGGATATCAGCCGGATGTTATCCATACACATTTATATGCCGGTGTCTATATGATTGTGGCATCTTTATTTTTGGATAAAAGAATGTTGCATACGGTTCATAATATTGCGGAACAGGAGTTGCCGAGGGTTCACAGGAAAATAATGAAATTGTCATATCAAAGTCATAAACTTACGCCTGTAGCTATTTCAAAAACAGTGCTTGAAAGTATCTGTAAAATGTATCGATTAAAGGAAAGGGATATAAAGCTGATATATAATGGGATTGATAGAGGACAATTTATAAAAGGAGAGATTGAAGAAACAATATATGATTTTATTGTTATTGGTCGGTTAGCACCTCAGAAAAATCCTATGCTTGTTTTAAAAGCTTTTTCAAAGACTTTGGAGTTATTTCCTGATGCAAAATTGTGTATATGCGGAGATGGACAACTGCGTCAGACTCTTTTGGATCTGATTGGAGAATATGGATTGGAAAAGAATGTTGAACTGACAGGTTATGTCACCAATGTGAGTGATTATTTGAAAAAAAGCGCTTATTTTGTGTTTGCTTCCGACTTTGAAGGATTTGGTTTAGCAATGATAGAAGCTATGGCGGCTGGTCTTCCGGTAATTGCATCTAAGACGGACGTTGCGGTAGAGCTTATGACAGAAGGAAATGAAGGGTATTTTTGCCTAATAAATGATGTGGAGTCCTTATCAGGAGTGATGAAACGGTGTTTGTCTGTTAAGGGAAGCGTCATTTATAATCGTTTATGTAAGAATGCAGCAAAGCGTGCGTTACAATTTGATATTAAGAACATGGTTGCGGCTTATGAAGAATTATATGGAGAATTAGCAAATGGCTAAAGTATTACTTTTGTATGCGCTTAGTGAATATCCTACAAGAAATACGATAGAAGATCTACTAGAGTCTTTTAAAAAATATTCTTCACATACAGTTTTTTACTACAATCTGCTTGCCAGGTCCCTTCCCGCATATTTAAAAACAATATCGTTTGATCTGATTCTTTTTCATCAGACCGTTACATTGTGTGGCGATAAAAACAGATATGTGGAAATGGTATCAGAGCTGGAAAAATTTTTGGAAGAGCAGAATGGAGTGCGTGCTGCTTTGTTTCAAGATGAATATTTTTATACGGATCAATCTGTAAGGTTTATAAACCATTTGAAAATAGACTATGTTTTTTCAGTGGCCCCTAAAAAAGAGTGGTCTCGTATTTATGAAGGAATACATGAAAAGTGTAAAATATGTTCTATGTTGACTGGGTATATTGATCAGAAGGCGAAGGGTTATTATAAAAAAGCATTGAAAAAAAAGCGTTCGATTGATGTGGGATATCGGGTGGTATGGAGCAAAAATCTTGTTGTGTTGGGGAAATTTGGGTATGATAAAGTGAGGATCTCCAGGCTGTTTATTGAAGGGTTAAATCCGAAACAGTTTCGTATAAACATAAAGGTGGGTATTCAACACATTTTAAAAGGAAGTAAATGGAATCGCTTTTTGAGGTCATGTCGGTATATTCTGGGAGTAGAAAGTGGATCAGGGGTGTTGGATCGGGATGGGCGGATACGGGAACAGATCTTTCAGGAGATGGAACGAAATCCGCAGATTACCACAAAAGAGTTATATAACAAATATATTAGAGAAGTAGACGGAGAATTTCAATTGCAGGCGATTTCACCGAGACATTTTGAAGCTATTGAAGAAGGCGCCTGTCAGATTTTGTATGAAGGAGAGTACAGCGGTATTTTAAAACCGGATATTCATTATATTGCTTTGAAGAAAGATCACAGCAATTTTTATGATATTGTAAAACAATTAAATGACGAAGAAAAGAGACAGAAAATTGTAAAAAGAGCTTTTGATGATATTGTGGGTTCCGGTAAATATAGCTATCAAGTGTTTGTGCAATATTTTTTTGACACGGTTTTTTGCAATGCAAAGTGGCCGGACAGAAAAATGACGATTGCCGAGTGGAAAGGCTATTACAGAACCTTACTACACGAACTAGGTACAAGGTTTGTTTTGATAATTATAACTGCTTTAAAAAAGAAGGATCTGTTAGCTCGGATGAGAAAGCATCGATTGACCCGGATGATTTTGAAGCGTTACTATGCATTTAGATACTAACAATAGTTTAGTGCTAAAAATAAAAAAAGGAGAAAACGAGATGAGAGTATTGATTACCGGAGGAGCCGGACATATTGGTTCCCATATTGCTGAGAGGTTGTTAAGAAGAGGTGATGAGGTTTGTGTGATCGACAATTATCAGACAGGCCGGAGAGATAATCTGCGGCCTCATGAAAATCTACGTGTCATTGAGGGCAGTATTGCGGATACGGAACTGGTTAATAAATGCTTTGAAGAATTCCATCCGGAAATTGTGGTGCATGCGGCGGCATCTTATAAAGATCCGCAAAATTGGGCAGAGGATTCTCGTACAAATGTATTAGGCGCAGTGAATATTGCAAAAGCGTCTCAGGACACAGGCGTAAATCGAATTATATATTTCCAGACTGCTTTGTGTTACGGATTGAAGCCGATTGAACAGCCGATTACGTTAAATCATCCCTATTTTGGTGGAAATTGTAATGGCGGGAGCAGTTATGCGATCAGCAAAACAGGAGGGGAATTGTATCTTGAGTTGTCAGGGGTTGATTTCATATCATTCCGTTTGGCGAATTCTTATGGTCCCAGAAATCTGAGCGGTCCCCTTCCTACATTTTACAGTAGATTAACCACGGGAAAACCATGTTTTGTAATGGATACAAGAAGGGATTTTATATTTGTGGATGATCTGGTTGATGTGGTGATGAAGGCTGTGGACGGTATGGGTGAAAGAGGCGTTTATCATGTGGCCAGTGGAAAAGATTATGCGATCAAGGAATTGTTTGACGCTACATTGAAAGCTTTGGATCTGACTCTGGATCAGGATGTGGAGGTTCGCGCAAGGGGAGAGGATGATGTTTATACGATATTGCTTGACCCAAGCAAAACGAATCGAGATTTCCAATGGGAAGTAAAAACGTCTTTAGAGGAAGGAATCAAGAAAGCCATTGATTGGTATAAAGAATATGGGATTTCTCAGACGTATACACATTTAAAGGGAGTCGATAAATAATGGATCAAATGTACCGAAAATTTGAAGGCAGTAAAGTACTGGTAGTGGGCGGCGCCGGATTTGTGGGAAGCAATCTGGTGCGGCTGCTGTCTGACAATGTGGATCAGATAAAAATTGTAGTAGTAGATAATCTCCTGTCATCAGAAATTACGAATATTCCGGTAAGTAAGAAAGTGGAATTTCGAGAAGGTTCCATAACGGATTTTCGTATTCTGGCAGAGCTGGAGGATGAGTTTGATTATATTTTTCATCTGGCAACTTACCATGGAAATCAGAGCTCTATTTTTGATCCGATTAGCGACCACGAAAATAATACGCTCACTACTTTAAAGCTGTTTGAACGTTTGAAGAAGTTTAAGAACCTGAAAAAACTGGTATACTCATCTGCCGGATGTTCTGTTGCAAAAAAGACTTTTGATCAGGCAGTGGCAACGACAGAGGATAGTGGAATAGAACTTCATCAGGACAGCCCCTATTCGATTTCAAAAATAATTGGAGAGTTTTACTCTGTTTATTATCATAAAGAATGGCAGCTTCCGGTTGTAAGAGCCAGATTTCAGAATGTATATGGTCCTGGTGAGGTTTTGGGCGCAGGAAATTGGAGAGGCACTTATGCGACTGTTTGGAGAAATGTTATGCCTACATTTATTTATAAAGCTTTGACTGACCAAGAGATTCCTTTGGAAAATGAAGGAATTGCCACAAGAGATTTTATATTCGTAGAGGATATCTGTAAAGGATTGCTTTTGTGTGCGCAAAAGGGAGAACCAGGCGAGGTTTATAATTTGGGCTCAGGGGTAGAGACATCAATCGCAAAATTGGCGCAGATGATTATAGGGCTGTCAGGGAGCAACTCAAATATAAGAATGCTTCCAAAACGTAAATGGGACAATTCAGGAAAACGTTTTGCATCTGTAGAAAAATCTAAAAAGTATCTGGGATTCGAAGCCAAAATTCCCGTGGAGGAAGGTTTATCCAGGACAATCGCTTGGACAAAAGATAACAGAGAGTTGATAGAAGCTTGTATACAAAAACATACGGGCCATATGGAGTATATCAAACGAAAAGAGGAAGTATAATGTGTTCAATAGCCGGGATGATTACTTTAGATGGAAGTCCGAATAAAAAGATTCGAAAAGCGCTGTCAGTTATGAACGAAATTCAAGCACACAGAGGTCCTGATGGGGAAGGCATCTGGGTTCATGTCCAGGAACAGGTGGGATTTGCGCATCGAAGGCTGAGTATTATTGACCTGGAATCAGGGAAACAGCCGATGAAGGATCATAACGGAAATTACGTGTGCTTTAACGGCGAAATATTTAATTATTTGGAGTTGAGAGAGGAACTGGGCGGCAAGTATGAAACCAGCAGTGACACAGAAGTTATTTTGAAAGCATATGAGAAATGGGGCAGGGACTGCCTGTTCCATTTCAACGGAATGTTTGCGTTTGCATTGTGGGATGAAAAAAGGCAGGAGCTTTTTTGTGCCAGAGACAGGTTTGGCATTAAACCATTTTATTATATGATTGCAGATCAGACTTTTTATTTCGCCTCCGAGATAAAAGCTTTGCTACCGTTTATGAAAGAGATCAGGACAGATATGGATGGTCTGAAAGATTATCTGACCTTTCAGTTTTGTTTGGCCGGAAAAACATTATTTTCAGGTGTGCGGGAATTGATGCCGGCTCATTATATATCTGTTTTGGACGGGCATGTAAAGTTAAAACGATACTGGCAGATTTATTATAATCTGGATTGGGATCACACGGAAAAGTATTTCATGGAACATTTAGAAGAACTGGTGCAGGATTCTATTCGCTACAGGGTTCGAAGCGATGTTCCGATTGGAGGTTATGTAAGCGGAGGATTGGATTCTTCTATTGTGTCCGCGCTGGCTTCTGATCTGATCGGAGGTCAGGAATTCGCCGGATTTACCGGTAAATTCAGTATCAGCCGTCAGTATGATGAGAGTAGTTATGCGCAGGCATTGGCTGACGAACATCATTTTCCGTTATATCAGATTGATATTACATCAAAGGATTTTGAGGATAATATCAGAAATGTGATTTATTATCTGGACGAACCGGTGGCGGGACCAGGTTCCTTTTGCCAGTATATGGTTTCGATGCTGGCTGCCAAATACAGAAAAGTAGTGTTGGGTGGACAGGGTGGAGACGAGATTTTTGGCGGTTATACGAGATATCTGGTGGCTTATTTTGAACAGTGTATCAAAGGCGCGATTGACGGAACGATGAATTCAGGCAATTATATCGTAACTTACGAATCGATTATTCCTAATCTGGTCAGCCTGAGAAATTATAAACCCATGCTGGCAGAGTTCTGGAAGGATGGGTTGTTTGAGGATCTGGACAGACGATATTATCGTTTAATCAATCGTGCGCCGCAGATTGCGGAATGTATACGACCGGAGTTGTTGGATGATTATGATCCGTACGAAACCTTCCATGGTGTTTTCAGCGCAGGAAATGTGGAGATGGGATCTTATTTTGATCGAATGACGCATTTTGATTTTAAAACTCTTTTGCCGGCGCTTCTCCATGTTGAGGATAGAATGAGCATGGCTCATGGATTGGAATCCAGGGTGCCGTTGTTAGATTACCGTCTGATCGAGTTTGTTGCGACGATACCTTCAAATTTTAAGTTAAAAAACGGGGATATGAAATATATTTTTAAAGAGACTATGAAAGGATATTTGCCTGAATGTATACAAAACCGGAAAGATAAGATGGGTTTTCCGCTTCCATTGAATAGTTGGTTGAAAAATGAATTGAAAGATTTTATAGGGGATATTTTTTCTTCTGCAAAAGCACAGCAGAGAGAATTTATCGATAATCGTAATGTTTTCGAGAAAATACAGGCAGAGAGCCAGTTTGGAAGAAATGCATGGGGACTTTTGAGTTTGGAATTATGGCAGAGAGAGTTCCATGATAAAGCTTTGTACTATAGGCAGTTGTTAGAAAAATAGGAGTTTATATGTTAAAAAGATATATTGGCAGGCTTGGGAAAAATTCTGTGATATATGGCGTGGGGAACAGTCTGTCGAAAGTTCTCGCATTATTATTACTGCCTTTTTTGACAGCTTATCTGACGCCGGAAGACTACGGAATTATCAGTATGTTTGCAACATTTGCAACATTTATTCAGCCTATTTTTCAGATGGGGATATCAGCAGGGCTTGCTCCTGTATATTTTTCTCAGGATAATAACAGTGATAAGAATATGACAATTTTTAATGCGTTCTTCTTATTATTAATATCCTCTTGCTTATTGACGGTTTTATCTTTTTTATGTCGAGAAAAATTATCCTATGCAGTTTTAGAGTTAAATGGTTATGGTGATTTGTTCTTTATATATATGTTATCCATTGCTGTTTCATCCGTAGAAGTCCCGCTTTTATGTAAATATCAGTTTGATGAAAAAGCTATGCGCTTTGTAATTGTGACGGTTTTATCATCGATTTTTAATTATGGATTGCTTCTATTTTTGGTGATCGCTTTAATGAAAGGATTGAGTGGTTATATTTATGGGGCGTTAATTGGCGAGGTGGTTCGATTTTTTTTGTTTGGCGTTGGTTTAAATATAAAGGGAAAAAAGATAGTTTTAAAAATAGAGAGCATTAGAAAACTATTGAGAGTATCGCTGCCATTTGTCCCATCATTTTTTTCTATATATTTATTGCAGCAGATAGGGAGAATTATCTTGCAGAGAAAATATGGACTGGAAGCAGTAGGCGTGTACTCTGTAGGAGTAAACCTGGGTTCGGTAATAACAGTTTTAACGGGTGCGGTCACTACTGCTTGGGTTCCGTTTTTCCTTTCTTTCCGAAACAGAGATGAAAAAACATCGAAAGCATTAGGAACGATAATCACGTTTTATGTTTATATTATGGGGACGATAGTGATGATGTTTTTTGTATTCTCAAAACCTGTTGTTGAAACGTTTGTAGATAATGCTTATTATAATGCGTATCAGGTGATTGGTTTATATGCGTGCGCACAGTTTTTTTCGGGGTTGTTTTCAATGCTGCTTCCTCCGATCTATTATGCGGCAGAAACGAAATATGTTTCTGTTTTGCAGACGGTGGTGGCGGTTATTTCTATTATATTAACGGAATTGTTGACAAAGGGGTATGGAATGCTGGGGGCAGGAATAAGTATAGCGATAAGTTATTTTATATTAGTGATATTGGTTCTATGTTGGAATTGCTATAAGAAAGATTATTTTAAAATTATGTATGAATGGCGCAGATGTATAGGATTTTTTTTGCTTTTTCTAGTAGGCATTCTAATAACCTTTTATATACATAAAGGAAACTTGAGTTTATTTTGGGAATGGATACGGGCGATATTTGTGGCATTAATATGGCTATGTGGTATTGGGTGTTTTATAATTAAAACAGGTTTGCTAAAAAATATATTAAAGGAATAGAAGTTAATATGCGAAATATTTTGGTACTATATAACAAAGAAGGTATAAAAAATAGAAAAAATTTGGAAGATTCTATTTTTTGTTTTGAAAAATATGATAAAAATGATAAATTTTATTATTTTAATTACTGGAGAAAACTAGACGTCTCAACAATATTGAATAGATATGTTTTTGATGGGGTGATTTATCATTATTCTCTTATGGCATTAAGATATAATGGAGAATATTGGAACGAAATGCTAAAAAGGATACGTTTGATAAAAGGCATAATACAGGCTGCAATAGTGCAGGATGAATATATAAATAGTAAAAGCGTTATAGATTTTATCATTCAGCAAAAGGTTAATGTTGTATTTACTTTGGCAAAGGGAAAGTCAATTCGTATTTTATATCCGGATATTCCAGTTGAGTTTGTAACTGTTTTTCCAGGATATGTTGACTTAGAAAGTTTACGTACTATAAATAGGTTGCGTAAAGAAATAAGGGACGAAGAAAATACAATTGATATTGGTTATAGGGCACGAAAGACTAATTATTCATTGGGAAAACAAGGATATCTCAAAGTTGAAGTTGCGGATATATTTAAAAAGAAGATTTATCAAAATAACAGGGAAATTAAATTTGATATAGAAATGACCGGAGATACAAAAAATGTATTTATGGGATTGGACTGGTATCGTTTTTTAATAAAATGTAGAACTATGTTGGGATGTTTGGGGGGAGCATCTATTCTTGATTCTAATGGTATAATATATAATGAGGTTAATAAATATATAATAAAAAAACCATATGCTACATTTCAAGAAGTTTATGATATATTTTTAAGACAATTTGAAGGAAACTTGGAGTATGCAACATTTTCTCCGCGCTTTTTTGAATGCGCAATGACGAAAACCTGTCAAGTTCTTGTAGAGGGGGATTATTATGGTATTATGCTCCCGGATATTCATTATATAGAAGTAAAAAGGGATTATAGTAATATAGATGAAGTAATCATGAAGATAATGGATATTAAATTTTGTGAGCAAATTGCAGAAAACGCATTTAGAGACTTAATTGCCAATAATAAGTTTACTTATAACTGTTTTGTGAATACTGTGATAAATAATATGTTCCATAATTCTTTGGATGATGTCAGTAAAAAATCAAAAAGGTTTTTGAACTTAGAATTGAAAAGTTATGATATTTTGTTGCATTTAAAAGATCGTTTAAATACTTTGAGATAATAACCATAATTTTTCGAGAGGAATAGAATATGGCGAATATTTTTATTGGAAAGATTTATATGAAGATAAAAACATATTTTAATGAATGTATGGTAAAATATCAAAAAGAAAAATTGTTGGGGGGGGGGTAGCGGAAGACATTATGATATATCCTGAAGTGTCCTTTGTGTATCCATATAATATATATTTGGGAGCACATGCTCATATAAGTGAAAGAGTCACTTTACGAGCTTCAGAAAAATCTAAAATTATTATAGGAAATTGGTGTCAGATTGCCAATAACGTGATTATTACTACGTCAGGACATGAAATAGGAAAAGAGCATTATTATGGTAACTTGACTCATGGGGATATAGTAATTGGAAATAATGTATGGATAGGATCAAATGCTATTATTTTACAAAAAGTTAAAATTGGGAATAATTCTATCGTTGCAGCAGGAGCAGTGGTGACAAAAGATGTACCAGAAAATGTTATTGTGGCGGGAGTGCCGGCTAGGATAGTTAAAACAATAAATAATAAGACATAAGAAATAAATGTATGAAGGAAAAATCGTGTTTCCTTACACGGATGAAGGCTATAGATTAAAGAAGCAGGGATTTAGTTATGTACAATATAATGTATTTGGGTCAGAAACCTATCGGAGAAAAATGTTTGAAGATATTATCAGATGCTGTTGGTTCAAACATCAATATTTCAGCGGTTGTTTCAAATCCATTGAAAGAAAGTGTATGGTGGGGAAGTAATGCGGGGTACGAATATGCCGAAAGAAATAGAGTGCCTTTTATTAGCAATATAAAAAGAAATATATATGATATTCGTAAATGTATTTCCGACAATAATATTAATTTTCTTATATCTGTTGGTCATAATTGGATAGTAGATGAAGAAACTCTGGAATTGGTGAAAGGAAACGCAGTAAATCTTCATTTGGCAATTTTGCCAGCTTATCAGGGTAATTTTACATTCAATCATGCAATTTTAAATCATGATATCAAGTATGGTATTACACTTCATTTTATGCAAAAAGAGGTGGATACTGGAGATTATATAATAATGCCGACTTTTGATATTAATAATAATGATACGGCATATTCGTTATATTGCAAAGCTGTTAATCTTGGAGTTCAATCATTTAAATCGTTTGTGGATTTGTTGGATAGTGGCAAAACAATTCCTAGGCATCGCTTGGTGGGTACTCCGGTTTTTTATGACAGGCATTCTATTGATGGAAAGCGCGAAATAAGTGATACAGGAGATGTAAGAGAAGTAGAAACAAAAGCGAGAGCTTTTTATTTCCCGCCATTCGAAAAAGCATATTTTAAAATCAATAATTGTAAATATTATATAGAACCGGAGGTAAGAGATGATTAATATTTATTTTTTTGGTGATTCCATAAGCTTTGGACAGGGTATATCAATTGAAAAAAACTGGGTTACGAAAATTGGAAATTTACTTAATGATGGAGGCCAAAAAGTATTAATTCAAAATCCGTCTGTCAATGGTAATACGACGAGGATGGCTTTAGAAAGAATGCCGTTCGATATTCAATCGCACGCTGTCGATTTTTTGATTGTAACATTTGGGTTGAATGATTGTAACTATTGGTTGACTGATAAAGGTGTTCCAAGAGTATCTCCGCAAGGTTTTGAAGTAAATATGAAAGAGATAATAAATAGAGCATTCACATTCGGCGTGAGAGAGGTAATAGTACATACTAATCACCCTTCACCTAGAAAGGATTTAATGTCTGGTACGGATATCACTTATAATCAAAGTAATGAATTATATAATGCAGTTATCAGAAAGGTTGCTTCTGATTGTAAAAAAGTGAGGTTTGTAGATATTTATAAAACAATGATGAAATTAGTTGAATTAGGATGTAGAACTATATCTGACTTTACCCAAGAAGATGGAATCCATCTTAGCGAGACAGGTAATGATATTTATTATAAAGAGATTGGTAATTTATTGAAATCTATGGTAAGTGAAATAAGTCATACGTAGAGGATGCAATGTGGAAGTGGAAAGGGCGGAGTATATCGATTTCGTTGTTAAAATGTTATATGATAAGGTATGCAGGCAAAATAAATAAAAAGAAAAATTTAATATGCATAGGATGTTTGGGTATAATTGTTATGCTGTTGCTTATTTATAGTGTAAATTTCTCGGGGGGGGGGGGGTAAATTTTTTTCAAAGCACAGGATTACCATATGAAACAAAAGTGGATGAAGAATTAGACAAAAATGAAATTCCTGTTTATGATTATTGCTATTATGATTTAACAGAGGATGGGGACTATATTACAAATCCCGAATTTAAATTTGATAAATTCTTTTCGCAGGCGGAAAAAACTGCGGTATTGATAATAGATCCATGGATTGATAATCCGTTTGATGAAGTGAATAAACAAGTAGAGAAGATCATATCAGACTATATTCTTTCTATAGCACAACATGCCATTGAGAAAGAAATGATGGTGTTTATTATCTCTAATAAGCCAGGATTAGAAGAATATAATTCAAACATTGATACTTGGCTGCAGAAATTAATAGATGAGCAAAAAGCAGAGCTATTGGTACACGATGAATTTAACTGTCCGGATAAATTGTGTGTGTAATTACAGGGAAGAGGAATAGAAAATCTAATATTTACAGGATTTGCTTCTCAGATGTGTCTTTTATTTAGACCATCTGGCATAATGAGTATTTATTATGCAGAAACGGGATTGAATCTATTTTGTATACCGGAGGCAACCATGGCATGTGTCAGCGAAAATCCCGACGACAACATAAAAATGAGGGATGATATCATGATTATGCTGGCACAAAATAGGATTGCGAGACTGATTATTTATGATGATTTTATTGAATATTAGAACTTTTTTTAACAGTGAGGGTCATGAAAAAAATAAAAATATTTATTTATAATTTATTGTGTGATATAAAAAATAAATATCCTATAATAAAGGATATTCTCATAGCAAGTATGAATATTTTTGGTGGAAATAAAGTAAAAATGCAGGGAAAAAGGAATCAAATTGTTTCATGGGGGGGGGGTACGGAGGAGAAAATGTAGAATCAACATTGTTGGAAATGATAATATTATAGAATTGGATAAAAGAGTTTATTTAGACCATGTAAGTATTCATATTAATGGAAACTGTAATCAGATTTGTTTGTCAAAAAAAGTATTGATAAAGGATGGAGAATTTTATATAGAGGATAATGAGAATAGTATTATAATTGGAGAGGATTCGGCTCTTTGTGGAAAAGTGCAGTTATCATGTATTGAAGGAACAAAAATAAAAATTGGAAAAGATTGTTTGTTCTCATCTGAGATTATACTTAGAACAGGAGACAGTCATAGTGTGGTAGATATGGAAGGAAATCGTTTGAATCAGTCAAAGAATATTATCCTGGAAAATCATGTATGGGTTGGTAATAGAGTGACGGTGTTGAAAGGTGTGAAAATACCTGAAAACAGCGTGATTGCAGCTGGAAGTGTAGTGACCAAAAGGTTTGAGGATGCAAACGTGATAATTGGAGGGAATCCGGCAAAAATTATCAAAAGAAAGATAAATTGGATGCGTGAAAGAGTGTGATTTTTAAATAGGGAGAATAAGAAATGCAATTTCGAGATTTGCAAAAACAATATCAATTGTTAAAGACTGAAATAGACCAGGCCATACAGAAGGTACTTATGGATGGGAATTTCATTTCTGGAAACCAGGTGACTGAGCTAGAGCATCAGTTGGCCAGTTACACAGGTGTGAAACACTGCATCACCTGTGCCAATGGAACAGATGCGCTAACGTTGGCGCTGATGGTCTGGAATATCGGACCCGGAGATGCGGTGTTTGTTCCGGATTTTACATTTTTTGCTTCTGGTGAAACGCCAGCATACGAAGGTGCCGTACCTGTTTTTGTGGATGTGGAACGAGATACGTTTAATATGTCTCCCGGATCTCTTGAAGAAGCAATTGTCAAGATAGAAAAAGAAGGAAAACTGATCCCCAGAGTTATTATTACCGTAGATCTTTTTGGACAACCCGCTGATTATCCCAAGATAAGAGAAATTGCGAAAAAACATCATCTGTTAATTTTGGAAGACGGAGCGCAGGGATTTGGAGGTCTTATTGGAGAACAGAGGGCCTGCAGTTTTGGGGATATTTCTACAACGTCTTTTTTTCCGGCAAAACCCTTGGGATGTTATGGGGATGGCGGTGCGGTTTTTACAGATAGCGATGAATGGGCAAAGCTGCTTCGTTCTTACCGGATTCATGGCAAGGGAGCGGATAAGTATGATAATGTGCGTATTGGCATGAATTCACGGTTAGATACATTACAGGCGGCAATTCTGCAAGTTAAGCTAAAAGCCTTTATGGAGCATGAATTAGAGGCAGTTAATCGTGTCGCTGATAGATATTCACAGGAACTGGAAGGAGTAGTAACGGTTCCTTACATCAGGTCAGGTTTTTTATCCAGCTGGGCTCAGTATTCTATTTTATTGGAGAACAGTGAAAACCGGGATGGGCTGCAAAAATACTTAAAGGACAAAGAGATTCCTACGAATGTCTATTATCCTAAGCCTATGAGTTTTCAGATCGCTTTTACGGAAGCAAACTGTATTAAGACAGATTCGTTTGTGTCTAAAGAGCTTAGTGAGAGAGTGCTTTCATTGCCGCTGCATCCATATATGAGCGTTGAAGAACAAGATCAAGTAATATACGAAATTAAAAAATATTTTACTGGAAATTTATAGTATTATGGGGATTGGTTATGAGCGATTATATAAAAAGTGACTTAATAAGGTATTATGGGAAATATGATGCACTCACTTTTTTTTATGCTTATATCAGAAATAGTACTTTTAGATTTCAGTGTGCATTTAGATTATGTCATGCAAAGAGTGGAGCGAAAATAATTGGTCTATTCTTATGGATGATAAACAAAACAAAAAGGACAATTCAATTACCAAGGCAAACGCAAGTGGGATATGGATTATATATCGGTCATGGTGGCCCGGTAGTTGTAAATTCTAGCACCATAATTGGAAATAACTGCAATTTGTCACAGTTCACGACCATTGGGAGTAACGAGGGACAAGCTGCAATTATTGGAGACAATACATATATTGGTCCTAACGTATGTATTGTAGAAAATGTCAAAATTGGTAATAATGTCACTATTGGTGCTGGAAGCGTTGTAACAAAAGATATACCGGATAATGCGACTGCGGTAGGAAATTATGCTAAAGTAATCAATTATGATAATCCTGGAAGGTATATAAAAAATCGATGGAATATTATAAATTAGTAAAGTTATTTATAAAGGTGTAATTGAGTATCATCGTTATTTTCAATAGCCGAAGTGCTAGTGTACTGTCTCCATTCATATTCAGGCAAGCCACCTTGTCTAATTTTCCATCAGACTACGTTGGCTTCAATCGACGGTGCCACCGGTATCGCCTCATTCAGCTGCCTCGCTGATGAAAAATTATCCGGCGGTGTTTTACCAGATATAAATAAGACAGCACACTAGTTAATTATAAACAGAAGGTTGTTTGAAACGTTAGATATTGACCGTTAGATAGTTGACGTTGATTGTTTGAAAATGTAAATTTATACGATGATAGTATAATTGTTGATTTTAGCTATGAAAAGAAAATTTAGATTAAGGAGAAAGATAGAAAATGGAAAAGAATTCAAACGAAATACCAGTTGGACAATTTTGTGAAACAACATACCATATTGAATGTATTTATTACAATGCTAAAAAAACAGATTCATATGGCGATGGGTATTGTATGAAAAGAGGCGGTTATAAAAAACCTTTTGAAAATACATCATGCGATGATTGGATTGCGAAGTGATTATTACAGAAAATGTTTATAAAAAAATTATCTGTTCATTAAATCTAAATGATATGGAAACCGGGGGAATGATTGGTGGGAGTGGAAATATAATTACAGAATTTTATTTTGACTTAAATGGAATGGGACATCTTGGATCATATATACCAGATGTGCATTCCATGAATATGATTTTAGAAAAATGGATAGAGAGGGGGATTCATTTTAAGGGATTAATACATACTCATAAGAAAAATAAATATCTTTCTGATTGTGATTTGCACTATGGGAAAAGGATTATTATTTCAATTAACTGCGATATTATCTTGGGAGTATTTGTACTAAAAATACAAAAATTATTCTTTTATCAGCTTTCATTAAAAGATGAAGTGATGCATGTGAAAAGAATAGATTATCAGATTAGTGAGTAAGGGCTTCATTTTAAAGGGGAGATAGTTATGGGTTCATGGGCCTCAGCAGTAGCCATGATTTTCATTTTAGCGATGATTGGAGTACTTTATACACATTATAGTGATATAAGTATGAATGATGAGATGGACAGGCTCTATTCATCCTCGGGATATGTTCGGATAAAAGAATTGCTGGAAGATTGCGCTCTTGTTAGTAATGCATATCCAATTATTAATTTTGAAGTTAGACATGAGGGTTTATCTGAAGGTTTTTGCCGTTTTAATATTTGGTTCCGTGACTTGGGAATGAGTATTCTAAGTTTAAAAAAAATACTGGATATAAGAGAGGAAGAAATCAAAATAGATTATCAATCTATGTTAGAAGAAAGAATCAAAAAAGAGGGTCTGTCCACTGCATTAGTTAGTGAATGTATAAATAAACAGTATCAATGGCAATTAAGCGCTCAGGAAGTTTTTGATTCTATGTTTTATAAATATTTATTTGATGGACGGGTTATAAATAGAGAGTTTGCGATTAAATCGCCATTTGAATCTTATGCCAGTTCAGGTGGTAAATATATTGTGGATACAGATTGTTGGAAATTGAAAGAAGAAGATGTTGTTTATACAGGCCTTTTAGAATTTAATGATAATAAAGATATTCCATATATGATCGTAAAAATCGCAAAAGAGATATTCCCTGATATAGAGGTGTCTGTATGTGCTGATTATTGTCACTTAAATATACCGAGAAATAAGGATAAATGTTAACTTATTATCTATAAATGAGCAAATTTAAAATTTCACTAAATAACCAAAATAATAAGACATCACGCCTTCTTAGGTTTATACTGTTTTTACCACAAAACACTAACCTGCAAAGGATGATGCCTTACGGGAAACAGTATATACGATTCCAAGATTATTTACAACTGTTTAAAGCAACTTAGTTTATGCCTGATTTTTCCATATACGGTAATCAAACATATTCTTGCTATCCTGCTATCCGCGTTTTCTGACGGGTTTCATGGGAAAACCCTGGATTTTGCAAAAAACAGCCCCTGCCACCGTACTACCATTGCCCATTTCCTTAATAAGGGAAAGTGGGATGATACGGTTTCTTCCAAAACCAAGCCTTCGTCGCGGGCTTTGCATCCGATTGAAGTTGCGTATTTCCACCAGTCCCACCTCAAAGGGAAACAGGATTACGGGCACCAGGCTGTGGCTGTCATGCTTTCCTGTAACGGCATCGTCCTGAACTATGCCATTGTCATGTACGACAAATCCATATCAAAAATAAAGCTCGTACAGGACATTGCAGATGAACTGCCCGTTGCGCCGGTCGCCTCCTACTTCCTTTGTGACAGCTGGTATACCTGCGGGGATATCATGGATGCTTTCATAAAAAAGGGTACTATACCATCGGCGCGCTGAAAACAAACCGTATCCTGTACCCCTGCGGCATAAAGCAGAAGGCCAAAGACTTTGCCCTTCATCTACGGAAAACAGATGCCGCTGTCAGCCTCGTCACAGCTGGCGGCAGAAAATATTATGTCTACCGTTATGAAGGGAACCTTAATGGCATTGAAAACGCCGTGGTACTGCTCAGTTACCCGGAAGGGGCATTCCAGGAGCCGAAAGCCCTGAGGGCTTTTATAAGCACAGATGTTTCCCTGGGTACCAGCGAGATACTGGATAAATATGTGGAACGCTGGGCGGTGGAGGTATTTTTTCGCCAATCCCAAAATAAGCTGGAATTTGTCCGGTACCAAATCCGTTCATCAAAAGGGATTAGAAGGTACTGGCTGATAATGTCCCTTGCCCACTTGATTGCCTGTACAGGAAACGGGGAGCCCTGCTCCTTTGAAACTGGCTATACTTTTCTCCATGACCGTATTATTGAAGAACGTATCCTGTACATATACCATTGTGGGGTAAACCATGTCCTTTTTGAGGATGATTTGGCTGTGGTGGCATGATATTGTGCAACTTTGAGAATTTGCTCATTTATAGTTATTATTATGGAATATTAGAGAATTGTCTCTTGATTTTGTCAACGAGTTGGTTTATTATATTGCGCATAAAGCGTAAACATCTGTGTAACCACCTAATTTTGCGGTGAATTCTCACCCCACTCGAATCCATCATAATCGTAATAATAAATGCAAATATTTTACAGGAACCAATACTATGAATAACCATCTCATCCTAAAATTCATAAGTGAAAAACAATATGCAACAGATTTCCTTAATGGCAACTTATACATGAATTCCTTATACTATTTCTGGAATGAGTACCCATTGCTTGTAGCTAAGCAGAAAAAGGAAAAATATATAACAGAACACCCGGAAGTCAATTCTGATGAAATCGTGATACCCATCGAGTACAAATTATCACCTGGACAGGCTGATTTATTTGAGGGAACAATTGGATTTAGCAGGTCAGAAATTATAAAAGGAGATTTTGGGAAATATATGCTTACTGATGAAATCCTGAGATCCACAGGGTTCCAGTATTGCAACACGCTGTCTTTTTATAGACTTGATTATAGTTATGAACCTCCGTTTTTTAATTATGATGTTCCGAACCTGAGTGAATTTGGAGATTATGTTGTCATAATCAGGGATAAGGGTGAATTGCAAAGAAGGATTGGGATAGCATCAGAACGTGAGAATATTGATTATCTGTGCGGGGATATTCATTACAAGGCGCTGAGATGCAAGGGAAGAGAGACGGATTTGAGCGATAGACCTCATCTTGTCATGAAAGCAGATACTCTTGTTGATTTGAATGATTATGCGTTAACTTCCAAACGAGATTGTTTTTTCAAGATGGATAAGTATGCATGGCAAAAAGAGTGGAGGGTGGCTATATACCGTGGCGTTAAGGATACAGGAGCTTACAGGCTGAAAATCGGCGATATCAGAGATATAGCAGAGTGCGTTTCTTCAAAGGAATTAGTGGAGACACTGGATAAATTGTTGGCATCGGATCAGATAAGGCCGGGCGGCGATGGCTATTATGGGAATATCAGCCGTAAGGAAATGAAAGAGAAGTATTATCAGCTGGGAGATAATAAAGCTGAACTATTTTTCTTTCTGGGGTGACCCTGTGTATGCATAAAGGGGAAAGGGGTTACAGTAATTTTTCCCAAATTACCCGGCATTCTTTTGGGCTTAGGTTAATTCGTTGTATGTTGTTTCAGAAACAATTTCTGTTAGCTTTACCAGTCGCAAAATCTGTGCCATATTGTCTCTCACCACCCCTTCCCCAACAAAAAAATCCGCCACATGCATCGTCCTGATCCCTTCATAATTTCCTCTTGTAAACGCATCCGTCCGAAGCACATATTTCGGATAATTGTCCGCTATGGAAAGTAAATTTCCATACTCTCTTTTTTCCGTTTCTGCCGTCCCGATCCGTTCTGAAATCTGGATGTAGATTTTCTCTTCCCTGCGTGTCGCTACAAAATCCACTTCCCAGCGGCTCAGCTTGCCGACAAAAACGTCGTACCCCCTGCGGAGAAGTTCCATATATACGACATTTTCCAGCATGCCTGCCACAGCATTTTCATCATAGCCGAGGACACTGAACCGGAAGGACGTGTCGGCGAGATAAAACTTCTCCTGTGTTTTTAAAATTTCTTTTCCCTGTATATCATATCTGGAACAGCGGTGCAGAATAAAAGCATTTTCCAGCTTATGCAGATAACTGTACACGGTTTCCGGATCCATTTGCCTGTTTAAGCTTTTTAAATATTTGGAAAGGGTCAGCGCAGAAAAAGTCTGCCCTACGTTGGAAAAGGTGAATTTCACTACCCTTTCCAGCTGATCCACCTTCCGGATCTGGCTGCGTTTCACAATATCCGTAAAAATTGTTGCGTGATAAATATCTTTCACCACCGTATAAGCTTCATCAAGGGAATATTCCTTTAATTGCAGCGCAGGAAACCCGCCCATCTGCAGATATCTGTGAAATTCGGCATACCGTTCGCCCGGTTTCGTATATGTGCCGCGGAATTCCAGATATTCCGAAAAAGACAGAGGGTATATCCGGAAAGAGATGCAGCGCCCTGTCAGATAAGTGGATATTTCAGAGGACATCATCCTGGAATTTGATCCTGTCACGAAAATATCCACATCAAAATCTGCCATAAAAGAATTTACAGCTTTTTCCCAGTCCTGAATCTCCTGCACCTCATCCAGAAAAAGATAAGTCTTTTTCTCTTTGCACAGGTGCTGCTTAACCTCCCGGTACAGCTTGGAGGCCGTATCAATTTCTTCATAACGGAGGCTGTCAAACCGGTAAAATAAAATCTGTTCCGGCTTGATTCCTTTGCTTTTTAATTCTTCCTGCAGCATCAACAAAATCGTCGATTTGCCGCACCGGCGGACGCCGGTTAAAATCTTGGTGAACGGCGTATTGATGAACGGCAGAATCTGATCCATGTATAGCTTTCTGTAAATCATATGGCATTCCTACTTTTGGTATTATTTTACATTATTTTATGTGAAAGTCAAATGTTTATCAGGTTATATTCATATAAAATTTGAAAAAATATGTTTTTTGGAAAATTTTGTGAATCGGCATACCAACGGCAGGACTCAAACGGAATTCCCGTTTTTTCCACTCTCTCTTCCCATTTACCTCCTGATCTGTTACAATAAAAGCAGACCATTAACCGGACAACCCAGGCATAACCCCAAAAGGAATGGGTAAAAATGATGATGAAAAAACTGCCGATCGGCATCGAAAATTTTGAAAAGCTCCGCAGGGAGGATTTCTACTATGTGGACAAAACAGGGCTGATCAAGGAACTGTTGGAGAACTGGGGGGAGGTCAACCTGTTTACCCGCCCCAGGAGGTTTGGGAAGTCCCTGAATATGAATATGCTGCAGTACTTTTTTGAATACGGATGCGACGGCAGCCTCTTTGACGGGCTGGGGATTGCAGGGGAGAAGAAGCTTTGTGAGGAATACATGGGAAAGTTTCCCGTGGTTTCCATTACGCTTAAGGATGTTGCGTCTAATCAATATGAAACTGCCAGGGATTTGCTTTGTGCTGTTATAGGCTGCGAGGCGATGCGTTTTCCTTTCTTGAAGGACAGCCCCCGGCTTTCGGACGAGGAGAAAGAACAGTATGCCCAACTGGTAAATGTAGATTTAAGCGGCCGGCATAGTTTTATCATGACAAATGGAGTGATGGAAAGCGGTTTGCGGACATTGTGTTTTCTTCTCCAAAAGCATTACGGTCAGAAGGTGGTATTGCTGATCGACGAATATGATGTGCCGCTGGATAAAGCACAGCAGTTCGGTTATTATGATGAGATGGTCAGCCATCTCAGGGGGCTTTTAGGGCGGGCGCTGAAAAGTAATAACAGCCTGCAGCTTGCCGTGTTGACAGGCTGCCTGAGGGTGACGAAGGAGAGTATTTTTACCGGGTTGAATAATCTGCGGGTGCTTTCGATTACAAACGCCCGGTTTGATGAACATTTTGGTTTTTCCGACGAAGAGGTCAGAAGACTTTTGGAATATTATGGATTGGAAGATAGATATGGAGCGGTGAAGGAATGGTACGACGGATACCGGTTTGGAGATGCGGATGTCTACTGCCCCTGGGATGTGATCAATTATGTGGATTATATGCGCGCAAACCCGAAAGCGGCTCCTAAAGCTTTTTGGATTAACACCAGCGGAAACGACGTGATCCGCACCTTCCTGCGTATGGCGAAAGGCGGGGTGCGCCGGGAGATCGAGGAACTGGCTAATGGCAAAACGGTGACAAAGAAGATTAATGAGGAACTGACTTACCGTAATTTATACGGCAGTATCGACAACCTCTGGAGCCTGCTTTTCACCACCGGCTATCTGACCCAGAGAGGGAAGCAGGAAGGGGATGAGATAGAAGGGGAAAAGGGAATCTATGATCTGGCCATCCCGAACCGGGAAATTCGTGAGATCTTTATCAGGCAGGTTATGGAATGGATCCAGGAGGAAGCCAGGAAGGATACGCCGCGGCTGGACGCACTGTGCGACGCCGTCGCCCGGGGAGATGCAAAGGCTGTCGAGGAGCTGTTAAACGCTTATTTAAGGAAAACTATCAGCATCCGTGACACCAGCGCCCGCAAGCCTAAAAAGGAAAATTTTTACCATGGTATCCTTCTTGGCCTGTTAAGCCACCGGGAGGACTGGTATATCAGGTCAAATGTGGAATCTGGCGACGGCTACAGTGATATTTTAATTGAGATTGAGGAAGATGAGATTGGGATCATTATTGAGGTCAAATACGCCGAGGGGAGCCTTGAGGCGGCGTGTGAGGAAGCCCTTGGCCAGATCGGGCGGCTGGATTATGAAGCCGGGCTGCGTGAGGATGGGATGGAAACGATTTTTAAGTATGGAATCGCATGTAAGAGAAAGAACTGTATGGTGCGGCTTGCATAATCAGCATGTTTTGAAAGCAAATAGAAAGCAGATAACAGGCTGTGAAAGCGAGTTAAAATGATCATGTATGAAAGGACGATCTATGCGAACGCAGACAAAAGGAAAATGTAAATATTGTGGGAAGGAATACACGAAGGCTTATATGCTCCGGCATTTAAACAGTTGTGAAAAGAGGAGGGCTGTTTTGAATGGAGAGAAGGGCAGCAAAAAGTGCGGATATTTCGAATTGTCGATTTATGGGAAATACTCGAAGCAGTATTGGCTGCTGATTGAAATCCGTGATGACGCCACATTAAAAGATCTGGATTCCTTTTTGAGGGACATCTGGGTAGAGTGCTGCGGCCATCTAAGCAGCTTTGAGATCGAAGGCGTCAGCTATGACGTGACGCCTGATGAGGATTCTTTTTGGGGCGAGCCTGCCGAAAATATGAATCACAAACTAAAAACAGTGCTGGAAACCGGTGTGAAATTCAGCTATGAATATGATTTTGGCTCTACAACGGAGCTGGTGATTGAAGTCTGCGGTTACAGAGAAGGGTTCCGGAAACGAGAAAAACTGACGCTTCTGTCAAGAAATAATCCGCTTGAGTATCTGTGCGATGAGTGCGGCGAGAAAAAAGCAACGGTGATCTGTACCGAGTGCTTGTATGATGGCTGTGGTTTTCTATGCGATGAATGTGGGGAAGCGCATGACTGCGGCGAGGAGATGCAGCTGCCAATTTGTAATTCTCCGCGCTTTGGCGTCTGCGGTTATACCGGAAGCGAAAAATATCCGGATCAGTTTGTGCCGGATTGTGACAGCGGCAAGTAAAGTCTTGCCATAGCCTTTTTCTATGAAGAATCCTTTTTCATTCGGTGCGCATCCTTGCGGAGCGTTTTTATATCATAAGGAAGTCCGTAGAACTTTCCTATGATATAAAGAAAGAGCTGCATACTGCAGCTCTCATCATCAGCAAAACACCACGATCCTCCGCGGTGCGGTTTGCGGTGGGATGCTTCTGGTTGTTGCGGCATAGAATACCGCAAGATACTGCCCGCCGGGGCTGCATGGAAAAGGCAGGCCGTTGGCGGTGGTGACTTCTGTGGAAGCTCCGATATTTAATTGCAGGGACTGATCGGCGGCAACCAGGTTCCTGTCGAAGAATCCGGCCGCCACATTTTCATTCTGCCGCCGTCTGGCAATGATCACCGCTTGATATTGGGGCGGGAAGATCAGGGGTACCGGCAGGCGCGGGTCGTAAAAGGCCGCCACAGACATGCCGGGAGAAAGTCTGGCCGAGTCGATGATAAAGGTATCGGGACCTGCTGCGAAGCGGATGAGGCCGTTGGAGGTGAGCAGCGTAATGAGGCTGTCACAGCATTGGTTTGGGGACTGAGAAATATTTTGAATGACACCGTAAACCGGGGTCAGAAAAGATTGTGTCATAAAAGCTCCATAGGCGATTGTTTTCTTTATTATATGGCTGCGGACAGGAAAGAGTGACCGTAACATGTATAAGGCGCCTCGCGGAATAATGGCGTCTGATACGGCGGCGGGAAAACAGCGGCGCCGGCATTCACAAAGGATTTTCCAACAGCAGCAATCGCCAGTCAAAATGGTTTAGGGCGGATTTTAGAAAGCCGGTCACATGTGAGTTCCCTTTTCGGGCATAGATAAAAAAATCACGCTCCGCAATAGAGTCGGTTACGGGAATCAGTTTGCAGAAGTTATGAAATCGTTTATCATTCATCACATAGCTGGACATGATAAGCGTGTTGTAATTATGATGAAAAATCAAATTGTTACAGGTGTCGTTATCGACAGTCATAATGGTGTTAAATTTCAGATTTGAATATTCTTCGATGGCGTCCAGCCACATTTCAAAATCGCAGGTAAGACTGCTTCTGATTACGGGTATCCCCGATAATTGTTTCAGCGTAATGGTATGGTAGTCGGCGTAAACGCTGTCTTTAGGTACGCATAAATATAATTTGGACGTATAGAAAAAGTAGTGCTGTAAATGATGCCGCCTGCAAAAATTCATAATAATATCCAAATTTGTAATATATTTGGTACAGTCTAAATGGGTCATGTTTTCCGGCTCATCGATGTAGCCACAGTCAATGATAATATCTGCTTTGCCATCTATAAGGGCTCGAATATTATTTGCCCGGGTGGAGACAACTGTATTGAAAACAATATTTGGATGAGACAGCGCATAATTTCCGATTAACGGTCCGAACAGACGGCCGCCGCCGGAATGCGGACCAGAGGCTGCCGTAAATGATTGCGGCAGCCTTTAACCTGGGGCTTCCCGCCGGTAAAGATTGCTTTTTTGGGGAATGTGCCTTATAATGTTTGCATGAATATTTTAGGGAATTTTGATTTGAAAAATAATAAAAGGATGACGTATGCGTTTGTGTTCCTGCTGCCGGTTATGGTATTGCTGGCAGCTTTTTGTTATCCCCATGGTTTTTGCCGTGACGGATACAGACCGACAGACCTGGAACACTATTCATAATGTATGATAAGGAGTGGATGGAGAATGAAAAAGAAGGGCTGGCTGTGCCGCTGCCAGATAGAAATATTTGTTTTTTTGATCTTTTTTACCGGACTGCTTTTACATGTTCCGGATATGGAAGAGCTGGATAGCTGGTGTACCACTTATTATACGGTGGGCTATGAGTTTGGATTTAGCTCAAGGCTGCTGGTGGGAAGCCTTGTCGGTCTGATCTTCCCTCAGCTGTATACCAGTAATCTGTATGTGGTTTTAATGGCTGTAGGGATAGGTCTATGTCTGATCGCTGCGGCAGCTGTCGGCAGATTCATAAAAAGAACCGGGGCGGACATGCGGGGAATGGCGGCTTTTCTCTGTGCGCTTTGGATAGCCTCCCCGGCCAGCATCGTCTATTTGTTCCAGCAGAATACCTTTGGCAGAATGGACACCTTTCTGGTTATCGATACGCTGCTGATTTTTATGCTCTCCATTGCAACAAAAAATCCGAAAAAATGGCTCGGCGTGACGGCGCTGGTATTGGCAGCCGTTTTGACCCATCAGGTATATGTGTTTATTTATTTTCCGCTGCCGGCGGCAATCCTGATCCATGAATTTTTCCAAAGCGAGGACAGGAAAAAATATGGGGCTTACGGACTGCTGCTGTTTGGCTCCTGCTTCGCCCTGGCTTTGTATCTGCAGCTGTTCTCAAAGGTAAACTGTGCCAATGCTCATGAGATGTATGAGAAGGTCATTGCCCGAACATCTTTGCAGAATGTGAATGAGACAGTGCTGCAGTTTGAATATTTTGGAAAATTCAGCGATCACTGGAATGCTTTTGGAAAATATATGATCGGCGACTGTATCAAAACCGGCCTTGCAGCCTGTGCTTTGCTGCTGCCTCTGTGGATTTTCCTGGTGCGTCTCTGGATTTCTTACCGGAGGCATATAGAAAAGAAAGACAGGCTCAGCTTCTGGCTGATGATGGCCTGTCATCTCCCTTATATCCCAATATTTGTGATCACTGTGGACTGGGGACGGTGGTTTGCGGGGTTTTTGATTTTTGATTTCCTATTAATCTTTTATCTGCTGGCATCAGGGGACAGGGCCATGGTAAAATGCCTGGAGGAGAAAAAAGAAGCTCTGCGGACGAATCCCGCGCCCGGGCTGCTCCTGTTAGTCTATCTGGCGGCGCTGGGCAAATTTGACGCGATCAATGTGAGCGCTTCGGCGGGCAGGCTGGTGGAATACATTGGGAAATGGACGGAGTATCTGGGTTTTTAAAGGGAGCGGAAAGGCACAGGGCAGCATGGAAGAGGATGTAATGGTATGAAAAGGCGTGGAAAAGCTGGGTGGAGCGCAGAGATATAGAGGATATTGATCAGGCGGGTGTAGCAGGCGTTTCTATGGGGGAGGACAAAGGATGAAGCTTTTACATGAAAAAATCGTATCGATCAGAATCTACATCCTGGCTGGGGCGATTCTGTGCGGTATGTTTTTGCAGCACAGGAAAGATGATTTTAGCAGGGTGTTTTATCCCGAGTGTATGAGTTATGATAATGTGACGGATATTCTGCCCAGGCTTTCTCTGTCAGCCGGGACATATACAGTCAGCCTTGAGGTAGAAGCGGAGGGGACTGTTCCGGAGGCTGTTTTTCAGGTTTATTCGGAGGAGCAGGGGAGTGTCCTCACTACGCCAATCAACAATATGTCTGCTGATTTTTCCTATGCATTCCAGTTGGAGGAGCCTTCCAATGATGTGCTGTTCCGCATCGTATATGCGGGCTATGACGGAAGTGAGGCTGAACGGGTGGAGGTAGCGGCGATGATAGTTAGCGGAGATCGTCCGCTTAGCAGGGATGCGCTGCTTTGCATGCTTTTATTTTTGGTTTTGTATGTGGCATGGGGTTTGTACTATTTTCGGGGGAAGACGGCTGCAAAGGAGGAGGGGCTGTATGGCGCGTTGGTGTGTTTGGCAGTGGCGTTTTCCAGCTATCCTCTGATGAAAGGGTATCTGATTAATGGCCACGATCTGGCTTTTCACCTGGCCCGTGTGGAGGGAATTAAGGATGGGCTGCTGTGCGGCCAGTTCCCGGTGCGGATTCATCCACCTCATCTGAATGGGTATGGTTATGGGACGGCAGCGCTGTATCCGGAATTATTTCTATATATTCCAGCTCTATTGCGTCTGATGGGAGTGTCTGCAGTGGCGGCATTTTCGTTCTTTCTTTTTCTGGTGAACCTGTCCACGGCGCTCATCATGTATGATGCCGTGAAATCCATGACCCATTCTTCCTATTATGCTGCGCTGGCCTTTGTGGTCTATACGCTTTCTATTTACCGTTTCAGTTGTGTATACCAGCGGGCTGCTCTGGGGGAGGCCCTCGCCTTATGCTTTCTGCCTTTGGCGGTCAGCGGAATGTATCATGTGTTGCTGGGTGATCCGAGGAAATGGTCGCGGCTGGTGATGGGCGCTACCGGTATTTTTCAGTCCCATCTGATTAGTACATTGCTGACGGCACTGCTGGCAGTTTATCTGGGGCTGGCTTATTTCAGAAATCTGTTTGTGGACAGGCGTTGGCTTGCCCTTCTGAAAAGTATCGGTGTGCTCCTGCTGCTGAACCTGTGGTTTTTGGTACCGTTCTTCGATTTTTACCGGCTGGACTTGAATTTGAATGCTGCAGAGAATTTGTTTTATGAGCAGGCGGTGATACCGGCGCAGCTGTTTTGCTTGCTGGGCGATGAGATTGGTGTTTCCCATCCACTTGAAAACGGGATTCGTTGGGAAATGTCTATCACCCTGGGGATTTCCGTCAGCCTTTGTATGCTTGGCTGCATATGGCTGTTTTTTTACAGGAAAAAAGGAAAGGGAAGTTTTGGGAGAAAGCTGTTCTGGTTTGGTGCGGGATGTCTGCTTTGCAGCACTACGCTGGTTCCCTGGAACAGATTGGAGAAGCTGATAGTTTTGGACACGCTGACAAGGACGGTCCAGTTTCCTTGGAGGCTTTTGGGACCGGCTACGGCTATGGCCGTGATGGCCCTGGCGGATGCGGGGGCGCGGGAATATTCCGGCGGTGAAAGAGCGCAGGAGAAAAAGCTTGTCATGGCAGCGCTGGTGTGCGCTGGTATCTACAGCTGTATTTCTCTGGGAGGGGGGTTACTCCAGAGCAGTGAACCTTGTCTGCGCAGGCTGCAGTCTGTCAGAATAGATAATTCAGCCCTCGGACAGAATAAAGAATACCTGATCTACGGAACCGATGAGGGGCAGCTTACAGCTGATCGGTATCTCACTTCCGCAGATTCTGTGCAGGTACTGGAGCGCCAAAAGAAGGGAACAACGGTTACTGTGACCTATACGAACGGCGGAAATGACGGATGGATAGAGGTGCCCCTTTTGTGGTATCCCGGCTATAAAGCGAAGGAGCTGCGAACCGGGGAGGAGCTGCTGGTACAGGCCGGGGACAATCATGTGCTGCGTGTCATTGTTCCCAGTGGACGGACGGGAAGCTTCCGGGTGTCTTATGTAGGGCGGGGGAGATATCATGGAGCAGAAGCGGTCAGTCTGCTGACGTTCCAGTTTTGTGTTGGAGGTTTTGTTTTCCGCAGGAGAAAAGGAATGCTGCAAAGCATTCGGAAAAGTGCTGCCAGTCTGTGACTGTTCATTTTGTGAGATGCAACACGTTTAGTGATATATAGAAATTATGCATTCTGCATAGATTCGCGTTTGCGTAATGCGGGCTTTCGTGTATGAAGCACCTCTTGGAATAGTGGTTGAAACCCCGGAGGAAGGATGTTATACTATGAAATATGTGTACGGCGCATCATTCTTAAAACAGGATTCTTATTACAAGGTATCTGGCGAAGTGTGTCGTTATAGAAAGGATGCTTTGTGATGATGCATTCTGTCGAATTCATGAAGCTGCAATCCGGATATATGCCGGGTTTAAGGAGGATATATGGGACAGTTTTTTTCTGAGATTGCCCAGATCTGGAAGCATAAGGAGATGGTCTCGGAGCTGGCGAAGGCGGATTTTAAGAAGCGGATCGCCGGTTCCTATTTTGGCATGGTATGGATGTTTGTCCAGCCGGTGGTGACGATTGTCATCTACTACCTGGTGTTTACGCTGCTCAGGGATGGCAGAAATGACCGGTATCCTTTTATTTTGTGGCTGGTGGCCGGGCTGGTGCCCTGGTTTTTTTTCAGCGAAGCCTTGCAGCTGGCTACCAACAGTTTATATGAATATAGTTATCTGGTGAAGAAGGTGGTGTTTAATATCAGTGTCCTGCCGGTGATCAAGGTCGTGTCGGCATTGTTTATCCACCTGATTTTTTTGTTGATTATGGTTTTGTTTTATATGATTATGGGGTCTTTTCCCACCGTGTATTGGCTTCAGATTCCTTATTATTCCCTGGCCATGCTGGCGCTTGTGCTGGCCGTGGGCTATCTGTGCGCTTCCATCTATGTGTTTTTCAAGGATATGGCCCAGATCGTGGCGATTATCCTGCAGTTTGGCATCTGGGTGACGCCGATTATGTGGAATTATATCGAGGTGGGGATTGGCGGCACGGTGCTGGCGCTTTTGAAGCTGAATCCGATGTTTTATATTGTCCAGGGCTACCGGGACAGTCTGCTGGACCAGGTCTGGTTCTGGCAGCGGCCGGGAGAAACGCTGTATTTCTGGGCCTTTGCGCTGTTGTTTTTATTTGCGGGGGTCAGTGTGTTCCAGCGGCTGCGGCCTCACTTTGCGGATGTATTATAAAAGAGGGCACACGTAATAAAATTGGAGGATTGTTTGTTTGTCTGCAATTAAAGTTGATCAGGTGACGAAGATATACAGGCTGTTTGACAGGCCGATTGACCGGTTAAAGGAGTCTCTGAATCCTTTTCATAAGGAATATCATAAAAAGTTCTACGCGCTGAATGAGATTTCCTTTCAGGTGGAGCAAGGACAGTTTATGGGGATTATCGGAACCAACGGCTCCGGGAAATCTACGATTTTGAAAATTATTACCGGTGTCCTGACGCCTACCACCGGGCAGGTGACGGTTTCGGGGCGGGTGTCCGCCCTTTTGGAGCTGGGCGGCGGGTTTAATATGGAATATACCGGCATTGAAAATGTATATATGAACGGCACGATGATGGGCTATACCCGCCAGGAGATGGATGAGAAGCTGCCGGAGATTCTGGAATTTGCCGATATCGGTGATTTTGTGTACCAGCCGGTGAAAACCTATTCCAGCGGTATGTTTGTCCGCCTGGCATTTGCTCTGGCCATCAATGTAGATCCGGATATCCTGATTGTGGATGAGGCGCTGGCTGTGGGAGATGTGTTTTTTCAGGCCAAATGCTATCAGAAAATCAATGAGATCTGCAAGTCGGGAACCACGGTGCTGCTAGTCACTCATGATATGAGTACGGTGATTAAATATTGCGACAAGGTGGTGGTTTTAAACAGGGGGCATTTTGTGGCAGAGGGCCCGGCCAGGCAGATGGTGGATTTATATAAGAAGATTCTGGCGAACCAGGAGGATATGGAGGCGACCGGGAACAGCGGCGACGGCATGTCCGGTGCGGATGAGTCCGGCATGTCTAATGCGGATGAGTCCGCTGTGGATGAAGCCGGAGGCAGGGAGAATAGAGCTGCCGGAGGTAGAAGCGAAGGCGGGAACGGCGAAAAGCCGTGGAAAACCAGCCTGACGCTAAACGAACAAAAGCTGAAATACGGAGACGGCCGGGCAGAGATTGCGGATATTGGCTTGTTCGATCATAACGGAGAGCTGAGCAGCCTGCTTTTGAAGGGAAAGCCTTTTACCCTGAAAATGAAGGTGCGTTTTCAGGAGCAGGTGCCCGCGCCGATTTTTGCCTTTACGATTAAGGATTCTAAGGGAACGGAGCTGACCGGCACCAATACGCTGATCGAGGACTGCCAGGTGGAGACAGCCGGGGCCGGAGAGGAATATGTGATTGCATTCCGCCAGAATATGAGCCTGCAGGGCGGAGAGTACCTGCTGTCTTTAGGCTGCACCGGCTTTGAGGGCGGCGCGTTCGTGGTTCATGACCGGCTGTATGATGCGGTAAATATCACGGTGATTTCCAATAAAAATACGGTAGGGGTCTATGATATGGATTCTGAAGTTTCCGTAGAAAAAGATAGGAAGTGATTTTCGGTGGCAGAGGGGCTGCCTTAGAAAATCAGAGCATGGAAATAAAAGGTAACAGTTGATCGGATGGCTGGATAAATTAGATAAGTGCTTGTAGTTTACGCAGAAATATGTTGAAAATGGTGTGTTGCTGCGTCAGGAAAGAGGAAATCATGTACGAGGATGTTTTAAACCTGCAATTTTATAAAGGGGAAGACCGGTATAGCGACGGCGATATTGAGGACCGTCTTTTAGAGCTGTGTGAAAGCGGCCGGGATATGGACGAGATTTTACGGCAGGAGGAGGAATGGCCGATTCTGTACCATCTGTCGGATATCCGTGAAAATCTGCTGGACTGGTATGGGTTTAATCCTGGAGGAACGCTTTTGGAGATCGGCGCCGGCTGCGGAGCGGTTACGGGCCTTTTCTGCAGAAAAACGGCCCGGGTGACGGCTATCGACTTATCCAAGCGCCGCTCCACAATCAACGCGGCCCGGAACGGCAGATACGGCAATCTGGAGATTCTGGTGGGAAATTTTGAGGATATCCGGATTCAGGATACCTTTGACTATGTTACGCTGATCGGCGTGCTGGAATATGCGGGCTATTATATCAGCGAAGAGGAGCCGTACCTGGAAATGCTGAGACGGGTGAAATCCTTTTTAAAGCCGGGCGGAAAGCTGATGATCGCCATTGAGAATAAATACGGCCTGAAATACTGGGCCGGCGCTCCGGAGGACCATACCGGAGGACTGTTTGACGGCGTTGAGGATTACGGAAGGGTACGGGGGGTGCGGACCTTTTCTAAGCCGGAGCTTGCGGGACTGCTTTCTGAGGCCGGCTTTTTGGAACAGGAGTTTTATTATCCCATGCCGGATTACAAGCTGCCGGACGCTATCTATTCCGATAGCTTTTTGCCAAAGCCCGGGATGCTGGAAAATACGGCCGTGGCTTATGACAGAGACTGGTGTCAGATGTTTCGGGAGGCGGGGGCCTGGGAAGGAATTTTAAAGGACGGGCAGTTTCCTTATTTCGCTAATTCATTTTTGGTATTCGCGTCCTGATTTCTTAAAGAGTGTTCTTATATTTTCGCAGTGGTCATCTGCAGGAGAAAATCAATGAAACAGATTCAATACGTAAAATACAATAAATTAAGGAAGCCGCAGTTTCAGATCCGTACGGCGATCTGCCTGGATACGGATACGGGGCGGCGGTATGTGGAGAAGGAGGCGGTGCGGGAGTGCGGCCGGGCACATATCGCGGCATTCCCGCGCCACTGCCAGGCCATCAACGATTGTTTCCGGAATGTGGAGGCATTAAAGCCGGAGATGGATAATGGCGTCATGCGGTATGCTTATTTGGAGGGCACAAGCTTTGACGAGCTGCTTTCAAAGCGGCTGCAAAAGGAAGCTGACCCGGCTGCGGCCGTGGCCGAGGCGATGGAGCTTATTTTTGCGGTAAAGCCAGGCGGGCTGGTTCCCTTTGAAGTGACACAGGAATTTATAGAAGCTTTCGGCCGGGACGCGGCGGACAGGCTTTTGGAGCTGACGGACGAGCCCCAGTCCTATGCTGTTTCCAATATAGATATGATTTTTGAGAATATTATGGTTTCCGGAGATAAATATTACTGTCTCGACTACGAATGGGTGCTGGATTTCCCGGTGCCGGCCCAGTTTATTCAGTATCGGAACCTCCATTATTTTTACCGGAAGTTTTGGGGTTTTTTGTCAGCCCATTGCCCGAGACGGGAATTCCTGGAGCGGCTGGGAATCGGCAGGGAGCTGGCGGATCTGTTCGCCGGGATGGAGGTATCCTTCCAGGAGCATGTCCATGGCAGAAAAGAAGAATACGCTTATACGAAGCGGTACGAAAAACAGGTAAAAACCTTTCAGGAGCTTACGGAGGACCAGGAACGGTCCAGACAGCAGCTTGAGCATCAGATCGAGGACTTAAAGCTGGCCGTACAGTTGAAAGAGAACCATATTCAAAATCTGAATGTGATGATCGCCGACAGGGATGCCATACTGGAAAAATATGCGCCCTTTAAAAAGGCGGCGAAGCTGATGGGCGGAAAGGCGGTTTATCAGGGGCTGAAATCCTTTTATCAAGAAGCGTCGGCCGCAGGAAATACCATGTTCCCCGAGGGGACGGAGAGAAGAAAGCTGTTACACAGCTCCAAAAACCTGCTGCTCCATCCGGAAAAATCAGGAAAGCTGCTGGCAGCGAAAAAAGGCCGCCTGTCAGCCGGGGATGAGGAGCTGGACAGGCTGTACTATGAGCTGGGGGGACTGGAATTTCCCATTTACAGAAAGCCTAAGGTATCCATTATTATTCCGGCCTATAACCAGGTGGCGTATACCTACCGCTGCCTGGCTTCGGTTTTGGAAAATACGGGGGATGTCACTTATGAAGTCATTCTGGCGGATGACCGGTCTACGGACGGAACGGTTGTGCTGCCTCTGTATTGTAAGGGGATTACCATTGTCAGGAGCACTGCCAACCTAGGCTTTTTAAAAAATTGCAACAGTGCGGCGGAGCACGCCCGGGGAGAGTATATTTTCTTTTTAAATAATGATACCCAGGTGAAGCCAGGCTGGCTTTCTTCCCTGGTGACGCTGATCGAGTCAGATCCTTCCATCGGCATGGTGGGTTCCAAGCTGGTTTATCCCGACGGCAGACTGCAGGAGGCCGGCGGCATCTTCTGGCGGGAGGGAAACGGCTGGAATTACGGAAAATTCGACGATCCGGACAAGCCGGAATATAATTATGTAAAGGATGTGGACTATATTTCGGGGGCTGCCATTATGCTGTCTGCAAAGCTGTGGAGGCAGTTGGGGGGCTTTGACGAACGGTTTGCCCCGGCCTACTGTGAGGATGCGGATCTGGCCTTTGCCGTGCGGGAGGCCGGGTATCGGGTGGTTTATCAGCCTCTGTCGGTGGTGGTTCATTATGAAGGTATTTCAAACGGAACCGATACCGGCAGCGGTATCAAGGCTTATCAGGCAGCAAATATGGAGAAGCTGAAGGAAAAATGGGCATCCGCTTTCGCAAAACAGGAGGTTCACGGCGAGCGGCCAAATCCATTTGCGGCCAGAGAACGGCTTCAGAATCGGAAGGTGATTCTGGCCATCGACCATTATGTGCCTACCTTTGACAAGGACGCGGGGTCCAAGAGCACATATCAGTATATTAAGCTGTTTCTGCGAAAGGGCTACGTGGTAAAGCTGGTGGGCGACAATTACGGCAGAGAGGAGCCTTATACCACAGCGTTCCAGCAGATGGGCGTGGAGGTGCTGTACGGCCGCTGGTACGAGGAAAATATCCTGTCTTGGATTGAGGAAAATAAGAAATATATTCAGTTTGCCTATATTAACCGGCCTCATATCGCCATCAAATATATGGATTTTATCCGGAAAAAGACGGATATTAAGATTATGTATTACGGCCACGACCTCCATTTTCTGCGGGAGCAGAGAGAGTACGAGGTAACGGGCGATCCGGCGCATAAAAAGGAGTCGGATTATATGAAGAAGCAGGAGCTGTCATTGATTCGGACGGCGGATATGTCCTATTATCCTTCTTATGTGGAGCGGGACGTGCTCCATGAGATCGACGGCAGCTTGCGGGTAAAGGCCGTGTGCCTGAATATGTTTGAGTCCTTTAAGGAGGATATTGATTTTGATTTTACGAAGCGCAAGGGCCTGCTGTTTGTGGGCGGGTTTGCCCACCATCCGAATAAGGATGCGGTGATGTGGTTTGTGGAGGAAATCTGGCCGTTGATCCGCCGTAAGATGGAGATTCCTTTTTATATCGTGGGTTCCAAGGCGCCGGAGGAAATTCTGGCCCTTGACGGCCGGGAGGGTATCGTCGTGAAGGGCTTTGTCTCGGATCAGGAGCTGGAAGCGCTGTACGGCGCCTGCCAGGTCGTGGTAGTACCGCTCAGGTTCGGTGCGGGGGTAAAGGGAAAGGTGATTGAGTCGCTGTACTACGGAATGCCCACCGTAACCACCTCCATCGGCGCCGAAGGCATTGAGGGCGTGGAGCAGGTGCTGTCCGTGGCCGACACGGCGGCGGAATTTGCCCAAAAGACCCTTCAATACTGCAAGAATGCGGAACTGTCCGCTAAAACCGGGCATGATGCCATGGCTTTTGTAAAGGATACCTTCGGGATGGAAGCCGTGTGGGAAATCGTAAAAGAAGATTTTCAATAAAGTGGGCCGTAGTGGAACTATAAAAACAACGGAGGCCCGGAGCATGCGCAACTCGGTTTACGGACGTGTAAACGGCCGGAAATCGAGTTAGATATGGGTGTATGAAAAGGGCCGTAGTGGAACTATAAATAAGAGGTGAGACTGTGCTGGAGATTATCAACTGCATATTGATGCTACTATTTTATATGGCTGTCTATTTTTCTTTTGGCTCTCTGGTCACAGTCAGAATAAAAAAAGAAAAATTTTCTCTGACCTTTGCGCTGATGATCGGATTTTTCCTGTATTATGGAATTTTTCAGGTTCTTGCGGTGCCCTGTACCTTTTTAAAGCTTCCGCTGAACCGTCTGGCCGCTCTCTGGCTGCTTTTGGTGGCGGTTGTGACGGTGTACGGGGCGGTTACATGCAGGAAAGTCTGGTTTCAGGCTTTTGCCGATCTGAAAAGACAGGCGACGGGACAGCTTTTCTGGATGCTGGTCCCTGTTCTGGTGGTGATGGCCCAGGCGGTGTTTGTGGTAATGTGGCAGACGGATTACTGGGATGCCACCTATTATATCGGGGATGTCTCCCTGTCCGTTTATACGAATACGATCAGCCTGTATGACCCGCTGACCGGAGATATGCGCCAGACCTTTGATATCCGTCACTGCTTCGCTACCTATCTGGTACAGGATGCGGTGGTCTGCAAGGCCTTTGGCATTCATCCGCTAATTGAGATGAAAACAGTGATGGGGGTGGTGGTCACCATTCTGAATAATCTGGTGATCTATAACATTGCCCGTCTGTTTTTCAAAGGAGACAGGGAGCATACCGGTCTGATGCTGGTATTTGCCCTGCTTTTGAATCTGTTTACCTATACCGCCTACACCTCCTCCAGCTTTCTTTTGCTGCGCAGCTATGAGGGAAAGGCAGTGCTGGGCAGTGTGATCGTACCGGCGGTGCTGTACGTGGCCGCCAGGCTGTATCAGGACTATCAAAACAGAGCTTACTGGTGGCTCTTGTTCCTGCTCTGCCAGAGCGGCTGTGCCATCTCCTCCTCTGCCATGACGCTGCTTCCGGTGGAGGTGGGCGCCTTTGCGCTGAGTCTTGCGCTGATCAAACGGGACGTTAGGACATTTGCCAAAGGGGTGCTCTGCATGATCCCCTGCCTGGTGATTTTGCTGCTGTATGTGGCAAGCACAAAGGGGCTGTTTATCATCAATGTTTAGGGAGGAACCCGTATGCCGATTCAGATATCTGACGCCGGGCTGGACTTTATCCGCCAGTGCCTGAAAACCTATCAGGGAGAAACCTGTTTCCTGCTGCTGTTTGCCGGGGCGATGCTGCTGCTTTTCTGGCTGAAAGATCCTGGCTCCCGGGCGCTTAAGCTTTTATTGTGGCCCTATTTTACGATTTTAGTCTGCACCGTATATAATATCCTGATCATGAAGGTGTTGATTCAAAAGCTGAATTTCAGCGGGGAGTACTACCGTTTTTTCTGGCTGCTGCCCCTTGGCGTCGTGATTCCCTATGTATGTGTCAGGCTGACGGCTTCCCGGAAAACATGGGTGAAAAAGCTTCTTGTTTTTCTTGTTCTGGCAGTCGTGATCATCGCCGCCGGGGCGCCCGCATGGAGCCGCGGCCTGCCGCTTACGTCGAATCCCTACCGGATTCCCGACGATATGATTATTGTCTGTGATGTGATTAAAAAGGATGCCGAGCGGGAGCGGCTTTCGGATGTGGGGGTATTTTTTGATTTTGACCTGAATCTTCTGGTCACTCAGTACGATCCTTCCTTCCGGGTTGTGATTCCTTATGAGAGCATGATGACCACCGTGAATACGGGAAGGACTGTGACAGACACGGACAATGTATGGCTGAACAGCCGGATTCGCTTGGTGGAGCTTTTGATTATGGACCGTTACTGGATTCCCCATGAGGATTTTATGAGTGCGCTGAATGTGACGGAGACGGCTTATGTGGTATATGAGACAAGCGGCCCTTATCACGATTATCTGCTGGCTGCCGGGCTGGCGGAAATCGGCCGCACCGATGATTATGTCATTTATAAATATGGCTGGTACTTTGACCGGCTGCATAAGAGCCGGGGGTATGTGAAGTTCGAGTTTTAATGCCAGTGAATTATGTGATTGATTTTCGACAGGACAGGAGCGGAGGCTTCCGGCTACAAGGCATTTGGCCGGCAGGTGGGCCTGCAGAGCTATATTGATTATATGTGCATTAATATTTATATGAACAACATGGATTTTAATGATGCGAAAAATGCGGTCATTACGATCAGGAACATACTGTGGAGACGACCGTGGAGAAAGGCGGAATCAGTCTGCATGCGGTGTTTGAAAAAGCAGAGTAAATGGCTGCGGGAAATTCTTATTTATATATCTGGCAAATTGTGCTATACTAGAATAATATTTTTAGATTATTCCTGGAGGTATCGACGGTGAATCAAGCTTCTTCAACAAATGAGTGGAAAGGTGAAATGCTGATCAGCACCCGGAAAATCTGGTGCAACATTAAAAAATACTTGCTTTTGGGTGTTGTTGTGATGGCTGTCTGCATCGGTCTGGCGGTTCTGATGACGATCCGCGAGTACCGGGCCGACCTGGCAAGCGCCGCCCTTGAAACCTACCAGGGTGAGGCGCTGGTGTATATTGACAGCGCGGACGAGGACTATTCGGATGCGTATATGGCCCTGCTTTACAGCGAACGGATTCGCAATCAGGTAGATCAAGCGCTTTTAGAAAACGGATTTGAAAAGTTTAATAAAGAACTGGATACGGCCAATGTGGATATGAAAGGCACCTCCATGTGTTATCGTGTGATTGTCCGCAGCCTCGGCCTGGAGCGCACCCGGTTTCTGGCGAAAACCTATACGGAGCTGCTGCTTCAGGAGACGAAGAGCATTATGGGGCTGAAAGGAAGAATCATCGACGATCCGGTGATGACCACCTATCTTACAAAAGCCAATGGCGGCGTGGAGATTTTTGAGCTGGACGAGCCAAAGAAGGTGACGATTTCCCTGGGCAGCTTTTTATCCTGGAAAAAGATTATGCTGGTGGGAGCCGGATTTTTCCTCTGGTGTGCTTTTGTGGTGGCGAGGGTGTTCTATGACAGCACACTGCATTCTCGGGAGGAGATCGACCAGGTGTCCATTGTTCCTTATTTCTGTGAGGTGAGAAAGGGAAAGCAGGAATCATGTGCGCTCTTGGCAGCCCTTTTGGACGGCGTAAGCGAGCGTACCGAAAATGGAAGTATTCTGTTGGCGGCGCCAAAAACCAGCAAGCTGCTGACAGCAGTTTTTGAGGGAACTAAAAAAGCGCTTGAGGAGAGAAATGCTAAGGTGAAGCTGTCCATGGCGGAGGACCTCGTAGGTTCTGCCGACGCGCTTGATGCGGCCAGGGCGGCCGGGGCGGTGTTCCTGTTTGTCACGCTGGACCAGGATTCTGCGGGGGATACCCACCAGGCCTTTGCCAATTTATCTGTGGTAGGAGCCGGTATGTATGGCTATATCGTCGGCAGATAAACCAGTGAGACGAATCCGATAAAATGTGCTGTCAGCATATTCTTCCGGATACCTCGTAATGCTTTGCTGACAGATTTCCGTTTGGCCTTTGTGCCTTTATGGTGACAGCCGTATGGCGGGCGTTCGCACGGTTTGCTGCCCGCAGGATGATAAATAAAAGCCTATGAATGTAAAATATGAAAAATACAAACGAGTATATCGGATGATGGCCACCCTGATGATGGTAGCTGTGGAGGCTGCCATTTTCTGGTATGTATGGATGACCTATTATAATGTGGATGAGGTGATGGGAGCCGGCCTGACCTATGCCAAGCGAGGCAATTATGTGATGACAGGTCTGTATGTGATGTTTCTGTTTACTTTTATGAATCTGTATGGGGCGTCCAAGATTGGGTATCAGAAACTGACCAATATGGTGTATTCCCAGAGTCTTTCCGTAGTCTGTGTGAATGTGATCACTTATCTGGAAACCTCTTTGATGTCCAATCGGATGGCTGTGGTCTCCCCCATTTTGTTTATGACCGTAGCGGATGTGGCCAGTATCATCGTCGTGTCTTTTTTTCTGAATTATGGCTATATCAAAATGTTTCCTCCCAGAAAGCTGCTTTTTGTCTATGGGGATTACAGAGAGAGCGCGGAAAATCTGTTTTATAAGATGAATGATCGGAAGGAAAAGTATCTGATCGACGACCAGATTCATTATAGTATGGGATTTGAAGCGATCAGGGAGAGGATCGACGCCCATCCCCAGGGGGTGGTGATGTGTGATGTGCCCGTTCATCTGAGAAACAAACTGATCAAATATTGTTACGGCGTCTCTGTTCGCGTTTATGTTTGTCCCAGTATCTCAGATATTATTCTGCGCAATTCCGAGGATCTCCATTTCTTTGATACACCGATTCTGCTTGCCAGAAACGGTGGGATGAGCATCGAGCAGAAGATCATTAAGAGGCTGATGGATATCGTGATTTCCGGGCTGGGGCTGATTGTGGCCTCCCCCTTTATGCTGCTTACCGCTCTGGCTATCAAGCTGTATGACGGCGGCCCGGTATTCTACCGGCAGGCCAGGGCTACCAACGGCGGCAAGGTATTTTATATCACCAAATTCCGAAGTATGATTGTAAATGCGGAGCAGGACGGCAGGGTGATCCCGGCCACGGAGCGTGATCCCAGGATCACGCCGGTGGGCCATGTGATCCGGGCTACCCGGATGGATGAGCTGCCCCAGCTGCTGGATATCTTAAAAGGTGACATGAGTGTGGTTGGTCCCAGGCCAGAACGGTTGGAACACGTGGAAAAATATACTCAAGATATCCCTGAATTTGGATTCCGTCTCAAGGTGAAGGGCGGCCTTACCGGCTTTGCCCAGATTTACGGAAAGTATAACACTTCTGCTTATGACAAGCTGAAACTGGATATGATGTATATGGAGAATTATTCGGTGCTGCTGGATTTGAAGCTGATCCTGATGACGGTGAAGATACTGTTTATGAAGGAGAGTACGGAAGGGTTTACCAGTGAAAAATCTTCTGATATGACCAGGGTTGGGCTGGAACAGACGGCAGGTCAGCCGGAGATGCTGACAAAAGAACAGACGGAAGAAGCTGATGGGGAATAAGATGGACGAAATGAGTGGAACAGAACCGAAAACGAAAAAAAGCCCTGGAAAAGAAACGCATCAAAAAGGGAAGAAATGCCCGAATTTCCGGAAGCCTCTGGTCACGGTCATTACCGTATCCTATAACAGCAGGAACACGATCCGGGATACCATTGAATCGGTGCTGCACCAGACCTATCCCTTTGTGGAATACCTGATCATCGATGGCCTGTCTACGGATGGGACAGTGGAGATTGCTGAGAGCTACCGGGAAGCATTTGCCCGAAAAGGATTTTCTTATCGGATTGTGTCGGAAAAGGACGAGGGGATTTATCAGGCTATGAACAAGGGAGTCTCCATGGCGAAAGGAGATCTAATTGGCCTTTTAAACAGCGATGACTGGTATGAGGAAAATGCGGCTGCCTGCGCGGTCTCGGTGTACCGGAAAACCCATTACGATATGATGTATGCAAACCTGCGGATGGTTAAGAGGGACGGGACAGTTTTTATTAAGAAATCCCGGTATCGGAAGCATTATATCACCACCCGAGAGTGGAACCATCCCACAACCTTTATCACGAGGGAGATGTACGGCATTTACCAGTATGCCTGCAAGGGGAATGCCGACGATCTGGACCTGATGCTGCGGATTCGTAAGGATGGCCGTAAGGTAGTGGTAGTGCCAAAGGTTCTGGCCAACTACCGGCTGGGCGGCTCCAGCAACCAGAAGCAGCCAAAGGTAGTCTGGAAGCGTTTTCTGTCAAAATACGGAGCTTATCGGGACAATGGCTACAGCCGGTGGTATCTGCTCGAGTGTATTTTGATGGAAGGCGGAAAGCTGTTCCTGGCGTAGCGGATTCGGAAACAGCAACGTACCGTACGGAACTAAATTAGAGGTGTTTGTATGTCAAAAATAAACAGTTACCTGCCCCGTCTGGGCTTAAAGTTAAACCATGTAACCTATGGAAAGGGTCTGAAGCTGGGGGGCTGGCCATTTATCTTTCGTTTTCCCCGGGCGAGGATTCAAATTGGCCGCGATTGCGGGATTAACAGCAATTTTATCTCCAATCTGATCGGCCTGTATCAGCGGACCATTATCATCGCCCGGGGAAAGGGAAAGATTCGGATCGGCAACCATGTGGGGATCTCCGGGAGCACGATCTATGCCAGGGAGCGGATCGAGATTGGGGATTACTGCGTGATCGGTGCCAACTGCAAAATTTTTGATAATGATTTCCATTCCCTGGACCCAGAGGAGCGGCGCAGGGATATCTACGATAACCTGGTGACTAGGCCGGTAGTGATCGGGAAAAATGTGTTTGTGGGATGCAATTCTATTATTTTAAAAGGCACCCGGATTGGTGATAGCTGTGTGGTGGGCGCCGGCAGCGTGGTCAGCGGCGTTTTTGAGGCCGGCAGCGTCATCGCCGGAAATCCGGCCAGAGTGATTAGAAAGATTTGAAAGAAAGTGTGTTAGGAATGGTAGATCTGACCGTACTGATCATAACGAAAAACGAGGAAAATAATATCGGAAAATGTATCCGTTCCCTGCGGGGAATCGCCAAGCGGATTGTGGTGGTGGACAGCTTCAGCACAGACAGAACGGCTGCTCTGGCGAAAAAGCTGGGTGCCAACGTTTACACCCATCCATTTGAGGATCACGCCTCTCAGCTGAACTGGGGTCTGGAAAACACAGGGATCACTACCGAATGGGTGATGCGGGTGGACGCTGATGAGGAGCTGACAAAGGAGCTGACAGAGGAAATCCGCCGTAAGCTGCCTAGGCTGCCAAAGCGGGTAACTGGGGTGATGCTGCGCCGCCGGGTTTATTTTATGGGCAGGTGGATTAAGCATGGGGGTATTTATCCCACCTATTTGCTGCGGATTTTCCGCCATGGGAAGGCTATTTGTGAACAGGCGCTGATGGACGAGCATTTCTTGCTGACGGAAGGAGAGAGCGTCCGGTTTTCCAAAGATTTAATTGATAACAATACAAAAGACCTGGAATGGTGGATTAATAAACATAATTGGTATTCCAATAAGGAATTGGAGGAGCAGCTGGAGCAGCGGCGGCTTTTAAAACAGGCCAATGGCACGGCTGATCATCAGTCGGTAATGAAGCCAAAGCTGTTCGGCGGCCAGGCGGAGCGGAAGCGGTGGCTGAAATATATGGTTTACTACCGGACGCCGCTGATGCGTAGGGCCCATTGGTATTTTCTGTATCGGTACATTTTCCGTCTGGGATTTTTGGACGGGCCGGAGGGACTGGCTTTTCATTTTCTGCAGGGCTACTGGTACCGCTTTCTGGTGGACGCTAAAATTTATGAGCATGAGAAGCTGCACGGCACGGTGAAGAAGTCGGGAGCGCTGGAAGCGGAAAGCTGACGGCAGGGCGGCAAAGTGACTGGAAGTAAATTTTCAACAGGAACGGACGCGAACGTGTAAGAGAGGAAGCTATGCGCAGGTTACTTGTATTATTACACAATATCATAAAGCTGCCAGGACGGTTTTTCAGTAAGGTATCGATTCTGGCATTATTATCGGACAGCGAGGTGGACGATACGGCGGCCATCTGTGCCGGAGCCAGGTTTTACAGAAGCAGGCTGGGGCGGTATTCCTATGTGGGACGGACCACCTTTATTACAAATACCACGATTGGAAACTTCTGTTCCATAGCGGGAAACTGCAACATCGGCGGCACGGGGCATCCTCTTAACTGGGTTTCCACTTCGTCGGTGTTCCATAAGTGGGAGAATATCCTAAAGAAAAACTTTGCCCGTCACGAATACGATATTTTTCAGCAGACCACGATTGGCAATGACGTATGGATTGCCACCAATGCCATGATCCGCGCCGGGGTCACGATCGGCGACGGAGCCGTGATCGGCATGGGTGCTGTCGTCACAAAGGATGTGGGTCCTTATGAGATTTGGGCCGGAAATCCGGCCAGGCTGATCAGAAAGCGGTTTGACGAGGAAACCATCAGACGGCTGTCAGGGACGAAATGGTGGGACTGGCCCGATGAGAAAATCAGCAGGTACGCGCCGCTGACGAAAGATGTGGGGGCTTTTTTGAATCCGGAATCTGATGTCGAAGGAAAAATAGAAGAAGATCAGGCTAAGATGGGGAGGAAGCATGCCGATGACGGAACGAAAAAAAAAAGACTGCTGATTTTGTCCATCTTCCCGGCACCCTACCGGGTAGCGGTGTTCCGGGAGCTGGCAAAGCATTACAAGATTGATCTGTTTTTCGAGGTGGTGCAGAACCAGGACAGGAACGCAGGCTGGTTTGTGGAGAGCAATGCGTTCAGGGTGCTGAATACGCCGGAGAATAAACAGGTTTATAGGCAATGCCTGAAAAATTTGAAAGGCTACGATATGGTGCTGGTCTATGATTATTTCAGCAAGCAGGCCAATCTGCTGATGCTTCGCTGTATGGCTGCAGGGATTCCTTATGCCATTAACTGTGACGGGGCGTTTATCAATGACCAGCCATTGAAAAAAGCGGTAAAGCGGCTGTTTGTCTCCCATGGGGCACTCTGCTTTGCCAGCGGTTCCTTTGCGGGAAATTACTTCCGCCATTACGGAGCCGCGAAGGAGCGGATTCTTTATCATCATTTTACATCTCTTTCGGAAAAGGATTATCTGGAAAGGCCATTGACCCAGGAAGAAAAAGCGTCGCTGCGGGCACGGCTTGGCATCCCGGACCGGCCGACGGTGATAACAGTGGGTCAGTTTATTCCGCGGAAGGGCTATGATATCCTGTTGCGCGCCTGGGAGCAGGCGGAGACGGACGCCAACCTGCTGATGATCGGCGGCGGCGGTGAAAAGCAGGCATATCTGGATTATATAAAGGCGCATAACTTGAAAAATGTGATGATCCTGGATTTTATGGAAAAAGAGCAGTTGAACCAGATGTACCGTCTGGCGGAGCTTTTTGTCCTGCCTACCAGAGAGGATGTGTGGGGGCTGGTGGTTAATGAGGCTATGGCGGCTGGCCTTCCGGTGATTACCACCGACCGGTGCATCGCCGGTATGGAGCTGATCCGGCAGGGCAAGAACGGCTATGTGATTCCTGCTGAAAACCCCCGCAGGCTGGCCATGGCCATAAACCGTTTGCTGGCCAATCCGGACAAGATGGAGGCTATGGGACAGAATAGCCTGGCGACTGTACAGGGAAAGACGATGAAGGATATCGCCAAGGGACATATCCGGGCGATTGATGATTATCTGGATGGGAAGCGGGATTTCTCTGCTGAGCCGGAAGCGTCCGGAAAAACCGATGATAGGGAAACCTCCCGTGTCTATATCGTGACTTCCGTTCACAATCGTTATGAGATCACGAAAAAGTATCTGGCGGCTTTAAAGCGCCAAACCTATAAAAACCTGTTTTTGATCCTAGTGGATGACGGCTGTACCGACGGCACGGCCGAGATGGTAAAGCAGGAATTTCCCCGCTCCGTGATCCTTAAAGGAGACGGAAATCTGTGGTGGGCGGGCGGTCTGCAAAAGGCTTATGAGTGGCTGAAAAAGCATGTGGCAGATCCGGAGGCACCAGTGCTGATTAATAATGACGACGTCACATATGGGGACAATTACATCGAGACAGGTATCCGCCTGCTCCGTGAGCATCCGGGAACCATGGTGGCGGGCAGCGGCTATGGCGCCGATGGCGAGGAGCAACTGGATGGCGTTTTCTGCCATGATTTTAGGGACGGTACCGGTTCTCTGCTGCCGCCCGGAAGTGATAGCAATGCAGCCTCTACCCGCAGCCTGTTTCTGACTGTGGGAGACTGGATGAAAACCGGAGGGATGCATCCGATTTTGCTGCCTCAGTATATGTCGGATTTTGAATTTACGATCCGGGCTTACCGGAAAGGGATCAGGCTGCGCTCATTTCCGGAGCTGACCTATACCTTTGATGAGAAGGCAACCGGGGAAAGTGACTATGAGAAGCTGACAATAAAAAAAATGTTCGGCAAACGTTCTAATTATAATCCGTTCTACCGGATTTCCTTTGTACTGCTGTCCACGCCGCCTGCGTACCTGCCTGTTCATCTGGCACATCAGTTAGGGCGGTTCGCAAAGAAGCTGGGGCTGTTTAGAAAGCTGATCGCAAAAAGGATTCGCGGCAGCGGCAGATCATGAGGGCTGTTTATGACCATATATTTGGCAGTGCTTGGCATCGTGATGGTGCTTGGCTGTTTTGTGGAGATCGGAAAAATAAATAACTGGAACGGCTGGTTTGTGCGGGGGGAAAAAACCTATACGCTGCCACTTACCAATGTATTCTGGGCGCTGATATTTATCACTCTGGTGCTGTTCGGCGGTCTGCGCTATATGGTGGGCACGGATTTTGCCGGTTACTGTGAGATTTTCGACAATATCGCGGCGGACTGGTATGTGGAGACCTATGCGGGCACGGAGCGGGGCTATGTATGGATGAACCGGATCATCTCCCTGTTTACCAAGGAGTCCCAGGCGGTGATTTTTGCCGCCAATCTGGTGATCTGCTGGCTGGGGGTGGCAGCGCTTCGGAAATATTCCCGGTTTGCCCCTTTCGGCCTGTACATTTTTTTCACTACCCTGTATTATAACTCCTTCAACCTGATCCGCCAGGGCATGGCGGCATCCTTTGTGTTCCTGGCGCTGGGCTATGCGGCGGACAGAAAAATGGTGAAAAGCCTTTTGCTGGTCCTTGCGGGCAGCTTTTTTCACAAGACGGCGCTGATGATGGCGCCGGTGATGTTTCTGATGCAGTTTTCCTATAAGCCTGTGGTTTACTGGCTGTTTTACCTGCTGTCGGCGGCGGCCAGCCTGTCGGAGCGGGGCCGCGATATCATTGCCAACCAGCTGATCGGGCGGTTTTACCCCCATGTGGCCAATGACGCCGCCACCTTTAACGTGGATTTTTCTCCCACCCAGGTAATTTTATGCGGTCTTTATCTACTGCTCTGCATTTATTACCGGAAGAAGATGGTGGAGAAAAATAAGGGGAATATCGTATATATTAATTTTTCCATCCTGATTTTTTCACTGTACAGCATCTATTTCTGGCTGCCCATGTGGAGCAGGCTGAATATGTATTTTATCTGCATGTATGCGCTGATTGTGCCGGCGGCCATCGACTGCGAGGAGAGCAGGAGGCTGAAAACTTTGTATTATGTGATTCTTTTAGGGATTTTATTGTTCTTCCTTGTGGTGCCTGTTTTGATGGGCGGGGGAGACTGGTATTATGGGACATTTTTTGAGAAGCTGGCGATTTTGCGGGAAGAGGCATTGTGGCCATAACAGCTGCCTCAAGAAGAAATGAGGTGTCTATGAATTACGTATATCCGAAATTGTCAGAAAAGGATTTGGGCTTTATAAGGCTTGGCGGGGCGGGGCTTGGAAACCTTCTGTTTACCTATGCCAGGGCGTTAGTATATGCCAGGGATCATGGCTGTCAGATGATCTGGCCTACATGGCCCAGCGTGAAGCTGGGGCCGATTTTGCGCAGGGAGATGGACAAACGGTTTTACAACAATTTGTTTGACAACCGCTGCCACGCCGTGGGCGGCGTGAAAAAGCTGTGGCTGTTGTCCACGAAAAAGCGGCTGCCGGAGGCAGAGGCCAAAAAAGGGCTTGCAAATAAGCCGGATGGCAGGATCATCGAATTTGAAGGGCTTGAAGGCTGTTTTGATGAGATCCTCTATGACAGCGGATACGTGTTTGAAAACCTAAAGCAAAACCTGAAGCCGGGTAACAGGGACGCCCTGGCCTTTGATTTCCGGGATTCCATCGGTGTCCATATCCGTCTGGGGGATTTTGCCCGGGTATCGGAGGCGGAGGCACAGGCAGGGCGACATGACAGTGCGCTGCCTGTTCAGTGGTATGCGGATATGATTTCTCAGGTCAGGCAGGCGGCCGGAAGAGAGGTTCGGGTCTGGATTTTTTCTGACGGTACGGAAGAGGAATTAAAGCCTGTTTTGTCATTGCCTCGTATCCAGCGACTTACCTTTGGAACCAGTATCGCCGACATTATGGCGCTGTCACAGGTTCCGCTTCTGATTGCTTCCGGTTCCTCCTTTTCCATGTGGGCGCGGTATCTGGGGCGGATGAGCTGCATCTGCCATACCGGGCAGATGAAGCAGAGGATTCTGACGGAGCGTGATGATGCCTTTGAATGGGAGTGCGGCGGACAGATCAGCGAGGAGATCGGAGAGAAAATCAGGGAGCTGTTTGCGGAATAGATGGAGCATACTGACTGATCGATTGATGAGCCATATTTTTTGGAGAGAATGAGCATATGCGGGCAGACCATTTTGTTTACGGGTATCATGAAAGGTGACATATGAATTTGATTAAAAAACTGATTACATTGATTCCGGATGTCCGGGACGGGCTGTGCAATCGAATCACACTGAAATACCGCCATGTTTCCTGTCGGCAGATGCCGGTGATTCACGGGCGGTTGAAAATATATGGCCATGGAAAAATTGTGCTGGGCGAGGGCGTGACCATCAATTCGTCAGCCTCGTCAAATCCCATCGGCGGCGACTGTCGCACCATTTTTTCCATTGTGCCGGGAGCGGTGCTGACCATAGGAAATCGGGTGGGGATTTCCAACAGCGCGATTGTCTGTCATAACAGCATAACGCTGGGAGATGACGTGGTGATTGGGGGAAATGTGAAGATTTATGACACGGATTTTCACCGGTTGTCGGAGGGGTGCAGAGAGCTGGACGACCGGAAAGCGGCCAGAAAGGGAGCTGTGGTCATCCGTGACAGGGCTTTTATCGGCGCCCATTCAATTGTTTTAAAGGGTGTTACTATCGGTGAGGGAGCTGTGATCGGCGCAGGGAGCGTGGTGACGAAGGATGTTCCGGCCGGAGAGGTCTGGGCGGGAAATCCGGCGGTGAAAATCAAGTAAGAGGGTACGCATATGTCTGATCAGATAAAGGTTTTGTGGGTATGTAACGTGATGCTGCCTCAGATCGCTAAGGCGATGAACCAGGCAGGCACGCCTATCGGGGGCTGGCTGGAAGGGCTGTCAGAGGATCTCTGCCGCAGCGGGCAGGTGGCCCTGACGGTCTGTTTTCCCATGTACGGCGCTTCGGAGCCTGTGAGAGGGAAAACGAAAGGAATGGATTATTATGGTTTTCCCAGCGATCTGAAAAAGCTGGATATCTACGATTCGGCGCAGGAGCAGCGGTTCAGACAGCTGATCAAGGAGATCAGGCCGGATCTGCTGCATGTGTTCGGCACGGAATATCCTCATGCCCTGGCGGCGGTGAAAGCTTTTGGCAGGCCGGAGCGGACTATGATTCATATCCAGGGACTGGCCTCTGTCTATGCCCTTCATTTTATGGCGGACCTGCCCTTTAAAGTGCGGCGGCAGTATACCTTTAGGGATTTACTCAGAGGGACGAATCTGGAAAAGCAGCGGCAGGGCTTTGTGAAGCGGGGGACTTTGGAGAAAAAAGCGCTCCGGTCCTGCGGCCATATTCTGGGGCGGACGGACTGGGACAAAGCCTGTACCAGTCAGATCAATCCGAAAGCAGCTTACCATGTGAATCATGAGACTCTGCGCGGCTCTTTTTACCGGGAAGAAAACCGCTGGTCTTTTGAGGCGTGTGAAAAATACAGTATCTTTTTAAGCCAGGGCAGCTATCCGATTAAGGGGCTTCACTATATGCTGGAAGCTATGCCGCTGATTCGAAAGCAGTATCCGAAGGCACATTTGTATGTGGCCGGGGAAGATATTTCCCGGGACCAGAGCATAAAGGACAGGCTGCGACAGTCTGCTTACGGGCGGTATATCTGCAAGCTGCTGGACCGGTATGAGCTGCGGCAGTCCGTTACCTTTACCGGATTTCTGGAGGAAATGCAGATGTGCCGGCGTTACCGGGAGTCCCATGTATTTGTCTGCCCGTCTTCCATCGAAAATTCTCCGAATTCGGTGGGGGAGGCCATGGCTTTGGGGATGCCGGTGGTCTGCGCCGATATGGGCGGGGTAAAAACTATGCTGACCCATGATAATGAGGGGCTGATTTATCCGGTGAATGCCCCTTATATGCTGGCCTATGACGTTTGCCGTATATTCGGAGAAAAAGAACTGGCAGAAAGGCTGGGGAGCCGGGCCAGAGAGAAAGCGATGAAAACCCATGACAGGGAGAAAAATGCGCGACAGGTGCTGGAGATCTATAGAGAGCTTGCGGATCAATGAATTTTTATAAAAATATGCTGTTTTTGCTGAGATTAATGAGAATTTGAGAATAAACGTTAAGTCTGCCTTGATGGCGCAGTGAGCTGCGTTTGGAAAGAGGATATGATGAATCAGACGGAAAAAACAATGGATCAGACAGAGGCCGTACAGGCAGGACAAGCAGGCCAGGAGCGAGTTTTGGGGAAAGCGGCATTGAAGCCATGGAAGATCGACCTGGCAGTGCTGTGTGTATTTTTTGTCCGTCCCGATACCTTTGCCAAGGTATTTGAACAGGTGAAAAAGGCCAGGCCCAGCAAATTGTTTCTCTATCAGGACGGACCCAGAAAAGGGCATCCGGGGGATCGGGAGAATATCCGTATCTGCCGTGAGATTGCAGAGAGCAGTATTGACTGGGACTGTCAGGTATACCGAAATTATCAGGAAACAAACGTGGGTTGCGACCCGTCCATGTATAATGCCATTATCTGGATGTTCTCCCATGTGGATAAGGGCATGATCTTGGAGGATGACATCGTAGCTTCCCAGAGCTTTTTTCCTTTCGCTAAGGAGCTGCTGGACCGGTATGAGCATGACAACCGGATTTTCACCATTGCCGGGATGAATCATTTGGATGTGTATCAGGATGAGCGGGCCGACTATTTCTTTTCGCCCCGGTCGGCCATCTGGGGCTGGGCCACCTGGAAGCGGTGCATCGATCTGTTTGATACGGAGTATTCCTTTATAGAGGATGCCCATGTCATGGAACAGCTAAAGCTGCAGGTGGAGGCTTTTGATGAAAAGGTAAAAACCTGCAGGTGGCATAAGAGTACAGGCAAGGCTTATTTTGAGACAATTATCTGGAATACGAAGACCACCAACCATATGCTGGATATCGTACCCTCTAAAAACCTGACCAGCAATATCGGCGTGGGGGCGGACGGCACCCACGGGGCAGGCTCCATGGAGGTGCTGCCAAAGGGAATCCGGCAGGTATATTATAAGAAAACCTATGAGTATCAGTTCCCACTTCGCCATCCAAAGCATGTGATCGCAGACGTCACCTACACAAGACGTTTCTGCCGGATTTTAAGCGAGGGGCATCCGGTGGTGAAAGCCTGGCGGGGAATCGAGGGAGGCGCCAAAGCCTTCTGGTATTCCGGCAAGGAGGAAAAGGCGGCCAAGCTGAAGCGGCTGCCGGGGACGGTGAAAAATATTGCGAGGATCTTCGCCAGGTAAGGATCGGCTGTGCGGTATCTGCTCTGGGGCAGAGAGATTTACAGTGCGGCGATATAATGCCGTATTATGTTTTTTTTCAGCCTGTGGACGTCTATTAGAGGCTCACAGGCAGTGTATTGTTATTATGGGGAATCTGGTAAAATATAATTTAGCAGTACATTTGACTGGTTTTATAAGGAGTTAGTATGTTTGACCAGCTGCAGTATGGCGGATATTTCTTCGCTGAGGGTGTCCGGCACGTATTAAAAATAAAACGGGAAATTCACTATGATAACCGGCTCTGTCTGGATGATTCTCATGCCAACCTGTGGCTGAAGGAAATGGTTTGTTCCGGAAAACCCTTTATGGCGGGGCGGTTTGGCAGCGGGGAGATGCGCACCTTTCTGAAAACACGGGAGGTACGGATGGGGCTGCGCAAGACGGTGCCCGAGGCCAACATGGATTCCATGTGTATCAATGCCGGTTTTTTCCCGAGAGAGCAAGGCCAAGTGATGGCCTTTGGCGATCTGATGGAGGAAAGCTGTAAGCAGGTGGATCTGCTGGCTGTCTGGGGGACGCTGCCCATGGAAAACTATGTGCTTCGCCGCCATGTTCCCTGTGCGAAACGGTGCTATCTGTCGGGATTGGAGCCTTTTTTTGCCGAAGCGCCCTGGACGATGAGCTGGGAGGGTAAAACGGTGCTGGTGATTCATCCCTTTGAGGAATCCATCCGTATGCAGTATGCACATAAGGAAGCGTTTCAGAAGCATATGAGATGGCTGCCGGATTTTACATTGAAAACGGTGAAAGCGGTGCAGACCATCGGCGGGCAGAAGGATGAGCGGTTTGCCACCTGGTTTGAAGCGCTGGATTATATGTTTGAAAAGGCCATGGGGCAGGACTTTGACCTGGCGGTGATCGGCTGCGGCGCTTACGGCTTTCCCCTTGCCGCAAAAATCAAGGCGGCCGGAAAGCAGGTGGTTCATATGGGCGGCGCCACCCAGCTTTTGTTCGGCATCACCGGGAAGCGGTGGGAGGCCAAGGAGGAATACCGGCAGCTGATGGCGGAAGGCTGGCGCAGGCCCCAGCCCGCGGAGATGCCGGCGGCCGCGAAGAACATCGAGGGCGGATGTTATTGGTAGCGAGGCGTTTTTGAAAGAAAATGTTTCGGAAAAAACCGGGACCAAAAAGCCGGATCTATAAATTGTGAGTGAAAAGGTTTCCCATGAAAAAATTTAAGATTGAAAATCGAATCGTCAGCAATTCCATGTGGATGATTGCCGAGCGTATTTTGCAGATGTGTATTTCCCTGGTGGTGAATGCCATGGTGAACCGCTATCTGGGGCCGGATAACAACGGCCTGATCACCTACTGCGCTTCTTATGTGAATATGTGTACGGCCTTTGCCACTCTGGGCTTGGAATATATTGTGATTAAGGAGCTGGTCAGCAATCCGGAGGCGGAAGGAAAGATTATCGGCACCAGTCTGGTGATGCGGATTGTTTCTAGTATCGCCTGTATTGTGGCCATTCAGGGCGTGGTGGCGGTGAGCAGGGATTTTCAGGCGGTCTATATGACAGTGACCCTATTGCAGTCTGTGTCCCTAGTATTTAAGTCGGCGGAGCTGATCGACTTCTGGTTTCAGTCCAAACTAAATTCCAAGCAGGTGGCGATTGCCAAGGGAATCACTTATTTTGCCGTGGCAGGCTGGCGGATTTTCGGGCTGGCGACAGCCAGATCGGTGGAATATTTTGCCTTTGCCACAACGCTGGACGCACTGCTGGTTGCGCTGATTCTTTTATATATGTATCAAAAGGCGGGAGGCGGCAGCCTTTCCTTTGATATACACTGGGTAAAACGGCTGCTGTCCCAGAGCTGCCATTTTATTCTGGCTTCCATGATTACGGTGCTGTACTCCGAGATGGACAAGCTGATGCTGGGCAATATGCTGGGAGATTATGACGTGGGCATCTATAACGGCGCTTACGGCGTGGCCATGATGTGGGTTTTTGTGCCCAATGCCATTATGAATTCTTACCGTCCCGCCATTGTGGAGGGTTATACCACGAAAACCAATTATCTGGAGCGGGTCAGGACCCTGTATTCGATTATGATCTGGCTGGGGATTTTTGTAGGCATCGGTATGATGCTGTTTTCCAGGCCGTTGATCTGGCTGCTGTGCGGTCCGGCCTATGCCGGCTCGGCGGCCTGTCTGTGTATCCTGATTTGGAGCACTCTGTTTTCCCATTTGTCCGTGGCAAGGAATACATGGATGGTATGCGAAAATCTGCAGCGGTATTCGGAAATATTTCCGATCTGGGGTGTGGCTACGAATTTTGTACTGAATTATCTGCTGATCCCTCGGATGGGGGCGATGGGGGCCTCTGTGGCCACGCTGATGACCCAGGTGGTGGTGACGCTGATCGCGCCATTGTTTTATAAGCGTGTCAGACCATCCGTAAAGCATATGACAGACGCATTTTTTGCCAGAGATTTAAGAGACAGGCTAAAGGGCGTCATAGGGAAAAGGGATGAGAACAGGGCTTAGGTAAAGGAACGAGAAGCAGGGAAAAAGAGGGAATAAAGAAAGTGAAACGGATAAGAGAAAAAGAAGAAGTAAAAAAGAGAAACCGACAAAGAAAAGGGCGGACGAAAGCAAAAGAGAGAATATAAAATCAGGGGAGCATGAAGCGATGGATGGCAGAACGTCGGAAAATGATAGGAATCGGAACAAAAATGGAAATCGGGAGGAAAGTCAGGAGATCAATCGGGTAAAAGTCAATAATGAAAAAACATCGACGGTTTTTATGCCTGGTCGTCGCAGGCTTTGCCAGGCTTTGCTTGTGCTGGCGCTGTTTTTGGCGCTGGCGAACATCGTCAGTTTTGGGCTTCTGCTTTCCGACCGACGCCGTTTAAATAAATTGGAGGAAAGTGGGGGCGAAAAGACGCCTGTGGACATCCATGTGGCCCAAGGCGAGCTGACGAGGCTTAGCTGGGCCGGAAAAACCTGGTGCAGCTATGGAGACAGCATTACCCAAGAGGCAACCTGGCAGGAGTATATTTCGGAATATTTTGGTTTTGCCAAGCATTATAACAGGGGGATCGGCAGCAGTACCTTTGCTAAGAATGACCAGACCTGGTATGCGAATTCGGACGGGAGCTATAACAGCCGGCCCGGTTTTGCCGGCGTGACGGAAGCGCCGGAAGGAACAACGGAGCATGAAGGCTATCTGTGCAGCAGCGACAGAATCAACGTCTCTGTGCCGGAGGATGCTGATCTGATTCTGATTATGGGCGGCACCAACGACATGGGGGCCAATGTTCCGCTGGGAGATCTGACCTATCCTTTTGATGAGACCACCTTCAAGGGAGCGGTGGCGGCGGCTGTAGTAAAGATTCAAGAAAAGGTTCCCGGAGCGGTGGTAGTGCTGGCTTCCCCGTTAAGTGGGCGGGGGCCTGAACCGGGGGAAGGAGCTTCCCTTCCGGATAACAGAGACGTGGACGTATTTGCAGTCAATGAACTGGGGCTGACCACCAAAGATTATCGTGATGCCATGGAGGAAGTAGCCCGGACTATGAGTATTCCTTTTATCGATGTGTATGGAACTACCGGTATTAATCAGTGGAATCGCTCTCAGTTTATCAGAGATGTGGTTCATCCTTCGGAGCGGGGGGGAATGGCGGTGGCTCGGTCCGTAATCGGCGGTTTGGAACAGATCAAGCCGAATGTGATCAGCCTGTACAGTGCAAGGGCGGATCAGGTGATGGCGGATTATACCTTTGTAAAGGAACAGGAGGGCAGTTTGTCAGCCCAGTTGAATCAGGTGAAGTGGGAACGGTTGGAAGAGGAAGGAGCTGTCTTGCTTACCGGAACACTGCCGAAAGTGCTGAAAAGCGGCGTATTTTCGCTTACTGTCTCAGACCCTGCTTATTTTTCGCAGTTAAAGCTTGCGTTGTCAGAGGATGGGCAGACATGGCAGAAGCTGGAGTGTGGCGTTCACTATGAATATTGGGGGGATACTCTGTGGGCGAATTTCTCACAGGCAGAAATTCAGTATATCAGGCTGGGTTATTCTGACGAGATCGGGGAAGGGTGTACCTTCCGGTTTGGATTTTATCAGGAGCAGGATGGTGCAGGGCATTTTGACTGCGGAAACAAGATCCGGAAGCTGACGGCATCGGCGAACGGCGATCAGGTAAAATATATGATCGATCATAACCCGGATACTCGTTGGACCAGCGGGACGGCCCAGAAGGAAGGAATGTGGGTGATGGCCGAGCTTACGGAGAGCTGTGTGCTGGATGGTGTTCGGATGGAGCTTTCGGACAGCATCGGCGATTTCCCCTGGGCCTTGCGGATTGAGACATCGGAGGATGGAGCGGTCTGGACAGAGCGGACCGCGGTTAGCGAGGATCAGATCGATTTCCGTTTTGCTCCGGTACAGTGCAGATTTATTCGGCTGAGCCTTGGAGAAATACCGGAGGAAGTCATGGCAAACTGGTCCATCCATGAGCTGATTCTGTTTGGAAGTGAGCAGCCGTTATGAAAAATTTGTTTGGAATTTGAAAAAAACAATTGACAAATCTCATCAAATGGATTAGAATATATTTCGTTGCAATACCATATATTGCGACAGGCGGTGATAGCTCAGCTGGATAGAGCACTTGGCTACGGACCAAGGTGTCGGGGGTTCGAATCCTCTTCGCCGCACACAGGGATCAGATTGAGTTCTGGTCCTTTTTTTCTCCAATTTTGCCATTTGGGCAGCAGAAGAACTGTTCAGGCATTTGATGCCCTTTGGAGACCGGCAGGTGGTATGATCAATACTATGAATTGCCGTTATGGGATGGGTTCCGGTGCTGTGCCGGTATGGACGGTCACAGCCAATTATGCAGCTATCCTCACGGACAGCAGGTGCATGGCCATCCATACTTTGAAAACGGAAGGAGTGGTATAAAATGACAGAAACGGCAAAACGTAATAAGCAGTTTCTTATTTTTATTCTTGTTGCTTATGGTGTAACCTGTGTGATGGGGATTTTGACCTGGTATGGGAGCACGATCCCGGTGGAGATGAGCCTGTTTCCAACTGCCCAGATGTTTTATCCGGCGGCAGGGGTGATGCTGGCTTATATATTGACAGAATGGAAGGACAGTCTGCTGCCCAGATGGTTTTACATAGGATTTTTGTTAATCACCTGTCTGCTGCTGGTTTTTTGCGTGCTGTCTGTATTGATGCCGGAGCGGACGGCGTCCATGTATGGGCAGCAGGTATCGTTGTGGATGGCGCTCTGCCAGTATGTGCTCTTGGGCGGGAGCGTCCTTGGCTGGGTGCTGCTGCTGATATCAGGAAAGGACAGGCGGGCAGCCTACGGTCTTAGAGGCGGCCGGTGGGGCCTCTCCCTCCTCTGTATTCTGGTTTTCCTTGGCCTTTATTTTGGCCGGGCCGCGATTGCCTATGCTGTTGGAGGACAGGGGGACATGATCCTGGAAATCTTGAAAAATCCGGGCACATGGAGTTATCTTCTGTTCACGCCGGTGAATTTTCTTCTGGCTTTTGCCCCTTTTTTGGGGGAAGAGTATGGCTGGCGCTATTATCTGCAGCCATTGCTGCAAAAACGGTTCGGTCTGCGAAAAGGCGTCCTGCTGCTGGGCATAGTCTGGGGCGTATGGCATGTGTTCCTTGATTTTTTCTACTACACAACGCCGGACAGAGGCTTGATTATGACAACGAATCAGATCATTACCTGTGTGACCATCGGGATTTTTTTGGCCTGGGTCTATATGAAAACCAATAATATCTGGGTTCCTGTGGTCATACATTTTTTAAACAATAATCTGATTCTGGTCGTAGCCAACAATTATTCTGTGGCAGTTCTGGAGAACCAGCAGATAACCTGGGAGATGCTCCCATGGCAGCTGCTGCTGAACGGTATATTGTTTGGGCCGTTTTTGTTATCGAAAGAGTTTCGAAGGAAGCAGTAGCCATATGGGCTCCTTTTCGGAAGGGGGACGGGAGTGAGCTAGAGAGATAAAGGCTTTACAGGCTTTCCGGTTGTTGATATAATGGTGTAAACGTCAAAAGGTGAAAAACGAATAAAGACAGGAGGAGAAGGTTTCATGAAGGAAGTATATGAATTTCTGAAAAAATGCAATACCTATTATTTGGCGACAGTGGAAGGCGACCAGGCGAGAGTGCGGCCTTTCGGCACCATCGACATGTTTGAGGACAAGCTGTATATTCAAACCGGCAAAGTAAAAGAGGTTTCGAAACAGATGATGGCAAACCCGAAGGTTGAGCTTTGCGCCTTTAACGGCCAGGAGTGGATCAGAGTTGCGGGGACGGCGGTAGAGGACAGCCGGGAAGAAGCACAGGCACATATGCTGGAAAGCTATCCGAATCTGCAGGCGATGTACAAGCCCGGAGACGGAAACACCCAGGTGTTTTATTTGAAGGATGCAACGGCGGTGATTTCTTCTTTTACGGCGGAGCCGAAGACGATCAAATTTTAACTGACAAATGATCAGATGGCGGGAAGGGCACATGGATAATCAAAAAGGGTTGTCCGTGTGCCCTTAATATTTTTCATAAAAGTACTGGACAGAGCATGTGAGTTAGTGTATACTAATCAATATAAGTTAGTTAATACTAACTTACGCGCGTTATATAATGATATGCATGAGTGCACTGATTCCGGAATTTGGTAAAGCACCGGACAGAAAATCATCTGGCTCATGGATGCGGTATGCTGTAAAGGAGGCAGTTATGAGTATCGTAATCGTAGGCGGTCATGACCGTATGGTTTGTCAGTATAAAAAAATTTGCAAAAATTTTCACTGTAAAGCAAAGGTGTTCACCCAGATGAGTGCTGGGTTTGGGAAGCAAATTGGCACGCCGGATTTGCTGGTCCTGTTTACCAGCACTGTGTCCCATAAGATGGTGAAGTGTGCGCTGGACGAGGCAAAGCGGGGCAATGTGGAGGTGGTGCGATGCCATACCAGCAGCGGTTGCGCCCTGTCAGAAATTTTAGAAAAGAAATGCGGGACATGTCAATGAACTTCTTATAGATCCTTGTTCGTGTGTTTTTTGATAGCCGCAAAGCTCTCCGCGCTGATCACATGCTCGATTCTGCATGCGTCCTCCACGGCTGTTTTTGGGTCTACGCCCAACGTAATCAGCCAATCGCTGATCAGGGTGTGACGCTCATATATGGTCTCGGCGATTTTCAGGCCGGCTTCTGTCAGGGCGATATATCCGTCCTTGTCCACCAGGATATATCCGTTTTTCCGGAGATTTTTCATGGCCACGCTGACGCTGGGCTTAGAAAAATTCAGTTCCGCCGCGATATCGATGGAACGGACATGGGGCTGCTGTCTGCTTAAAATTAAAATAGTTTCCAGATAATTTTCCGCTGATTCATGAATTTTCACAAGTGGTGCTCCTTTTTGTATATGAGGTAGGTTTCAGATGAATGATGCTTCTTGATAACAAGGCTGTCCGGTTTACTGGCGCTGTGTATAGTATATCATATTTTGGGGAGAATGGGAGCGTTCTTTATGATTTTCGAAAAGTTTTACAAAGGTTACATAATATGATTCGGGTGTCAAAAGGTCTGAATTTCCCTTGCAGGCCAATTTCTCCAATCTTGCACAACAATATCTATCAACGATGCGTCGCATCGCCCCAGGATATTGTGGCGCAATCTTGAAAAAATTTGCTCTGTAATGAAAATGGGCCTTTTGGCATCCGAATCATAATATTAAAATTTCGGAAAATATATAAAAAAAGGTTGACATTTGAGTTAGTTAGTGTTAACCTATATGCAGTTAGTACACACTAACATTTTTTGTGTCATGTGATTAGTTGCAACTTACCGTATGGTTGAAAAACTGGAAAAGGAGTGATGGATGGTGCCTTTGACGATGGCGGCGGCCGGAGAGATCAATTCTATTAAAAGAGTAGGCGGAAAAGCGGATGTCAGAAGGTTTCTGGAAAGCCTAGGTTTTGTGCCCGGTGGTCGGGTGACTGTGGTCTCTGAGAACAATGGAAATGTGATCGTGAATGTAAAAGAATCCCGTGTGGCGATTAGCCGGGAGATGGCGAATAAGATTATGGTGTAAGCCGGAAACCGGCGAATCAAATCATGGAGGAGAGGAAAGCGATGCAGACATTAAGGGATATCAAGTGCGGCCAGACCGTGTCGGTGATTAAGCTTCACGGCGAGGGAGCGGTTAAACGGCGCATTATGGATATGGGAATCACGAAAGGGACTTCCGTCTATGTGCGGAAGGTGGCGCCTCTTGGCGACCCGGTGGAGGTGACGGTGAGGGGATATGAGCTTTCGATAAGGAAAGCGGACGCAGAGATGGTGGAAGTGGGCTGATTGGTTAGCAGGTTCTAACTTTCTGGCAGCATTTCTCAGAAAAACAGCCTGTTCAAATTTTGAAATCGTATTTCTCAAGGAGGATCTGTAACATGGCGATTAAAATTGCGCTTGCCGGAAATCCAAACTGCGGCAAGACCACATTATTTAATGCTCTGACCGGCTCCAACCAGTTTGTGGGAAACTGGCCGGGGGTTACGGTGGAAAAGAAGGAAGGAAGATTAAAGGGGCATAAGGACGTGGTAATCATGGACCTGCCGGGCATCTATTCCCTGTCCCCTTATACATTGGAAGAAGTGGTGGCCAGAAATTATCTGATTACGGAGCGGCCCGACGCGATTCTGAATATCGTGGACGGCACCAATCTGGAGCGGAATCTGTATCTGTCCACTCAGCTGATGGAGCTGGGCATCCCGGTGGTGATGGCGATTAACATGATGGACGTGGTGGAGAAAAACGGCGACCAGATCAATACGGCTCAGCTTTCCGGGGATCTTGGCTGCAAGGTGGTGCAGATTTCCGCACTGAAGGGAACCGGCGTTATGGAGGCGGCCGAAAGAGCCGTGGAGGCGGCCGGAAAGCAGGAAGCCGATGTGCCGGTACATAAATTCGCCCCGGAAGTGGAATCCGTGCTGGAAGAAATCGAGATGTTGATCGGTCCGGAGATTCCGGCGGAGCAGAAACGTTTTTATGCCATCAAGCTGTTCGAACGGGATGATAAAATCGGGGCGCAGATGAAATCCGTGCCAGATGTGGAGCGTATTGTTAAAAAGGCTGAGGACGCCATGGATGACGATGCGGAAAGCATTATCACCAATGAGCGTTACAATTACATTTCCTCTGTGATTGGAAAATGCTATGTGAAGAAAAGAAAAAACCAGATGACTATGTCAGACAGGATTGACCAGGTGGTAACAAACCGTTTTCTGGCTCTGCCCATTTTTGCAGTGGTGATGACTCTTGTATATTACGTGTCCGTATCCACGGTAGGCGCTTTTGTAACGGACTGGACCAATGATGTGCTGTTTGGCGAGATCATCCCGCCTGCGGTGGAAGGCTTTCTTATAAGTATTGGCTGTGCGGAATGGCTTCAGGGGCTGATTCTTGACGGTATCGTGGGCGGTGTGGGAGCCGTGCTGGGCTTTGTGCCTCAGATGCTGGTGCTGTTTATCTTTCTGGCATTTCTGGAGGCCTGCGGCTACATGGCCAGGATAGCCTTTATCATGGACCGTATTTTCCGGAAATTCGGCCTGTCTGGCAAGTCTTTTATTCCGATGCTGATCGGCACCGGCTGCGGCGTGCCCGGCGTTATGGCCTCCCGTACCATTGAGAATGACAGGGACCGTAAGATGACGATTATGACCACCACCTTTATCCCCTGCGGCGCAAAGCTGCCCATTATCGCTCTGATTGCGGGCGCGTTGTTCGGCGGCGCCTGGTGGGTGGCGCCCAGCGCGTATTTCGTGGGCATCGCGGCCATTATCTGCTCCGGTATTATATTAAAGAAGACTTCCATGTTTGCCGGCGACCCTGCCCCTTTCGTCATGGAGCTGCCGGCCTATCACTGGCCAACCGTGAGTAATGTGTTAAGAAGCATGTGGGAGCGGGGCTGGTCCTTTATCAAGAAAGCCGGAACGATTATTCTGCTGTCCGCGATTTTCGTATGGTTCGCTTCCGGTTTCGGTTTTACGGAAAACGGTTTCGGCATGGTAGAGGAGTTAGGCGACAGTTTTTTGGCCGGCATCGGCAATGCCATCGCATGGATCTTCAAACCTCTGGGCTGGGGAGACTGGAAAGCTGCCGTGGCGGCGTTCATGGGTCTGGTGGCGAAAGAAAACGTAGTGACTACCTTTGGTATTCTGTACGGCTTTGCGGAGGTGTCTGAGGAAGGCGAGGAAATCTGGACCGCGCTGGCTGCCAGCTACACGACGGCCGCCGCTTACTCCTTCCTGGTATTCAACCTGCTGTGCGCTCCCTGCTTCGCGGCCATCGGCGCCATCAAGCGGGAGATGAACAACGCGAAGTGGACCTGGTTCGCTATCGGCTATCAGTGCGGCCTGGCCTATGTGGTGGCACTGTGTATCTATCAGCTGTGGACGGCGTTTACAGGCGGCGGATTCGGTGTCGGGACCATCGTGGCAATCCTCCTGATAATCGGCTTTGTTTACCTGCTGTTCCGCCCTTACAAAGAGAGCAAAACGCTTCGTGTTAATACAAAGACGATGGCTAAGGCTTGAAATGGGAACAAAAATGAGATAAAATGAAGAGAAACCGGCGAAAGGGACCGACCGAATAAAAGAACAGGATCAATCGTTGGCAAAAGAGCTAGCTGACAGATAATCAGGAGATGAGTTTATGAATCTTTCTACATTGATCGTGGGTATGGCTGTCCTTCTGGTAGTACTCCTGGCGGTGCGCAGCCTGAGGAATGACAAAAAAAATGGAAGGTGCGGCGGCAACTGTGGAGGCTGTTCGGGATGCCATTGAGCGACAAATTAGGGTTTTCCATACGAGGCAATATGATATGAGGTTGAAAGTCATATTGATAGTTTCTGGAATAAATCTAGTGGAACTTGATCGAGTAAGCGCATAAGCTATATTTAGAAAGATGCAGGGGACATAAAACAAGGTGTTTATGGCGCCTGCATCTTTTTGAAAAATCCGATTTTTTCCAATCTATGGCCGCTGCAGCGCAGCCACCACATGTTCGGCTCCATTTCCATCAACAACTGCTCTCTGCCGGTGTGCAATTTCTGCCCTTTCATCATAGCATTTTGCCAGCAGCAGCGCTTCATCAATCAGCCGTTCGGGCAGTCTGTTTCCTAATTTTCTCACATCCCCGACACATCGCAGAATTCCATGCCGTTCGAAGCCTTCCGCTCCGGGAAGCTGGTTGTCTGCCAATACATAAGTGATCGTGGGCGTCTGGGTGGCGCACAGCTCGTAGAGAGTGGAGCCGGCCGCGCTGACAGCCAGATCAGACCGGCGCATCAGTTCCCCCATATTGTTTACATTTACATGAAGAATGATATTCGGTGACGAAGCGGCCAGCTGCCGGATCAGCTCTTGATCTTCGTTCATAGCCCCAATAATAAAATGAAATACAAGCTGTTCCAGGCAGTCGGAATGATCCGCGATATATGCCGCCAGATCTCTGGCGATATGCTCCGGGTCCGATCCGCCTGTGGATATCAGGATATGCCGGGCTTCCGGGTTTACGATACGTTCCGGAAGGTTTTGAAATTCACTGCGCAAGGGCGCATAGGAGGGACCCAGCAAAAGGCGGGGTGGCCGGATATCGGCTGTCCGGTACATATTCTCGTATGTTTGTTTTTTGTCCGGACCGTAAATATTATAATTCAGAAGAATATTGCATGGGTACGGAAAAGAAAGCACATCGTCGATATATACAAGCGCACAGGAAATGTGTTCGCAGGCTTTCTGCAAAGCGGAGAGGTAGAAAGAGGTTACATAGTAGGAATCCACGAAAAGAACTGACGGTTGCTGCTTGCGAATAAGCGCCAGAAGCTGTGAAAGCTCCTGCTCCATGCGGCGGTAATCCGTATGCATTACGGAAACCTGATGTCCTTTTGAGACAATCATATCGTAAAAGAAGCTGTCCGCCGTAACAAACATACAGGGCTCGTTTGCGGCCCCGGCAATGGAGAGACAGCGCATCACATGTCCGGCCCCAATGGCAGGATTTCCATCTGCGCGAAAGAAAAACATAGGTAAAGACTCCTTTTTAGTATAATTGCCGAAAATAGCATTTGTTCATTTCACTGGCGGGGCAGGGATTCATGTTCCGGGTGAAAGATGTCCTGCCCTGTCGTTCCATTTTACTGGTTCACAGACTTTTCCCTGCTCTATGTCGTCATAGTATTGTTGTTTTTTCCGCTCGATATAATTGATGGCGGCCTGCAGATCCTGAATGCGCTTTAACAGCAACTCTTTTTGCCTGTCTAAAATTCCTTTGCGCTTCGGAATGGAGGTACTTCCCTCCTGGCAGAGACTCAGGTATTCCTTCATATCCCGGATGCCCATCTCACAGTTGCGCAGGCAGCAAAGGCCATGAATCCAGGCGATATCGTCATCGTCAAAAACACGCCGCCTGTGGCTGTCCCGCTTTACATTCGGCACCAGCCCCTGATTGCAGTAAAATTTTAATGTCTCATAGGTCAGCCCGGTCTGTTCGCAGGCTTCTTTCATGCTGTACATGACACAATTCCTCCTCGCTCAACGTACACCCAATGTACATTTCATAAATTTGTGTATGGCTGATAAAAAATCATCTCACAGGATCAGGCATTGCGAGACGCCGAGGGTACAGATCTATGTATGATAACGCCATCCGGTAGTGGCTGCCGTATGGCACAGGGAAAGTATAACAGAATTTGTGCGTGGGGGCAAGGGGGGACATTCAGGGGCCGCTATTTCGTCAGGTGCTGCATGCATGTAATGTATGGAAGCCTGCGTGATACCGTTGATTCCCGCGGGCAACGAGCCAAGTGATCATGTTCACATGGGCATTTGGCGACTGCCGCGGGGTATTTCACTAATTTTGCACAAAGTTTCCCTTGACCGGTAGCAACTACCGACTGATACAATGGAACCATAACGAAAATATTCCAATTATTTCAGACAGGAAGGAGACAAATGCAATGCCATATTTAGGAGAAGAAATCAAGAAACTGGGCTTTGGTCTGATGCGTCTGCCGATGAAGGGCGATGTGATCGACGTGGAGCAGACCAAGGCGATGGTAGACCGTTTCCTTGAGGAAGGTTTCACCTATTTTGATACGGCCTGGGCTTACGCGGGCAGCGAGGACGCCATCCGTCAGGCTCTGGTGGAGCGCTATCCCAGGGAACGCTTCCAGCTGGCCACGAAAAACGCCGCATGGATCGACTGTAAGACCAGGGAGGATGCCGTTGCCCAGTTTGAAACCTCATTAAAACAGACAGGCGCGGGGTATTTCGATTTTTACCTGTTACATAATCTGGGAGAGCATCGGACAAAGCCCTTTGATGATTTTGATATGTGGAGCTTTGTGCAGGAGAAGAAAAAAGAAGGGCTGATTAAGCATGTAGGTTTCTCCTTCCATTCCACGCCGGAAGAGCTGGAGGAAATTTTAAACAGGCACCCGGAGATGGAATTCGTTCAGCTGCAGATTAACTACGGCGACTGGGAAAATCCCGCCGTGCAGTCAAAAAGATGTTATGAGGTGGCAAGGACCCATGGCAAGCCGGTGGTGATTATGGAGCCGGTGAAGGGCGGCATGCTGGCCAATCCGCCGAAGGAAGTGCAGGACATCTTTAAAAAGGCAGATCCGAAGGCCTCCTGCGCCTCCTGGGCCATTCGTTTTGCGGCGGAGCTGGAAGGCGTGATCACGGTTCTGTCAGGTATGAGCAGCTTAGAGCAGATGGAAGACAACCTGTCTTATATGAAGCATTTTACAGGATTTTCAGAGGAAGAGAAGGGCGTGTTCAACCAGGCCAGAGAGGCCATGAACCGCGTTCCTCTGATTCCCTGTACCACCTGCAATTACTGCGCGAAGGTATGTCCGGAAGGGATCGGCATCTCCGGCTCCTTTACGGCTATGAACTACCTGACTCTCTATGGCGACAAAGCAGCGGCCGGGCATCAGGCGGAATGGCTGGTGGGCGGTCACGGAAAGAAGCCGGCCAATGAGTGCGTGGAATGCGGCAAATGCGAGGAAGCCTGTCCTCAGCATATTAAGATCAGGGAAGAACTGAAAAAGGTGGCGGCAGAGCTGCTGTAGGAAATATACATCCTGAACCGGGAAATTTTGCAGTGCTGCATATATGGCGGAATGTCTGATTTTTAACAAATATCCTCAAAAAATCCCCATAAACACTTTACAGCCAATGGAAAAAAGTATAAAATAGACCATATGTGAATATAAATCCTGCTTGGCAGGAATACAGGATTTTTTAGGAGGAAAAACAATGAAAGTATTGGTAATTAACTGCGGAAGCTCTTCTCTGAAGTATCAGCTGATCGATTCCGACACAGAGCAGGTGCTGGCAAAGGGCTTATGTGAGAGAATTGGTATCGACGGCTGCCTGACCCACAAGCCTACGGGCAAGGATAAGGTTGAGATGAATGCGGACATGCCCAACCATACGGCGGCGGTGAGCCTGGTGCTGAAACAGCTGACAGATGCGAAGAACGGCGTGATCGCATCTCTGGACGAGATCGGTGCGGTAGGCCACAGAATCGTACATGGCGGCGAGAAGTTTGCCGCATCCACCGTACTGACCGAAGAGGTATGCAAAGAGATCGAGAAGTGCAACGACCTGGCGCCTCTGCACAACCCCGCAAACCTGATCGGTATCAATGCCTGCAAGGAGCTGATGCCGAACGTACCGATGGTAGGCGTATTCGACACCGCGTTCCATCAGACGATGCCCGACGTATCCTACCTGTACGGTATTCCTTATGAGTATTATGAGAAATATGCGGTTCGCCGTTACGGTTTCCACGGAACCTCCCACAGCTTTGTTTCCAAGCGTGTTGCCGAGATCCTGGGCAAGAAACCGGAAGATCTGAAAACCATCGTATGCCACCTGGGCAACGGCGCCAGCATCTGTGCGGTACAGAACGGCAAGTCCGTTGACACCAGCATGGGCTTCACCCCTCTGGAGGGTCTTGTGATGGGCACCAGAAGCGGCGACCTGGACCCCGCCGTGCTTGAGTATGTAGCGAAGAAAGAGAACCTGGATATTTCAGGAGTACTGCAGGTACTGAATAAGAAGTCCGGCGTTCAGGGTCTGTCAGAGGTGTCCAGCGACTTCCGTGATCTGCACGCAGAGGCTGACAAGGGAAATAAAAAGGCAGAGGTTGCCGTTGAGGTATTCGTACACAGAGTTGTAAAGTATATCGGCGCTTATGCCGCAGTGATGAACGGCGTGGACGCAATCGTATTCACCGCCGGAATCGGCGAGAATGATGCGCTGATCCGTGAGATGGTTCTGAACCATATGGGTTATCTGGGACTGAAATTCGACGCTGAGAAGAACAAATTCGCCGGCGAAGAGAGAATTGTCAGCACCGATGATTCCAAGGTAGTTGCCATGGTAGTTCCCACCAACGAGGAGCTGGCCATCGCAAGAGAAACTGTTGCTCTGGTATAAGAAAGTATCTGAAATTTTGTAATATGGTATTCAGCCGCGGTAAAGTGGCGAATAGCTCAGCGTATGCCGGGCATATATAGTAATATGGTAACAAAACGTTTGACAGTGGCAAATCCCACAGGTCTGCATTTAAGACCCGCAGGAGTACTGGCGAAGGAAGCCGCGGCATATCCGTGTGAGATCTATATCCGCAGGAAAGAAGAGACCGTGAATGCGAAGAGCGTTTTAAAGCTGATGAAAGCGGGGATCAAATGCGGTGACAGAATCGAGCTTTGCTGTGACGGCAGAGAAGAAGAGTGCGCGGCAAAGACTTTGGCCAGGCTGATTGAAAGCGAGCTGGATTTTTAGTATCTTAGCAGTTTAAGCCGAAAATATAAAATTGAATTGCGTTTAAAGCTGCAAAGAGGCAGTTCCCTAGGGGGGGAGTGTTTCTTTGCAGCTTTTTATATATAAACGGACATGTCTGCTGACGCAGACACTACCAGATATGAAAGTAGGGTGCGCCAAATGTCCATAGATGCTCTCATGTAAACATGTCGCATCTATGTCCGATTGGCTTACTTTCACAGTAAATCGACTACGGAAAGGACTGTATAATCTATGGAAGGAAGACAGTTGACAGAAAAACAGCAGACGCCCAGGCTATACGACGCCCGGTTTGAGCATGACAACTGCGGAATCGGCGCGGTGGTCAATATAGGCGGCATGAAAACCCATAAAACCGTGGAGGACGCCATCAAAATCGTGGAGAATCTGGAACACCGGGCAGGAAAGGACGCCGAGGGGAAAACCGGCGACGGCGTGGGGATTCTGCTGCAGATTTCCCACAGATTTTTCAAAAGCGCCGCAAAGGCCGCGGGTATCAGGCTGGGCAGGGAGCGGGAGTACGGCGTGGGCATGTTCTTCTTTCCCCAGGATGAGCTGGCCAGAAACCAGGCGAAAAAGATGTTTGAGATTATCGTTCAGAAGGAGGGGCTTGTCTTCCTTGGCTGGCGGATGGTGCCGGTAAATCCCGGCGTACTTGGAAAAAAGGCGCTGGACTGTATGCCCTGTATTATGCAGGCTTTTGTGGAAAAGCCGGAGAAGCTGGAAGCGGGTCTGCCCTTTGACCGCCGCCTCTATGTGGTTCGCCGGGTGTTTGAGCAGAGCAATGACAACACTTATGTGGCTTCCCTGTCCAGCCGCACGATTGTCTACAAAGGCATGTTTCTGGTGAAGCAGCTCCGCCAGTATTATCCTGATCTGCAGTCGGCGGATTATGAATCGGCGCTGGCGGTGGTTCACTCCCGGTTCAGCACCAACACCAATCCCAGCTGGATGCGGGCTCACCCCAACAGGCTGATCGTACACAACGGCGAGATTAATACGATCCGGGGCAATGTGGATAAAATGCTGGCCAGAGAGGAAAACATGGAATCTGAACACCTGAAAAATGATATGCCCAAGGTGCTGCCGGTTGTAAACTCCGAGGGCTCTGACTCCGCCATGTTTGACAATACGCTTGAGTTTCTGATGATGAGCGGCATGGAGCTGCCGCTGGCCGTGATGATTACGATCCCCGAGCCCTGGGTGAACGACAAATATATGGACCAGGAGAAACGGGATTTCTATCAGTATTATGCGACGATGATGGAGCCCTGGGACGGGCCGGCCTCGATTGTGTTCAGCGACGGCGACTTAATCGGCGCCGTGCTTGACCGGAACGGGCTGCGGCCTTCCAGATATTATATTACCGATGAGGGTCAGCTGATTCTTTCCTCGGAGGTGGGGGCTTTAGCGGTGGACCAGAAGCGGATCGTGAAAAAAGACAGGTTAAAGCCGGGGAAAATGCTTTTGGTGGACACGAAAAAGGGCGTGATGATCAACGACGAGGATCTGAAGCGGGACTATGCCGCAAGGCGGCCTTACGGGGAATGGCTGGACAGCCATCTGGTGCATCTGAAGGAACTGGCGATTCCCAATCAGAAAATACCGGAGCTGCCGGAAGAAGAACGGCTGAGGCTGTTAAAGGCTTTTGGCTACAGCTATGAGACCTATCGGACCATGCTTTTGCCTATGGCAAAAGACGGAGCGGAAGCGGTGTCCGCCATGGGAGCGGACAGTCCCCTGGCCATTTTGTCGGCCATGCATCAGCCGCTGTTTAACTATTTTAAACAGCTCTTTGCCCAGGTGACTAATCCCCCTATCGACGCCATCCGGGAAGAGATTGTGACGGCCACCGATATTTATATCGGCTCTGACGGAAGCCTTCTGGAGGAAAAGGCGGATAACTGTAAGATCCTGCGCATACACAATCCGATCCTGACCTGTACGGATCTTCTGAAAATCAAAAATATGAAGGTGGACGGCTTCAAGGTAGAGGAAGTGTCTATCCTGTACTATAAAAACACCAGCCTGGAAAAGGCGGTGGACCGTCTCTGCCTGGAAGCTGACCGGGCGCACAGAAACGGCTGCAATATCCTGATTCTAAGCGACCGGGGGATGGATGAGAACCGGGTAGCTATTCCCTCGCTGCTTGCGGTATCCGCCCTGCAGCATCATCTGGTAAAGACGAAAAAGAGGACCAGCATGGCTATTATCCTGGAAAGCGGGGAACCCTGCGAGGTACATCATTTTGCCACGCTTCTGGGCTACGGGGCGACGGCCATCAATCCCTATCTGGCCCAGGAGGCCATCCGCTATCTGATCGAGAGCGATATGCTGGATAAAGATTATTATGCGGCGGTGGACGACTACAACAGCGCGGTACTCCACGGCATCGTGAAAATTGCCTCCAAGATGGGAATTTCCACGATCCAGTCCTATCAGGGGTCTCAGATTTTCGAGGCCATCGGCATTAATAAAGAGGTGATCGACCGGTATTTTACCAACACAGTCTGCCGGGTGGAGGGCTTAAGTCTGAAGGATATCGAGGACGATGTGGATTCCCGCCATTCCTCGGCCTTTGACCCTTTAGGGCTTGACGTGGATCTGACCTTGAGCAGCATGGGCAGCTATAAGATGCGGTCGGGAAAGGAAGAGCACCGGTACAATCCCAAGACCATCCATCTGCTGCAGGAAGCTGCGAAACGGGGGGATTATCAGTTATTTAAGGAATACAGCCATGCCATCCATGAGGAGGTGGGCACCATCAACCTGCGGGGGCTTCTGGATTTCAATTATCCGGAGCAGGGCATTCCCATCGAGAAGGTGGAGAGCGTGGATTCTATCGTGAAGCGGTTTAAAACCGGCGCCATGTCCTACGGCTCCATTTCCCAGGAGGCTCACGAAACGCTGGCCATCGCTATGAACCGGCTCCACGGCAAATCCAACAGCGGCGAGGGCGGCGAGAGCCTGGAGCGGCTGGAAAACCAGAGCGAAGAGTTCAACCGCTGTTCCGCCATCAAGCAGGTGGCGTCGGGACGGTTCGGCGTGACCTCCAGGTATCTGGTCAGCGCAAAGGAGATTCAGATTAAAATGGCCCAGGGGGCGAAGCCCGGCGAGGGCGGCCAGCTTCCCGGCAATAAGGTTTATCCCTGGGTGGCAAAAACCCGCCACTCTACGGCGGGCGTGGGGCTGATCTCCCCGCCGCCTCACCATGATATTTATTCCATCGAGGATCTGGCCCAGCTGATTTTCGACCTGAAAAATGCCAATAAGGACGCCAGGATCTCTGTTAAGCTGGTGTCGGAGGCCGGCGTGGGAACAGTGGCGGCCGGCGTGGCCAAGGCGGGGGCACAGGTGATTCTGGTGTCTGGCTTTGACGGCGGCACCGGGGCGGCACCGAGAAATTCTATTTACAATGCGGGCCTTCCCTGGGAACTGGGGGTGGCGGAAACCCACCAGACGCTGATTATGAACGGGCTGCGGGACAAGGTGATCCTGGAAACGGACGGAAAGCTGATGAGCGGCAGGGATGTGATTGTGGCAGCCCTTCTGGGCGCAGAGGAATTCGGTTTTGCCACGGCGCCGCTGGTGACTATGGGCTGCGTGATGATGCGGGTCTGCAACCTGGATACCTGCCCCGTGGGCATCGCCACCCAGAACCCGGAGCTTAGAAAGCGGTTTGCGGGGAAGCCGGAATATGTGATGAATTTTATGCGGTTTGTGGCGCAGGAGATGCGGGAATATATGGCAAGGCTTGGCATCGCCACGGTGGATGAGCTGGTGGGCCGCTCCGACCTTTTGAAACGGCGGGAAAAGATTTCCTGTGAAAGAGGCGGCAAGGTGGATTTGTCCGTGATCCTTGACAATCCTTATATCGGCCGGCCTCTGGCAGGTTACGGCCGCAAGAACGTATACAATTTTGAACTGGAAAAAACACTGGATGAGCGGCTCTTATTAAAACAGTTCCGGCAGGCGCTGGAAAAGAAGGAGAAGCACACCGTCGAGGCGGATGTGGGGAGTGTCAACCGGGCCTTCGGAACCATATTCGGGGCGGAGATCACGAAAAAGTATGGGGATACTTTAGAGGAGGATACCTTCACGGTGAAATGCAAGGGCAGCGGCGGCCAGAGTTTCGGCGCTTTTATCCCGAAGGGGCTGACCCTGGAGGTGACGGGCGACAGCAACGACTATTTTGGCAAGGGCTTATCCGGCGGCAAGCTGGCGATCTATCCGCCGAAGGATGCGAAATTCAAGGCGGAGGACAATATCATTATCGGAAATGTGGCCCTCTACGGCGCAACCAGCGGCAAGGCTTATATCAATGGCGTGGCCGGGGAACGGTTCTGCGTCCGCAATTCGGGAGCCACGGCGGTGGTGGAGGGCGTGGGCGACCACGGCTGCGAGTATATGACCGGAGGCCGGGTGGTGATTTTAGGCGGCACCGGAAAGAATTTCGCCGCAGGCATGAGCGGCGGCATCGCCTATGTTCTGGATGAAAACCGGGATCTGTACAAGCGGATCAACAAATCTATGGTTACTATGGAGGAGGTTACGAATAAATACGACGTGCTGGAGCTGAAGGCTATGATCGAGGAACATGTGGCCTGCACCGGATCTTCGAAAGGAAAAGAGATTCTGGAAAATTTCGGCGGCTACCTGCCCCGGTTTAAGAAGATCATACCCAATGATTACAAGCGGATGCTGAACGCCATTGTGCAGATGGAAGAAAAGGGTTTAAGCAGCGAGCAGGCGGCGATTGAGGCGTTTTATGCGGGGAACAGGATATAAGTCAGCAGGACTGGAATAACAGCAACGGACCGGACAACAAAATAGTAAGCGGCTAAAAGACACCCGCTAACTATTTTGCATGCATCGCACGTAAGGGCCTAGAGAACAGGCCCTAAGTGCTCATTGCAAAGCCCCGGGAGGGAAGTTGCGGGACTGGAATAGGAGTGCATAGAATATGGGAAAACCAACAGGTTTTTTAGAATATGAGCGGGAGAATACCCAGGCGGCCTTGCCGAAAGCGAGGGTAAAGCATTTTAATGAATTTCATGAGCCGTTATCCATGGAGGAACGGCGGCAGCAGGGGGCCAGGTGCATGGACTGCGGCGTGCCCTTCTGCCAGAGCGGCATGGTGTTAAACGGCATGGTGTCCGGCTGCCCGCTGAACAATCTGGTGCCGGAGTGGAATGACCTGATTTATACCAACAACTGGAACCAGGCTTATAAACGGCTGAACCAAACCAACTGCTTTCCGGAATTTACCGGGAGGGTCTGCCCGGCTCTGTGCGAGGCGGCCTGCACCTGCGGTTTACATGGCGATCCTGTGACTGTCCGGGACAATGAGCTGGCCGTGATTGAGACGGCTTTTGCCAACGGCGAGGTAAAGCCTGTCGTGCCCAAGGTGCGCACCGGAAAGCGGGTGGCGGTGATCGGCTCCGGTCCTTCCGGGCTGGCGGCGGCAGCGATGCTGAATTACCGGGGCCATCAGGTGACGGTGTATGAGCGCAGCGACCGTCCCGGCGGCCTTCTGATGTACGGCATTCCGAATATGAAGCTGGAAAAGCGGATTGTGGAGCGGCGGGTGAAGCTGATGGAGGAGGAAGGGATTACCTTTGTCACCGATACAAATGTGGGAAAGGATATCAAGGCTGCGAAGCTTCTGGCCGATTATGATGCGGTGGTGCTGGCCTGCGGCTCCTCAAATCCCCGGGATATCAAAGCGCCGGGCAGGGAGGCCAAAGGAATATATTTTGCGGTGGATTTCCTGAAAGCTACGACGAAAAGCCTGCTGGACTCTAATCTGGCAGACGGCAAATATATCAGCGCCAAAGGGAAAAACGTGGTGGTCATCGGCGGCGGCGACACGGGCAATGACTGTGTGGGGACGGCCATCCGCCAGAGCTGCGCTTCGGTGGTTCAGCTTGAAATGATGCCGAAGCTGCCGGATGCCAGGGCGGAGGATAACCCCTGGCCCCAGTGGCCCAGGGTCTGCAAAACGGATTATGGTCAGGAGGAGGCCATCGCTCTTTTCGGTCACGATCCCAGGCTGTACCAGACTACGGTGAAAGAGTTTGTGGCTGATAAGGCAGGTAATTTACAGAAAGTGGTGACGGTGAGGGTGGAGAACAAAAAAGACCCTAAAACCGGCCGTATGGCGATGGTTCCGGCAGAGGGCAGCGAACAGGAACTGCCGGCGGACCTGGTACTGATCGCCGCAGGTTTTCTGGGCAGCGAGTCCTATATCACCCAGGCCTTCGGTGTGGAGGTGGACGGCCGCACCAACGTGGCCACAAAGCCCGGCGCCTACCAGACGAATATAGACAAAGTATTTGCCTGCGGCGATATGCACCGGGGGCAGTCCCTGGTGGTCTGGGCCATCAGAGAAGGCCGGGAAGCGGCCCGGGCCGTGGATTTGAAATTGATGGGGTATACGAATCTGGGGTAAGGTCCGAGGCTGTGCAGGTGTATCTGCAAAAAAGATATTGTGCTTGTAGGCCGTAAAAATTGACATGGGAATAAAATGTGAAAGGCAGGCCATTCAACGGGTGGTCTGCCCTTTCAGATTGTGCGCGGCAGCGTTCGGATATTCAATTTCCTTCAGCGCTTCTTCCTGTGTTTCTCCATGTGCCATACATCCTTTTTTTGATATGCGTTTTAGTTTTGTTATAGCAGGGGTTCCATATTTTTTAAGTCCTCACGGGAACCGTTTATGCGGGTTGGCAGACGCCGTTTGCAGAGGGAATAACGTTGTGTCTGACAGCTTGATCAGGATAAAAGAAAATGTGATTGAGGAAAGTTTTTTTAGGGTATATAAAGTACAGTTTACAAGGAACTACACGCAGACCGTGCGTGAAACGGGCTGCTGACAACAAACGGCGCTATGCTCCCAGAAAGGGGCATAGCGCTTGTTTGTTGTGGGGGTATCCAAAGGGGGCAGCGCCCCATTTGGCACACGACTTT
>CAJUPT010000007.1:77623-87759 GCA_910588405.1 uncultured Lachnospiraceae bacterium | reverse complement strand
AATATGACGGATAACTTTTTATTATCAATTAGATTTCATATTTAACCTATGAAACAACCCCGATCCATGCATTCCTAAATCTGCATGGGTCGGGTTTATTTGCTACCCTATATATGAAAATTTTTTCTCGGATGCTTTGTGGCAAGGATATCTGTCTGTTTTGACATGGCAACGTGTGTATAGATTTCAGTGATATTAATGGAACTGTGTCCCAGCATTTTCTGTATGTATCGGATATCTACATCGGCCTCTAAAAGGCAGGTCGCGAATGTGTGGCGGAACATATGAGGGGTGATATGCAGCTCGATCGCGGCAAGGGCGGTATATTTGTTGATCATTCTGCGGACGGACTGGTCTGTCAGTGCCCTGCCGGCCATACTGACAAAAAAATGACTGCATTGTTGGATTTCAGGAAGAAAATGGGCTTTATACTTATTCAGGAGATGGATGACATCGCTGTTTCCGATTTGTATCCGCCTTTCCTTGGAGCCTTTTCCGTTGATCAGGATGTTCCCGTCCTCCGTATTGACATCGCCTGTATTCAGGGAGCAAAGCTCCGAGATCCGCATCCCAGTGGAGAAAAGCGTTTCAATGACAGCGGCATCACGGAGGGCGCTTTTTCTCTGGTAATCCGTTTTTCCATTCCTGTGCTGCTTGTAAATAACCCGAAGGAATGATTCTACCGCGCTGAGGGGGATAGTTTTGGGGAGGGTAGAAGGCTCACGGAATTTGATCCGGAGTCTGCTGAATGGGTTCTTTTCGATCTGCTCCCTGTATTCGAGATAGTGGAAAAATGCCTTTAGCGTGGCGATTTTCCGTTTTGCTGTCCGGGGCTTGTATGCCTGGTGAAGGCCGGCAATGAAATTCTCAAGTATTTCCGGCGTGATATTGGGGGCGTCCACAGGAGGGATCTGGCTGGAAAACTGCGCCAGGTCGGTCCGGTATGCCTTCAGGGTTTTGCTGTCCAGCCGTTTTTGGCATCGGCAGTATTCCAGGTAGCTGTCAATCTGTGCTTGTAAGTGGGTCATGGTCATACTTCCTCCGTTTTTGTATTAGTCTATCAAAAATCTTCCGTTTCAGATGGCTTTGTAATAGATGAACGTAATATTTTACAGAACTTTTATTCTTTGTATCGTCCCAACAGTGAAATGGCACAAAAATGGCACAGTGCTGCCGATGACTGGGAAATGAAAATCTGCTATGCTTAACATGCCGGTGTGTGGGTTCGCGTGCCCTGCAGTGAGTTGGGGAAACATCACATGCCACGGCGCCGTCCTGATGGATGGTGTTTTTTTATGGGATAACCGGCAAAACGCGTTGGCGCCGCGCCTCGTATGGTTCCTGCCGGGGACGCGGGTAGATTTTACTGAAACTTCGGGAAGGAATTTTGGCAGGAGCGGGCCCGTAAACGGAAGAATGGACGCCGCCGGATAGGCGGGCCATGAGAAAAGGAGGATGGACTGATTGAAAGGGAAATGGAGAAAGCGCAGGCATTGGGCTGCTGAAAAATTAACTGGAAGATGGGGAAGGAAACGGCGGGGAAATGAAACACCGGGCGGCCGGGAGCCCGGTATGCTGCCGGAAGACGGGGGAGGAGATGATGGATACGATGGTTATTATGATGACATCCTGCCGGATGATGCCGGGAGGCCGGCGGAAGGGCTGGACAGGGAACTGCTAAAACGGGTAGCTCTGGTTGTGGGCGGGATGCTCCTTGCGGCGGCGGTATGCATCGCCATTATGTATCTGGTGTGAGCCCGTACCTGCCAGGATGATCCGCGTGGGCCGTATCCGTTTCCACACGGCATGGTATGGCATTCTGTTGCGGTATCTGCGCCGCAGCCGTGTAATAGGGATAAAACATGAGAGGTGACAGGATGGTTTATCTATCAAGAGGCGTGGCGAGGCAGGACGCGACGGAATACAGGCTGTGGGTGGTACGTGGCGGGAAGGATTTTCTGCTGACGGGTATGGAGGCGGCGTTATGGCTGAATGGACGGTTCCGCCCGGCGTTTGTCAATACGCCATATGAAAAACGGATGCTCCGGCGCCTGGTGCGTATGGGGACGGCTGTCGCGGAGGAACAGGAGGACGTGGATTCGGTCCGGGAGATACTGGGCCGCTGCGAATTTTGCGCGGCCAGGGCGTCAGGGTTCCGTTTCCCCATATTCGGGGCGGAACGGCAGGTTTTCGGATGGGCCGTAAAAAAAGGCGCTTGTTTTACGGTCAGTGGGCTTGCCGGGCTGATGGAAACGGGGGCGGTTTCGTCAGGCCGGGCCGGAAGGGAGGATGCTGAGGGGAAAGCAGTAAAGACAGTTTTGGGTCTGGTCAGGAAAAAGAGGCTGCTGGCCTTGTAGGCCGGTTTGGGGAAACCGTATTTCCCCCAAACCGGCTTAGAAAAATACGCCTTTCCCCCAGACTGGCTCGGAAAAGCGCTGTTTTCCTGAAAATGATACTATTAGTATTATATAACAAAAACTTAAAATAAATGATACTGAAAGTATTGACAAGCAATCGAACATGTGGTATGATTAGACCATGGCAAGGGGCCTGCGCCCAGGCTTTCGGTACGTCGGATGAGCTCCCGGCGTCAGACTTTCCCGCGGAGGGGAAGGAACCGTTACGGACTTTGCGCACAGAGCGGTCCACAACGACGCAGGCTGCTTTGAATATTATGCCGGAAGGCTGCTCAGAAAACAGAAAGGGTTATGATCCGGGGACTGTTCCCGGGCTGGTCCTGCTGTTGTCTGGCGCCCTCCGGCTTTTTTGATGCCCGAATCCGAAAGGATTTTAAAATTGTTTTGATGGGAGTACAGGATGAAGAAAAAGAAACGAAGGGGTGCGGGGAACATCCCGATGCGGTGTCCGTACTGTGGCAGCCCGGTGGTACTGCGCAGCGCGGATGGTATTTATCATGACAACAGGCGGGGAACCTGGCTGTATGTGTGCCGGAATTATCCGCAGTGTGATGCTTACGTGCGCGTGCAGCCCGGGACGGATATCCCCGTGGGGACCATGGCGGACCGGAAGCTGCGTGCCCTGCGCGCGGAGGCCCACCGATATTTTGACCGGCTGTACAAAAGCGGTTATATGGGCAAGCAGGAGGCGTACTGCTGGCTGGCGGAGGTCATCAGCGCCCCGTTGTCCCAGGCGCACATTGGGTACCTGGGGGAGTATTACTGCCAGGTGGTTATTGAGGAGAGCAAAAAGCTGCTGGAGCGGAAACGGATATGGTATCCGGCACACCGCTTATGGGATGGGGAAGGGGGTGAGGCCGCATGCGGCTGAACGAGGAGCAGAGGAAAAAAGCGGAAGAAAACATGGGGCTGGTGGGCAAAGTCATAAAGGACAGGGTACACGGCCTTGGCAGGCCGGGGATGATGAGTTTTGAGGACCTGTTCCAGACGGGCTGTGTCGGCCTGTGCAAAGCGGCCGTGACAGACAGGGGCGGGGGCTGCTTTTCTACCTATGCTTACAGGCTGATCTGGAATGAGATCAGCGGCGCGCTGGCCAGGCAGGGCAGGATGAGCCGCCGGGAACTGGCAGGCCTGGAAAACAGGGAAGGGCCGGTGAAAGACAGCGCTGCCTGGGAGCAGGCATACGCGCGGGAACTGCGGGATGCGCTGTCATCAGCCAGGGAGAGGGCGGGAGGGGCCGTTTCTTTTGGGATCAGGGCGCTGGAGCTGTCGGCACAGGGTTACGGCAGCCGGGAAGTGGGGCTGATCATGGGGGCACGGCCCGGCACGGTGCGCATGTGGATGACAAGGGCCAGGAGGTATTTAAAGGACCAGCCGGGTATATTGCGCACGGCTGGGAAGTGACAATAGGAGTTCCGCCTGCCAGCCTCGATATTCGCCAGCGTGCTGCGTGACATCATGCTCCCCATCAGCTGCAGCTGTTCTGCGACCTGCATTTGCGTCATGCCCTTTTCCATCCGTATTGACTGAATGTTCCTGCCCAAAGGAATGTCTGTTAATACCCACTGCATAGCGTATTCTCCCCAGTATTACAATTCCCCCTCAAATGCCAGCCATTTGCTGCCATAATTGTCAAAGTAAAAGCGCTGCCGGAGCTCATTTTCCACGTACCGGTCATGGACATGGTACCAGCCCTGGAGCTCCCGCTGGATATCCGGGGGTACGCCAACCGGGGAAACCCATACCTGCCCATGCCGGCCAAGCCCGGAATGGGGGATGGGTTTTTCCAACGGGTAATATCCCATAGCGAGGGCAGGCGGCAGGGCGGAAACCTGCGCCGTGTCCGGGAAAGGAACCGCCCGGCCGTCCACGAAAAGGATCTGCTGGCGTATGGCGTCCACAAGCCCCCAGCCGTTTCGTTCTTCCCAGACCGGGCAGCCGTGGAGCAGCCGCAGGGATTCCGCGGGGACAGGCCGGGCCTGCAGGCTCAATGCCTGGGATGGGCCGGGCCTTCCCAGGAGATAGTCCGTAGTGACGTTGTATAAGTCAGCCAGCCTGCATAAGGTGTCAATCGGCGGTTTTTTATGGTGGTTGTTCCAGCTGCGTACCGTGATCTCCGACACCTGGAGCGCGTCGGCCACCTGGGCGACGGAATAGCCGGCCTGGAGCATGGCTTCCTTGAATCTGTATGGCATAAGGGTGTCCTCCTTTGTTCTCTGCGTATTTATTATATGGGCAACTGGGGAGAATGGCAAGGAAATCAGGGAGGGGACTGAAAATAAATCGGGAAATTGTTCCCGGCCCGGTTAAACACAATGTTAATTATGATTAACTGGATGCCTGTGTCCGTCGGAATAAGGGGCCCCAGTTAAACATAATTATATCCGGGACAGGGCATATCCGGTTATACATAATTATTTTGTGGCGGATGCTGTCAACCGGCTGTGTAATATGGATAAAGAAAGACAGGAAGGAGCCCCCTATGTGTGACGCGTTTTTATCATACCTGAAAAGCCAGGGCAAATCCGAAAATACGGTAAAGACTTACCGCAGGAACATAAGCCTTTACTATGGATGGTGTAAGGACAGCTTCGGGAAAGAGCCGGACCGGCTGTACCGTTCTAACGTGCTGGATTACATCTCATATATGAAGAACATAAAGCATTACAATCCCCGCTCAGTGAACAACTTCCTTTCAGCCCTGCACTGTCTGAACGCGTTTTCGATTGAAAACGGGACACAGACGGAGGAAGCGGTACTGAAGGCGGATTTTATGAAGGTCCAGCTTCAGTATGCCAGCCCCTGCACGGTACGGAAAGAAGACGTTGAGGCGTTCCGGCAGAGCCTGCTTGAGGGCGGCAGTAAACGGGACTATGCCATTGTAACGCTGTATGCTTATACGGGGATCAGGCGGTCGGAGTGTGTGAGGTTAAAAATGGAGGACGTGGACCTTACCGCCAGGGAGATCCGCGTGGTCGGGAAGGGCGACAAATACCGTCTGGTGTACTTAAATGACAAGACGGTCCATGCCATCCGGGAATACCTGAAAGTGCGCAGGCCTTACAGCCCGTACCTGTTTTCCAGCCGCCAGGGGCAGATGCTGTCGGCATCCCGCGTAAACCAGATTTTTAATAAATATTCGGACACGATCACGCCCAAGACCCTGCGGCATTACTTCTGCTCCAACGCGCTGGAAAACGGTTACTCGATTCATGAAGTTGCTAACCAGGCAGGCCACAGCAATATCCAGACGACGCTCCTGTACAGCAATCCGTCGGCCAGGGAGATGAAGGAGAAAGCAAACCGGCTGTGACGGCCGCCTGTGCCCTGACGGGCTGGCAGCGCAGGGTCATTCCCCGTTTTCCGGACGTAATGACACGTCGGAGAAAATGTCATCAAATGTGGCGTTGTAGATTTCCTTCAGCGCCAAAAGGACGCTTACCCGGATGTTATGGCGCCCCCGTTCGATCTGGGAAATGATCTCCCGGCTCATCATGGAAAATCCCATAACCTGCAGGCGGACCGAGACATCCTCCTGGGACAGGTTATTTTGCAGCCGCAACGCTTTCAGGGCAGGCCCTATGGAAATATCCTGGTTAATAACAAATGACATTGTCTGGGTTCCCCCGCTCGAAAAGAAAATCGGAATAATTTCATTCCATTGTTGATTTTACCGCTTGAATCGTGTAAAATCGGAATGAAAACATTCCAATGGGTTTAAAAACTGATATAATGGCCATAAAGAGGGGGCGGGGACGGTGAAAAATGGCATGCGGCGGGAAACTTCCATCTGAAACCGGAGGGGGCTGCCGCGGGAGATGTATGGGGTTATGGAAATTAGAGGGACTAATTTTTGTGAAAAAAAGGTGAAAAAAATAAAGGATTTTCAGTTTGCATAGTTTCCGGATGGGAAATGTGCTATACTTTAACTACTGGAAGTATATTTTATATAAAAGCAGCATATATGGAAACCGGTTTAAGTCCGGTGCGGTGCCGCCGCTGTAAGGAGGAGCGCCTGCCAGCCAGGGGACTGGGCCACTGAATCAGATGATTTGGGAAGGCAGGCAGGCGTGATGAATCCAAGCCAGAATACTTTGGCTGCTTTTGGGAACGGGACTTAACGGGTCATTAAGCAGTTTGGTTTTTGCCGTAAAAGAGCTTTTCGGATGTGTTATGTCCGGGAAGCTTTTTGTATTATTACGAAGTATCCGGAAAAATGTGCCGGTGTCACATTTTGTCGGACTGGTATGTTTTAGGGAAGTGCTGCTTAGCAGCGGGAGGGTGGAAACCGCAAAGGATGAGGAAGGCGTGGCGGCGCGGGACAGAAGAAAAACAGGCAGGAATGGTTAAATTAAGTTTATACGAAAGATGGATTTATGAATATAGCTGCGCGCAGAAGCAGGAATTTTCTTTATACCGGCAGCGTATTTTCAGCAATGAAAAGATCCGGTTTATTTACTCCAAGCGTTTAAGGGTGCTCCATGAGAAGCACTGCGGGTATGTGAAAATCATTACCGATGATGACCTGGGGTATTCGGAAGGCTACCTGACGGGTATGAGGCAGTGCCCGGTCTGCGAGATTGACGCGTATCTCCGGATTGGGGCAAAGGACATGGAAAGCGCCAAACTATACAAAAAAATATTCGCGCGGTGTGAAGTGACTCCGAGACAGCTGCGCGGGATGTATGTGGGTTTTAACATGAAAACCCGTGTTTCCGCCAAAGGGCTTACCATATGGCACAGGGAGGATACATGGAAAGTTTATCTGCTTCCTGAAAAAGGCCATGTGCAGCTTCTGCATAATAATTACTGGGTCGGGGAGAATGGGGAACGCTTTTTTACCAAAGGGTTCCATGTGCAGAATCCTGCCGCCGCGGATACGGATTTTGAGTACGCGTTCCGTTTGATCCGGAATTATGATTACAGCCCGGAAAATGCCATGCTGCATAAAAGGGCGGAAGTGCCGCAGGCAGCAGAACCGGCTGCCGCTTCCCCTGTTGGCTGGCAGCTGCGGGAACTCCCGCAGTTCCAGGAGATACTGGAACTTCCGGAATTTCAGGAAACAAAGGAAGTTCAAAAGGACGGAAGGTTCGGGAAACCGTGGGAATCCCAAGAGCCACAGGAGTACCAGGAAGCGTGGGAATTCCAAGAGCCACAGGAGTGCCGGGAAGCGTGGGAATCTCCGGGGCATCTGGATGGGCCGCAGTACGCCGGGCCGGAAGAAAAAGTGCCGCGGGGTATATGGCAGCGCGTAAAACAATGGTTCAGGAAATTATGGGCGAAACTACGGCGGTGGATGAGCGGGGAAACATAAAATTTGTACCAGGTACAGAGTCTTTGATTTCGTCCTTGTTTTATTTTCTTGGTATTGTATAATATATAGTAGGCTTTTGTTTTAAAAACCCATTTATTCCCGCAGGTAGTAAGCCGTGTGGGTACGCCAGACGCTTAATGGTTGTACATGTGCATATGGTGAATGCCGCAGGAATCTTACTTATAAAACACGATAACGAAGGAGGGATCATCATGTGTCTTGCGACTGCGTTTGCAAACAGGAACGGAGAAGAAACCGTAGTGGCCCAGTATGTGGCGGCAGTGGAATTACGGGAAGGGAAAGTATTGTTGACGGGCATTATGGGAGAGGAAACTGAAGTTGAAGGCATCCTGAAAAGTGTGGACCTTACTAAAAATGTAGTAGAAATCAGTTGTCCGGCGTGATATTTGCGGGGAATGGGCCGGTGTGGGCATGCCTGCGGCAGGATTGACTGGCTTTTACAATAAGTGAAAGGGATTGGGTAAAACAGTTCCGGCTTTTGGCTGGGGCTGTTTTTCGTATATGTGGAAGCGGAGAAAATATTGAAAAAAATTTGTGCGTTTTTTATCCCCCCGGGGGGCTTGTGGAACCGGTTGGTTTTGATACACTTAGAGTGTGTCCGGATGCCGTGTTATATGAACCCGTAACCTGTCCGGCACAAGGAGGAAATCAATTGGAACAATCAATGCTGTTAACAGAGATTAAAGCGTACTGGACCGAAAGAGCGGAAGGATACTCGGCGGTGAACCAGGAAGAATTAAGGGGATGCCAGAGAGGAAACTGGTCGGCATTTCTGGATGGACGGATCATGGAACATTTCCCCGGTATTGCCCGCGGGGAGCTACATATATTAGACATTGGCGCAGGCCCGGGTTTCCTTTCTATTATTCTCGCTGAACTTGGGTATCAGGTTACGGCGGCAGATTATACGGAGGCTATGCTTGCGCAGGCCTGTTTAAACGCTGGGGAATTGTCAGAGCGGATTCGCTTTGTGAAGGAGGATGCCCACAGGCTTACGATGCCGGATGAAACCTTTGACGTAGTGCTCTCCCGCAATCTGACATGGAATCTGGAGCATCCTGAAACAGCATACGCAAGTTGGGCCCGGGTGCTGAAAGAGGGCGGTTTGCTGCTGAATTTTGACGCGAACTGGTACCGGTATCTTTTTGACGGGGAAAAACGGAAGGAATATGAGGCTGACAGAAAAAAAGTGGCCGAAAACGCGATGGAGGATTACAATATCGGCGAGAATTTTGACCGGATGGAACGGATCGCGCTGAAAATGCCGCTGAGCCCTCTGGACCGTCCGAATTGGGATGTTGAATTGTTAAAAGGATATGGGATGGAGCATGTCCTGGCAGAAGGGAATATAGGGGATATCCTGTATTCGGAGAAAGAAAAAATAAACTATGCGTCTACGCCGATGTTTTGCATTCAGGCTGTGAAAGGAAGGCACAATGGGAGAACTATATAACATTTCTTTTGAGGAGGAATCTGCGGATATCAAGGACAGGGTGGCGGGCTACTGGACAAAACGGGCGGACAGTTTTTTTGATGCCCGGTACCGGGAACTGGGAAGTGATAAGGCGGGGCGGTGGCTTGACGAGATCAGCGCGCTGATTCCCCAGGGTGGAAGCCTGGATATTCTTGACATTGGCTGCGGAGCCGGATTTTTTGAGGTGCTGCTTGGGAAACAGGGCCATTCGGTTACGGGGATCGATTTGACAGAGGACATGATTGAACGTACCGGACAGATGGTCCGGTTGTTTGGGCTGGACGAAGGAAACGTGAAAGCGGTTTCGATGGACGCGGAGAAGCTGGCATTTCCTGACGGAACTTTTGACGTCGTTATTTCCCGTAACCTGACGTGGACCCTGCCCCATCCGGTCGATGCGTATCAGGAATGGTTCCGGGTGCTGAAAACAGGGGGGATCCTTCTGAACTTTGATGCAGAATACGCGAAGAACGCACATCGCTGGCTGAAAAGCCCTGAAAATCTTGCCCATCAAAAGATTAGTGACGAACTGAAGGATGAGTGCCATGAGATTTACCATATGCTGGCCATCAGCGGTCTGGCCAGGCCTGTGTGGGATACGGCGGTACTGGCACAGATTGGTTTTTCCCGTATTGAGACGGATACCGGATTCGGGGACCGGGTTTATAAAGAGCGTGATGAATTTTATATGCCTGACCGTATGTTCAGAATCGCCGCTTTTAAGGAGTGAAGCTTCGGGAAAGGGGCACGAAAAAAGTACGGCCAATAATAAAAATATTGAAGGAAAAGACTCCGGGTTTGCCAGCCTGGAGTTTTTTGTTGCGGCTGAATATTGGTTACTAAAAATTATTACCAAAAATTCAGGAGAAAAACTGTATGGTATTTATCCCCCCGGGAGGCTTATAAATGG
>CAJUPT010000007.1:28810-77613 GCA_910588405.1 uncultured Lachnospiraceae bacterium | reverse complement strand
TCCATTATATATGTGATGGTGAAATGATAGAGAGGGTGCGTGGCCACATAATGAAATATGACGCTTTGCGGCTGTGGTCGGCGCGATACCCACTGCAGATTTCATCGGCCATGGGTATCAAACAAGGAGGAGCAGACCATGAAAGAAGAAATGAAAGAGATCAATGAAAAAGAACTGTGGGAAAAGGCGGCGGCTTTTCACGGACATGTATGCGGCGGCCTGACGATCGGCTATAAGGCGGCGCTGTATGCCGTCAGGCTGCTGGATTTAAGTTTTTCAGGCGATGAGGATGTGGTGTGTATCGCGGAAAACGACGCCTGCGGTGTGGACGCCATCCAGGCGATTTTAGGATGCAGCGTGGGAAAGGGGAACCTTTTGTTCCACATGCGTGGGAAGCAGGCGTTTTCCTTTTATAACCGTAACACCGGGAAATCAGTCCGTCTGGTTCTGAAACCAAAGCCCGGCGAGATGACCCGGGAGGAGTCCTTCGCCTATTATCAGGGCTGCGCCCCGGAGGAGATGTTTGACGTGAAAGAAGCCCGGATCCCGCTGCCCGAACATGCCCGCCTGTTTGATTCCTATACCTGTGACGTCTGCGGTGAAACCGCCGGCGCCAACTGGATCCGGCTGGCCGGGGATCAAAAACTGTGCCTGGATTGTTATGGGCAGTATGACAGGTTTCAGGTGTAAAAGGTTTGATGGGGAAAGGTGGTGGCAGGCGATGGATGCGGTGGCACGAGTAACAGGAAACAGATGGGATTTCTGCGCGGAAGGGTATGACCAGATCATTCAGCGGGAGTTTGCGGACGAACGGGCAAAAAAGTGGGGTAATCTTCTGAGAGAAAATGCGCCCTGTAAAACAGGAAGGGTATTGGATGTTGGTACCGGGCCAGGATATTTTTCTGTTTTAATGGGATTGATGGGGTGGAAGGCCACCGGAATTGACTGTTCTCAGAAAATGGTTGAGACGGCGGGCAGAAACGCGGAGAGGGCAGGCATAAAAGCAAGTTATTTCAGGATGGATAACCATGCGCTGGAATTTGCGGATAATACATTTGATTATCTGATCAGCAGAAATGTAACCTGGATTCTTTACCGCCCGGAGCAGGCATTTCGTGAATGGCTGCGCGTATTGAAACCGGGAGGCAGACTGCTGTATCTGGACGCAAACTGGCATTACAGCAGAGATCCGGCCCTCACGCAGGCATGTGCCAGAGACCGGGAAGAATACATCAGGCTGTACGGGGAGCCGGAAAATACATATCATGGCGATGAAAAAACTGATGCCGAATTCAGAAAAACGCTTTATTTTAATAATGTCTGGCGTCCGGACTGGGATAAGGATCATCTGCCAGAATTCGGATACTGTAATATCCGGGTGACAGAACGTGTGAATGAATATGTATATGATGTGCCGAAACAGCTTCTGTACCGTTCCATGCCGATGTTTTTGGTGACAGCTGATAAGCCTTTACGGGATAAAAAATAAAACAAATAGATCTGGATGCGTGAAATCTGGATTTATTTGTTTTCACGTTTAATCGCCAAGGGTGGATAAACATTGCCCAATAAATAGTGTAAAAGTTAATAGAAACTAAGAAAAAGGATGGTTTCGTCATAAAGAAAAATATGCAAAACTTTCAAAACAATCCTTTTATTATAATCTTTGATAGAATCTGGTCTGATATAAATAGAATTTAATCTTTCATGATTCTTCGGCGACACTCATGGGCAATCCCTGTATCTGATTACAATGCGCCGAAATGTGCCGGGAAAAATTAAAAGGACCTGTAAAAACGCGTAAAAAACATCCCCATGGGGGGCTTGTACAGGCATTTTTCTGTACATATAATATTTATCGTGAGAAACAAAATACGATCGTTTTTGGCAGTAATTGATTCCTGTCGATCTGTTGATTTTTTCGTGAGAAAAGATGATGAATTTTGACGGATGCCAAAGCCTTACGTTGCTTGTTGGGTTCACGGCCTGTCTTTTGTTCCGGGATTGGAGTCTTGCCGATGAGATTGAAGGAATCACACATAAGAGGGAGCGGGGCAGGGATAAGTATGCAAAAGTGAGGTAGCCTAATGCAAAAATATGTGTTAAAACGTTTTCTCCAGCTGATCCCGATCCTGCTGGCCATCACCTTCCTGTCTTTTGCCATGATGCGCATCGCGGGCAGCGACGCGGTGGAGCAGAAGATGGAGAATACCGGTTCCGCGGTTTCCCAGGAGGTAATCGACGCGGCCAGAAGGGAACTGGGGCTGGATAAGCCTTTCCTGGTCCAGTACTTTGTGTGGCTGGGCAATCTTCTGAAAGGGGACATGGGAACCAGCTATATATCGTCAAAGCCTGTGTTTTCTACCTTCGTGTCCAAACTCCCGGCCACGCTGCTTCTGACGGTAGCTTCCATTCTCCTGACCATAGTGATATCGATCCCTCTGGGTATTTTAGCCGCAGTTAAACAGAACAGATTCACAGATTACCTGATCCGGATCTGCAGCTTCCTGGGGAACAGCATGCCGAATTTTTTTGTGGCGTTGCTTTTGATGTATTTCTTCGCGATCCGGTTAAATGTGTTTCCGGTAATTGCAAAAGGCGTGGGGCTAAAAAGCGTGGCCATGCCCAGCCTGACGCTGGCCATAGCCATGTCCGCCAAATACCTGCGGCAGGTGCGGGCCACGATTCTGGAGGAGCTTGGCAAGGAGTATGTGGCAGGCGCCAGGGCCAGGGGCGTGAAATTCTCCGTAATCATGTGGAAAAGCGTTTTGAAAGCGTCCCTGGTTACCATCATTACCCTTTTGACGCTGTCCGTGGGAAGCCTTCTGGGGGGCACGGCCATCGTGGAATCTATTTTTATGTGGGACGGCGTAGGGAAAATGGCGGTGGATGCCATCAACATGAGGGACTATCCGATTATTCAGGCCTATGTGATGTGGATGGCTGTCATCTATGTGTTGGTGAATCTGATAACAGATCTTTCTTATCGGTTTTTAGACCCCAGGATTCGTCTGGGAGGTATGGAGGAATGAGTAAAGCTGTTACGGTACGTGCGCAAAAGCTAAGGCGCGACAATACGAAATTAAGGCTGTACATATTTCTTGTGTTGGTAGCGGCGCTGTTGCTGGCAGCCCTTTTTTCCATGCGGCTGGCACCCTATGACCCTTACCTGCAGAATCTGGATGAGGCGATGCAGCCGCCTTCCGCCAGCCATATCATGGGGACAGACCAACATGGAAGGGATATGTTCTCCAGGGTCCTGGTGGGCGGGCGGACCAGTATCTTTGCCACACTGGCCCTGGTGGCGGTGATTTCCGTGTTCGGCACCGTGGTGGGGACACTCTGCGGCTATTACGGCGGCAGGGTGGATTCGGTGGTGATGCGGATCTCCGACGTCTGTCTGGCTTTTCCCGGCCTGGTGTTTGCCATGGCCGTGGCCGCGTTGCTGAACGGAGGGATCGGGAATGCGGTGCTGGCCCTGGCGGTGGTCAGCTGGCCCAAATATTCCAGGGTAGCACGCAGCCAGACCCTTGCCGTCAAAGCGGAGGATTTTGTCAGCGCGGCGAAATTGGCGGGGAGTTCCTCCGCGCAGGTCATCCTTCGGCATATCCTGCCGAATATTCTGGGACCTGTCCTGGTGACCGCCATGCTGGACATCGGCACGATGATGATGGAGCTGGCGGGGCTGTCGTTCCTTGGATTGGGCGCCGTACCGCCTACGGCGGAATGGGGAAACATGATGAGTACCGGACGCAGCATGCTGCAGATGTACCCGTGGGTGGTTCTTTCGCCCGGCATCGGCATCTTTATTTCCGTCGTGTTGTTTAATCTGTTAGGCGACACGGTCCGGGATTATATGGATCCCCGGAACAGCCGCTCCGGATAAAAGATTCAAAAACAGCAACGGACAAGCACATAAAGGGCTAAAGAACAGGCCCTAAGTACTCATAGCGATGGTAGAGGAGTTGCGGAACTACAATTTAAGGAGGAACAGTAACATGAAAAAGATAATCGCGGTTTTGTTGGCATTATGCCTGTCCGCCGGCATGCTGGCCGGCTGCGGCAGTAAAGGTGATACCGGTTCCGGAACAGCCGGCTCTGCCGGTACGGAAGCGGGAAAAGAAACTGCCGCCGGCAGCGGAGACAGCGGTAATACCCAAAGTGCCGGCAAGAAAACCTTTGTATTCGGCGATACGACTTTTAACGCGGAGAATGAGGAGCCGAATGTGAATCCTCATAATGCATATGCGGGCTGGGCCTGTATACGTTACGGTGTGGGGGAGACACTGTTCAGGATCAATGACAGTATGGAACTGGAACCCTGGATTGCTTCCTCCTATGAGCGGATAGATGACCTGACCTGGAAGATTGCCATAAAGGACAGCGTGTGTTTTTCTAACGGCAAGGCCTGTGACGCCGCCGCGGTAAAGGCGTGCCTGGAAGATCTGATTGAGGTTCATGGCAGGGCCAGAGGCGATCTGATGATCGACAGTATAGAGGCCGACGGGCTTGACCTTACCATTAAAACATCTGTCCCGGCTCCCTCGCTGTTGAACTATCTGAGTGAGCCTTACGGCTGTATCATCGACATGGAAGCCGGAATTACGGAAGACGGTATCGTAGTGGGTACCGGTCCTTATGTTGCTGTTGAGCTGGTTACCGATGACCATTTGAATCTGGTGAAAAACGAAAATTACTGGGACGGCGGCGTGAAGATCGATGAGATTACCGTCCGTACCATCTCTGACGGCGATACCCTGGCACTGGCGCTCCAGTCCGGTGAGATTGACGCCGCCTATGGCATGGCCTATGCCAGCTACCCGTTGTTTGAGAATGATAATTATACTTTTTCCGGTACACAGACCAGCCGTTCTTTTTATTGCCAGATGAATTTTACCTCGCCTGTCATTCAGGATGACGCGGTCCGGGAGGCCGTGGCGATGGGGATTAACAAAGAAGGCTTTGTAAACACGCTGCTGAACGGCTATGGCTATGTGGGTAAGGGCGCGTTTCCGGATACCATCGCTTTTGGCGGTTCCACCCTTACCGCGAAGGCTTATGATCCCGAGGGCGCCAAGGCCGTTTTGGAGGAAGCCGGATGGGTGGATTCCGACGGGGACGGCATCCGGGAGAAGGATGGGCAGAAGCTGGCGATCCGCTGGCTCAGCTATCCCAGCCGCCAGGAGCTGCCGCTCTTAGCCGAGTCTGCGCAGGCTACGCTGAAGGAGATCGGCATCCAGGTGGATCTGAACGTGACCGCGGACCATAACAATATCGCCAAAGATCAGTCGGCATGGGATATTTATGTGGGGGCCAACGTAAACTGCGGCCTGGGCGATCCTGCCAATTTTTTCTCCACCCACTGTCTGGACGCATCTACCAAGAACAGGGGCAGCTACCACAGTGACAAGATCGAGGAACTGGCGGTACGGCTGAACAGTACCTTTGATACGGAGGAACGTAACCAGACTGCCATTCAGATGCAGCAGCAGCTTTTGGATGACAACGCTTTCGTGTTCTGTTCTTTCCTGCGTATGAGCATGATCAGCAAGTCAAATGTCACCGGGCTGGCAGCCCATCCCTGCGATTTTTATGAACTGACCGCGGATTTGGATATCAATTAACACATTGCCTGTATATATGGAATAATGGGCACAGCCGCATAAGGAAATATGCCGCTTCACGGCTGCGGATGGTGTGGTACTTATATTTCATCGAGCGTGAGTATAAAATACAAAACCGGCTGCAAGGAGGGCGCCGTAATGGCCGAATTGTTAAAATATGATAATGTAGAAATATCATTCGGGGGAAGGCCTGTTGTCCATGATGTAAGCGTCTCTTTGCGGCCCGGTGAAATTTTGGGGCTGGTAGGGGAATCGGGCAGCGGGAAGTCCACCCTGATCAAGGCCGCCATGGGGCTTTTGGGCAGCAACGGGCTGGTGACGAGGGGAGATATCTGGTTTGAGGGGAAGAATATCCCGGATCTTCCGGAGCGGGAACTCAGGAAGATCCGGGGGGTGAAAATCGGCATGATTTTTCAGGACGCCGGAGCGTCCCTTTGTCCCATCCGTACCATCGGAGAACAGATTCATGAAAGTATGTCCGCTCACATGGAGATCTCCAAAGAGGAGGCAAAAGAGCGGGCGCTGGAACTGTTTGACAAACTGAATTTCAAGGATGCCGGCCGGATTTGGGACAGCTATCCTTTCGAGCTTTCCGGCGGCATGAACCAGCGGGCCGGGATCGCCATTGCCATGCTGATGAACCCGGCGGTCCTGCTGGCGGATGAGCCTACCAGCGCGCTGGACGTGGCCGTACAGAAGCAGGTGGTTATGGAGATGCGGCAGCTGCGGGATATGTTCGGCACCGCCATTATTATCGTAACCCACGACATCGGTGTCGTGTCCGCCATGGCAGATCGGGTACTGGTGTTAAACCACGGTGATGTTATGGAATACGGCGATGCGGAGCAGGTGTTGAATGCCCCACAAAATGATTATACAAAAAAACTGCTTTCGGCAGTACCCAGGTTACGGAGGAGCTAAATGGAACCCATTTTGGAGGTTAAGAACCTGACGAAGATATTTCAGAAACGGGGGAAAGAGGATTTTGTCGCTGTTGACCATGTAAGCTTCCGGCTGTTTCCCGGGGAGATATTAGGCGTTGTGGGAGAGTCAGGCTCCGGCAAGAGCACGGTCGCAAAGCTGGTTACCAGGCTGATCGACGCGACGGAGGGTACGATTGCCGTAAACGGAAAGGACATTACCCACGTAAAGGGCGCGGCGCTGCGGGATATTTACGCAGACATGCAGATGGTGTTCCAGAATCCGGCAGGCTCTTTTGACCCCCGGCGTACGCTGGGGGACGGAATCGGCGAAAGCCTGAAAAACCATGGCTTTTCCAAAGAGGAACGCCGGAAGCGGGCCGTGGGGCTTCTGGAGCATTGCGGCCTGCCAGAAGAGTTTGCCGGCCGTTATCCCCATGAGGTCAGCGGCGGCCAGTGCCAGAGGGCGGCCATTGCCAGGGCGCTGGCCATCGGGCCGAAGATCCTGATCTGCGATGAAGCTACCAGCGCCCTGGATGTCACCGTCCAGAAACAGATTGTGGAGCTGCTGCAGTCGATGCAGAAGGCGGACGGGTTGTCCTATATCTTTATCTGCCACAACCTGGCATTGGTTCAGATGTTCTGCGACAGGGTGCTGGTGCTGCGTGACGGGAAGGTGGTGGAATCCGGAACGCCGGACGAGGTGATTCTGGCCCCCAAGTCCGAGTATACCAGGCGTCTGGTGGACGCCGTTTTGTAAGTTAAAACGGAACTGAAATTATTCTGTTCTGCCAGATTATTTTTCATTCCGTATCTCTTTAAAAGTTTCTTGCTTCGATTCAGCTGGTAGTTTATTATTATACTACAATATAACGAAATCGATAGATTTCACAAGCCCCTATAGGGGATAAAATCTGTATAATTATTATGGGTGAATTTTATGAACTATTACATCCCCCCGGGAGGCTTGCGGGAGAAACCTGCGTCATGTATACTAAGGGTGCATTCAAAAAACATTCAATACAGTTTTGGTTACTTCTTTCATCGTTGCCGAAAATGTCACGAAGGTTAAAAAATAATTCGTACCACCAACAACTTATTCAGACAAATAACTCCGGGCCTTGCCAAAAACAAAACTGAAGCCGGTCAGACCATATTCCGAATCTGAATTTTTCTGATGACCTCATCTAAAAAACACTGTATTTTATGCTCCTGCATAAGCTGTTTTTTTAAACAGGCATACATATATATAAGAGGGGGACGTTTAAAGTTCATGGGAATGGAAATCAGAGAGCCGTTCTCCAGTTCCTCCCGGATAAAGGTTCTGGGAATCAGGGCATATCCGTTTCCGTTTTTCAGGAAATAAATCAGGTTCCAGATCACATCGGTACGGACGAGGTAGTGGAAATTAGCGGGAAAAATATCGGCATACCACTGCTTGATATCACGGTTAACATTAAAAAACAGGGAGGCGTAAACGGGTATTGTGCCCAGCGCTTCTTTTGAAATTCCATGGACATACGCTGTGTTCAGGCTGTTGGTGGCCAGGATAATTTCATCTTTGGCCAGTATAAATGTTTCATAGGATTTTTCATAGTTAGGGAGAAAGGAAATACAGATGTCGATCTGGTCATCCTGCAGATAATTCATCATATCCGAAGAACTTTTGCTGGTGAAGTTCAGAGAGATTTCCGGATGTGCCTCTAAAAAAACCGGAACCAGACGGCGCATATAGGCATAATAAATGCTGTCGCTGATTCCTATATTCAGGGCACGCAGCCGCGTGTCGCCCCGGCTGACGCTGGACCGCATGGTTTGCTCCAGATTTACCATGTCTTGCGCATAAGGAATCAGCCGATACCCGGCAGGAGTCAGGGAAAGGCCTTTGCTTGTGCGCTCAAAAAGCTTTTGCCCCAGGCTGTTTTCCAGTTCCTGAATGCGGGAACTGACAGTGGACTGCGCGATATATAGCTGTTGAGATGCTTTTCTGAAATTTTTGGTATCGGCCACGGTTAAAAAGGTTTTCAGAGATTCGGTGTTCATAGTCGCTCCTTTCAGGAAATGCAGAGTAGTCTTTATCGTGCTTTGAAGGTATTATACAGAAAAAAACCGAACAAAACAATCGAAAAATTGCGTTTGCCATCTTTTCGCATTTGTGATTTAATGAACGTAACATAAACGGATGATGTGCTTTTGCCGTACAACGGCCGAAGATAATAGGGAACCAGGTGAGAATCCTGGACGATCCGGTCACTGTAATTGGGAGCTGCCTTTCGGGATGCCATTGCGAAAAGCGAGAAGGCGAAAGGCGGCGCGAACAGCCATAAGTCAGGAAACCTGCATCATCTGACCGATACAGAGCTTCCGTCGAAAGTGTATGTATGGGCATGGCCTTTTTGTGGTGCCCGGAAATAGATGAATGGTGTATGGGAGCTGTGTACGCACGGCTTCTTTTTTATGTGCGCAGGGCAGGATGGTATATATTGCTTACGCGGCATGCCCCGGCGCAGCGAGTAGGGGAAAAATTTTCTCCCGCTCGATTAGTGAAGCATCCGTTAAAGTATGCCGGTATTCAAAGGCATACAGGGGCATGTTTTGCGATGATGTATCTTGTCGGATTATGTCGATTTCGATAGATTTCGATAATTACGTCGGGCGCACCGGAAGGAGGAGAGCATGAAAAGAAACATAAGCTTTGTTTTATCCAGGCTGGGAGGGCTTCTGGTTCTGCTGGCAGGCGTCACATTTCTGTCCTTTTCTCTGATGTACCTGTCTCCCGGCGACCCGGCGGAGGCTCTTTTAAGAGCCGGCGGCAGCATGCCTTCCCAGGAGGCGATAGAAGAAAAGCGGGAGGAGATGGGTTTAAACCGTCCGTTTCTGGTTCAGTATGGCAGCTGGCTTTTAAACTTTGCGAAGGGTGATTTGGGAAAGTCCATGATCGACGGCAAGGACGTGACACGACAGCTGCTTACGGCTTTGAAAAGCAGCCTGGCGTTATCGGTACTCAGCCTGGCTTGTGGTGTGGCCGTGGCGCTCCCCGTGGGGGTTTACGCCGCGGTCAGAAAAAACTCCATGTTTGACAGGGTTGCCGGCTTTATTATTTTTCTGCGTATGTCCATGCCGGTTTTTATGGTGGGGCTGGGATTTCTGTATCTGTTCGCTTATCGGCTGCGATTGGTGCCGATCAGCAGCAGTATGGCAGGCGCGGCAGGTATTATCCTTCCCGTTATAACGCTGGCTACGGGTATCTGCGCGAAAATGGCGCGTCAGGTCCGTTCTATGATATCTGATGAATTAAAGGCTTCTTATGTGGACGGATTGCGGTCCAGAGGAATCAGGGAAACAAGAATTCTGTTTGCCCATGTATTAAAAAACGCGATGCTGCCGATTATCACCCTGATTGCCCTTTCTTTTGGGGAGCTGTTAGGCGGAACTGCCATTACCGAAACGATTTTTTCCTTCCCTGGAATCGGAAAGCTGGTGATGGATGCCATTCATTTAAGGGATTATACAATCGTCCAGGGCTTTGTCGTGATCGTGGCCGTCATCTTTTTCCTGGTTTATGGCTTTACGGAGCTGTCATATGGTTTGTTTGATCCGCGGGTACGGGCTCGTAAAAGGGAAGGGGGAAAAGGATGAGGCAGAAAAAAAGATTAAGGCTGCGTCTTGTTTTATATGTGGTTTTGACGGCCGGGCTGTTGTTTGTGGCTGTTTTTGGAGAGGACATTGCGCCCCATGACCCTTATGAAACGGATTTTATGGCCATAGATACACCGCCGAACCGGGAATTCTGGCTTGGGACGGATAACCTGGGCCGGTGTATGTTCTCACGGATACTTGCCGGGGCGGGGAGTTCCCTGCTGGCTACTGCCGCCATCGTGCTGGCCACGGCGCTGATCGGCACGGCGCTGGGTGTGGCGGCGGGGTATTGGGGCGGCTGTGTAGACGCGGTGATTCAAAAGCTTTTGCTGATCATCCAGTCATTTCCCGGCCAGGTCATGTCCATTGCGGTGGCCGGCGTGTTGGGGGCGGGGCTTAGGAATGCCGTTCTGGCTTTGGTTTCTATCGGATGGGTCACTTATGCCAGGATGAGCCGCAGCGCCGTTATGAAAATCCGGAACGCGAATTTTATCCGGGCAGCCAGGCTTTGCGGCCAGAGCGCCCCTGAGATCATTTTATGGCATGTGCTTCCGAATATCCGGAATATTTTATTGATTACGATGATGACCGCTCTGTCTACGACGATGCTTTTACTGTCCGGTTTGTCTTTTCTGGGCCTGTCGTCGAAGCCGCCGTATCCGGAGTGGGGATTTATGATGAATGAGGGGCGTAAGGTGCTGATGACGGCGCCATGGCAGGCGCTGGCTCCCGGCCTGGCTATTTTTGTGACAGTTGTGATTTTAAACCGTCTGGGAGACAGCGCCAGGGATTATCTGGAATTTATGCGGGATTACAACGGCTGACGCCGGGTAATGATAAAAACCAAAATAAGGAGGATGCAAGAAGATGAGAAAAGCGATCGCGGTGTTTTTGTCGGCGCTGCTGTCAGTGTCCGTGCTGGCGGGCTGCCAGGGTAAAGATGCCAAAGAAACGGAAAGTCCGGCTGCCCGGACAGATAGCCAGGAAACTGTTGCCCAGGTCGGGGAAACGGAAAAATCCGCAAATCCGGAGGGGCAGCCTGAAAGCGGAAAGCATCTGAATGTGGGCTACTATCAGTTAAAATCTCTGGATCCCGGGGCAAACAGCTGGGAGGCTACCAGGGTAGGCGTGGGAGAAAGGCTTTTCAAATTGAACGATGAACTGAAGCTTGAGCCCTGGCTGGTAGATACCTATGAACAGGTGGATGATTTAACCTGGAAATTCACGCTGAAGGACGGCATCCGGTTTACGAATGGAAAGCCCCTGGACGGGGCGGCGGTAAAGGCCTGCCTGGAGCGCACCATAGAAAAGAATGACCGTGCCGTGTCCATGTTAAATATTGACACGATAGAGGCCGACGGACAGGCCATAACCGTGACCACAAAGGATATTAACGCGGCGCTGCCCACAAACATGGCGGATATGGTCTGCACAATTTTAGATGTGGAAACTTTGGAAACGGAAGGGGCTATACCTGTGGGGACCGGCCCGTTTGTGATCACATCCATGACGGAAGAAGTCTATGAATTGGAAGCGAACCGGGACTACTGGAACGGCGTGCCGAAACTGGATACGGTGACGATTAAAATCATTAATGAAGGCAATGCCCTGGCAATGGCACTGGATAACGGTGAGGTGGACATTACCTTCCAGATGCCTACGGAAAATGTGGCGCAGTTTGAAGGACGGGATGGGTTTACGGTGACGAAAGAAACAGGCTCCCGGGGGCAGACCGTATATTTTAATTACAACAGCCCTGCGCTGGCGGAACTGGACGTCAGGAAAGCCATTACCATGGCTGTGGACAGGGAGACGCTGGCCAATGTGGTGAACAAAGGGAACACGGAGGCTGCCACGGCCATATTCCCGGTAAGCTTTGCTTATGGTGACGTCGAAGGCGTTCCCTATGATCCGGAAGGCGCGAAAAAGCTTTTGGCGGACGCAGGCTATACGGACAGCGACGGTGACGGCATTCTGGAAAAAGACGGGCAGCCATTGACAATTAAATTCCTTACGTATGGCTCCCGGGGCAGCGTACTCCCCACGATGTGCGAGGCCATGCAGTCTATGCTGAAAGAGGTTGGGGTTCAGATTGATATCGAGCTGAATGATTATGACCCTCATATTGAATTGCTGAAAAAAGGGGAGTTTGATATGGCGCTGAACAGCAATATCATGGCGCCGGTGGCGGACCCTCAGTATTTCACGGATATCCTGTTAAAGACCGGAGCCAGCTATAACTATGGCGGCTATTCAAATCCGGAGGTGGACGGGCTGATCGAACAGCTTGACAGGGAATTTGATCCGGAGCAGAGAGTGGAGCTGGCGAAGCAGATTCAGGAAAAGGTAGTGGAGGACTGCGGCTTTTTGGAACTGGGCCATCAGAAATACCAGGTGGCGGCAAGGGAGGCTGTGACAGGCTACGCCACACAGGGAACAGAGCTGTATTTCCTGAGTGAGAACACGGACATTAATTGAATGGAATGATCCGGGAAAAGGAGCGGCCATGCTTGAGATAAAAAATGTATCGGTGGCCTACGGAGATAAAAAAATATTAGAACGGGTGTCTTTTTCCGTAAAACCGGGGGAAACGGTCAGTATTGTGGGGGAAAGCGGAAGTGGGAAAAGTACTTTGCTAAAAGCGGTCACCGGCCTTCTGGCGGAGGGGGTCCGGCTGTGTGAAGGCGCCGTTACATTTGAGGGCATGGAGCTTTCTTCCATGGAGCCGGATCAGCTGCGGCGCCTGAGGGGGACGAAAATCGCGACCGTATACCAGCAGGCAGGCCGTTCTATGGATCCGGTGACAAAAATCGGAAGCCAGTTTTATGAGGCGCTGCGGACAAAGGGCAGGATCAGCAGGAGCGAGTCCGAAAAAAGGGCCATAGCCTGTATGGAACGGCTGTCATTAAAAGAACCGGAAAGGATTCTACATACATATCCGGTGATGTTAAGCGGCGGCACAAACCAGCGCGTGGCCATTGCGCTGGCCATGGTTATGGAACCTTCCCTGATCCTGGCAGACGAGCCGACGTCGGCGCTGGATGTGACAGTTCAGGTGGAGGTGGTGGAAACAATGAAAAAGCTGCGTGAAAACAGCAATGCCTCTATTTTGATGGTGACACATAATATGGGTGTGGTAGCGCAGATGTCGGACTTAGTAGGCGTCATGTATAAAGGGCGGCTGGTGGAGTGGGGCGGCTGCGGGCCGGTATTGTCGCGGCCCCTCCATCCCTATACCCGGCTTCTGATGGATTCCGTCCTGAAAATGGACGGGAGCGTGCCTCAGACAAAGACACGGTACCGCGAGGAAGCGGGAGTGGGCTGTCCTTTCTACGCAAGGTGCCCTGCCGTCGCAAAAGTCTGCGGCATTCGGATGCCTTCCATGAGAGAAGCCCCGGACAGCCGCTTGGTGATGTGCCATGACACAGACAGGGGATAATATGGATGGACAGGCATTTTTGGAAGTAAAGGATCTGGTCAAAAAATATGACGGGATTACGGCGGTGGACCATGTCAGTTTTCAGGTCAGCGCGGGGGAATCTGTGGGCCTGGTAGGGGAGAGTGGCTGTGGGAAAAGTACCATGGCCCGTATGATAGCAGGGCTTGAACCGCCTACGGAAGGCTGGATTCTGGTAAATGGGAAGCCTTACCGGCTCCAAAGCGGGAGAAAATGGAAAAATGACATCAACATGGTGTTTCAGGATCCCCTGGATTCTTTCGACAGTTCCATGACTGTTTTTTCAAGCCTCAGGGAAGCTTTAAGGCACGGACGCAGAGGGCGTCTTGGGCGCGGGGCGGCGTCCCAGGAAATTGTCAGGGCGCTTAAAATGGTTGAACTGCCGGGAGAATACGCAGGCAGGAAGGTTTCCAGGCTAAGCGGAGGGGAATGCCAGCGGATTGCCATTGCCCGTGCGCTGCTGACAGCCCCCGGGCTTCTGCTGTGCGATGAGGCTACCAGTGCTCTGGACGTATCCGTACAGGCGCAGATTATCGGGCTGCTGAAGCGTTTGAAGGAGGAGCGGGAATTGACCTATCTGTTTATCTCTCACGATTTGGCGCTGGTTTCCTGTATGTGTACCAGGATTCTGGTTATGTACAGGGGAAGGCTGGTAGAAGAAGGAGAGACAAACCAGGTGCTTACGCATCCGGCGCATCCTTATACGAAGCTTCTGGCGGACTGCGGCCAGGCGTTTATGCTGGATGGGCAGGGGAAGGCGTCTTTGATGCCTTCCGTTCCACAAAACATGGGAACCGGGCCGGGAGGATGTGTATTTTATGAATTTTGCGCCGGCCGTAAAGAGCGGTGCGGCCATGAGGTTCCCATGATGGCAGAACTGGAACCAGGACATTGGGCGGCCTGTCATCTGCCGCGCGAATCATATAAATTGAGCCGGAGGAAGGTATGATGGAGAATAGAAATGGGCATCCTTTGAATCCCAGAATCAAAAGGATGAAATGTTTAAAATGTGGGAAGGAATATCCGGTCGGCGATTATTTTTATGGCTGTCCGGCATGTTTTAAGGAGGGGGAAAATGCCAGCTTAACCTTTGTCTATGAAGGGGACGCGATGATTCAGGTGAAGGAAAAGGGCATGAAACGTTACGGCCAGTTCCTGCCTTATTCTGATACCGTGACACTGGGAGAGGGGCAGACGCCGCTGCTTCATCTTGCTGCTCTGGCAGAAGAACTGGGGATAGCCGGGTTTTATACAAAAAATGAATTTCAAAACCCTACGGGCTCCCACAAAGACCGTATGAACCCATTTATTACGGCCAGGGCAAAGGAAGCGGGCTATAAAACCGTGACATGCGCTTCCAGCGGAAATGAGGCAGCCTCTCTTGCCGCTTACGCGGCGGCGGAGGGACTGCGGTGTGTGAACGTATCCACTGAGGATATCCCTTTTGTCTGGAAAAACGCTTCGGACGCTTCGGGGGCAAAGATGGTGCTGACAAAAACCTCGGCGGACCGTCTTTCTTATCAGAGGGAGCATATGAATGAGGGCTGGTATTGCGCGACAAATTTATTGGACATTCCTACCGGCAGTTCGCCTTTTGGCATACAGGGGTATAAAACCCTTGCCTTTGAACTGTATGAACAGATGGAGGGAGCCCTGCCAGACTGCGTCCTGATCCCTACCTGCCGGGGAGACCTGCTGTACGGCGTATATGAGGGCTTCCATGATCTGCTGCTTCAAGGCCTGATCAGCCGGATGCCCAGGCTGGCTGCCTGTGAGCCCTTCCCCCGCCTGGAACTGATCCTGAGACAGGGGAGGGACCACAGGGAAAAATTCGCCGGGGATTCTTCTAAAATGGATTCCATAGGCGGGGGAACCGCAACCTGGCAGTCTGTGTACGCCCTGAAAGGGACGGATGGATTTGCCATAAGTCCTGTAGGAATGGAGGCGGAAGAAGCAATGCTTGCCATGGGCCGTCACGGGCTGTTTCTGGAATCCTCATCGGCCGTGGTTTACCCTTGTGTAAAGCGGGCGTTGGAACTTGGGTACCTGAGGCCTGAGCAGACAGTTCTGGCGGTTTTGACATCAAATGGTTATAAGAGCGAGCTGCGGCTGAAAACGGATCAGTAAAAGGAATGGCGTTTTCACGAAATGCCAGAATAGGACGGCAGAGAAGCGGTATGTTACAAGACAATGAAGATAAAGAAGAAAATGAAAGAAAACAGAATATCAAAGGCATTTTTTCTTTGGCCGCGCCGATCATGATTGAGAATGCCCTCCATATGCTGTTAGGCACTATGGATATGTATTTCGCGGGGAGACTGGAGGATCGGGCGATTGCCGGGATTGGAGTAACGAATCTGGTGATGAATCTGTTTATATCTTTTTTTACGGCAGTCAGCGTAGGGGCAACGGCGGTGACTGCCCGCCATTATGGCGGAAAAGATTTCGGCAGCGTAAACCGGTCTATCGTCCATTCTCTGGTTATGGGAGCCGCGGCGGGAATCGCATCGGGCGGAATATGTGCGGCGTTCAGTGGATTGATCCTCCATGCTTCCGGCGCTGAGGAGGCGGTGATTGAGTACGCGCGGCCTTATTACCTGGCCGTGGCTGTCCCCTGTGTGGTTTTAAGCCTGCAGCTTGTGCTGTCCAGCTGCCTCAGGGCGGTGAAAGACACAAGGACGCCGATGTATGTGACCGGCATATCCAATGTTTTTAATATCCTGCTAGACCTTTTGTTTATCCGGGCCGGATGGGGGATCCTTGGGCTGGGGCTTGCCACCACCCTGTCAAGGTGCGTCAGTGTCTGTGTCCTGTTTTTACGACTTCGGGTTCATGACAGAAATATAAAGCTCTCTGTCTGTAAGCCGGAAAAGGAAACATTCGCTTCGATTTTAAGGATCGGCATACCTGCCGGGATGGAGAAGCTGATTATGCGGGTCGGACAGCTGATCTACGGCTCGATGATCCTGTCAATGGGCACGACAGCTTACATAGCCCATAACATAACCGGAAATATAGAAAGCTATTCCTATATTCCTGCCACGGGAATCGGGCTGGCCGTGTGTACGCTGGTGGGTGTTGCCCTGGGAGAGAATGATGTCGCGAAGGCAAGGGAAACAGCGTCAGCGGCTTACCGTGGATCGTTAGGGCTTATGGTTTTGTTTGGGGCTGTTTTTTTTATTTTCGCGCCTGGTCTGGCGTCACTGTTTACCGAAACGGCGGAGATCAGGAGCCTGGTCGCAGCCTCTTTGCGGGTGATCGCTTTATTTCAGCCCTTTGTGTTTCTTGTGCAGATTATGACAAACGCCCTACAGGGGGCCGGCGACACAAGGTTCCCTATGTATGCCACCTTGATCGGAATCTGGGGAATCCGCATGGGCGTGGGGTATCTGCTGGCTTCCCGTTTTCATTTAGGCCTGGTGGGCGTGTGGTATGCCTATGGGTTTGACGTGACTGTCCGCGGAATGCTTTTGTGGGGGCGGTTCCGGAAAGGAAAATGGAAGAAGGCCAGGCTGTAAAGCATGGATGGCGGATGTGGTGAAAAGATCGACTCTCTTTTAGCCGCAGGTTTGTGTTTTGACGGACCGGCTACAGAAGGGGCTACGGAAAGAGAAGAAAAATGATTGACAGCTTTTCGGTTTCATGCTATGCTTTAGATAATCAAATACAACGAATCAAGTTCTCGAAAGAGATGAAAAGGGAATCCGGTTAGAATCCGGAACGATCCCGTCACTGTGATAGGGAGCCGGCACAGATGCCACTGGATGATCAATCTGGGAAGGCGTGTCAGGCGATGAACTTAAGTCAGGAGACCTGCTTGATTTGCGGATATGACCTACGGTGTATAGGGTACGATCTACTGATTACAGAGAATTCATGTACATATGGCAGCCGTGGAGCTGCTTTTTTTGTATCATGAGGGAATTCTCCGGATTTCCACGGTTAAGATGAAAACGCCGGGATATGGGAGTCCTCGTCAAAGCCATAGCCGGTTGTATTTGACCGATCCTCCTTGGAGGATTTCCTCAATTTTTACCTTCTTTTTTAAATTTAACCCTCTTTTTCAGAAAATGGCAGGCTGGCGGGCCTGCCATTTTTTGAATCTTTGATGGTCTCAGTGTTGTGTTATTGGTTTGGTACGGAGGAAGGGATCAATGCGGAATCAGATTTTTGATGTGTCTTTAAGGCAAATCCATTATTTTCTGTCCGTAGCGGAGACTGGAAGTATTACCCAGGCTGCGGAGCGGTTGTATATTGCCCAGCCGGTACTCAGCAAGAAAATGATGGCGCTGGAGGAGGAAATTGGCCTGCCACTGTTTGACCGGGATGGGCGTACCGTACAGCTGACACAGACCGGGGTTTATCTATATGGCAGGTGGAAAAAACTGCTGGAGGACTATGAGCGGGATTTAGCGGAGGCCGGCCGTATGCAGCGGTTCCTGATGAACCATTTTTCGATCGGATGCTTTCCGGTTTTGAATACAGGGGCGTTTTTGTATCCATTTCTGGAGAAATTGACCGACCGGTTCCCCGAATTAGATATTAAAGTGAAACGCCAGAACCCGGCGCTTCTCCTGGAGGATATTCAGAGCAGGGAATTAGACATGGCTTTTATCATGGAAACCGATATGCCGGACGGGCAGGATTTTTTTGAGGTAAAAGAAGTGTCTCGTTGTCCGCTGGTGGCGGCGGTCCATGAGGGGAATCCACTATCAGGGAAGGAAACCATTTCCTATAGTGATCTGGATGGGCAGGATCTGCTGTTCTGTCTGCCGGAAAAGAGCCCGCAGAAGCATTCCGGCATTCATCAGCTTTGTGTGGAGCATCAGGTGGAGGCTGCGTCAGTGCGGTATGTAAACAGTGACGTTACCACAGTGGTCCAGGTGTCTATGGGACATGGCATCACCCTGGGGCCGAAGCTGTTTTATCCTGAATATACGCCAAAGGTTAAGCTGATTCCGGTGCGGGCGGAAAGCCTGCGTATTATGGCTGTCTGGGATAAGCGCAATATTCCGGAGGTGAAAGAATTAATCTGTAATCTGCTCCGATAAATGGGGGATGAGCATGTCTGTTTAGAATGGATTTATGCCAAATCCATATTTTACAATGGGGATGACATCCGTTATACTGAATTCATACTTTCGGAAGTAGCTTATAACTGTAAAAAATATAATGGATACAGGGTACGCAGTGATCTGCGTTGAAAAGGGAATGCAGTGCGATTCTGCAGCAGCCCGCTTTACTGTAATAATTATGTCTGCCCCGTATATGCCACTGAAACTGGTTTTTTGGGAAGGTGGGGCAGATGAAGATTTAAGCCAGGAAACCTGCCCCGTATCAAAGGAACATTGCTTTTTGGTGGGAAAAAGAATGTATTCGGTTTGGTCCGGATCAATACATCACCATTTATGCGATGGGGGTGTTTTCTTTTTGCCGTTTTTGAAAAGGAGATTGTAATGATAAGCAATCTATGGAAAACAGCAACGGATCGGACAAGTCACGAGAGGTTTTGGAAAGAAATTGCGGAACTATACCAAAGGAGGATCAGGCAATGAAACGAATTTTGAAAAAAAGGCTGGCATGGCTGTTGGTATTAGCATTAAGTGTAGTGCTACTGGAAGGATGCGGAAACAAAAATACACGGCAGGGATCTGGGACGACGGATACACGGACGGCGGCTGAGACGGCAGACATCGCCGGGGAAACCCAGGCTGCATCTGCGGAAATTGGCGGAGAAGATGAAACGAAAGCTGCCGCGGACGATAAACTGACAGCAGACGGAGGAGATGAAACTACGGCAGGCACAGGAGATGAGGCAAAGTATCCGAGGCAGCCGGAAGGCTCCGAACTGATTTTGGAGGCGAAGCCGGAACGGGTGGCTTCCCTGGTTTTCGGTACGGATGAAATGCTGTTAGGGCTTGCCGAGACATCGCATATCGCAGGTTTGTCAGGCCTGGATAACGGGTGTGTCTATCTGGCGGCAGAGCCGTCCGCCTATGAGTCGATTCCGGTAGTCAGCAGCAATGCGGAAATGCTTTTTGCCCTGGAACCGGATTTTATTATCGGTTCCGGATGGCTGGATGAGGATCTGAAAGCCCAGATCGCCGACAGTAAGATTCCCTACTATGGGTATACAACACCGAAAACGATGGACGAACAGATTCAGATCGTGGAGGAACTGGGCTTTCTGCTGGGAGAGGACGAGAAGACGGCCGCGGTGGTAAATGATATGAAAAAGCGGACAGAGGCTGTGAAATCGAAAGCTGCAGCCATTCCCGAGGAAGAACGGGTAACCGTTATGGCTTATAATATGCATGAGAGCAGCAGCGCCAAAGGTACCATTTTTGACGATATGGTGACGCTGGCCGGTGGGATCAATCTGTCTGCGCAGGCTGGACTGGAGGGAACCGCAAAGATCTCAAAGGAACAGCTGGTGGAACTGAATCCTCAGGTGATCATTTTGGTGGAATGGGCGGCGGATACTGACGAAGAATTCCAGGCATTTGTGGAAACCTTAAAGAATGATGAAAGCCTCCAAAGCGTGGATGCCGTTAAGAATGGCAGAATCTATGCATCCACAGATAACTCGATTACCAATGTTTCCCAGTTTGCCGTCGATGGCCTGGAATTTGTGGCAAAGTGCTGCTACCCGGAATTGTACCGGTAAAGCTTTGTTGAAAATATGAAGAAAAAATATGTATTTACAGCATTGGCGGCGGCGCTTACCGGCCTGTTTTTCCTGTCGTTGGTGATCGGCTCTGTCAATCTGCCATTGCGTGAGACGGTGGAAATCATTTCCGGACAGTTGTCTGGCAGAGCCAGCCAGGCATCGGAAGCCCATATCAATATCATCTATAATATCCGGTTCCCTAGGGTGGTTCTGACCATGCTGACAGGGATGGCGCTGTCGGTTTCCGGCGCCGTGGTCCAGGGTGTTTACCAAAATCCGATGGCAGACACCGGTGTCCTTGGGATATCCGGCGGCGCCAGCCTGGGGGCGATATTGGCCGTGGCCACAGGGCTGTCCGGCGTCAGCTTTCTTGCGATGCCGCTGATGGCTGTGTCGGGGGCGCTGGTAACGGCTTTCGGCGTGTTTTTGTTCTCTTCGCGGCGGGGGCGTGTGCCGATTCTGACGCTGGTGTTGGCCGGAATGGCTGTCAGCGCGTTTCTGAGGGCTGTGGTCTCCCTGATCCTCAGCTATATGGAGGAAGGGCAGATGAGGGAATATCTGTACTGGTCTATGGGCAGCCTTTCCTCCACACGGTGGGAGCATGTGCGGCTGGTGTGGATTCCGATTCTGCTGGGCATTTTTTATCTGCTCTGGCACAGCAGGGAACTGAACGTTTTGATGATGGGGGAGGAAGAAGCGCTGGCAGTGGGGCTGAATCCCTACCGGAGCAGGAAACGGTTTTTGTTTGTCACCAGCCTGGTAACCGCCATGGCCGTATGTGTCAGTGGCGGTATCCAGTTTGTGGGCCTGGTGATTCCTCATATTACCCGGCTGCTTCTGGGCGCGGATAACCGCTGCCTGCTGCCGGCATGCGCTTTATGCGGCGCGGCATTTCTGCTGTTTTGTGACCTGCTGGCCAGGACATTGATTGCGCCGGCAGAAATTGCGGTGGGGATCATCAGTGCTGTGATCGGCGCGCCATATTTTCTATATCTGATCCATCGGGACAGGAAGGAGCAGATGCGGTGAAAAAAGCGGACACAGGACCGGGAAATGGCATTTTGCTGAGAAAACTTACATATGGTGTCAACGGACGGGAAATTCTTCATGATATTTCCATGGAAGTACCCAAAGGCGTGTTCGCAGGCGTACTGGGGGCGAACGGAGCCGGGAAAACCACATTGCTGAAATGCATGATAGGGATGAATCGGTGCGCCGGAGAGATTCGGATCTGCGGCCGGAAACGGGAGGACTGTAGCGAGAAGGAATTTGCCCGGTTGATTTCCATGATGAATCAGAATACCAACCTGGATTTTTCATTTACATGCAGGCAGGTGGTGGAATTCGGCAGGTTTCCTTACTGGGGCAGAGGCATCTGGTATCATCGGGATGACCAGGCGGCCATTGAGGCGGCTATGAGGGAGACCGGGACATTGGAACTTTCCGATGTGCCGGTAACCCGTATATCCGGCGGAGAGCGGCAGCGGGTTTTATTCGCCAAAATTCTGGCGCAGAACACCCAGGTGATTTTGCTTGATGAGCCGACAGCAAATATGGATCTGTATTATCAGCGCCAGCTGTTCGCTTTTGGGAGGAAGCTGGCTGCTCAGGGAAAGACAGTGCTGGCGGCGGTTCACGACCTGAATCTGGCGCTGCAATATTGTGAACGGTTCTATTTATTAAAAGATGGGAGGCTGCTGGCACAGGGAACGGCGGAGGAGGCTTTTCGGAGTGAGGTGATGAAGCAGGCGTACCATCTGGATACCGTGATTTATCAGAATCCGTTTTTTCCGCAGTTGGAGCTGACGGCAGCAGAGCGTACACAGGAATTGAAAAACCTTCGGATACATCTTCTGCAGTACCGGGGCAAAAACGTGAGGGAATGGATGTACCGCTTATGGAGCAGGGGTGCAGCCCTTTCCACAGAGCCGCTGCCGCCGGACAGCCTGGATGCGGAAGCCGCCCGTATTTTCGGAATTCCCATGCTGCCGCCGGATCAGGCCGAAGCACAGCTTGCGCAGGCCTGCCGGGAGGGAAAAAAGGCGGTTATTTTATCGGAGGATCCGAAAAAAACGTCGGAATTGCCGGGCGTTTTGTGGTACACGGTTACGGAGGCGGAAGGGGCTGCCGGGTTTGAAGCATTTTTGGGGACGATTTGAGAATGTTTTATTTTACAGCTTGTAGTAAGGATTTTCCTCCTGGAGTACCCAGGGGATGTCGGCAGAGATCTCAAGCTGTATGGCAGGCGATGGAAAAGTTTCTTCTAACAGGCAGACCGAGTCTGTAAAACATATCCGGAAATCCGGTGAAACATAAAAATAGTCTTCCTGGCAGAGGCAATCGCGGTTTTTTGTATTCTCGGTTAAAAGTGCCCCGCAAATATGGTAAAAACCGCCGTAAAGCAGCGTTCCGTTCTCGTTTGTGTACTGCGCGTAGCATTCGCAGGGCTTTCCGGCGTCAATCCCAAGCCGCGTAAAGAAAGAGAGTACCGGTTGGGGGAAGGTGTCCGCCGCCTTCGCGAAGTTCCGGCAGCCGTCACAGTCGCACCCTCCGGCAGCCAGCCCGTATTTTTCATAAAAAAGCCTTGTCTTAGGGATGTCAATGTCAACCTTGTATGGCCCAAATTCAAAAAGCATGTCCAGTCCTTTCCGTGCGGGGGATTAAAATCAGTTCATATTGTTTTGTATTATAACATAGGATTATAACATAGGATGGATATTTTTGTTTATGTTTTTCCGGCGCTGTGATATACTCAGGCTGCGGGCGCAAAAAAATGTGGGTCTGTAAAATGATTAAAAACAGGGAGCGGGGGAAGGAGGCTGTAAAGCCCGGGAAACCGCGGTTCAGTGGGGGATATGTCGGATCACTTTTCTTATTTTTCACATAAAAAATGTGAATACTTTCCATGCCATAAAGGCGCTGACCCAGACAATTTTAATTGCCTGTTCTGCTATTGCCCGCTGTATGTTCTGAGTAACCAATGCGGGGGCGAGTTTGTATATCTGCCAAATGGATATAAGGACTGCAGCAGATGCCTTTACCCGCATCTGCGGGAAAATTATGACATGATTACAGGGCGTTACGGGGAGATATTGGCGGCGATCCCCCGCCCGGAGGATAAACTGTGATGTATGGCCGTCCGTCAAAATATATATGAAAAAAGCCCGGTTAAAAAATTGTTTTTTCCGGGACTTTTTGTCAGTATATTTAGTCTGGTCCGAATGCTGTTTTTAGTACCGGATAATCAATAAAGAGTGCCGCTGGCTCAATAACCTCCATGCAGTGGTTCAGTGTCTTAAATCCTTAATGATCGCTTTAACATGCCGGAGTTTTTCAGGGTCTAATGCATTCAGATTTTCCATGATTTCACGAAATTCTGATGGATAGCTGTTGGTATCATCAAAAAACTCTGACGGCGTGACACCCAGATACTCACAAATATAAAAAAATACCTGCATGGATGGGAAACCATTTTTATTTTCAAGTGAATTAATATATCCGGCGCTTTGCCCTATGGACAAGCTCATATCTCTTGCGGAAACTCCTTTTTGTGTGCGGAGCTTTTCCAGTCTTTCATAGAATAAATCTTCAAACATGGTACGCCACCCTCCCATAGTATTGTACCCTACATAAAAATGCATTGTATCCTGTTAAAATACATGTTTTTGACAATGCGTCTGGTTATACTGGATGCCATATTATGCAGGAAAACCGATGGCAGGATGAAAGCGGTAAATTCAATCTTTTAGGTCATGAATGATTGTTTTCACATGCTGAAGCTTCTCCGGATCTAAAGCGCATAAACTTTTTATGACCTCTCTGATCTCTGATGGACAGCTGTTATCATAGTCGAAAAATTCTGACGGTGTGACTCCCAGGTATTCACAGATATAAAAGAATACCTGCATGGACGGGAATCCCTTTCTGTTTTCAATCGAGTTGATATACCCATGGCTCTGGCCTAAAGACAGACTCATGTCCCTTGCGGAGACCCCTTTTTGCATCCGCAATTTTTCCAGTCTTTCGTAAAATAGATCTTCAAACATATCACGTCACCTGTATATGATTGTACCCTATATAAATGTGTTTTATATCTGATTTACACTGATATTTGACTTGACCTATCCGATTTAAACAGATATTATAGGGGATTATAGAGGGTTCAGGAGGTTACCATGGGACGGCGTGTAAAACACTGGATTTTGGCGAAATGTATCATATTTTTCTTGCCGGTACTGATTCTGACAGGATTTTTATCTGCAAAAGCGGGTGAAAATACAGGGCTGTATATTGCCGGTGCTTTGGCAGAAAACTGCATTTTAAACAGAGATGATATGCCGGTTTCATCATATTGGGGACAAAATAACGTAGGCATTATCAGCCTGAATACATTCCGGACCGACTGCGTTGAGATCAACCGATATGATTGGGATGGGAATCTAATTGAGGAACCTGCTGGCGGTTCGCTCTTACGCTCGGTACGGAATGGGGAGGATGGTTATATTGTGTCTATTTTCGCCGATTCGGACCGTGGCTATGCGTCCGTGTCCATTGAACTTCGCAAAGATAAGGCCTTAGATATAAATAAGGCCGCCCACTGTTTATGTCCGGATTGTCTGGAAAATGCCATGGGACAGGATCATGAAGCGGACGTGTATGGCGTAGGAATTATAGATTTTATGACAAAAGAGATATATGTGCTTGATAATAGGGCAGCCAGTTTTCAGTTTGGGGATTTTTATATCTCATATTACATTTCAGAACATTATGGAATGGATGGAGATGAGGGAATACATATGGAGATATTTTATTGCCCCAGAAGATATGGCTGACTGTGGTTGTTTTTCGTTAAGCTATTAAAGGGAGACAGTGCCAAACGAAAAAATATACCAAAATATAAGAACGTGGTACTTTTGATGGCTTTGCGTTTTTATATAATATAAGTGGCATAGTATGTTTTACAAGCTGCTTTAGCGGTGGGAGAAGTAACGGTAAAGATAAAAACCGTAGTTATATATAGTAAAAACAAACATTAAGTGTTTTCAGGAACGTGAACGGTCCGGAACGTGAATAGAAAATGCTATTGCAAAGTTAAAAAAAACCTGCTATACTGCATATATCAGTATCCGAGGTTGCGTAAAGCGATCACAGTTATCCGAGTTTGCATAGTGTCTGGTGGCGTCTGCCTGTCAGGCACTTTTTTTCTTCCGCGCCTTTAAAAGACGCGAAAAAGGGCAAGGACCGTGGGCGCGGCCTGCCTTCCGGAATTTTGACAACTATATAATCGGGCTGAAATATGCCATAAAGCGTTCAGGGAACAGAAGTTCTTTGGGCGCTTTTTTTGTTCCAAAACCGTTATTGGCGGGAGGCTTATGGCCGCCTGTTGGTATAAAAAACATCAAAAAGGAGGAATCAAAAAATGCGCGCGAGTGAGGAACAGGGTATCCGGATGCGCACCCTGATTGAGCGGATCAGGGAGGCGGATACCGCTTATTACAAGTATGACAGGCCGGTTATGCCGGACCGGGAATATGACCTCCTCATGGAGGAGCTAAAGGGCCTGGAAACGGATACCGGAGTGGTCCTGTCCGGCTCCCCGACCCAGGCAGTGCCGGGTGAGGTACTGGAAGGGCTTGCGGTAGTCTGCCATACAAAGCCGATGCTCTCGGCGGACAAGACCAAATCCCTGGCTGACCTGGAGCGGTTCGCCGGTTCACAGCCGGTCGTGCTGAGCTGGAAGCTGGACGGCCTGACCCTGGTGCTGCGGTACCGGGACGGGAAACTGGAGCGGGCCATCACAAGGGGAAGGAACGGGCTGGTGGGTGAGGATGTCACCCATACGGCCAGGACGTTCTTAAATATCCCATTGGAGATACCGGAAGAAAGTTTCTTTGAGGTACGGGGCGAGGGCGTCATCTCATGGGCCAATTTTGAGAAGATTAACGCCGGCCTGGAGGAGCCGTATGCCCATCCGAGGAACCTGGCCGCGGGAAGTGTCCGGAACCTGGACTCGGATGAATCCCGGAAACGGTACCTGGAATTTTTTGCTTTTGAGCTGGTCAGCGCCGGACTGGGGACGGACAGCAAAATGGAGCAGCTGGATTTCCTGGCGCAAAACGGGTTTTCCGTCGTCCCCCATGTGCTGCTGGCAGGCGGAAGCGGCCCGGAGCGCATTACCGGCGCGGCGGCGTCCTTCCGGCCGGCGGAGTTTGCCTATCCGGCGGACGGGCTCATTATGGAGTATGACAGCATCCGGTATGGGGAAAGCCTGGGGGCGACGGGGCACCACGAAAACCGCCTGATCGCCCTGAAATGGGAGGATGAACTGTATGAAACAACGTTCCTGGGGCTTGACACGGCAGTCACCCAGAGCGGCATGGTGAGCCTTACGGGCGTGTTTGAGCCGGTGGTGATCGATGGCGCGAAGGTGGGCAGGGCATACCTGCACAATTATGATAATTATGCCCGCCTCGCTTTGGGGAAAGGCGACAGGATACAGGTCTACAAGGCGAATATGATTATCCCGCAGATCGCGGAAAACCTGACGAAAAGCGGGACCTGTATGGCGCCGTCCTTCTGCCCGTGCTGCGGGGCGCCCCTTATGATACGCATATCCCCCGGGGGGACCAGGCAGCTTTTCTGTGAGAATCCGGACTGCGCCGCCCGTTTAGTAAAAAAATTTGTGCATTTCTGCGATAAGACGAGGATGGATATCGAAGGGCTTTCGGAAAAGACGCTGGGGCGGATGCTGGGGCACGGATGGATACGTACCTACGGTGACCTGTATACCTTGGAACAGCACCGTGACGAGATGATCGGAACGGCGGGGTTCGGCGTGAAATCCTTTGAGCGCCTGCAGGCATCCATTGAGAAAAGCCGGCACTGTACGCTGGCGCGGTTCATAGCCGGCATGGGGATCCCTATGGTGGGCCGGCACGCGGGCCGTGACCTGGACCATTATTTCCACGGGTCTTTTGAGGCTTTTGAGCAGGCCATAATAAACGGGTTTGATTTTACGCGGCTGCCCGATTTCGGGGAGGCCATGAACGAGAACATCCATAACTGGTACGCAAGCGGGGAAGACGCCGGACTGTGGCGCCCGCTGCTTGACCATATAGAATTCATTAAGGAGGAAGATACAATGGAAACAGCCATGAGTAACCCTTTTGAGGGAAAGACCGTCGTCGCGACGGGGAAACTGGAGAATTACACGAGGGACGGCATCCAGGCAAAACTGCTGTCGCTGGGGGCAAAGCCGGCGTCATCCGTGACGAAGAAAACGGATTACCTAATCGTCGGGGAAAAAGCCGGCAGCAAGCTGAAGAAGGCGGTGGAATTAGGCATAAGGACGCTGACGGAACAGGAATTTGAGGACATGCTGGCCGGGTGACGGCAGCGCGGCGGGGCAGGCAGCTGCCCTGCCGTATCCCGTAAATATGGAATATCCGGAAGGACGGGGAGTGGCACGGCCTTTTGGGTTTTGTCTGCTGCCACGGGCAGGGAAAGGAACAGGATATGAAAAAATTGATATTACGTTATATAGGCCGTGACAGTTTCAGCCGGCCGGTTTACGAAGCGGATGGGAAATTATATGTGGATGTTGACCCGCGTGAAGGCTGGGCACCGAAAATCTGTACGAAGTATGGAAACCGTTTTGACGGGGAACCGGATCTGCCCGTCAGGGATGATACCATCCTGGAATTTATTCCGGAACGTGACCTGTGGGATAAAAAGAGAAGCCCTGGAGAAAGCCGGACGCGGGATCAGGAGGAAACGCTGCCAGCCCGCTTTGCGCCGGAAAAGGGACGGCTGGTTATTAAGGTTACGCTGTATCAGGTGATACCGGAACAGGATGGGGGGCATCTGCTGTTTGCTGACCTGTATAAAATAAGGCGGCTTTGTGGCGGCAGGGTGCCCGCTGAGAACTATGGCGTCGCGTATTCCGGGGAACTGGAAATCAGTACGCCGGAGGAGGCTTATGCGGTTTTTAATATGTCCCGCCCGGAGGGATACACCGGCCGTTCCATGTCCGTGTCGGACGTGCTGGAGTTTACTGACCGTGAGGGGCGGAGCGTGTTTTATTTCTGCAATCCGGTTGGTTTTGAGGAGATCCGGTTTGACAGTGGGAAGGCGGCAAAAAACATGGTTAAGGACGTAAATAAGCAATGAAAAATCAAAGTAAGAAAGGAAAATAAAAAATGCGGGTAGAAGAAAGCAAAGTGTTCCGTTTAAGCTGGACGGAGGTCAATCTGACAATAAACCAGTATCTGTTAAACCGGGCAGGCCATTATATCCCGTGCAAAGCGCGGATGGTCAAGCGTGATTATTGGGCGACGGAGCTGTATCCTTATGAAATGCCGGTTAAGGAACTGGAACATCTCCTTTCCCAGGGAATCTGCAGGGACGGCGTACCGGAAGAACAGCCGGTATATAACTGGTCAGCCGGGATATGCGCCCTGAATATGGCCCAGTCCGAACGCCTGCTGTCAGCGGCGCTGGGTTATGGATGGGACTGGAACCGGATGGACAGGGATTATTTATGGCTGATCCAGCTTCCCGGCGGAAAAAAGAAAGAACCTGCCCGGTCGCTGTGGATTCAGGGAAAAGAAATCCTTTTGGAGAATTTAGAGAGCCGTGACGCGCTGTCCCATTATCTGGAAGAAAATGGGTCCAATGAGGAGCGGCTGAAAGAGTTCTGCGACAGGTCAGGCTATGGGGATCTGCTGTATTGGGACTGTTTCCTGCCCGACAAAATTGATAAAGGCTTTTTCCTGGTCCTGGTCAGGGAAGGGGTAGTGAAACTTACCTATGACAGTGTTGATGAATGTGACGGGGCGAAATTGTATATGAAAGACAAGTTTGTTTCCGCAAAAGAGATAGAGCTTTTCTGTGGGGAGTGGAACCGTTACGCGATGGAACTGCACCAGGCGGTAGACGCCATAACACATTTTTTGCGGAGAGAGGAGGAAGTGAGTAATGAAGAACCAAAAAAAGATTGACTGGGTTGTCCATCTGGTGGCAAATGGCATATGCGGAGACTGCGGGCATGAGGAGCGTTCCTTCCTGCCATATGCCTGCAATGCCCATACCCACGGGATGGAGAAGTATGGCCATCCGGATTTCCAGCTGGTGCTGGCATACCTGCCCGAGGAGATCTGCCGTGTCCTCAATACGATGGGCCTGCGTGTCCAGGCCGGGGAGCGGTTCCAGGCCGGGGACATGGTCCGGGGCATTTATGAGGACTGTGACGTGAGGCTTGATGAGGCGCGGGAAGACGGGCGGAGCGTGCTGCGCATTGTGGTGCCTGATAAATATAACCGTTTTCCGGAGGAGGAAGGCTGTATGGACGGGTACCGCATACAATTGCTGGAGACAGACGCGCTGCGGCATGGCGCCGGGAAAAGGGCCATGTCATGACAGAGGAAGCAAAAGATGCATGGAAAGATGATATGGACGAACGTAACCGGTTCCAGATCATCCGCGTAGACGCAAGGAACAGTTTCGTGGAGAGCCTGTCAGACGCGTTCCGGATCGGGAAGGCGCACCTGGTATTCGCGGCTTATGATTTAAAGCGGCCGGCCGGGCAGCGCCAGACGGACAATGTCCACATATATATAAGCGTGTCAGAGTTTTTGGGGCTGTGCCTGAAACTGTCATGCGGGGAACTGCGTTATATGGCGCAGGAAAAGAAAAAGAACAACGACGGCAGGCCGCTTCTGCAGTGGCTTGGCGGCACGCCGGCGGAAAAGCTGTCCCAGTATGGGAGGGCCAGGGGTGACGGGATGAGCCTGTCACGGACAGCGAGGCTTTTCTGCGGTGACCGGGCGGCATTCCTGTTCGTGGCCGACAGCGGCCCCGGCGAGCGGAATGAGAAGGGGCTGATCGTCCCGAGGTTCGGAAAGAACCCGGAGAACCATGTATCAGTCAGTATGACATGGGATTCCCTCAGTGAGCTGCTGCTCCTGACAAAGGCGCATTATGAAGCCTGGCTGGCGGCGTGGTATGCCCGGAAGGTATCCGGACTTTGACGTGCCGGTGTAGGATACGCGTGGGCGGGGCTCCGTCCATGCGTATAAAAATGGTATGGGGAAGAACCGGGGCGGCACCAGGGGCAGAACTGCCAGGTGCCGGCATGCGGTTGTAAAATGAGGAAAATATGCTATAATAAAATGTAGACAGGGAAAGGACGATTCAATGGGTGATAAGAAAATACAATGGCATCCCGGCTTTGTGGCGGCGATTGATCTGGAATTTAGGGAAAACAGGGATGACCTTGTTTATGAAAAGGAATATAACCTGAATACGAAGCCGCTGGAGATCGACCTTTTGGTAATTAAGAAAGACCCGGATGTCCGGATGGTCAATGAGATCGGAAAACTGTTCCATGGCCATAATATCGTGGAATACCGGTCGCCGGAGGACCATATGGATATTGACTCTTTTTATAAGGCGGCAGCCTACGGCTGTCTGTATAAGGCTTCCGGCAAGACGGTGGATGAGAGGCCGGCAGATGACATTACCGTGACCATGGTCCGTGACGTAAGGCCGGAAGGGCTGTTTCAGTACTTTAAGGAGCATGGCATTAAAACGGCCAGCCCATTTCCCGGTATCTATTATGTCCTTGATGCTGTGCTGTTCCGGACGCAGATTGTTGTGGGAAAGGAACTGGACCAGAAAAACCATACCTGGATCAAGGCATTGTCTGACAGGGTTCAGAAACAGGAAATGCGGGAACTTTTGGAAATGACAAACAGCCTTACGCAAAAGCACGACAGGGAACTTGCGGATTCCGTGCTGGAGGTCAGCGTCAAGGCCAATATGAAGGTTGTGGAAGAATTGAGAGGAGATGAATCTATGTGCCAGGCGTTATTGGAGATTATGGAGCCGGAGATAAATGAGATTGTGGAATCAAAAGTAAATGAGATTGTGGAATCAAAAGTAAATGAAATGGTGGAATTAAGAGTAAATGAAATTAGAAAGTCCGAAGCGCGGAAGGAACAGATTCGTGGCGCGAGTTTTGCCTATCGTGAGCTTGGCCTGTCAGATGATGAAATTATGAAAAAGCTACAGGAGAAATACCATTTATCGTGTGAGGATGCTGAAAAGTACCTTCATGATGGTTTGGTTTAGGTTTATTTTGTCAGGGAACCGTAAATTTATAAATGAGCATAAAAAGCCGGAGCGCAGTTTACAGCCGCTCCGGCTTTTTGTGCTTCAGCATGGATTCGACCACGTCATAAATCTCCTGCCTGTCCTCAGCCTTTAGCCGGCCGAGCTTTTCAGACAGCATGGATTCCTTTACCTGGTATCCGGTTTCCAGTACGCCGCACAGCAGAAGTTCTGACGATACATGGAGCGCGTTGGCGACAGCGATGAAAGATTCCAGGGAAAGCCTCTTTTCGTTCCGCTCTACCATTCCGATATAGTTGTTGGTCAGCCCAGCGGCGTCCGCCAGGTCTGCCTGGCTCATTTTTCTGGCCTTCCGGTATTTTTTTATGTTCCTGCCAATTGATGAAAAATCCTGGGACATTGTTCATACCTTCCAACGGTAGTGATTGGATACTATTAGTATAGATAATTGGGATGGATTCATACACATATCAGTAGTAGTGAATAATTACTAATAGTAATGATTTTTTGAAAATTTTTATGGTATACTGGAAAAGCCAGGGGCCGGAATACGTCCTGGCTGCGGGAGCCGTAAATAAAAGGCAGAGATCTGGCACAATTCTGGCACAGCTTTGCGGATGACATGGAAATTCGTATATGGTATACTTACATTGTTTATTTTCATCCTTGCCAGAGTGAAAAAAAGCATCTCTATATTGTGTTATAGAAAAAGGAAACCGAGCTGAATCGCAGCTTTTTATGGTTTTTGGCATCACCTGTAACCGCCTGGCTTATTCTATTTTTAAATATGAATCTGCCGGGAAATTTTTGAAATGTGTTGCGCAAGGGATGTTAAACCTGTGTAATAGGGGGAAACAAAAAACTGAAGATGCTCTGCCGTTTACCCAAAATAACGGGATTATACCGGCAGTGCGTTGGCGCTTAGCATAGGTTATGAGGTGAAGCAGATGGAGTATATTTCAATGGGTACGGCCATGGGACAGCCGTCCGGGAACATCATATTGGTGTCCCACTGCGGGCAGAAATTCCGGCTGGCAGGGGAAAAGGCGGCTCTCTGGCAGAAAGGCAGATATGGGTTTGCGGACGCCGACGGGGCGGAAGAGTACAGGGCATTGAAGGAACTGGCCGGCATGGGGCTGGCAGTTCAGGCTGGCATCGGGAAACAGGGCAGATACCGGGCATTGACCGGCTGCGTGATCTGCCCTGCCGGGCGTTTATTCCCTTACATGGGGCTTTCCAGAAAGCAAAGGACAGCGATGCGCTGGCTGTCAAAAGCGGGCCTCTGCCTGACGATGGCGGAGCTGGTATATTTGACAGACCGGGGGATTAAACCGGTTCCCGGCCTTTTGGGAAAGGATAACCGCCAGGCACTGGTGGAAACGATCTACACAAAGGAGACGGTTTTCGATAACCTTCTGGAAAATGAGATGGGGAAGGCCGCAGCCTGCGGTGAGACGGTGGAGGCAGTCGAGGGGCTTTTGAAAGCGAAAAGAATCATCCTTTTGTGAGGGGGAGCGGATATGAGGGAACAGGTTGGAAAAATCCCGTCCCCTTTGCGGGGGATGGTTTATGGACGTTTCGCAATGGGGCTTGCGGGGCTGGCTTTTATGCCGGTTGTCCTGGTGTTTGGAGGCGGCCTTGGCGCCTGTGTCCCATGTGCCGCGGCAGTGGCGTTTGGCGTGACCGGCGGGCTGGCGCTTATGGCGGAATGCCTGGAAAAAAGATACGTGGTTTTGGATGGCATTTGCACCGGGGTAGAGAAAAGCAAAACAGGCAGGGATATCCGGGCCGTCTGGCTAAAAAAAGAAGGAATGTCAGTCAGGATCATCAGCCGGGGAAAACGGGTGAAGGGCTTATCCGCGGGAGACCGGCTGGCAGTGTACATTTCGGGGAATACGCCGGTTTATGACATGGATGAATATAAGGTTGCGGGCTCATGCCTGGCAATCGAGAGAAAGGAGGGACAGCGTGATGAAGGACGGGGTGCTGTACGGGATGCTGGATGAGATCAGGGAGGCCATTGAGGCAAACACGGGGCCGGACGGGAACGTCTGTTTTGACGGGCTGCGTATCCAGGTGGCTTTGGATTTTGTCAGGACGGAGCTTTTTAAAAGCGTTATGGCAGAACACAGCCATGGAACGCGGCCAGGGGAGGACGGATAAAATATGGGGGATGTTATGGAACCCCCGGAGGGCTTTCAAAGAAACCCACGAAAATCCCGAGAGAAACCGGCAGCCCGGATTGACGGGAAGGCCGCGCTGTGCTATACTGTCTATTGACAGTATCAGAGTTCCGCGTAAGACGGAATCACAGTTATCAGGTTACAGAGTGTCATTTGCGCATAAAACGCGGGTGGCACTTTTTTTATGCGCACGGGGCAGAAAGGTATATACTGCTTACGCAGCCTGCCCCGGCGCGGCGGGCAGGGAAAAATTTTTTCCCCTGCTCGATTCTCACAGTGTCCGGTATGGCGCGCGTATGGCGTGTCCTGTCGGATTTTTTTAATTGGTTTCTTCCCGGCTTAACGGGTTGGAATAAATACAAGGTAAGGCAGGCAGGGGCCTGCGGAAAGGAGTTTACATGTTAAAATTATTTGCCACGGAGGTGATCATCTCAAAAGGGTATGACAACGCGCCGGCGCTACGGTTCTCAGAGAAGGGGGACTCCGTCCGTTTCCGGATCGGCGTCAGGGTCTATGATACCAGGGCGAAGGATCAGACCCGCTGGGTCAACCTTGGCGTGAAGGCGTTCGGCCCGGTTTGTGAGCGCGTAAAACGGATGCAGCTGAAGGAAGGATCCCGGATCAACCTGGTCGGCCGCCTGGATGAGGACGTGTGGGAGGACGCGAGGACCCATGAGAGGAAAAGCGCGTCGGTTATCATCCTGGACGACCTTGAATATTGTTACACGGGGACGGGCGAGAAAAAGCCCGGGGACGGCCAGAGAGCAGCCGCCGTCCCCCAGGCTTCGGCATCGCCTTCCGCGGCCGGTGACATGCCCGCCGGTTTTACCGGTTTTGAGGCGTATGGCGCCTTTGGGGGCGGCGGGTCATTTTTTGATGAGTGACACAGGAAAGAAGGTGGAAAATAATTAAGTCAGGCGTATGGAAACGCGCGTGGGTATCGGGTCTGTGGCGGTATCCCACGCGCGTTTTTCGCGTCCCTGGCGTCACCGCGGGAAAAATCCCGCATAAAGGAGTATTGTGGATGAGTGAGAGAGAGCGAAAAAGACGTTTTGCCGGGGAAGCGCTGACTATGTTCGCGTATCTGGCGCTTCTGCTGTTCATTACCCGCCTGTGGCCGCTTCTTTTGGCGGCTATATTGGGGATATTCGCGGCGCTGGTCCGTTTGATGTTTTTATCCCCCGGCGGGGTGGAAACGGTCACGCCTGCTCCTGCCGCGGAAACGGAAAAAAAAGAGCCGACAGCCGCCGGCCTGCGTGCCATGGCCTTTGCCCTGGCTGAGAAACGGGTTACGGATCTGCTGCTGGCCAGTTATCCGGACGTACGCTGGGTCTGGGAGAACGCCGAACCAAAAAAGGACATAATGGAAGGGGCGCCTGTCTATGTGGTGACTAACCACGCGGGCGGATACGGAAGGATGCTGGTGGTGGTCCGGGACCTGCAGGTGTGTGACGTGGTTCCGGTACCCAGGCTGCCCGGGGAAGAACCGCCGCCGGCGGACGATGTCCATACGGGCGGCGCAGACGAAAAAAGCCGGACGGAGCCTGTGGGACCGGCCGATAACGCCCCGGTCAATTATGGCCTCCTTGCCTTTGAGTGGGTGGAGGCCCATGCAATGGAACTGAATGAGCGCTGTAATGAGGCGTTGGGCCAGGGACAGCAAGTGTTTGATATATCAAAGGACGAGCTGCCCGAAAAAGGGAGCTGGCAGGACATCTGCCTGGAACTGGAACGGAATGGCCTGGACAACGCGGTATGCCGGGAGTCCGGCATAAGGATTATTTTAAGCGGCGGGCAGAAAGCAGGGGAGAGAGGATGAAGATAAAGTATGTGCCGCGGTGTAAGGATACGGGGCGGGCCGCAGGACTGGCGGAAGGATCGGCCGGGAAACCGCGGGATATAAAAATGAAGCCGTGTGGCTGCGGCAGCGCGGCGTGTATACGCGGCAAAGCTGTTTTGACGGAAGAAGCTGACGCGGTAAATGGAGGGTACGGGAAGGATAGGGAAAAACAATTCATTTCTTTCCTGCGGCGCCTTCAGGAGATGGAAAGGGAAATAATGGACAAAAGTGAAAAGCAGGTGATGATAGAGAAAGCAGTAAACCTCCGGCAGATGTGTGATTATGTCGTAAGCTGCTCATACGGGGATATCGTCCTGATCATTTGCATGCTGCACGACTATATTAGAATGCTGGATGAAACCAGGGCGGATGACCTGTGGTATCAGTCGTATTACAGAAAGAAGTTTATGGATCTTTCAAACCGGCTGGCGGAGCAGGTCGGATATGATTACGATAAGGCTGTGGAAAAATGCAGGCAGAAGCAGCAGAAGCGGGAAAGCAGCAGCGATATCGGTGAGGACGGCCTGGCACAGCTGATCAACAGGGCGCAAAGAGAAAAATAGTGGGAAAAAGCAGAAAATGGCTTATGGAAGGAGAATGACGATGCATTTTTTAACATTGGCGGCGGTACGGATCCCGGAAGTGGATGAGGGAGCCAGCGGCAGCGAAACCGGATGGGGGATGTGCGGCGGTTTTTATACTTCGTTTCAGGATGAGGTTGTATCCCGTGTCCGTGACCTGATGGAGCCGTATAGCGACATAACGGATAACCCGGAGTATCTGGAGTTTCACGATGAAACGGAAGATATAAAATACCAGTATGATAATGGCGTTGTTGACTGCATAAAACTGCCCCAGGGAAAGATCATTATAGACCCGTCCATTTTTTATGGATCCCGGTTTGCGGTCTGTGGCGGGAAAGTGTTTGAGGCCGGCCGCGGCCCTTTGAGACAGGAGAAGCGGACAAAGCGGGCGAAACGGATCAAGGCTTTGCCGGGTTACCCATGGAAAAAACTGTACCCGGACTTTAAGGCGTTCGCTGACAGCTGGGGGCATGTGGATTACTATGAGGAAATGGATGCCTACGGTTGTTTTGAGAATCCGGAGGCCAGGTGGGACTGGTATTCCATCGGTGGGAGCTGGCCCTCCCTTTTACTGGTAAAAGACATATGCGCGGAATATTACGAAGACACGAAAAGCCATGCGTATGACGGATATGACCCGAAGATCCCCGAAGGATATATCTGTACAAGCGCGGCCAGGAAAAAGGACATTGAGTGGCAGGCCATGCGTGACTGGCATCGCAGGGATTTGGCGCGGTCTTACGTGAAACATAGACGTTTCTTCCTGACGGGGGTAAATGGCAGCGATACTTTTGGGGAACGTATGGAAGACGGGATATGCTTTGGCGGTAAATATCTTTACCATAAAGGCGAGACATTTGAGGAATATGCGGCCCGGAAAGGCTTTGGGGCCAATGCTTATCCGATTGACGCCAACTCCCTTTGTGGTGATAAGGGATGGCAGTCAATAGACGAGCGGAATTGGAGACGGCCCGGATCGGAAAATGTGGCTGAGGCGTGGAGAAAAGAAGTCGGGGGCTTCCTGGATTCCATGGCGGACGAAGATGTGCTTGTCATTTTGGACTGCCATATGTAACATGGCAGGGGATGTGGGTGCTGAGGAAGTACGCGGCGGGAAAGACAGGGAAAATTTTCTTAACCGGCATGGCCGGCAGGGGAAGCTGTTTTCCGGCCTGTTAAATTTGGCGGAACCGGTGTCCCTGTGGGGGCCGGTTTAATCAGACGCAAAAACAGAAAAGAAAGGGGAAACAAATTATGGCGACAATCGTTGACGGATACCGTAGGATAAAGGACGAACTGATGAAGGAGGCAATGGGCGGGGCGATGACCCCGGAGGACCTCCTGCAGTTCCAGGAACTGATGTACCGGACAAATATCCTGGAAACCTGCATGTGCCTGTGCAAGTCGGCGCCGGTCACACTGGATGTCGGGGTAATGGGATACCATTATAAGATTACGGACGCTTACCTGATGTGCCTGCTGAAAGAGCGGTGCATCGGCGAGCCGGCCGATGAAAAGAAAAAAGCGCAGAGGGCGACAGCGCTGGAAAACCTGCGGCAGGTGATCCAGGACCGCAGGAAACGGTTTTCCAGTTTTAAGGCCGAAAACCAGGAACAGTATAAGAAGGAGATCACAGGCATGTTTAACACGGTGCTGCCGGTATGGATTCAGTACAGGGACTGCTATACGGAGATCTGACCATATACATAATCGGACAAGGGAAGGCGTTTGCCTTCCCGGAAAGGAGGGCGTCATGGAACTGATCCATATGGCCGACATCATACCGTTGATCGGAATCCCATACCCGCCGGCCGGGCGGAGCTCTTATTATATACCATGCCCTAAATGCGATGACAGCCCCAAAAAAAAGCACCTGAATATCAATTTGGCAAAGGATGTGTTCCGCTGTCCATGCTGCGGTTTCCATGGCGGCGTGTTTGACCTGTATGCCTTTTATGCCGGAACGGATCGTTCCCGTGTGCGTAAAGAACTGCTGGAGCGGTTGGGGATGCAGGGTAGCGGCCGTCTGCCCCACCAGGGACACGCGTTAAAAGGTACTCCTGAATATGCGCAGGCAGACGAATGCCCACTGGCAGGCATCGATACCAGGAATGAGGCATATGCCGCCCTGCTGGGAAGGCTTTCCCTTGCGTCGGACCACAGGGAGAACCTGCTGGCGCGGGGGCTTTCCATAGAAGAAATTGACCGGCTTGGGTACAGAAGCACGCCTGTCGTGGGGTTTAAGGCTTTTGCCGGGCAGCTGTCATCCGAAGGCCTTTCCCTGTCCGGGGTTCCCGGGTTTTACAGGGAGGAGGATGGTTCCTGGAGCCTGGTCCACGAATACAGGGGGATATTGATCCCTGTGCGGGATGCAAATGGACGGATACAGGGCCTGCAGATACGCCGGGACAATGTTACCCGGCGTAAGTTTCGGTGGGTTTCCAGTACCGGGAGAAAAGAAGGGCACGGGGCAGAGGGATGGACCCATCTGGCCGGGGCGCCGGGGAAGGAGCTGATCCTGACCGAAGGCCCCATGAAGGCGGATGTCATCGCGTACCTGACGGGCCGTGCCGTGCTGGCCGTCCCCGGCGTGAACGCGCTGACGCAGTTGGAGAAAACACTCCGGTATTTAAAGGAAAGCGGGGTGGAGCATATCATGACGGCTTTTGACATGGATTTCCTGAAAAACCCGCATGTGAAGAACGGATACCGGGAACTGGTCTGCCTGCTTTCGGGTATGGGATACCGGTTTGGGACATACATTTGGAACCCCGGGTATAAGGGGCTGGACGATTATGTCCTGCACTGCCGCGATGGAAACGGGCGGATATGACAAAACGGCAGGATAGACAAAAAAGGGCTCCGGAATATGCCTCTGGCGGGAATTGCGGATTTCGGTTGGAAATACGTATAAATGATCCGATGCGTATTGATGTTGCGGATTTGGAGATTCTACCGTGTAATGGGATATCAAGAGAATAAAGGAGAAATCAGTTTATGCTTATCGCAGTTGACCACGGCAATTATGCCATTAAAACAGTGAACCATACATTTGTTTCGGGGCTGGCGGAACATTCCACCAGGCCGCCCATGACCGACGAGGTGCTGGAATACGGCGGGAAGTTCTGGGCGCTTTCAGGGCAGCGGATCTCCTACATGAAGGATAAAACGAAGGATGAGCGTTTCTTTATCCTGACCCTGTTTGCGGCCGCGAAAGAGATGTGGAATCTATCAGGCGGGCCCGTGTCCGAGCCGGTTGACCTTGCGGTCGGGCTCCCGCCGGAGCATTACGGCCTTTTAAAGAACACGTTCGCGCAGTACTTCAAACGGAGGGAGCCGGTGAGGTTTCTGTACAACGACAGGCCGTTTACCATCACGGTCAGGGATGTCCTGGTCTACCCCCAGGCGTTCGCGGCCATTGCCCCGTATAAGAGCCGGCTGAACCAGTATCTGCGGGTGTTCCTGGTGGATATCGGTGGGTATACCACCGACGTGCTGCTGCTTAGGGGCGGGAAACCGGACATGCAGTTCTGCAGGAGCCTGGAGACCGGCGTGATCACGATGGATAACGATATTATCCGGCGCGTCGGCGCGCTCCATGACATGCGGATCGAGGACGAGCATATCAGCGCCGTCCTGACAGGCAGGGAGACCATCCTGCCGGAAGGGGTGATAAAGACGATCCGGGAAACGGCCGCGCAGCACGCGAAGGATATATTGGATAAGCTGCGTGAACTGCAGGTGGACCTGCGTTCCAATCCGGCGGTTTTTATCGGCGGCGGAAGCCTGCTGTACCGCAGGTATCTGGAGGGGTCGCCGCTGGTCGCCCAGGGTATTTTCCTGGATGAGGTCAACGCCAACGCGGCAGGGTACCGGATGCTGGCCCAGGCCCAGCTGTCATCCCGCCATATGTGAGACTGGGGGAATCCGGCATGACGGCGCAGCGGCGCGTCCTGCCGGACCATAGGGAATATTGTTTGGCCGTGATGGCAGATAGGGGCTGATATTTTGAGGAAGAATGGGAAATACCGTTTTTCGCTGCAGTTCGGCATGGGTTCCGATGAGGAGGCCCGTGCCGGCGAGCTGCTGGAACGCCTGGGAAACCGGAAAAGCGTGGTGGTTGTGGCGGCGCTCTGTGAATATATGGAGGCGCACCCGGAAATGTTCGCGGGGGAGAATAAAATAAAGGTGAGCGTTTCCGGCATGAAGGATGAAAAGCTGGAGGTGATGATCCGGCGGATCGTGGAAGAACGCCTGGGGGAGATATCAGCGCCTGCAGGGCTGCCAGCCGGTGTCCCTGAACCGGCGTGCCCGGAAGGGGCGGATGACGATATTCTGGGGATGCTGGATGACCTTGATATGTTCCAGGTCCAGTAAAGCGCTTATGCAGCGGGTTGTTGCCAATTGGCCGAACCCTGTGTTTTATCAGGCGGGCAGCCGCGTGTATAAAGGACCCGCCCGACTGGCCAGCCAAAGCGGGCTCCGGCTTTATCAATCCAAATCGTAAAAAGGGAAAATGATTACAAAAAAGAAAATAATCCCTCGTGAAAATAATCCCTCTTGATATAGCAACTGACAAAATGGGAATAACATGCTATAATTACAAAGAGGGACGGCTTATATGACAAGAAAAAAAGAAAGAATTTGCATGGAGGATATGATGTCAGAAGGGATTACGTATCAGAATAAAGATATCCTGTTTAAGATTCTCAGCCAGACCTATAAAGAAAAGAGTTTTTCGGCATACGGGCTTGACCTGCCGCCGATCAGGGAACTGCTCCCGACAAACCTGCCGAAAATTTCAGCGAATGAGAAGGGCGTTGACAACCTGTTCCTGTTGGAGGATGGGACTTATGCCATTGTCGATTACGAAGCGGAATACAAAAGATCAAATAAGGTCAAATACCTGAATTATATCGCCAGAGTTTTGGAAAAATACTATAAAGAAGATGGGAATTTTAATCTGCGGCTGATAGTCATTTATACCGGCGATGTAAAAAGAGCGGAAGCGACGTTTGAAACCAGCTGCGTTACGCTGCGCACGGAGCAGGCATTCCTGTCCCATATAGACGGCGAGGCGGCATTTGAGGCTATCCGGCGGAAAATTGATTCCGGTATCCCGCTTGAGGATGACGACCTGATGAAGCTTGTCATCCTGCCCTTAACGGTTTCCGGATCCGAAGGGAAGCAGGCCATGCTGGAACGGGTTGTGGTTCTGGCGGAACAGATCGCGGATGAGGGGCAGCGTATTTTTGCCCTGTCCGGCGTGATTGTTGCAAGTGATAAATTTATTGACAGGGAGTATTCAGAACAGATCAGGAGGAGGATCAATATGACAAAGATAGGCCAGTTGTACGAAAAAGAAAAAATTGAATACGCAAACCAGAAAACAAGGGAAATGGCTTTGAAAATGTTAAAGCGTAATATTGATATCATTGATATTATGGAAGTTACCGGTTTGACTGAGGCAGAATTGCTCCGCCTTCAGGAGGAGGATCAAAATGACGCAGTTAGACCAGTTGTATGAAAAAGAAAAAATTGAATATGGAATTCAAATAGCACGTGAAACTTCCATAAAAGAAAAGACAGAAATGGCTATGAAAATGCTGGCCCGTGGTTTTGATATCATTGATATTATGGAAATCACCGGATTCACTGAGGATGAGCTTCTTCATCCCAGGGATTAAAGTGTTGTTATGTGATCATTAGCAAGGGAAATTGAAAAAAGGGATAAATATCTTGCCAACCAGTGAAAAACCTGCTATACTCTGTATATCAGTTTCATTAGTCGCGTTACAGCGATTATAGTTTTCCGGTTACACAGTGTCTGAGAAGTTATTTTTCAGGCACTTTTTTTTACGAAGTATCCAGCAAAACGCGCCAGTGACGCGTTTTGTCGGATTGCGTAAAATTCGGAAGGGCGCTTTTGCAGCGTATCCTGCCGGATTGTATAGCGTAAACACATATCCGGAATCCGTGGATTCATAAGCGCCCAGGGGCATGTCCTCCGGGCGTTTTTTACATAGATCGGAGCCCGTAAGGCTCCCCATAACTTTTTTACCGGGGGCCTTATGGCATACCCGTGTGTGATAAATCAAAAAAAGCCGTTTGGGACGGCGGAAAGGAAATTATGATGGAAGATTTTATACCCAAAATGGTGCCAATGCCTTTAACGGGAAGCTTCCCATTCCAATGCTCGGCATGCGGCCAGTGCTGCCGGCATGTAAAAGAAAGCATCCCGCTGGAAAGCCCGGACATGTTCAGGCTCGCCCGGTTTTTAAGGGACGGGGACGGACGGATCAGAAGCACGGCAGATGTCCTGGCGAAGTACGCGGAAGTGATGGTTATAAACCCGTCCGGTTATGCGATGTATGTGTTAAAAACAACCGGCCGGGACGATGCCTGTGTTTTCCTGAAAGACAATAAATGCATGGTCCATCCGGCGAAGCCCAGGGCGTGCCGGACATATCCCGTTGCTGCCATGCCGGACGGGCATGGAGGCCACCTGGTCCATTTAAGCGTGGAGCAGCCCTGCCATTTCAAGGGGCCAGGGATACCGGTAAGGAGATGGATGAAACAATACTGCAAAAAAGAGGAATATGATTTTCTGGCCATGGATTTTGGATCAGCCGTCGAAATCTCGTCGCTGCTTAACAAAGTCCCACAGGCAGAAAAGGACAAAGCTTTTTACACATTTCTACGCTTCAAATATCTGGATTATGACTTGGACAAGCCGTTTCTCTCCCAGTTTAAGAAAAATAACAGAAAACTGCTGGTGGCGCTGCAGGCAATGGCGCGGGAACCAGGGAGGCCGGGCATCTGACCGGAAAAATAATGGACAGCGGGCAGCCCCGCGGGAAAGGAGAAGATTAACATGAGTGCGTACTTAAACAACATTTTTAATTTCAGCCGCCCCCTGCCGGAACCGTTTGACACACTGGCGAATAAAAAGGTCGGCGTATCGTCCGTATACGGGGACGGCACCACGGCGACGCTGTGCGCAACCGTTATTAAGGCGGTACACGCAGTCTGCCGCTGCATGGATGGCAGCGGAGAAGGGGCTGTCGGCGTGATCGACCACAGGACCGTGGCCGAGTATAAATCGTCCATGGGGCCGGACAGTTACCATCTGGTGGTATTTGACAGTAAAACCGGCGCCCTGATGGCAAGCGTGTACGACAGGAATACGGAAGTCTTTGAAACCTACGTGCTGAATAACGCGGGAAGGGATGGGGCCGCGGTCATGATGGCGCTGTTCCCCGTGCTTATGAAAGATGATGAATTTAAAGACGCTTTCAATGAGTGCTGTGCCTGTTTTGCCAGCGGATACCCTGATGTGGAGAAAGCATCCAAATGCATGGCGCTTCTCTGTGACAATGTTTACCGGCGCATCAAGGATGACACCTGCCCGGCGGCGGTCACTTTAAACGTTGACAGGGCGGGGAACCTGATGCGGGTGTCCCAGGTCCAGCTTGACTCAGGGGCGTTAACGCCGTCCGAAGTGCTGGCGGGCGAGTTTACCATTTTTGCGAAGACCGCGCGTGCCACGGTAAAAGCAGCGGGGGTCCTTGTGGAGCATGAGGATTTTGCGGGGAAGTACCAGATGCGCCCGAGGGCGCTGAGCGAAACGGAAAAGGCGCTGGTACCAAAACTGCCGGGATGGTATATCATCCCCCAGGAGGCCGTGGATATCTGCAGACATGCCCAGGCTACTACAGGAAAGCCCACGCAGATGCGCAACTTCCTGCTGCGCGGCCCGGCAGGCACCGGCAAGACCATGGGCGCGAAAGCGATCGCGGCCGGCCTGAACCTGCCGTATATGAAATATACCTGTTCGGCCGGGACAGAGATTTTTGATTTCGTGGGGCAGCTTTTCCCGGATTCGGAGTCCGGGTCCACCGGCGACGCGGAACTTGACCGGGAACGGGAAATCTTAAAAAGCATGGGCGGCATCAATTACGCCAATATAGCGAAACTGATGAAACTGCCGGACCTGGATGACATGGACTATGACCCTGCGGGAGTGTACCGGGCGCTGACCGGCATGGAGAAGGAATCCGCGACGGCCCAGGACTGCATGGGCATTGTGCTGGACCGCGTGACGGAAAAGGTGCGGGCTTTGTCCAAACGGGAGGAAAACGCCGGGAACAACGGGCAGGCTTTTACCTATATAGAAACGGACTTCATCAAGGCATTAAAGAACGGGTACCTGATCGAGCTGCAGGAGCCGTCCACGATTGTCCAGCCGGGCGTCCTGGTGGGCCTTAACTCCCTCCTGGAGCAGGAAGGGTCCGTCACGCTGCCTACCGGGGAAGTGATTACGCGCCATCCGGACGCGGTGGTAGTGGTTACGACAAATATCGATTATGAAGGCTGCAGGGGGTTAAACCAGTCGGTGGTTGACCGTATGAGCCTTGTACGGGATATAGAGCTGCCGTCTCCCGAAGTGATGGCGCAGCGTGCCATGTCTGTCACCGGGGCGGCAGATGAAGTCCAGGTGTCCCGGATGGTGCAGGTGGTAAATGACCTGTCCGAATACTGCAGGAAAAACAGCATCACGGACGGCTCCTGTGGGATGCGCGGTTTGATCGACTGGATTGTCAGCAGTGAGATTACCGGGGATGTCTATCAGTCGGCGCTGTATACGGTCATCAGTAAAGCGACGGCAGACGAGGAGGACAGGGAAGCGTTGGTCAGCACTGTCCTTGAGCCGATTTTCAGGCCGGGGCGGAAGAAAAAGACCGCATAAAAACGGATATGTCTGTTAAATGCGGACGTTATCATATATGAAAACAGGAAGGGGGTTGCCTGACACATCATGTCAAAGGTGAATCACAAATTAGTAAAGCAGCGGCTGAACGAGCAGCGGAGCAAAATCACGGACCGGCAGTTCTTCTCGTCCCGGCTCCTGGCAGGGCACTTTGAGGACCTGGCGGCGGCGCAGACAAGGCGGTACCACTATAACCGCCGGGTCCATGTCAGCCTGTACTGGGGGCCGAAAGATGAGCATGCGGCATCGACGGATAACCTGCTGATCCGTATCAACACGGGCCATCCCCTTGTCACAAAGGTGAGGGGGCGGGAAAACCGTTACCAGGTCATATGCGGTATGTTTACCCATGAACTTGGCCATGTGCTCCATACGGATTTCCTGGCGGAGCAGACACATATGAATTATTTTGCCAGTTACCGCTGGTATCCTGGTCCGCCGGAACTGAAAACCGCGGCGGACGCACGCAGGGAGAAGGCTTTTTGGGATTACGTGAAGGCCGCCCCGCAGAACCTTGGCATGGCGCAGATGGCTGCGCACCATATCTCAAACGTGATCGAGGACGGGTATATTGAAAACCGGATGTTGATGGACTTTCCGGGAACCCTTGGATACGGGCTGGAGAAATTCCGGGAGAGGCATTATGAGATGATGCCCACGGTAACGCAGATGGCCGAGGAGGAAGAGGACGGAAGCAGGCATATTTTTGAGAGTATCCTGCAGATTGTGCTTTCTTACGCTAAATTTGGCGAGATCAAATACGGGGATGAGCCGCTTAGCGATGAGCGGATACAGACCGTATTCGGACTGATTTCCGAGATCGACGGCGCGCTGCTTAGCGGCTCGGGAAAGGAGCGGCTGAACGCGGCGAATATGGTGCTGGTCCGCTGCTGGGACTATATTGAAGGGTTCTGTGAGGCGTGCAGACGGCGCCAGGAGGCAGCGGCAGCGGCCGGCGGCACGGCAGACAGCGGGGAGATCATGTCAAGGCTCCTGAGTTCCGTTCCCGGAAGCACCAGCATTGCTGAGGGGGACAGCCTTCCGGTTGCCGAAACGCCCGGAAGCGCTGTCCTGTCTGCCACCGCCGGGGCGAGGGCGAGAACGCGTGCCGCCGTGTCAGAGTCCGGGGAAGAAAACGGGCCCGGAACGGAAGGCACGGAAGAACCCAAGGACGGGACGGAAAACGAAAACGGCACGGAAGATATGGAAGAATCCAGGGATGGCGCGGAAAGTGGCCCTCCCCTGGCGGAACCGGAAAATGAGGAGGAAGCGCCGGGAACCGGCGGGCAGGTTTCAGAGGAAGAACCGGCGCCGTTTTCCGGCAAAGACATTCCCCCGGCGGGTGGCCCCGTGTCCGGAACGGGAAAAACAGAAGTCTCCGAATCGGAGCGGGGGAGGGTTCCCTACCATCAGACGGAGACGGCCTCTAACCCGGCAGGCGGGAAACTGGAGAGAAACGATGATTATGAGCGTGAGCAGTATGACCGCGCGGCAGCGGACATTGAGCGCGTCCTGGACAAAATGGCGGAAAAGGCCGCGTGTGAGCAGCTGGAGAATGAAAGGCTCCGGGAACTGAATGAAGCTGCCCAGAATATCTCTTTTGGGAACATCCACGAGGGTGTCAGTATCAGGGTCAACAGAATTTTATCGGTGGATGACGGGCTGAAGGAACAATATGATTTGATCGCGGCCCCATTGGTCAGCATTTCAAGGCAGCTGCAAAAGAGCCTTGTAAAGGAGCTGAAAGAAAGCAGGCGCGGAGGGAAACAGACCGGCCTGCTTATGGGCCGCCGGCTGGATTCCCATGCCCTGTGCAGGAACGACGGGAAAGTGTTTTACAGGAACCGGCTGCCAAATGAGGTCCCGGAACTGGCGGTGGCCCTGCTTCTGGACGAATCCGGTTCCATGGGCGCCTGTGACCGCTGTACTTATGCGCGTGCAACGGCGGTTATACTTTATGATTTCTGCCGGAGCCTGGGCATCCCGGTCATGGTGTACGGCCATTCAACCGGGTATCCGGATAAGGTGGAGCTGTATTCTTACGCGGAGTTTGACAGTTTTGACCAGGACGACAGATACCGCCTGATGGATATCCGCAGCCGTAAAGACAACCGTGACGGGGCCGCGCTGCGGTTTGTGGCAGAACGGCTGTCCGCACGTCCGGAGGAAGAAAAGCTCCTGCTCCTGGTGTCTGACGGCCAGCCGGCAGACTGTGGTTATAGCGGGTCGGCAGCGGAGGAGGACCTGCGGGGGATCAAGCAGGAATACCAGCGCAAAAAGATCCTGTTCGTGGCCGCGGCCATTGGGGAAGATAAACAGAACATTGAACGGATCTATGGGGATTCCTTTATGGATATCACGGATTTAAGCCAGATGCCCATGAAACTGACGTCCGTTGTCAAGCGGCATATCCGGGTGTAAAAATGAATACCTGGCGTGATGGGGGACGTGTCACGTGGCCGCCATCCGTTTGCCCGGGCTTTGAAAGCTGTTTTTGGTATAATATAAGGCACGTTTTATAAATGATTACGGGAAGAAATGGCAAAGATGAATTCTGACAGCCGTTTTAGAACAACATGCAGGAGGATAAGCACAATGGATGATTATGTAGTGTGCGTGGATTCCATATGGATCCGCAACGCGGAGATATTCGATACGGAGGGACTGCCGGACGGCGCTTTAACGGATACGAGTCTGTTATATGATGAATATGACATGGACGATGACAGTAAATGGCATACAATGGAACCGACGCCTTTTGTCGCGGCGGTAAAAGCGGGAAGTGAGGAAGATGCTTGTGAAATGGCGGCTTCCCAGAATGGGTATGACCCCAGATGTTTGTTCGCAAGAAAAATTCCGGGCTGAGGGAAAGTTTAATTTAACATCCGTGGGAAAGCGGCACGTCTAAGGAAGCCGCCGCTGGCTGGCAGGGTACGGTAAAAATATGTATCCGTGTGCCCGAAGGCCGTTTTCCCGGAAGTCGGGTATTCCTGAAAACCCGTACCCTGGAGGCATCCCGTATTTGATGCCTTCAGGGCCATGGGCCATGGGCTGCGTCCGATCAGGTATGGAAAAACCGGCCGGGATGTGTTATACTTTATATATCCGGATGGATTGATTTAACCAGCACTATATCGGCAAGAGGCCGTATGACAGGCCGGAACGAGGTAAAAGAAAATGATAAATAGCACCCATAAAGACAGACTGTTTACTTTCCTGTTCGGCAGGGAGGAAAACAGGGAATGGACACTGAGCCTTTACAATGCCGTAAACCATACATGTTACACGGACTCCGGCGAGATTGAGTTCACAACTATGGACGATGCCGTATATATGGGAATGAAAAATGACCTGTCATTCCTGATGCACAGTTTTGTGAGTGTCTACGAACACCAGAGTTCCTATAATCCGAACCTCCCGGTACGGGAATTAATGTATGCCGGCAGGCTTTACGACAAGCATATCCATCAGCACCGCCTGAATATATATGGGACAAAAACGGTGGTGCTCCCGGTCCCCAAATTAGTCGCGTTCTACAATGGGACAGACGAAAAAGAGGATGAGGTGGTACTCAGGCTGAGTGACGCCTTTCCGGAGGGGATGGACAAAGCAGCGTCAGACATCGAAGTCAAAGTGCGGATGCTGAATGTCAACCATGGGCATAACCGGAAACTGATGGAAGCCTGCGGGCCGCTGGCGGAATACGCCTGGTTTGTAGAAGAAATCAGGAAGAATAAGAGAAAATCCATGACAATAGAGGCGGCGGTAGACCAGGCGATCAATGACATGCCGGAGAATTATGTAATCAAAACCTATTTGACAGGGAACAGGGCGGAGGTGAAGAACATGTGTATCACAGAATACAATGAAGCTGAGACCATGCAGATGTTTAAAGAAGAAGGCCGGGAGGAAGGCTGGAAAGATGGCCAAATAGAAATCATGAACCCGTCGCGCAGGTCGAGGCCGGCGGAACCGATGCGCGGACC
>CAJUPT010000007.1:25810-28800 GCA_910588405.1 uncultured Lachnospiraceae bacterium | reverse complement strand
GAAGGCCGGAGAGAAGGAGAGGATAAGTTTGGGAAACTGATGGAAATCCTTCTGGGGGCCGGACGCACATCAGATGCCCGGAAGGCAGCGTCGGACCGGGAGGAGCGGATGCGGCTTTATAAGGAATTCGGGATAGACTGATGTAAGTACCTGCCTGGATTCCGGGCCAGTCAATCAATTTGCCTGCGTGGCGGATTGACTATTATGGCATATTCTGTTATAATACCCTCAATAGTTTCAGATTTGGTTTTAAGCCAGATACAGTTTATCTAAGTTTCAACAGTGTCATTTGCTTTCGGGCGGATGGCACTTTTTTTATGCGCACGGGGCAGAAAGGTATATGCTGCTTACGCAGCCTGCCCCGGCGCAGCGAGCAGGGGAAAAGTTTTCCCCTGCTCGATTTTCCGGCCTTTTTGGGCATAAACCGGCAGTCTTATGGGTTGCCGGTTTTTTGCTATATACATGGGAAATATGTTCCCGGAACATTGTAGACCAGGCGGGGGATGCCCGCAGAAAGAAGAAAGGAGCATGAAAGATGCAGAGAACATGTCAGGATGATTATTGTAACACTTTTGATTCCTACGCGGCGATGCTTGCTTACCATGAGGAACAGTCAAAGCACAGCCTGTGGGTCCGCAGCAGGGTGGACGGCCTGAAGGTTGAACCACTGGGAAAGGGTTCTTCCCTGTATGGGGATCTGTCCGCGTTCGCGGCCGGGACCACAAGGGAGGCCGTGGATGATACGGCAGATAACCTTGGCCTGGCCATACGGGTGGATGGGAACCTCTATCCTGTGCGCGTGACGGCTTATAAAAGCCTGCTTGAGCGGGCGAGGATCGGGGGGACCGCGCTTCCCAAACTGAGCCGGGAGGTACTGGCGGAAGTAATCAACGCCTGCCTGGGGCTGCATTCGGCGGACGCGCTGCTTCTGGTCCGGGACGAAAAGGTCTCCGCGGTCCATTCCGGGGACGCGATGGATTATTCGGTCCTGCCGGTGGATGAGCTGCTGATGGTTCTGAAAGAAAAGCTGGATGCCCGTTTCCCGGGAAATGAGTTTGGTTCAGGGTATTGTGACCACTCCTTAACCAGCGCCTGCTGGACAATGCCGGCCCAGAAGGAGGACCTCCTGGGGGCGTATGTCAGGCTGCTGGACTCACAGGGAAAGTCGGCCATGGCTTCCAGACTGATGCCGGGGATCCGTTTCACCAGCTCCGATACCGGTGTCGCGTCGGCAAAGGTTTCCGCGCTTCTGATCGGAGGGCGGTATTCCATCCATATCGGGGGCTGTGTCGCCGTTGAGCACCGCCGCCAGTCCAAGGTCGCGGACTTCGCGTTGGCGCTTGACCAGCTGTTCGCTCAGTTTGGGGACAGCGTGGCAAAGCTGAAAAAGCTGGCGGAGGTTTACCTGGATTATCCGGTAAACGCGATGACGCGGGTGTGCAAAAAACTGTGCATGCCGAAAAAAGCGGCGATGGAGGCAATTGCCATGTTTGAGATGGCGTATGGCGACGGGCCTGCCACGGCTCACGATGTATTCCTTGCCATGCAGGAGATCCCGTTCATATTAAAAAGCGAGAAGGCCCCGGAGAGCAAGCTGCTGTCCCTGGAAGAGACTATGGCCCGCGCGGTCAGCCTGAAATGGAGTGATTATGACCTGGCGAAGGCGGTGAGCTACTGATGGCGGCACCGAAAATCCTATGCGATACGGCGGGCATGGACAACGAGCGGTGGCTGGAATGCCGTATGCATGGGCCGAAGGGGGATATCCCGTATACTGTCGGTGGCAGCGACGTGGCGGCGGTTTTCGGCGTTTCCCCATGGGTGACCCCGATGGAACTGTGGATGATCAAAAAGGGCCGCATGAAACCGGCTGTGAAGGCGAACGCCGGCCAGCTGATGATGGGGCATCTTTTAGAGCCTGTAGCCGCGTACTGGTATGGGGAGAAAACCGGCAACCGGGTGGCTGAGGACACGAACCTGTACCAGCACGCCGACCATCCGTATGCCCTCGCGAATTTTGACCGCCGGTTTGTCCGGGCGTCAGACAATGAGCCGGGGATCCTGGAATGTAAAAGCTGTACATACCATAAGGCCGATGAGTGGTCCGACGGGGCGGTCCCTTTGTACTATGAACTGCAGCTGCGTTTTTATCTCGCGGTAGCGGATGTGGAAATTGGCGCGTTTTCTGCCGTGTGGGGGAACAACCCGGATACTGACCTTGCCATGCCGGAGATTGTCCGGGACAGGGCCAAAGAGGATATGATCTTTGAACGGCTGGATGAGTGGGTCTGGAGCCTTGAGCATGACAAGCCGCCCACGATGGCGGGTGTGGCGCCGAAACTGGCTCTGGAGTCCCTGGCAAAGATTTACGGCCCGAGCCGGAAAGGCCTTCCGATAATCGCGTTTTCAAGGAAATATGAGCCGGCGCTCAGGAAGATCGCCATGCTCCAGGAAAAGATGTCGGAATGCAGCGTTGAGATGAAAAAATATGAGAAGGAGATAGAAGCGCACAGCGTGCGGATTGCGGAAGTGATGAAGGAGCATGAACATGGCATTCTGGAAACGGCCACGGACAAGCTCCTGATTGACTTTGTAACAAAAACAACCAAGAGGCCCGATACGAAAGCCTTAAAAGAAAAATATCCGTCAGTTTATACGGATGTGCTGAAGGTGTCGGAGAGCCGCAAGTTTAAGGTTTCGGTCCGGCCGGTTTGAGGCGGCGGCCCTCCCTGATTGAAAAGGGACGGGAGGATGACGGACACGGAACCAAATATCAACAGCAACGAACCGGAGGAGAAAGAATATGTTATGTCAGTTTGAACGCCCGGTTTATCCGAGGGACATTACGGGGCTTGGCGCGGACAGTTACATGGTCATGCTGTACAGGCCCTGTGAAAAGCTGGTGGATAGTTCCGGGAACGTGGTCACACAGATAAAAGCGGTGGGGTACGGGCTTCCGGTATCCAAAAACCTGCGCTATGAGATGCGTG
>CAJUPT010000007.1:0-25800 GCA_910588405.1 uncultured Lachnospiraceae bacterium | reverse complement strand
GCGTCCAGTTTGAGGTGGACAGTTATGAGGAGGTGGTTGTCCCGACAAAGGAAGGGGTGATCGCCTATCTTTCCTCCGGCCAGATCAAAGGCATAGGCATTAAGATGGCGGAGCGGATATTTGACACTTTCGGGATGGAGTCCCTGGAAGTGCTGGACAGGGAGCCTGAAAGGCTCCTGTCCGTACCCGGTATCAGCAAGGCGAAGCTGGAAAGGATATGCGAGTCTTACATGGCCGGCCGCGGCGCGCGTGATGTTGTGGCGTTCCTTGCGCCATACGGGATTTCCCCGAAACGTGCCGTCAGGCTGTATAAAATTTATAAGGAACGCACGATGGACGTGGTAAGGAACCATCCCTACCAGCTCTGTGAGACGGCCGGCATCGGTTTTAAAACGGCGGACAGCATTGCCATGCGCATGGGGATGGACCGCATGTCCCCGGAACGCGTTGATGGAGGGATGCTGTTTACGCTGGCCGAGGCGGAAGGAAAAGGGAACCTCTGCATGGAGAAGCACGCTTTTGTGAAGGAGTGCCTGCGCGTATTGGATACGCCCGGGCTGACTGAGGAAATGGTAGCGGGCCGCGCGGTCAGGCTGCTTGGCAGCGGACAGCTCGCCGCCTACCGGGGGAACGTATACCGCCAGGAAACAGCGGACGCGGAGGAACGCCTGGCATGGCTGGTCCATGTACTGCTGACGTCCCCGGGGGTCCCCTGTCCGGGGGATCTTGACGGTGAGCTGGACGGTGAGGAGGGAAGGCTGAAAGTGAAGTTCGCGCCGGAACAGCGGGAGGCCATCAAAATGGCACTGACAAACGGGGTGTCGATTATAACCGGGGGCCCCGGCACCGGGAAGACCATGATCCAGCGCGCGCTGCTGGATATATACATGCGCCGGAACCCGGAAAATAAGGTATGCTGCTGCGCGCCTACAGGCCGGGCGGCCAGGAGGATGGAGCAGGCAACCGGCTTCGCGGCCTCAACGGTGCATAAGGCCCTGGGCCTGGTGTCAGGCGGGGACGGTATACCCGGCGATCCGGAGGCGCTCTGCGCGGACCTGGTCGTGGTGGATGAGGTTTCCATGCTTGATATTTATCTGGCGGGATGCCTGTTTGACGCTGTCAGGGCCGGCGCACGGGTCGTGCTGGTCGGGGACGCCGACCAGCTGCCTTCGGTGGGGCCGGGGGCGGTATTGAGCGAACTGATCGCCAGCGGCCGTATCCCGGTGGCCAGGCTGGACCAGGTGTTCCGGCAGGATGCCGGCAGCCTGATTGCCGTGAACGCGAAACTGATCCGGCATGGCAGTTCCAACCTGGAATACGGGGAGGACTTCCAATTTATAGATTCCCCCGTGATTTCGGACTCCGCCAAACTGATTGCCGGCCTTTATATGCGGGAAATCAAGAAATACGGCGTGGACAATGTGGCCTTATTATCCCCATACCGTCAGAAAACGGAAACAGGCGCCAACGCGCTGAACCAGATGCTGAGGGAGATGGTCAATCCGGACGGGGGAGGAAAAATGGAGGCCGTATGCGGCAGGCGGAAGTTCAGGGCCGGCGATAAGGTCATGCAGGTCAAAAACCTCGGGGATGTGAGCAACGGGGATACCGGGTATATCAGGAGGATCAGCCGGGAAGGGGATGACACGGCGGTTTATGTGGATTTTGGTGACGGAAGGGTTAAGAGGTACGAGGCAGGCGAGCTTGACGTGCTGGACTTAGGATACGCGTCCACGATCCATAAATCCCAGGGGTCTGAGTACCAGTCCGTTATCATCAACCTGCAGTGCGCCCATTCTATTATGCTGACAAGGCCGCTGGTCTATACCGCCATCACGCGGGGAAAGAGCAAGGTCATCATTGTCGGGGAGCGGAAGGCGCTCCATACCGCTGTCCGGAAAACGGACGCGGAGGAGAGGGGCACCTGTCTGGCCGGGCGGCTGCGGGATTTGGGATAATTCCGGCAGGTATTGGAAACCATTTGGTGATTACAGTAAAGGCGGCATGCCCTTCTGCGTTGACAGCGGGGGATGCCACCATTTTACAGGAGGTTTATATGAATCAGAATATTTTAAACGATAAGTCGGCCATGCTGGCCGTAATAGCAAACATCAATAAAGTGGATGGGTTTGACCCGGCGCCCTTTGCCATAGACTACGCGGATTTGAATACCGGTGAGATCCGGAAACGCCTTCCCGTGATGATACAGATGGCGTGGTTCCGCCTGAAATACCCGGAAGGCCGGATAGCGGTCCAGGTGAGCCCGGCCAAGGACTGTTTTGTGGCGACGGCAAGGGTTTACCCCAGCTATAAGGACCCTTCCGATGCCTATCTGGCGGAGGCGACCGCCTCAAGGGGGTACTGTGAGGATAAACCGTCCGTCTCCCCCAGGGAATGGGCGCAGACAGCAGCCGTGGGCATCGCGCTGCGCAATGCCGGCTTCGGCCTGCAGTTTGCCATGGCGGGGGAGGATTTCGAGGCTGTTGCCCCGGATGAACTGGGATTGTCCGGCGGGGACCCCACGGATGGGGGCTCCATTTCGGCCCGGGTGCCTGTCGCACAGGGCATCCCGGCGCCTCAAAGCGCCCCGGGACAGGGGTACGCTGTGGAAGAACCGGAGCAGCGCGAACTGACGCCGGAAGAAAAAATGAGGCGGGCGATGCAGGTGCCGTGCCCGATCACAAAGTACAAGGGCAGGACCCTGGGCGAGGTGGTCACCCTGGACCCCAAAGCGGTCGTATGGGTCGCCACAAAGTGCGTGGGCAACGAGGAGGCCAGGGAGGCCGCAAAGCTGATCTGCGACCTGTCGCTTCAGCAGCAGCCCATGTGATTTTGTGAATATATTATTAAGTTTGCTGGAAAACGGTAATATAACATCAGTTCCTGCGTTTAGTGTATTGAAGCGTTTTTGCCGTAAAAAAGACGGATAATATGGAAAAATACAAAAAAAATACGGCAGATCACACTTCTGGTGCGTATAGCGGAATTATGGTTTCTTCAATTCCACTATAAATTGGATTACAATATTATAGGCGCAAGGAGAGAATGAGAATTGGACTACATGGTTTTAGGCAGCAACATCAGGAAGTACCGTATGACGCTCGGAATGCGTCAGGAGGACCTGGCGGAGATATGCGGGTGCAGCAGCAGCCATATCGGCCAGATCGAGAATGCCAGGGGGGTTCCCAGCCTGGAGATGGCGGTGAGGATTTCCAATGCGCTCTCCGTGACGGTGGACCAGCTGCTCAGGGCGGATTACGAGAATCCGGAAAAAGTTTACCTGCAGGAGATCGCGGAGCGTATTGGAAAGTATCCGCACAGGAAAAAACTCCAGGCCTGTGAGAGTGTTATGAGCTATCTGGATTCCCTGGAAAGGTTCGGCGGGTAGGCCCTTATTTTGCGGCTGTCCTTTCAGGGAGCGGCCGCGCGGCAGTCCGTACCGGGAAGATGGAAGTCCTTACGGTACGGTAAACTTATTATATGTCCGCCGGAACCAGGCGGAACGGGATACATAACCGTATCCTTAGTCAGCGCTGGCAGTCCGGGCCGGCTGAGTCAGTCATTTATGCTTTGAAGAACGGCTGTACTGTGCAAATAAGCACGGTATGGTCGTTTTTTGTTGCGAAATATCCGGAAAAATATGTCATATCATAAGCGTACTTTGCGCGGTGGCGCATTTGACCGGATTTCTATATTTCATGGGCAGTGTTCCGGGTGACGCCTGCATAAGCATTTAACGAATGCTGCGTGGGCCGGATACCTGGGGCTTCTTACTTACAAAAAGGGGGTGATTCCGTTGTTTTGAGATAAGAGTTCCATGTGATGTAAGGTAGCAAAGAAACAATATTCATTCAGGCATGCCATCATGGTATGTCTGAATCCTGCCCTGGTGGCGTGTCTGCGTAAAGGAGGCACAAAATGAATCACCAGCAGGATTCCGCGCGTGATGAGCTGCGGGCAAGATTTACGAAATGGCTTGAAACATTGGTTTACAGGGCGAAATTGAATTATCTTTATAAGAACAGGGAGAAAGTGGAGACAGTCCCCATTGATGAGGTGGCGGAAGAATGTCTATGCTGCCCGGGATTCGAGGAAGGATGTATCCGGGATTTGTCAGGGAAGGATGAAATCTGGTTTGAGGAGGAAAAACTGGGGAAGGCGTTTACGGAGCTGTCACTCGCAAGGCAGCGGATTTTGCTTATGCTGTTTGTAGAGGAAAAGAAGCCCTGTGAGATAGCTGCAGAATTGAACTGTTCCGTGCAGCATGTATATAACCAGAGGTCGCTGGCTTTGAAAAAGATGCGCCTGGCGCTTGGGAAAGGGGGAGAAAGCTTTGGATGAGAGGGAATTTCGTGAAGTGCTGAAGGGCGCTGTGGCAGGCATCCATGAGGATCTGGAGGAACTGCTGCGGATGTATATGCCGATGATTAATAAGTACAGCATGAGGAATGGGCAGCTGGATGAGGATTTGAGGCAGTATATTATGATACATGTGGCGCTGAATATATCGAAGTTTGGGATGTGAGAGGAAGGAATGTGGCTCCGGGAGGGATTCCGGGGCCACGTGGTGATAAAGATAGTTTATATTAAATTAAGGAGAGAAAAACGTAAAAGATAGTAAATGAATTAATGTCAAATTTGTGGATTATTGTTGTTTTGTGAGATAAAATATGACTAAATTAGATGTTAGTAACATTATGCCATGGAATAATGAAAATGAATTAAATTATGCTTGTTGAGTTGCAATATTCATGGTAAACTTACTATGATAGTTGTATTGTATTGTACTGATTAATAGTGCAATATTTACAAAAAGTGTTTTTTATATAGAAAAATTATATAGCATTAAGCTGGCTTATATATTAAAATATAAAGGTCGAAATATTAATTGTAGACAAAGGAGGATAAATGAAAAAAATATTAAGCATCGATGGTGGTGGGATTAAAGGTGTTTTTTCTGCGAGTTTTTTAACGCAGATTGAGGAAAAATGTCAAATTGCGATACATGAGTACTTTGATTTGATTGCAGGTACTTCAACGGGTGGAATTATTGCTGCCGCTTTGGCATATGGAATTCCTGCAAAAGATATATTAAATCTATATTTACAGAATGGGAATAAAATTTTTCCAAAAAGAAAAGGTTGGCCAATTCTAAAAACAAAATATAAAACGGAGCCACTTAAAAAAGTATTAGAAGATGTTTTCCAGGATGCATGTATAAAGGATTGTAAAACGAGATTAGTTATTCCGGCATATAATATAGAAAATGATAAAGTTAGGGTATTTAAAACGCCACATGCAGACGATTTGTTTTTTGATAAAAATATAAAACTTGTGGATTGTATATTAGCTACAACTGCGGCTCCATTATATTTTAGTCCCTATAGAATGCAAGGTGGTAGATATATTGATGGAGGCGTCGGGGCTAACAATCCTTCATTAATAGCTCTTGTTGAAGGATTAACTCGTTGTGCTTGGTCTGCGAATGAAATTTCTATGTTGAGTGTTGGGGGCGTGAATGAATTGGGACATAATACGGGCGGTGAACACATGGGGTTGGTAGATGCTTTGAAAATACAAAAAAGTTTTATGAGCGCAGAAAGTCAATATGCTCATAATATTTGTAGTATATTACTTCCCAAAGGTCAATATGTAAGAATCAATCAAGAGGTAAAAAAACAATTTGCATTAGATAATGCTACATATAGTGGAATGCGTGAGTTGAAAAATTATGGGGATAATCAAGCAATGATTAGTATTTCTCAGATTAAAACAATTTTTTTGAAAGAAAAAATCGAGAAAATGTTATTGTATAATATAGAGGGTTGAGCGAATGAGATATCTAGGATCTAAAACATTGTTATTGGGTGAAATAGGCAATATTGTTGAAGAATATAAGAAAGAGGGAGTGTTTTGTGATCCTTTTGGAGGTATAGGAACCGTAGGTAATTTTATGAAAAAAAAAGGATTTGAGGTTATTGCAGGTGATATTTTATATTTTGCTCATTGTTTCCAATTAGCTACAATCGAAAATAATGGTGAAATAGATTATAAAAAAGTAAAAGAAACACTTTCTGTGAAAACTAATAATGAAATTGAGTATTATTTAAATACACTATCCAAACGCGATGGTTGGTTGGTTGAAGAATATGCGAGGAAACGAAAATTTTTTACGGAAGAAAATGCTAAACGTATACAGGCATGTATTGATTGTATACAAACATGGAGATGCCAAAATTTATTACAAGATAAAGAATATAAAGTTATTATTGCATCATTAATACAGTCATTTGATAAAGTGGCAAATACAGCAGGTACTTATTATGCTTTTTTAAAAGAATTTTATCGTAAAGCAAAAAATTCATTTAGTTTTAAATTAATTCAACCTTATGAAAGTAAGAAAGAATGCCATTCGTATTTAATAGATGCTGAGCGGCTAGTGAAAAGAAATAATTGTGATATATTATATTTAGATCCACCTTATAATGAACGTAATTACGGAAGATATTATCATTTGCCAGAGAATATAGCAAAAGGCATTAAACCTATCCCAATTGGAAAGTCAGGGGTTTATGTGGAGAATTTAATAGATTCCCCATATAATAAAAAAGCTGAAGCCACAGAAAATTTTCAAATGTTGATTGACAATACTAGTGCAAAATGTATAATTTTTCATTATACAGATAATGGAATAATAAAAATAAATGATGCAAGGGAAATTATGGGGGCGAAAGGAAAAGTTGATGAATTCTATTTTGATTGCAAGGGATATAATACGGTTTCAAATAAAGAAAAATGTAGACATCATATATTGAGGGTGATAAGATGATAAAAGTATTACCAGGTCCTAATAGTAAACTAGAAGAATATTTTCCTTTTGTTGACGTGGATTTTATAATATCAGATATTGATGGGACACTTATATCGGGTTCTGATTCTATAATAAAACAAATTAAAAATAAGATAAAAAATTTAAGACAGCAGAAGGTACAAATAACGGTTGCGACAGGTAGGAACTTTTATGGGACGAAAATGTTGTTGCAAGATTTGGAAATAAAGACTGGTATGCCTATAGCATTATATAATGGTGGTGTAGTAATGGAATTTGGAACAGAAAATGTTTTATATAAAAGGATTATTGATTGTAATGATGTGAAAAGATTATTACATGATCTATTACTTATTACCAGGCTTATATATATATATACCTTTGAAATTAGACTCAATATTTTTGAAGAAAAAAAAGAAAATTTTGTTATTGAGAAAGTATATTGTATTGAAATGGAAAACTATGGATATGATGTAAATGGAATGAGAGTTGAGAAAATAGGGATTTCTGAAATAGAGGATATCCCAGTTATTTCAATATTGATTAGTAAAAAAGGATTAAGTAATAAGGAAATAAAAAAAATATTAGAAAATCTCGAAAATAATGATCGGATTTCTTTTACCGATAGCGGAAATGGATATATAGAAATAAAAGCAAATGGGTTAAATAAAAGTATTATATTTGAAATGTTAAAAAATCAAAATAAATACCAAGCAAATAAAATTTTGGCTATTGGTGATAATGATAATGATGAAGAGTTATTTAAATATGCTGATATAAGTGTTGCTGTTGCAAATTCTTCTGCTGTTGCAATTGAAATGGCTAATTATATTTGTGAAAATGAAAGTGCAAACGGTTTTTTGGATATGTTAAACGTATTAAAAACAGCTAAAAAGTATTGTAGATAATAAGGGGTAAAAACAAATGATGCTGAACAATATTTTTGAAAAGATGGAGAAAGAACTTATTACAGGTGAGGAATTTAGAAATACTCTTGAATTTTATTTAAACAATGAATTTCAGGATACGGTTAAAGTGCAATATATTTTAAAAGATAAAGATGGAACGGAGTTTTTATATGGATTATGCGGTAAAGATAAGGAAAAAATATCAAAAGAGTATGAATTAGAAGGCGGCTATAGGGTACGCGTTAATGTATGGCAAGAAAATGGCGAATTAGATGTGGATGAATGTGAAAAACTGTTTGAATGCTATTGGAATAAAGAATATTGTGATTCAACATGCGGATTACCTGCAACAGATAGAGAGAATTTTATTCGTAAATGTGATAATACAATAAAGGAATGGCAAAAGGCAGGAGATTCTATTGCAGTTGTTATGATGGATTTGGATAATTTTAAAGAAGTAAATTCTGAATATGGCCATTCAACTGGCAGTGAGGTAATAGCAGAGTTTTCAAGGGTTATTTTTAGAGAGGTAGATGGGAAGGGTGTATTAATTCATCAAAGTGGTGATGAATTTGATTTATTATTGAAATTTAATAATTATACGGAGATTACAGAGCTATTGTATGTCATTTACAAAGCTGTGAGGGAACATAGTTTTTCTAATATTAAAAAAATTAATTTATCTATGGCAATAGGCGTTTGGATTATTGACTCCGAAAAACAATTGGATTTTTATGTATTAAGAGGTAAAGCGGAAGATACATATCATCCGAAAGAAAGAAATGGTGCAAAACAGAGAAATTCGATTAGGATAAATAAGAATAATAATTTTTCATCTTATGGTGATAACATGTTAAAAGTTGGAATGCTACGGATTCTGGGAAATATATATAATAGTCAAGTTTTTCATAATATATATTTAGATTATATTACAAGTTTTGTTTCAGTAATTTCATTAGGAAAGAATATTCAACTCGAAATAGCGGAGTATTTAAACTGGATAAATCCACAATATAGCAATCAACTTCGTGGAACAATTTATGATGAAAAATGGGATACAAAGGTTGATATTGCTTTTATTGATATTGGTTTGGCTACTTTGCATGGCATGTTAAGAAATAAAAACTTTGATGAAAATAAAATCGTATTTCATGTAAAAACTGGTGAGTTGAGGATATCTTTGGATAATGAGGAAATATTATATTTTGATCATGAAAGTATACAAGGAGAATTGCATTGGGAACGAGAAATGCATTGTAAAATAAAACAAAATGTTGAGACTAGAAAAACGGTGTTGGTTCAGGCTGGATATACAACTAAATTGAAAGTTCCAGAAGATATTTTTTACAAGATAGTACGAGTAGATGCCAGGCCATATCTTGGTGGAGGATTGCCGGATTTTTGGGCGGCAACATTGTCAGCATTAATAAATAGTGTGAATGATAATCCCAATTTTGATGATATCGTAATTTATGGAGATGTGCAAAATATAAAAAATGTTATGGATTTTTTAAACACTATTAGCGAGTGGGATGATGAAAAAATTCGTTATATATCTAAGAAAACATATAAACCAGAAGGAGATGTTTTGAAATTTAAAGAACGATGTGGAGGCAATGTTCAGACATATTTGGATGAAGAGGAATTGATAAATCATCTTTATGATATTCATAAAGATATAAATAAATGTAAACAAATAGAGAAAATAAGTTCTAACGAAAAAAAACGATTTATGGTCAGAGTCTTTCCATATGATGAATTACAATTAGAAATAACAGATGGTTGTAGAACGGATACGATAGCGCATGCTTTTCCAATAGCGCTTGAAATCCTGAGAAACAAATTAGATACTAAGAATGAGATAACAGATCAAGCTGGAAGGCGATTGTTAGAATTGACAGATTTTAAAATATTATTAGAAACCCCAAGAAATGAAAAAATACCCGAATATTATTTTTATGACGTAGATATGCTAAATAATTACTATGAAAATATTTTTATTAATAAAAGTGGATTGTTTAGAAAGAGATTAGATAAAAATAACCAATTAGATGAGATGATAAAGCATGTTACATTGGCTATTAGTGGAGAGAAAAAATATGCAACACGCCGTGCGATATTGGTTGTACAAAATGAAATTCAAAGTCAAGGAGGTTATTCGCCTTTAGGTTTAGTTGCAATTTGGCTTGCACCACGTTTCATAGAAAGAAAAATTGTGATTGATTATAGTTACACATGGAGGACAGTTGAAGCGATTGTTGGTTTACCATTAAGTATGTATGCCTCTGTCAAGTTTGCGGAAAATATTACCAAAGAAATTGCTAATCAAATGACTGATAAGTCAGTTAATGTGGAAATAGGACATGTTTCTTATATTGCACATAGCTTACATATGTTTACAGATGAGGAAAGTATGAATATTGTAAGAGGGATTATTAATGAAGTTTCAGTCTGATGGAAAAGAAGAATATATATTAATTTCATTAAATAAGTTTAAATTTGCATATCAATTAAAGTTTATTAAAAAGTATAACAATATTCTATTGTATAATATAGATAGTGCAAAGGTTTATAATGAGTTGATGAGTTTAAAAAATGCCTTTTCCTATTTGGATAGATTTGTTCTTTTATTACCAGGCAAGTATACTGATCAAAAAAAATTATGGGGAGATTTTTATCAGCTTTTTGGAGAAAAATATGAAGAACTTACAGATAAAGAGCGAAATATAAGCTGTATTGAGACAATGTTGAAGTATATTGATGAAAAAAAGCAAGGTGATATGTTAAAAATTCTCGATTTTGGATGTGGGAGTGGTTTCTCCTTATTGGTTCGGTCGAGTCATGATATAATCGGATATGAACCAGTGGAAATAATGAAATGTCAAGCGCAAAAAAAGGGGTTGACTGTGTTTGATAAGGACAATCTTCGATTGATTCCTAATAATTATTTTGATGCTGTTTTTTCATCATATGTCTTACATATGGGTATTCAAAAACAGGATATCAAACAAATTATCCCTAAATTGAAGAAGGATGCTATTTGGGTGGCTAATTTTTATAAAGGTATAAATGAATACTATGTAAATAATTTGTTTATTAAACTGGGATTTGATATAAATAGTATAATCGAAAACAGCGAAAGGTATGGTCACATGTATGAGTATAGCAGAAAATGAATATTTTATACAAATAGATGATGCGGAGAACAGATTACGTAGAGAATTGAATGAAAATTTTGACTATTTTTTATTCAAGAAAATTATTAATAAATTTTTGATTGTTACGGTATTAGATAATGGCAATAAATATCTATCGATTGATGAACTAAAATTATGTAAAAAGCTTATAAAACTAAATCAACAAAAGCAAGTTTCAGATATGGAAGATATATATTATAATGAGAGCTTTTTGGTAGAAACAATTAGATTATCTAAAGATACAGTTTTGATATATGAAATTTGTGACTCGAACAAAGTTATTCCTGCATTTGTAAAAAATATTCTATATTTTTATAGTGAGGAATGTTTTGAGAAGTGTGAAGCCACGCAATTCGAATTATTAGGTATTGTCGTCAGGACAGTAAATCCAAAGATATGCTCATATATTCAAAATGCTATATTTAGAAAATATAAATTAGATCGTTTGAAAACGTCGAATTTTGCGAATTCAAGTTCATACATGGGCACCAAAAAAAAATTAACGAGTTTCATTATTGAATCAATGTATCCACATTGTGAGAAAGATAGTTTTTTCTTGGATATTATGTGTGGTTCTGGCGCAGTTTCAAATGCTTTGGCGCAAATGGGATATGTATATGCATCAGATGCCCAAGAATTTTGTAGTTTGCTAGCAAAAATACAAGGAGCAGGGTTTTGTAAAAAACAAGCTGAGAAGTTAATAAAAGAAATATATAGTTATTATAATTATAATTTAGGAGAATTGAAAAAAATTTTTTCAAAGGAACTAGAATTAGAAGATACAATTTTTCGTATGGACTTAGATGAGAAAGAGAAGGTGTTTGATTCTTATAAAGAATTTATTAATTCTTATCAGCTATATTCTGATACATATAAATGTCAGAAGGATATATATGATAAAATAAATAACAAGAAAAAGGAAATTAGAAGCTTTCCTTATTTCTTATTTACATATTATTTTGCGAATGTTTTTTTTGGAGTGGCGCAGTGCGTTCAATTAGATAGCATTCGTTATGCCATTGATCAAATTGCTGATGAAGAAGATAGAGAATGGGCCTTGGGTGTATTAATCGTGGTTACAAGTTTGATTGCGACTACATATGGTGGACATTTTGCGCAACCGAAACGTTTAGATATGGATTCTTTTGAGAAAATATTAATCCAAAGAAGTAAATCGGCTTGGATTGAATTTTCAAAGAGAATCCTTACAATAGCGGCTGAAAGTGAAAGATATTCATATAGAATAGAGAGAATAAAGGGACCTTGGGAAAATGCATTAAATTATTTCCGAGGATATAAAATAAATCAATTGGTGGTTTATTTAGATGCACCATATAAAAGAGAGGAATATAGTAGATATTATCATGTATTAGAGACAATGGTAAAGTATGATTATCCTTCTTCAGAATATAAAGGAAGAATGCGCTCCAAAAAGGGGGGAGAACGGTTTAGTACTGAATTTTTTTCAAAATCATCTGAAAAGATAGAAAAGGTTTTTGAAAAGATTATTTTTGAAATTTTGACGAGAGGAGCGATTTGCGTCTGGAGTTATTCTGATAATGGGGTTGTGTCTATGAAAAGTGTCGTAACAAAAATAAAGGAAAAAACAAAATGTAATGTATTTTTTTATAGTATTCCATATAAACATTCAAGTCAAGGGAAAAAATCAAAAAAGGGTATTGGAAAAATAGATGTTACAGAATATTGCATAGTGTTTGTTAATAGTGATTAAAAAATGCATTTTCTCTGGTAATTGTATATTTTTAAAATAATGATAATTCAAAGTAGATAAGATTGCTATATAGCTAAAATAGAGTATCAAATGATTTAATTGCAGATTTTATCAATATACACCAGTTTACAACTTTTTGAAAAATAAAATACAAACCCATGTTCTTTATTGTATAATTTAAGCGCCAAACAAAAACCATACGAAAGAAGATGAGTTTGTATCTACCGCTTATTATACATGAAAAATTCTGTCTTGGACAGGCTGAAATCCTATTTTAATGAATATTTTTTGGATGCGACAAAACCCACTGCTAAGAACCTGTTCCTCATTGTCGTTTCCATACTGGCACTGGATGTCTTCCGTTCTGTACGCTTTGCACACAGACATGTTCTCTCGAAACTTTCAGGCACATCATTGAATGCGTATTACTATGCCCTTAAATGCGGCAGGCTGAATCCCGGGGCATGGAGGGATGTGACGGTATCTAAAGTCTTAAGAACGGTGCCCGACCAGTTAATGGAGCAGCCACTTTTTCTTTCCATTGATGACACCATGGTGGCAAAAGAAGGCGAAAAATTTGAACTCCGCTCAAAGCTCTTTGACCATGCAGCACATAACGGTTCCAATTACCTGAATGGGCATTGTATGGTGAGCATCCTGCTCTCATTCCCTGTCATGGCCGGCAGCTGAATATTCTGGTGCGGCAGAGCCGCCTGTCCGGTGTTCACCGAGCCAGTCTACCGATGGCATAGATCCACTTCTGTTTTGCTTGGTTAAAGATGGTCGGATGTGGCAGCGGTTGTCAAGACTGCCGTAGGCACCGCACCGCGGCTTGGTCTTGATAAGCGGTGTCACATCTGACAACCTAATCTAAAGCAAAACATAGGTGGCTCACACCTACTGGAATGGTGGCTCACTTTGACCGGACAGGCGGTTCAAAATGTCCCGGAATATTCAGCAGCTACATCCGCTATCTGTCTGTCCCTCTGGGCTATCAGCTCTGGGATAAAAAACAGACAAAGCTGGAGATCGCCGCCGGGATGGTGCGCTGCGCTATGGACAAGATCGGCCCGGACAGGCAGGTGTTCCTGCTCTGCGACAGCTGGTATCCAAAAGGATGCGTTGCTGGCCTTGTGGATGAATACCATAACCTCGACATTATCTGCAACACCAGGATCGACACGGTCATGTATGACCTCCCCCCTGCGCGTACGGGAAAGCGTGGCCGCCCAAGGAAATATGGCGAGCGCCTGTCACCGGAAGGTATTTTCCTTGAATCCCCCGAAACAGGGGACTGGAAGATTGGCGTACGCCCGGTGCTCACCAATCTGTGGGGGGAGCGGGTGGTTTATGCCCTTGTCACGCTCCCTAAAAGCGGGAAGGGCAGCCGCAGGCTTTTTTTCTGCACAAAAGACCCGGAAAGCATTATCCTGGATCATGGCAGCTGTGAAAACAAAACCATACGCGGCTATGGAAAAGAAAACGCAAAGTTTCTCCCCATTGCCTGTTACTCGTCCCGGTGGAATATCGAAGTATCGTACTATGAAAGCAAGACATTCTGGTCACTGGAAGATTACCGTGTGCGGAGCCGCAAGGGCATTGAGCGTCTGGTCAATCTGGAGTGCATGGCTTACAGTGCAATGACACTGCTGCCATATAGTGATGAAGCATTTTCCTGCTATAAGTTTGCCAGTGCACAGGAAACCCGCTTTGGTATAGGGCAGCAGATTCAGGCCAGTATAATATTCGGCGGTTTCGTGGAAAAACTCGAAACCGTTAAAAAATCATGTGCATTGATCAAAATGGTTGAGTACTATATTTTATCGGGCTTTAAAAATATTCAAAAGTTGTAAACTGGTGTCAATATATATAATACATATTGTATTTATCCGGTGAGTAAAATGTTTGCACCATCAAGAAGCCAGGGAATCCCAGTAGATTCCTGACGTATCCTGTTGTGCCGAATTATTTGTGTTATATGTAAATCTGGCTGTTGTTCCATAAGCATGAAAAAAATATTTCCGTAGATGTACCATGAGTGCGGCTTCTGATACCCTTCCCCTGGATGGGTTCTCTGATAGTGCAGTTGGTCTGAGGACAGTTTCCCAGCCGAACAGAGAGAAATGATTTGGAGTATCCCTATGGCAATGCATGATATAACCATGTGCATCTCAGTTGCCGGATCGCTTTCAGGATATTTTTACGGCTCCGTTCGTTTTTCATCCGCTCCAGGGGGCCGGGCTCTCACGCTTTCTGGTAATAGCTGAGCTTTGGCATATGCTTTGACCAGAAATGATAACAAAATGCTTCAAACGGTTGTTTCAATTCCCGAAACATACATTCGATCCGTTATGCGAACTTTCATATAATGTTTAAAAAGGAGTTTGTGAATGCCGAAAAGGATTTTTATATAGAATAAAATACAGGCAGAACATAAAAACCTTTTACCGTTTTGTCGTCTTAATATGAAAAGTAGAAATGCAGTTTGATGGCTTATACTCAAAGTTACAAAGATACTATCGTAGGTGGCACCATAGAACATGGCAGTAGCTTTGATTTATTTCGCAAGGGGTGTTAGAGGTTTTTGAGGTTATAAAAGCTAAAAAGGAAAATTTGGTAGAATAAAATCTGAATCGATTAGGTTGCAATTTAGAAAAAGTGCACTATTATCCTGACTAGCTGAAAAGCAACAGGTGAAATTAATTTGCGAGGAAGGTGCTATGCCAGATACAGACATGGAAATCATGCACCGGCTAATGATATTTCCTGAAAAGAAGATAGACCCAATTTCTTTTATATTCCGTTTTCGCACATACTTCGGAAGTGGCAAATGGAAAATTAAATACAGAAAACATCTTTGAGTTAAAAGATTTGTTAGCATTATTATGTTGTTTTGGTGTTGCGCCGCAACCAGCAAATCATTTAGCAAACAGGTTATTCTTGAGTGTAAATCTGGAAAATGTATATCAAAAATACATTAATCGGATTTTTTTATTGTCCCACATTAGATTTCACTTTCCCCTTTTTGTCTTTATATACAAAGACATCCCCATGTCCCCACCTTGACAACCTCATAGTCCATCCTGATACATTCCCTGCCGGATAGCGGCTATCCGTCTGCCTGGCCAGCAGAACCATGCGCACTGATATATGGGCGGCTCCCATATAACGCGATGACACGGCAGGGGTATAATGGTACTTCTGTAATACGCAGCCCGGCCATAATGAAGGCGGGGAGATGAAATTTCTATGGACCTGTTCGCCGCAGGCATCAGGGGAGACGTTAAATCAGCATCAGATAAGGCATACTCAAGAGTATACCTTAATACACGCCCATTCGGGCAGGCGGGCTTCGTCCGTCAAAGTATGAATAATTTCCCATACAACTGGAAATAATTAGGATAAAAGTGAGGTGTATATATATGGAAGGCATCAGCATGGAATCGGTTGACCGTTCCACCCTGAGAGATATTAGTGATGTTGTGATTGACATGACCAGGCCGTGCGCCGAACGGATCAAAGGGTATATTGAGCAGATTGGTAACCCGTATTGCTATCTTGATAATGGAATCGTGGTTGAGATCGGCTATGCGGATACACAGGTGAGCCTGCATGACCGGCTGCTGTCTTATGTAAGCAATATAGACAATCATTCAGGAAACTTGTGGTAAAAAAGTCAGACACATTGACATCCTGATAAAAATCGGGGATAATGAAGGTGGTCGGTGAAGGATAACCCGGTCAGTTATCCCCCATAGCACCAGAAACAGATTTCCTGATTATGTACCTTAACGGACGAAGTCCGCATGCCCTAATTGGCATGTATTAGGGGATACTCTTGAGTATGATTAGGAGGTTTGTTATGTTTATTAATACGGATACCCAGATGAAGTCTGATTTGGATTTCTACGATGCCATGGCTTATTATCGTCTGTCAAAAGAAGATGGCTCCCATCATGAAAGTGACAGCATTTCTAATCAACGCAAATTAATCCATGCGTTTCTGGAGAACAACCAAAATATAAAATTAGTTGATGAAGCATATGATGACGGATATACCGGAACGAATTTTGATCGTCCCGGTTTTCGCGCTGTCCTGGATGCGATTCATGCGGGGCGTGTGAACTGTGTTATCGTAAAGGATCTCTCCCGTTTAGGCAGGGAATACATTGAGATGGGGAAATATCTTGAAATGATATTTCCTTCTCTCGGTGTGCGTTTTATTGCCATTAATGATGATGTGGACAGTGAGAACAGCCATTCCGGCGATGATATCATGATTCCGGTAAAGAACATCATGAACGAATCCTATTGCCGTGACTTGTCAAGGAAACTGCGCAGGCAGTTCCGTATCCAGCGGAGCAACGGGGAGTACATGGGTTCATTCGTGAGTTATGGTTACTGTAAGTCCCCGGATGATAAGCATAAGCTGATCATTGACGAGTATGCGGCTGAGGTCGTCAGGGGCATTTTCTCTCTGAAGGTGAAAGGCTGTAGCCAGCAGACAATCGCTGATTTCCTTAACCGGGAACAGATCCTGCCGCCGGCCCAGTATAAGAAAAGCCTGGGTCTGCGCTACCAAAGCGGTTTTCAGTGCCATCAGGACGGAAAATGGAGCCCTGTCGCGGTGACCAGAATACTGAAAAATCCCATTTATATCGGGACACTGGTGCAGGGAAAACGTGGGACGCCTAATTATAAACTGAAAATGATGCGTGAGCGTAAACCGGAGGACTGGGTTGTGGTAAAGAATAACCATGATCCGATTATAGATGACCTGGTATTTACCACGGTTCAGCGGATGCTGGAACGGGATATGCGTACACCGCCGGAAAAAGAGGCCGTGCTGCCCCTTGCCGGTGTTCTGTTTTGCCCGGACTGCCACCGGTCCATGTGCCGCCGGAGCGTGACACGGGGGAGCCGGAAATTTTTTTATTATGTATGCTCCACTCATAAAAGAGGAAAAGGATGCAGCAGCCACAGCCTGGAACAGAAAAAACTGGAGGCCGCCATTCTCCATGCGATTGAGAACCAGATCTGTGTGATCGTGGAAACGGACCGTCTGATGAAGGAGGCGGGGCAGAGCAATGTCTGGAATATGCGGGCAAAGCGGCTGGATCTTTTGATTGCGCAAAAGGAAAAGGAAATAGACGGCTACCAGGATTTCCGGATGAAACTGTATGAGGCGTTAAATGACGAACTGATTGACCGGGACGAGTATGATAAAATGCGCCGGAAGTATACGGAGCTGATCGAGGAGGCGAATGCCATCGCGGATAAGTTGAAGGAACAGCGTAAGGAATTGCTGTCCGGCATTGGCTCCGATACCAGCTGGGTAGAGCTGTTTATGAAATACAGAGGCGCCAATACGCTGAACCATGAGATGGTGGCTACGCTGATTGATCGTATTTATGTATATGAAAATAAACGTGTAAAAATCGAGTTTAATTATCGGGATGAGCTGGCATATTATCAGGACATCCTGAAAACTGCTGACAAGGAGGTGGGATGACATGGCCAGAAAAAGCAGGGCGGAGCAAAATACAGTGGGAACGCCCTCCAATATAATGGAATATCTTGCGGGTCTGTACCAGAGGCTTTCGGTGGAGGACGGAGATGATATTGAGCAAAATTCTATCGGGAATCAAAAGAAGATTGGCTTGCACTATCTGACGGAGCATCCGGATATCCGGTTCGTGGATACATATGCGGATCACGGATATACCGGCATGAATTTCAAACGCCCCGGTTTTGCCCGGATGCTTGAAGATCTGAAATCAGGCAGGATTAACTGCGTGATTATTAAAGATATATCCCGTCTTGGCAGGCATTTTGTATTGACCAGTGAATATGTGGAACGCATTTTTCCCGGGATGGGTGTCAGGCTGATCAGTATCAATGATGGATATGACAGTATGGATGAACACTCGGATGCGTCTGCGTTGACCATGCCTTTAAAAATGGTCATGAATGATTACTATGTCAAAGATATATCTAAGAAAATACGTTCCGGAATCTCGGCAAAGATGAGCAGCGGGACATATTTGCCATCTTCCAGCAGTGTGCCGTATGGATATCTGCGTAATCCTGAAACAGTTACCTATGACATTGACCAGGAACCGGCGGCAGTGGTCAGAAGGATTTTTGTGATGCGGTCGGAAGGGATGAGTTTTACTTCAATCGCGAGGACATTAAATAAGGAAGGAATCCCTTGTCCGGGCAAGTTGCGTTACCTGCGCGGGATGACGAAATCAGAAGTCTATAAGGATGCGGGATGGCTGCGCGGGACTGTGAGGAAAATGACACAAGACCCCGTTTATATCGGGAACCGGATACACGGAAGGGTAAAACGGGATAAAATCGGTATGGAAAAGCGGCAGAGGAGCGCAGAAGAATGGAATGTCATTGAAAACGCGCATACACCGATTATCTCAAAAGAACTGTTCGACAGGGTCCAGGAGGTGAATGAAAAGGAGCTGGAGAAACGAAAATCTTTTAAGGAACGGGTTGGGCCGGACACGGATTACCGTGAAATTCTGCGGGGAAAAGTATTCTGCGCGGAATGCGGCAGCCAGATGACCGCGGCAAAAGGCTGTGCCAGGCCGAACGCGAAAACACCCAGCCGGATATTCTATGATTGTAATGGATACAGGGATTCCGGGCATACCAGGTGCAGCAGCCATTATATCCGGCAGGAGACAATCATGAATGCCGTGAACAATTTACTGAATCAGCAGGTACAGACCGGGGTTGATATGGAACGGCTGATAGAGGATGTAAAAAAGATGCCGAAGGTTTTGTCATATCAGGAAAACGTGGGACAGCGGCATGCGAATATCAGCATGAAACGAAGAAATATGGAATTGAAAATGGAACGGCTGCTGGTGGATTTGACGGAGCATCTGATTGACAAAAAAGAATATGAGTATATAAAAGGAAGGTATCAGGAACAGTATGAGCAGTTGCTGGAGGAAGAAGCTAAGGCCGGAGCCGACAAGGCCAATCTTGATACGGCACTGCAGACGGCATTGAAATGGATTGAACGTCTGAAGGAGTACCGGAAGCTTCCCTTTATAGACCGCAGGGTGATGGATTTGCTGGTGGACAGTATTTATGTGAACCATGAGAAACAGATTAGGATTCATTTGACTTATGCGGATCCTTACCAGCCGCTGATGGATTATCTGGATAAAGTAGAGGGAATGAAGCATGCCGGTTGAAAAGAAAGATTATTATTACCTCAGGCTCTCCAAAGAGGACGGCGATGTGGAAGCGGGTTCGGTGGAGGAAAGCTGCAGCATACAGTCCCAGAGAATTTGTATACGGCAGTTTCTGAGGAAACAGGGATTCAAAGAGGATGATTTTGGAGAACTGGTGGACGACGGCTTTACCGGAACGAATATGGAGCGGCCCGGCATGAGGAAGCTGTTGGGGCTGGTTGAGGCGGGGAAAGTCCGTACCATCGTGGTGCGGGATCTGTCACGGTTCGCAAGAAATTATCTGGAGGCCGGACATTATCTGGAGTTTATTTTCCCTGCTTATGATGTCCGTTTTATTTCGATCCAGGATGGTTTCGACAGCCAGGCTCTGGGTGAGACAACAGGGGGACTGGAACTGGCCGTCCATAATCTGACGAACCAGCTTTACAGTAAGGATATTTCCCGAAAAATCAAAAGCGCGGTGGATTTAAAAAAGATGAACGGGGAATATGTGTATGGAACAGCGCCGTATGGCTACAGAAAGGGTCCGGATAAAAACACGATTGTAGTGGACCAGGAAGCTGCCATAGTGGTAAAGCGGATTTTTGACTGGGCAGCGGAAGGCGTGACGATCTCACAGATTGCCAGGCGGTTAAATGATGACGGCGTGATCACGCCGTCTGTTTATCTGGCGGCGGTGCGGGGGAAATATAAGACGAGGGCTTTCTGGACTTATGAGTCGGTACGGAATATTCTGCATAACAGGATTTATACTGGCGACACGGTTCCTTTTAAATCCCATGTGGTGCGGGTTGGAAGTAATCGTGTCAGGCATGTACCGGAAGGAATACAGCAGGTGATTCCAGATACCCATGAAGCTATTGTATCCCGTATGGTGTATGATAAAGCACTTATGGTTGTGAAATCAACAAAGGCAAAGACAAAAGTTTCCGGGGCGCGGAACCCTTTTACATCTAAACTGTTTTGTGGCTGCTGCGGAAATCGTCTGGTAAAAGGAAAAGCGCAAAATAAAAACTGGTATTGCACAACGGCCAGATATAAAACCGGGCTGGGGTGTGAGGAGATCAAGATACCGGAAGAAAAACTGGCGGAAATTGTTTTACATGCTATCGTTACACAATGCAGGCTGATGAAGGAGAAAATCGGGCAGTTAAAAAAAGAAGAAACGACAATCCAGTCTGAATTTCTGAATCTGGAAAAAGAGCATCGCCGGCTCCGGATGCAGATTGAGCAGGCAGCCGCATCCAAGATACAGTATTATGAGGAGTATGTGAGAGGGACATTTTCCAAAGAGGAATTTATTTTGAAAAAACAGAAGGAAACCCAAAAGGAGAATGAACTGAAGGAACGGTTGGATGTCGTGGAACTTCAGTTGGGTGAAATGAAAAATTTGATGGAGAACCGGACAGAACAGATTTCCGATGGACAGGCACTGGCAAAATATCAGGATGTGACAAAACTGACACCGGAGCTGATGAGGGAACTGATCAGACAGATTATTATTTATCCGGATGGAAGGCTGAGGATTGAATGGAATTTTTGCAATGAATGGGAGAGGGCTGTGGAATGATTTGGTGAAAATGATATACACTGAGAAACTGGTCAAAGAGACAGGCGGCAGGCTATTCAGGTTATTTGGCAGGATGCGGGCGTATAGAGCGGTTGTCGGCGGATATACTTATATTACAAGTAATATTGGCTAATGGCAGAAGTTTGGCCGGTAATGCCGTGCAGGCCTGTCGAATAATATACATAAAATGTAAAATAGCTGCGAAAAAATTTTGCGGCAAAAAAAATGTTGTCCCATCCTTGACACATTCCTGTCTGGGTCGCCGATCATCCAGGATGGTAAGGTGATCGGGGCGGTGACTCATGTGTTTATACAGGATCCGGCTAAGGGGTATGGGATATTTATTGAGAATATGTTGAGGACGGGGGATGAGGGGTGAATAAATTATGGCTATGTAGGCAGTTTAGTGGTCTTCATAGCCATTTTGTAATTATCTTGTTTAAATGCGTATTGATAATTTTTAACAGTTATGATACAATTAAAAAAAAATATAAAAGAAATGATAATATTAAAATGGAGATTTCAAAGTATGATATTTTTGGATGCAATAGAAGATTTTCTGCGGAAGGAAAAGGAGAAAAAAGGAGATGGCACAGCACTTACATATAGAAGAAAAATATACATTTTTCATGAGTTTGTGACATTAGAATTAAAGGCAAACGATATCAATTATATATATGTATTGACTGCTATGGGATTAGATCGTTTATTGGATAGTGTAGCTTATTATCAAAGGGTTGGTAATATTAAAAGTAGAGCTACCATTGATGTGTATTATGCCGTTCTTGGTAATTTTTTTAAATTCATATATGAAGAGTATGGATGGAAAAATGACTATTTTTATGATTATGAACATATCAATCAATTTAAAATTGCGTATGAAAATAAAATTAAAGAAATCGGTTTGAATAATTCAAAACAAGAGCCTCCGGTAGACAAAGATGTAGCAAAGGAAATACTAAATCGCTGTAACCAGTTAATAGATGATGTGGATATTAAAGACGTCTTGATGAAGAAAAAGGGGGTTTATTCGAATTATATTTCTGCGCTTATGGTGAAATTAGTTTTGTTATATGGATTGCGGAATGATGTGATAAGGAAACTAAAGCTCGGAGATTATAATATTGATTTGAACAAGTTAACTGTTAACAAATTTTGTGTAAGATTGCCGGATAGATTAGCGATGCAGATGAAAAGATATATTGAAATACGAGATGCGGTGTTAGCAGGATGTGTGAATGACAGATTATTTTTTGATGATACTAATTTTGAGAAAGAATTAGATAATACAAAAATGTTTATTGTATTAAATAGTGTGACAGGTAATGCTCAGTCGCGGGCAGTTGCCAAATATGCTATTATTGAAATGTTGAAAAATGGGATATCTGCTGAGATTATAATGGAATTCACGGGATATAAAAAAAATGTATTGGATGATTGTCAAGATAAAATAAATGAAGAACGTGGTTTGCTATTAATGAATGAAAAATGTCAGATTTTAGATGCTGAATTGAGAAAAAGTGATTTATACAATGATATGTAATTCGCTTAGAAAAGTAAAAAAATGTAATGATATATTGTTAGATAGAGACTAAATAGATTGAATGGAGAATAAAACATGATATTAAAAAAAATCAGCCTTCAGAATTATACGGTATTCGATGAGCAAACAATAGAACTGAATAAGGGAATTAATATCTTCATCGGGGAAAACGGAACGGGTAAGACTCACCTTTTGAAATTGCTGTATTCAGCGTGTCAGGCTGCGGATAAAAAGGTTTCTTTCTCACATAAAATTGTTTTTACCATGTTACCGGATGATTATAAGATTTCGCGTCTGATTACCAGAAAAGTAGGAAATAGCGCTGCGATGGTTCATATTACAGCTTCGGAAAATGAAATGAAAAAAGAAAAAGTGTTGTCCGTTAAATTTCATAAAAAGACTACAAAATGGGATGCTGACGTGACTGGTGAAACGGGATGGGAAGAAACATTTTGTGATGTAAATAGCATTTTTATTCCTGCCAAAGAAATTTTATCTAACAGTTATAATCTGAATGCTGCAGTAGATAAAAATAATATACATTTTGATGACACTTATCTTGACATTATCAATGCGGCTAAGATAGATGTTTCCGTAGGCAGAGATACCAGGGAACGAGAAATGATGTTGAAAGAAATTGAGAGTATGATTCATGGAAGCGTCGTGTATGAACCGAAAAAAGATGAATTTTATTTAAAAAAGGGGAATTCCAAACAAGAGTTTAATTTAGTCGCAGAGGGAATCCGAAAAATGGCATTGCTCTGGCAGCTTGTTAAGAATGGAACATTAGAAAAGGGGTCTGTACTTTTCTGGGATGAACCGGAAGCTAATATTAACCCCAAATATATTCCGATTATTGTAAATATACTTTTGTTATTACAGCGAAAAGGAGTTCAGATTTTTATTTCTACCCATGATTATGTTTTGGCAAGTTATTTTGAGGTGCATATGAATGAAAATGACAATATTTTATATCATTCATTTAGTTTCGATACGAATTTAGATAATAAAATTAGGTACGAGGCAGGGAACAAATTTGACGATTTAGAAAATAATGCTATTATAGCGGCTTTTAATAAACTTTTAGATAAAATTTATAATTTATGAGGTGTTAAATGGCAAAAATAATGACAGAAGAGCATGGGAAATATGGAATTGATTGTACAAATGCGATTTGGTCCAGTGAAGATATCCATAGATTATATCATGCCGGCGGCATTTCTTTTTTGTGTGACGCAGATTTTGTGCTGGAAACGGAACAGCATATATTATTGATTGAGTACAAAAATGCGAATACTAGAGAAGCATTACTGCATGTAGAAACAGAAAAGCAATATAATCCATTTGAGGAGAAAAAATTTTGGACGTTGATTCGGAAATTTTATGATTCGATTCCCTATTTATATTTAAAGGGAAAATTATTGAAACCTATTCGGTATATTTGTGTACTGGAATACCCAAAAGGAGATTCAGTATCCAGAAAGATGCTCCGAAACAAAATGAAAAAGAAACTTCCGTTTTCACTCCAGGATGAAATTGGTAAGGAGATAAGTTTGATTTATTCTGTCGATGTAATGAATATTCAGGAATGGAATGAAGATACATATTTTGGACAATTTCCGATTAAGGCAATTCCAGAATAAAAAGGTTAGATTCTAATGTTATAGTTTATAGAAAATTGGTTATGGACAACTAATGATATACAAGAAGCGGTCAGACGAGGAAAAAAAGTGGATGAAAAGGATTGTATAGAAGTCGGATTTATTCAAAAATCCAAATCAACAACGAAGACAGAAATGAGAGAATATAGATTGCAATTTGAGAAAGAGAAATATGCGAGAAGATATTTTGAGGAATTTGCAACAGGAAATATATAATAGATGCCAAAAGGAATCGAACAAGTTTGGGATAGGATGTTATCAGCATATTGTTGCTGTAGTCAAAAATGCAGAAATTCTGGCTGGCAAATATGGTGCGGATAAGGAAGTTGTTATGATTGCTGCTTGGCTGCATGATATTGCATCCATTACAGATTATAGTTTATATGAACTTCATCATGTGTATGGAGCAAAAATGGCATTTGACATTTTGAAAAAATATGATTACGATAGTAAAAAAATATATTTGGTACAAGAATGTATTAGAAATCACAGAGGAAGCGTAAGTTTAACGAAAAATACTCTTGAAGAACTGTGTGTTGCAGATGCCGATGCAATTTCACATTTCGATAGTGTGCCCAGTTTATTGTATTTAGCTTATGTTCAAAAAGGAATGGAAATTAAAGAGGGTAAGGAATTTGTAAAAGCCAAATTAGCAAGAAGCTTTCAAAAATTATCTATAGAGAGCAAAAAATATTATCAAGACAAGTTTGAAAAAGTCATGGAAGTCTTGGGATGACGGTGTCCGACTTATTGTAGAGAGAGCAAAGACGATCGAGCCAGTCAACGGTCAAGGCCGGGCGTCAGCCTGTCAAACAATATACATAAAATGAAAAATTATGAAAAATTGTGTGAGAAAAATGTTGTCCCATCCTTGACACAAGCGTGTCTGGTTCGCCGATCATCCAGGACGGCAAAGTGATCGGGGCGGTGACTCATGTGTTTATCCAGGACCCGGCGAAGGGGTATGGGATATTTATTGAGAATATGCTGCGGAGGGGGGATGAGGGGTGAGAGTGCAAAGATATAAATGAGGTAAAATATCAGTTAATAAAACGCTCGGAAGACTACAGCTTTCCGGGCGTTTTGTTCGTAAGGTGATTTGAGAGCTTCGTCTGATGTGCTTAGAGGGTAGAACTTTTC
>CAJUPT010000006.1:69305-98961 GCA_910588405.1 uncultured Lachnospiraceae bacterium | reverse complement strand
ACATAAAAATTTCAAGCAGCCGTATTCCCCCTGCATTTTCCGGGTTTCGGATAGCGCAGGTATCAGACTTGCACAACGCAGAATATTGCACAGTATAATATATCCTTACAGGAAGTCGGAAGGATTCTTATCCCTCTGCCTCCGCTGGATATTCAAGAACGTATAGTGGAAGAGGTGGAAACAGCAAAGGCAGAGATACATCGGATTATTGTGCATATAAAGGAACTAAAAACATCGATATCAATGTTAATGAAAAGCAGTTTTTCTTCCGTTAAAAGCAGGAAAAAGCTGGGTGAGGTATCCCGGTATTCTCAAGATAGAGTTTCCTGCTCAAAATTATCAGCAGATACTTATGTCGGTGTTGACAATCTTCTGCAAAATTTGGGGGGCAGGACGGAATCGCAATTTGTGCCAACCGCCGGTACTGTAACTGCTTATTTCAATGGGGATATTCTATTATCAAATATCAGGCCTTATTTAAAGAAAATATGGCTGGCGGACAATGACGGCGGAAGCTCGGGGGATGTCCTTGTGCTAAAGCCGGATAATTCGGTTATTTTATCTCAATATTTGTTTTATCAATTAGCGGCAGATGAGTTTTTCGATTATGAAATGCAGCATGTCAAGGGGCAAAAGATGCCGCGTGCCGATAAATCGGAGGTTTTGAATTATCCGGTTTATGTACCATCTATTGAAATCCAGCAGTCTACTTTAAATAAAATTCGGGAAGTTCATGATGAGATTACGGCTCAAAATGGCAATTACAAGAGCTTACGTTACAAAAAGATGATATTTTGAAAAAATATCTTTCATCCGTGCCGTAAACCAAATAAGATACTCACTTTTCCTTCATTCATGCAAAAGGACAAAGCAGTTTAAACCAAAAATATATTGGTGAGAGCTGTTGAATAAAAAAAGAGGTTCTTTGCATACTAAATCGTGAATGTGTTAAAAGGATAACAGGAAAAATAAAGAAGGGTCGGCTGTTTTGGCAGCCGTATCAAGGAAAAAGTGAGGCTGCGGACATGAAATTGAATGAGAAAGCGTTAAAAGACAGAGCCGTATGGGAGGCGGGCGGATTTATTTTGCCTGCCTTTGACAGAGAGCGGGTAAAAGAAGAGACGAGGGATAATCCGGAGTGGGTGCACTTTGGCTGCGGTAATCTGTTCCGGGCATTTCCGGCGGTTTTGCAGCAGAGGCTGTTGGACGAGGGCTGGGCGAAAACCGGGATTATTGTGGCGGAAGGCTATGACTATGAGATTGTGGAAAATGCAGTAAGGCCCCAGGACAATCTGTGCCTTGCCGTCACCTTAAAGCCGGACGGAACCATCGAAAAGCGGGTGGTGGCCAGCATCGTGGAGTCTTTGACGGCAGACAGCGGGAACACGGCAGATTTCGGCAGGCTGAAAGAAATCTTCCGGAGCAGGTCGTTACAGATGGCCAGCTTTACCATCACAGAAAAAGGTTACGGCCTGACGGACGGAAAAGGAGAGCTGCTGCCGGACGTCCGGGCGGATTTTGCGGCTGGGCCTGTAGCGCCCCGAAGCTATATGGGAAAGGTGGCGGCGCTGTGTTATGAGCGGTATCTGAACGGCAGGCTGCCGCTGGCCCTTGTCAGCATGGACAATTGTTCCCATAACGGCACCAGGCTGTATGAGGCCGTCAGCGCTTTCGCCAGGGCATGGGTGGAAAAAGGGCTGGCAGAGGAAGAATTTGAGGCATATATCCGCTCCGGCGCGGTTTCTTTCCCCTGGACCATGATCGATAAAATCACGCCCCGGCCCGATGAGAGCGTAAAACAGATGCTGACAGACGCAGGATTTGAGGACGTGGAACCGGTGGTGACTTCGAAAAACACTTATGTGGCTCCTTTTGTCAATGCTGAGGAACCGGAATATCTGGTGATCGAGGACGCATTCCCCAATGGCCGCCCCCCTCTGGAAAAAGCGGGGGTTATGTTCGCGGACCGAGAGACCGTGGACAGGGTGGAGAAGATGAAAGTCTGCACCTGCCTGAATCCTCTGCATACGGCCTTGGCAGTTTTCGGATGCCTGCTGGGGTATACCCGGATCTATCAGGAGATGGAAGACCCGCAGCTGAAAAAGCTGGTGGAGATCGTGGGATACCGGGAAGGGCTGCCGGTGGTAACAGATCCCGGCATTATCCGTCCGGCTGATTTTCTGAAAGAGGTGCTGGAAGTGCGGATGCCCAATCCCTTTATGCCGGACGCGCCTCAGCGGATCGCCTGCGATACGTCCCAGAAGCTGGCCGTCCGGTTCGGAAAGACCATAAACGCCTATCAGGACAGGGCGGATCTGTCCACAGAAGACCTGCAGATGATTCCGCTGGTTCTGGCGGGATGGTGCCGTTATCTGATGGGGGTGGATGATGAGGGCATGGAATTCCGGTTAAGCCCTGACCCCATGCTGGCGGAGCTCCGCCCTGTCGTACAGGGAATCCGGCTGGGGGATCAGGGGCCTTTTGACGAGGCGCTTAAGCCTCTTTTGTCAAATCGGAAAATTTTTGGCGCCGACCTGTATGCCGACGGCCTGGCCGGGCGGGTAGCCAGGTATTTCGGCGAGCTGGCAGCAGGGCCGGGAGCGGTTCGCAAGACGCTGAAAAGGCATGTGGGCGAACCGTAAAAGTAATTTTGCCCCATAAGTTTCAGGCTGATCGGGACGCCTTCCGGGATAAAGACGGATATTTTAGTATTCCTGCCCTACCGGCGTTCCTTTCGGTTCCAGGCCGGATTCTTCGGTAAGCCGCTGTACCATCCAGGAGGCAAGGCAGACTACGGTTTCTTCATGAAGGAAGTCAGTGACGGCAGAGTCGAACAGGATGTTGGCCTGGGCCTCAAATTCTTCGTCTCCGTCCCAGAAGACCACGGTCATGGGAAGGCAGCCTGTGGCATCGATGGTATAGCCCACATCCCCCTGCCGGATGGGGCGGCCCCCGAGCCGCTTACAGGCCCGCTCCAGCGCTTCCGGATGGCCGGAGAAGGTCTCTGCCAGCGGTTTTAAAACAGTCTCCCGGAACGCCGGGTCGAAAGGAGCTGCACCTTTGACCTGGCGGAAAGGGATAAATTCCCCTTTGACGCGGGCATCTGGTTTGGAGTAATAAAACAGATGATAAATACACATCAGCGTGTTAAAGCCCAGCCGTTTTTCCGGGTCGTCCGCGGGCGTAATCATGCCGCTTCTCCGGTCAAGCCGGTAATTTTCTTCGAAATAGGTGATATAAAGGGCGTCCTCGTCAAGCTTTAACCCAAACCGCCGGGCCAGTTCTTCCACATCCATTTCCAGAAAAATCTTCCGCCATTTCTCGCAGATCATGGCATAGTTATCCTGTTTCTTTTTGGGGTTCGAGTTCAGGTAGTTTTCTCTCATATATGAAATCCTCCCGATGCAGGGCAGTGTATGTTGTGAGACATACTTATAATAACATATACGCCTGCAGATTAGCAAGCGGTAGGGCAGTTTGGCGTCGCTTTTTGCTTGTTGACTATGCCAGTGTTTTGTAATGAGATATAACGGATATAGATGAGATAAAGAAGATCATGTCAAAAAGGTTTCCCGTATGATGGAGCACTATAAAATATTCAATATATTGGATATGGAAGAAGTCATCGGAGAAACTGGTATAAAAGAACTGCTCTCCGGTTTCTATTGTCCGAAGAATAAAAATATCCGGCGCTTCGTAAAAAATAACGCATACGAATTTGCCCGAAAAAAGTTATCGGTTACATACCTGGTAATAGATCAAGATCCTTTTCAGATCATATGAGATATATTCAACTTTTTAACTTCTTATAATCACTTTGAAACAGCTCCCCATTTTGTGATATCAGCCAAATAAATAACGGTTTGCACCAATCTTCCTGCTTTCGCATATGCTGTAACAATCAGCGATAACAGGGTGAAGCTTTTGAATTGCAGAGAGATCATTATGTCGGAGGAATACGGGGATTTTATTCTGATCAGGAACCTGGCGGGCGTGAATCCTTTGAAACTGCCCATATCATGTGAGTTTGTTCTGAATGAAACCTATAAGGTGGCTTACGCCAAGCTGCCGGAAGACCGTTCCATGCTTTTGGAGGACGCCGGGTATACGGCCATTCCGAAGCTGTACGGATTGATGGATACGGAGAGCATGGAGGCTGCGGGGATTCTCAGGGTGCAGACCCAGCCGGGCCTGGCGCTGACCGGAAAGGATACGATCGTCGGTGTGATTGACACGGGCATTGACTATACCCACCCCGCGTTCAGGAATCCTGATGGTACCACAAGGATCTTAAGCATCTGGGACCAGACGGAAAATGAGCCGGATTTGTTGCAATATGGAAGATACGGCCATATTTACACGCAAAGGGATATTAATCAGGCGTTGCAGGCGGAAAATCCTTATGATATCGTCCCCCAGAGAGATGAGAACGGCCACGGGACCTTTATGGCCGGGATTGCCGCCGGCAGCGCCGGGGACGACGGCGGCTTTACCGGCGCGGCGCCGGAATCCTCCCTGATTGTGGTGAAGCTGAAACCGGCCAAACAGTATCTGCGGGATTTTTTTCAGATTAAAGACGGCGCGGCGGCATTTCAGGAAAATGATATTATGCAGGGGCTGATCTATCTGCTGGCCATGGCTTATGAGGCGAAAAAGCCCATTGTCATTATGCTGTGCCTGGGAACAAACCAGGGAAATCACAGCGGTTTCTCGCCGCTGTCGTCGGTGCTTCGCTGGGCCGCGGAAATGCCCCAGGTGGCGGTGGCAGTGGCGTCAGGGGACGAGGCGGGCCGTCAGCATCATTTTCAGGGGAAAATAGCTTCTGAGGCGGCATATGAGGATGTGGAGGTGCGGGTAGGAAACGGAGAAAAAGGCTTTTCCATGGAGATCTGGGCGCAGGTGGCGGAAACCTACGCGATTTCCATTACCTCTCCTTCCGGGGAAGTGATTCCGCCGATTTCCGTCCGGTTCGGTCGTGGACAGGAGATCGATTTTATTTTTGAGCAGACTAAAATATATATCGATTATGAGATCGTCAACCAGTCCTCCGGCTTGTTTCTGATCCTGCTCCGCCTGTTTTCCCCTACGCCGGGCCTGTGGACGTTCCGGATCTACAATACCAATTTTCTGACCGGCACTTATAATATCTGGCTGCCTATCGATGACTTCATCGAGCCGGAAACCGTTTTTCTGCGGGCGGACCCATATATCACCCTGACCATGCCGGCGGATACCCTGGGATGTATGGCAGTTTGCTGCTATGACCACCGCAATGACAGCCTCTATCTTCACTCCAGCAGAGGCTATACGGCAGGCGGCGTTATCAAGCCGGATTTCGCGGCGCCCGGCGTCGATGTGTACGGACCACGGGCAGGGGGCGGCTTTACCACCCGCACCGGCAGCAGCGTCTCCGCTGCCCACGCCGCAGGCGCTTCGGCACTGATGATGGAATGGGCGGTGGTTCGGGGGAACCAGCCAAATATCAGCTCTGCGGAACTCAGCGCTTATTTTGTGCGTAGCGCCAGGAGAAATCCGCAGTTAACGTATCCTAACAGAGAGTGGGGCTATGGTATATTAGATCTTTACCGGGTGTTCGAGCAGATGGCGCAGGGAAGGTTTTAAGAGGGTGCAAGCTGCGCTGCCGCAAAAACAGCGGCAGCGCATATATGTAAAAACAAGGGAAAGAACAAGATTAATATTTTCCGTATTCCAGAGTCGTCTCGTACCATGCGTCGAAGTTTTCTTCTTTGTAATGGTCGATTACGATGGAACAGTCCATCATAAATCCGCCGCCCGGCGCGCAGATATCCAGCATCTTCTTGGTGTTGTCGATGATGTCCTGCTTTTTACCGTAGATCAGATCCGCGGTGGGAATATTGCCGCAGATGCAGGCGGCATCGCCCAGGATCTTTTTGGCGTTCGCGATGTCAACCTGCTCGAACATATAGATGCATTTGCCCTTTGGCACCTGCTTTAAGATTTCAAGACGGGTATTATACTGTCCTTCGCAGAAAACATAAGGGATCATGCCCAGGTTGATAATCTCTTCTATTACGCGGTACAAAGACGGCCAGTAGAACTTTTCGTAATCGGCATTGCTCATCATAATATCAGTTCCGCCATGTAAGGGCATGAACACATACTGAACGCCCTTTTCCTTCAGGCCGCGTACGCCCTCAAGAGCCAGGACGGTGAAATAGTCGATGGCGGCCAGCACCTTTTCAGGCTCCTCGAACAAGTCCATAGGTACGTTGATGTATCCCCGAAGATTGTCGGCAAGCATATCGTAAGGCGCGTTCTGGCCCAGCGTACATCCAAGAGGCGTCTGCAGCTCCAGCGCCAGAGAGGCCAGCTCGCCCTGGGCGGCAATCCATTTATTCGCCTGTTCGCCGGCGCTCATCAGTGTGAGTAAAGCTTCTCTTACTTCGGGATCGGCAAAAGCGCCCATGGAAGCGTAATGGCCGAACTCTACAACATCCTGAAAACTCATTTTCGCCAGTCCCTTTAACTTTTTATGTCTGCGGGGATAAACCTTGGTCATCATAAAGTGAGAGGGATCTCTGAGAAATTCGTCGTAATCGTCGATGCCCATATAGGTGATATCGTTGATCTGATAACCGGAGTTCCGGTCCAGGCGTCCGTCGGGGCTGGGCCAGTTAATGGCTACGGAATCCAAAACCTCAAGAACATTGGACGGATAGGCTGCCGGCCCCCAGTATAAGTCAAGGTCGTATTTGGACAGGATGCGCCGCACGCCCGGTTTCATGTTTCTTAAATCCATCAGACCTTCACACATGCTGATTCCCGCGGCCTGTACGTATCCGCCATAGCCGAATTTGGGAGCGAAAGGAACCCGGTCCCCTTCTTTCAGCGCCACTGCGGCGTCAACTCTTGCCTGTCTTTGCTGTAAATTGTTTTCCATAAAAAACCTCCTGATATATTTATGCGCTCTCAGAATCTCACAAAATCAGGTGCTGCGAGACTCCGAGAGTACATATTTTTATGTGAATGTGAATGAAAATAAATATTGCTTATTTCGCGCCGTAATGGCGGACGGTCTCGAATGCCGCTTCCAGGTTTTCACGCTTCGCGTTGTCGATGCAGGCGTTGAAGTCAAAGATATAACCGCCTCCGGGGGCGCAGGTATCGATCAGTTTTTTGGTTGCGTCGATTACCTGCTGTTTTGTGCCGTGTTCCAGCAGATAGATGGGCAGATTGCCGCTGATCGCCGCAGTATTGCCCAGGATTTTTTTTGCGGCAGCCATATTCACCGACTCGAAGTGGTAGATCACCTTTCCTTTGGGAACATCGGTCAGTTGTTCCAGACGAGTATTGTATTTGCCTTCCGTATAGACATAAGGGGTAACGCCCATGTCGATCAGCGCCATAAGGCATTTTTTCAAAGGCTTCCAGTAAATTTTCTCATACTGGGCGGGACTCATAAATCCGTCCATTCCCTTGTGCAGAGGGAAAAAGACACGTTTTACGGGCAGAGGCAGCACACGGAAATACTGCCAGGATTCAATCTGGATGTCAGCCAGCATATCACAGGCTTCCGCCAGTTCGTCCGCATGCTCCAGCTGATCTGTCAGCGTGGCAAGCGTGCCGCGGTAGTAATCGCCGATAATATCAAAAGGCGCTTCTCCGGCCCCGGTAAACATGGGAGGGAATCCCATCTCTCCCAGTTTGTTGGAGACGATGTTAGAAGCCTCGGCAGCTTTTGCGTCCTCTTTTCCGATTTCCGCAAGAATGCTGAAGGCTTCCTGTGCCTGCCTGGCGTAAAGGGAGGCCAGGGGAGTGGTGCTTAACACGATAGAGGGAACAAAACGGATATCAGACAGGCCCTTTAATGCCGGAAATGCTCTGGGAATATATTTGCGGAGCATAAATCCTGTGAAATCTTTCAAAAGCTCCGGATATTCCTCAGCACTCATATATTCATTTTCGATGACCTGGTGGGTGGAAAAGTCAGGGACGCTGGTGCCCGGTCTTCCCGGCCAGTCGATCATGGTTGACTGTGCCAGCTCATTGGCCCGTCCGCTGGTAAAGGCTGTGTGGGTTGTGGCGTCAGGCTGAAATTCATTGTAAAATTTCAGCAGAACTTCTGTGGCAGCAGGATAGTCGTACATAGCGGTACGGTAGGAGGAACCCTCCAGATTATAGGGAAGGGCGCCGAACATCGTGCAGATGGGAATCCGCTTCGGTTCTTTTAAGTCTTTGGCGTTTTCAACTAACTGGATTCTTTCCTGAAACTTTTCTGCGGCCAGGGTTTCGTCCGTCACCGTTTTTACATCCTTGGCAAACCATCCTGAGCTTGCGTCAAACTTTGCGTTTTCTCCCATAGCGGTACCTCCGTAGTTTTTGATTGTATTATTCTGGGATATCAGTTATATTTAGTATAAGGGATTGTTTTGGGATGTATATAGCCAGGTAACATATATTTTTTCCCTGCGTATGATTATTTTTTGTCTGTGCAGACAAAAGGAGTTTTTATGAAGCTGAGCATGGCAATCATTGAACACTGGATTCGGCAGTACCATCCGATCTCAACCATGATCTCCGACGAACCGGATATTTCCGCCGTTCGTCTGTTTACTTATGCGAAAGCGCCGAATCCTAATTATCTGTATGTGGGAAGAAATAAGGATTTTTTTGAGAATTCACAGTCAGACGAGGTGCTTCTGGTTCATAAAAAAGACGTAATCAGTCTGAGTACCCATGAGCTGGAGGATGTTTTTGATTCGCTTCTGGACGCCTTTGCCTTTTACCAGAACTGGGAGCAGGAGATGCTGTCTGCATTTCAGAAGGAAAATCCGGAGCAAGTGATTATTGATTCCTGTAAGGATATTTTCGGTCCTATGTTTTTTACCACTACAAGTCTGCAGATCACCGCTTTTTCGAAACAGTATCCGGTCGGAAGCATTAATCAGAACTGGAACGACTTCTGGAATCTGGGGACGCTGTCCCTCGCTTCTTTGATGAATATGCAGTCAGGACAGTTTCTGGAGAAACTGTCCGGTACATGGGAGTGCGAAACCTTTTATGAGTCAAATGTGGAAACATATCCTTACTCTATGATGATCAGCCAGGAGAATTCCGCCCACAGGCTGATCGGTCAGCTTACCATTATAAGCCATAAGCCCTTTCAGCAGTATCACAGGCATATGGCCGTCTATCTGAAACGTGCCCTCTGTTTGGTGGCGAATCATGAAGAAATCATAGACCATGGCTCAGTGGCCCAGAGTCTTATGCAGGATTTTTTACAGGGCAAGCGTCATGACGCTTCCAGTTTTCATACCTTTTATCAGATGCAGGGGTGGGACCCGGAACAGTACTGTATGATCAGCATTTTGAAACAGGAAAACGCCACGCCTGCCACTTACGGGTATTATCTGAAAACCCTGCGCCAATATTTGCCCAACGGGCTGTTTTATATTAATTCCAGCCTCAACGAACGGCAGGAGGGAGAGATCGTCTGCTGTCTGCCGATGGAGCCAATCGATGAAGAAGGCCAGGGCGGCCGCTTCGGGGTGGAAACGCCGGATGCGCTGTTTCAGATCGCGGAGGTGCTGAAACTGGATTGCTATTGCAGTTATCCTCTTACTGGCATTCAAAATGCTGCTGTCCAGTATGCCCAGGCCAGCACCTGTCTGGCCCGGGGGAAGCGGGAGTATTATGAATGTGCCCTGGAAGATCTGGCCGATCTGAACGGCAGACCGGAGCATCGCTGTCTGGCGCTTCATCCGGCGCTGCACCGGATTCTGGACTATGACCGGCGAAAAAACACTTCTCTGTATCATATGCTGAAAACTTATCTGCGCTGCGAGAGAAACCGGGTGCTGACGGCGCAGGAATTATTTATGCATAAGAATACGCTGGTGTATCGGATCGGAAAGGTATCCTCCCTGTTCTCCCTTGATCTGGACGACGCTTATGAGCGGGAGTATCTGCTGGTTTCATTCCGATGCCTGGAGACGATGCCGTGATCCCATGATAAAGGTTTACTGTGAAAGTAATAAGATCTTCTGGCAGGATTGCGTACTTGCTTCGCAGTCCGTACAGCGCCAGGCTGTGTCAATAGCTTGTGCCCTCGTTTTGCCGGGGCAGATCTTGTGCATCCGCCGGTGGCTCAAAAGAAACACCCTTTCATTTATGGTGGAGCCCCTATTGCTGGTATGGCTGTGCGATCAAAGTCTACTTGAAAAACCTCACCGATTGTGCTAAGGTGTAACAAGAAAATGATGCAAAGAGGAGGGCCGCCATATGAGAATCAATATAGCGTTTCCGGTTCTGGATGAAGAAAAACGGCTGGAAAAGGGAATTAAGACGACGTTGAAATTTCTGGATCGGCATCATATAGAAGACTGTGTCCTGACGATTGTGGACAATGGTTCCACGGACGCAACGCCGGAGATCTGCAAAAAGCTGTGTGCTTATGACAGTCGGGTAAACTATATCGGGCTGGAGGAAAAAGGCTTCGGCGTTGCGTTCCAGGCCGCCATAGCGGACAATAACTGCGATATTCTGGGATATATGGACGTGGATCTTTCCACAAAGCTCAGGCATTTCCTGACGGTGATTAAAATTTTTGAGAAATATCCCTGGGTGCAGATTGTAAAGGGAAACCGTCTGGACCGGCGGTCGGTGATCAAAGGCAGAAAGCCGCTTAGAGAACTGACTTCCAGAGGGCTTGACCTTCTGGTGCGGCTGGCTTTTGGGACGGATGTGCGGGATACGATGTGCGGCTTTCAGTTTTTCAAGAGAGAGACAGCGGAGATTCTGGCCGGGATATCAAGCACCGACCCGGGCTGGTTCTACTGCGCGGAGCTTCTTTTGCGGGCCGACCGTCTGGGGATGCCGATCCGGGAGATTCCCGTGATCTGGGAGGATGACTACAATACGTCGGTTCATGTGGGAAGCACCGTGAAAAATTATCTGGAGCGGATCGCTGTCCTTCGGAAGGATATCAGGAAGATGCGGTATTGATTTTGGGCGGCAGAGTTTTATTCGGATAGAAGTGAGGCAGAACACCGGAAGCCGGATACCGGCATCGAGGATAGTACGATGATCAAGGAACGTTATGACAAAATCATACTGGGAGCGGGCATGTACGGGCTGTACGCCGCCGGCCGCCTGGCGAAGAAGGGATGCCGAACGCTGGTGATCGATATGGAGAGCCGGCCTTTTCAGCGGGGTTCCTATATTAATCAGGCCAGATTGCACAACGGATACCATTATCCCCGTTCTTATACCACGGCTTTTAAGTCTGCCGGTTATTTTTCCCGGTTTATGGAGGATTTCGGCGAAGCATGTGTTAACACAGAGTTTGAACAGATTTATGCTATAGCCAGAGAATACAGCTGGACCAATGCAAGACAGTTCGAAAGGTTCTGTTCGAATCTTCATGTGCGCTGTGAGCGGATGCTGACGGAAAAGTATTTTAATACCAGTACGGTGGAAGCGGCTTTTATCACTCAGGAGCACAGCTTTGACGCAGAGCTTTTAAGTCGGCATCTGTATGAAAAGGCAAAGGAGGCCGGCTGCGCGTTTGCTCTGGGCGTGCCGCTTTGCGAGATTCGCCGGGAGGACGGAGCGTTTCGGATCTGCTTAAAGGACGGCAGTTCCTTCGAGGCGCCGTTTGTGCTGAACGCCACCTACGCGGGAACCAATGAAATTCACAGGATGCTGGGCTATGAGATGCTGCCGGTGAAATATGAACTGTGCGAGGTGATTCTGTGCCAGGTGACGGAACAGCTGAAAAATGTGGGACTGACCGTGATGGACGGTCCTTTCTTTTCGGTGATGCCCTTTGGGCGGACAGGCTTTCACTCGATTACTACGGTGTCCAGGACGCCCCATATGACATGTTATGATCCGCTGCCTGCGTTTCCATGCCAGAAGGACAATCCGGACTGCACGCCGGAACAGGCGGCTAACTGCAACGCCTGTATTTCCCGGCCGGAGACGGCGTTTCAGGAGATGAAGCAGATCGCCCGGAAATATCTGCGGGAGGATATCGATCTCTCGTATGTAAAATCTTTGTTTACGCTAAAACCGATTTTAAAGGCGTCGGAAATTGACGATTCCAGGCCGACGATTATCAGGAAATATAGCGGCGAACCAGATTTTTACACGGTGTTCTCCGGGAAGATCAATACGATGTATGATCTGGATGAGATTTTGTAGAATGATTTCAGGCCCGGCTGTGAGAAATGAACAGGACAGATCGTTATGAGCGAAGGGACGGACGATTGGATGATAAAGGGTGAAATGAGGGTTTGACAGTTTATGAAATATTTGTATGAGAACTACGTTTCTTTAGTGGCGGTGATCTCAAACGACGCGGATATTTTGATCGACCGTATCCGGAGGCTTGAGCAGGTGCTTAAGGAAAATTTCAAGTATTATGAATTTGTGTTTGTGGATAACCATTCCGCCGATGATTCGCTGAAGGTGCTGAACAGCCTGGATATGAAGTGTACCGTCGTGGAGCTGGCCCAGCGGCATAAGCTGCCCCAGGCCGTGATGGCGGGAATCGACGCTGCCATCGGGGACTATGTGTTTGAGATCGAGGATCTGAGCGTGGAGATTGACTTCAGCCTGCTGATCGATATGTATGAGACCTGTCAGCAGGGAAATGATTTCGTGTTCCTTACGCCGGGGAACAGCAGCGCCATGTCCAGACTTTTTTACCGGCTATTAAACGGCCGTCTCCGGTATCCGGCAGGGCAGGAGGTGACCTCCTCTGTCTGTATCCTTTCCTCCAGGAGGGCTCAGAATAAGGTGGCGGCCATGGGGGATTATATCGTGAACCGGAACGTGGCATATGCCTCCGCCGGACTTGACTGTGCATATCTGAAAACAGATATGATCTACCGCAACAGAAGAGGGATTCTGACAAATATTGGTTTGATGCTGGATACGTTTATTTATTATACGGATGTGGTGATTCGGCTGCTTTTTATGGCGGCGGTCTTTTTTCTGGTTATTTCGCTCTGTATCGGCGTCTACAGTGTGCTTTCTTATTTGTTTGAGGAGATCGCGCCGGGGTGGACGTCCACGATTATGTTTATCAGTTTTGGATTTTTTGGAATCTTCGCGATTTTGGCGGTGGTGTCCAAATATCTGGATCAGATTTTAAAGAATACGTCCCATTCCAAGCATTATATATTCAGGGATGTGCTGAAAAAGTAAGAAGATGCGCGGCATTGAACCGCCGGAACAAAGAGGAAGATTATGGAAGACAGGATTAACAGAATTGATTTAAAACGGAATATAGCAAGCCACAGGCAGGAGTATCTGGAAGCGTTCGAGAGGGTACTGGATGACGCCGCCTTTTCCGGAGGGGCTTATGCGGACCGGTTTGAGGAGGAATTTGCCCGCTATTGCGGCGTAAAAGCATGCTCCGGCGTAAATAACGGGACTTCCGCTCTGCACTGTGCTATGCTGGCGCTGGGCATCGGCCCGGGGGATGAGGTGATCGTGCCGGCCAATACCTATATTGCCACAGCCTGGGGCGTAACCTATACGGGGGCGGCGCCGGTATTTGTGGACTGCACCGCGGACACCTGGGAGCTTGATCCGGACAGGCTTGAGGCGGCTGTTACGGAACGGACAAAGGCTATTCTGGGCGTCCATCTGTATGGGCAGCCTTTTGAATTTGGAAGGGTGAAGGAAATTGCGGATTGTCACGGGCTGTATGTGGTGGAGGACTGCGCCCAGGCCCACGGCGCGCTGTATGAAGGGAAAATGGTGGGCAGTCTGGGGGAAATGGGGTGTTTCAGCTTTTATCCCGGAAAAAATCTGTATGCTTTTGGAGAGGGCGGCTGTGTCACTTCTGACAATGAAGATTATATCCGCCATATTAACCGCTTGAAAAATCAGGGCTGCGATGTGCGCTACTACCATGACGAGGTGGGGTACAATATGCGGCTGGAAGGCGTACAGGGTGCTGTGCTCAGCGTGTCTTTAAAATACTTGGATCAGTGGACGAAACGCCGGCAGGAGATCGGCAGCCGGTATCTGGCTGAAATCCGCAACCCTCTGATTACCATGCAGCGCCATCCGGAAAATACACAGTCAGTCTTCCATCTGTTTGTAATAACCACGCCTGACCGGAACCGCTTTTTGGCGCATATGGAAGAGGCCGGTATCTTCTGTGATATGCACTATCCGGTGCCTTGTCATCTGCAAAAAGCCTATGCCGGGCTGGGATACAAAAAAGGAGACTGCCCCAACGCGGAGTATCTGTCGGAACATTGTAATTCACTGCCCATGTATCCGGAGCTGACCGAAGCGGAGATCGGACGGGTAATCGACGCCTGCAACAGCTTCCGGGGATAGGGGGGCTGATCAAAAACCGGCCCTCTTTCCCTCACACCACCTGAAAAATATAAAATTTAATAGTAATCGTTTGTCTTGGTTTATCATATAGCATATATAGCGGTTTTTCAAGGGTTTTCGTTTATCATGGTTTATCATTCATCGTCATGAATGGTGTCAAAGTGGTGTCAAGAAAGCGGCGGCCAGGGGAGGGGAAGGCGCTCGGTTATCTTAGTTGGTATCGGGGGCCTTTTTGCTGTATTTCTTATATAAATATTTCATGAGATTTTCTAATATGGTATCAAATTCTTTCTGTATATTGAAATGGGCGGCATCTCTTACGTTTCTATATTCTCCCAGCTTACTTCTACTTACAGTTGGAACATATTCAAGAAGTTCTTTAAATTCAAGCTTTTTTTGCTCTTTATCTTCTTGCAAAAAAATCTGTTCTTTATTTTTGTATTGGTCATATTTTCCAAAATAATCATTAATCATATCAGTTAATCCATGTGAAAAACGAATGTCTTGTAAAAAGAAATCAATTACAGCTAATCTAATTTTGCCTTGATAATAAGACGTAAATCCGTGAAGTCGTTTAATTGCCTCTTCCGAAAGACCAATATATTCATGTATGAACTGAACATCATGTGTTTTGCAATCTAAAGTACCAAATAAATAGTCCATATCACATTCAAAGAAATCACACAATTCAATTAAAGTATCTATGCTTGGAGCAGTTCTGCCCTGTTCCCAATTTTTTACAGTATCTACAGACACACCGAATGCTTCAGCAAAGCTTTCTTGAGTGTATCTTTTCCCGTTCTTATTTTTGGCGTTTCTCCTGGCTTTTTTGAATCCATCTTTAAAACTACGTAATATTAAGCCCATAAAATCTCCTATTTAAAAAAATTAGATGAATATAGTACGCTTTTAATTACATATTTTATCATGTATGATTTGATGTGTAAAGATGAATCGACAAGACAAGCTATGAAAGGAGTATATCAGATGAACCCACTTAATTCAAATCCCAATGGCAGATTCCAACCGGTTCCGGCGGCCGGCGGTTTAATCAATGTTAGTCGGAACACTTTGATGCGTATTACGGCTGAAGCCAATGCAATCGCAAGATTTGGAAAATCTGTCTGTATTGATATGCCAGCGCTTTACGAGCATATCGAAGCGGAATACAAAAATGGGAATGATGGGAAATGGAACCAAAACAAAAAACACCCTCCCAAACGCTGCAACGTTCAGGAGGGTAACACACAGCCAGAGCCATGCGTATCACAAAAAGATTATACCACGGTTCCGGCACGGAGGAAAGCTATGGTTTATGAAGTTTTGAAAATCGGCGAGGAAAATGCGCTCTCACCGGAATATTTGAAAAATATCCTCCACTTTTCGAGTGTCTGAGTATTGCAGAAGCAGATCGAAGCAGAGAGAGCACAGGGACTGGTGATTTTAAGCAGTACGCAGCCACCTGGTGGATACTATCGCCCTGAAACGGCAGAGGAAATCCGCCGATTTATCAGGACGCTGGAGAATAGGGGCGTTAAAACCCTGGCGGCGCTGAAAGGAGCCAGGAAACTGCTTGCACAGATGGAAAGGACGGAATAGGATGTGGCGGGAAAAGGAGGTTGGGGTAGAGTGTATCAAGATGTAACGAGGAATAAAAATTTATCTGCTGCCGCAAAGGGAGTATATGCATATTTTGCAGCCCTTTGTGGCGTTTCTGATGAGTGTTTTCCCAGCGTGGATACGATCATATCCGAGATGGGAATGGGTAAAGATATTTTTTACCGCCATATCAATGCGCTTGTAGCGGCTGGCGTGGTTGAAAAACGGCAGGCAATCGGAGAAGATGGAAAATTTGGACGAACTTTATATCGTCTTACCCACGAAATAACCATATCCGAAAAAAGCGGTTTTCCGTGTACGGAAAATAGGGATACGGAAAAACCGGATACGGAGTTTAAGGAAACTATAAGTAACAATATTAAAAAAGAATAGTCTTTAAAAATAAACAATATTAATTATCCGGCTGTTATTGATCTGTACAATGCCATTTGTATATCATTCCCCAAACTTACAAAGTTGTCTGATAAGCGGAAAAAGACAATTCGGGCGAGGTTCAACCAGGGATATACGATAGAGGATTTTAAACGGCTGTTTGAGATGGCAGAAAGCAGCAGCTTTCTAAAAGGCGGCAATGGCCGGAATTGGTCGGCAAATTTTGATTGGCTGATAACTGATGCAAATATGGCAAAAGTGCTTGATGGAAATTATTTGGATAGGCGAAAAGATGCGGAGGAAGAAAAAGATGTGCAATCAGAATCCAGTGTTCGGCTCTGGTGACAAATGTCCGGTATGCGGCGGTACTGGAACAGAACTTTTTGAAAAAATGATCGACGGGTACGATACGCCGCTGGAATACGCCCGGCCATGTCCCCGGTGTAAGGGGAAATCTCGGGAACATGATGAAACCAGAGTACCTCCACAGTTTTGTGACGCAGATTTATATAAATTTGGCTTCGACTCATACATCCAGAATATGGATAGATTTAAGCAGGTAATCTGGGATTTCTTTAACAATTTTAAAACCTGGGAGAAATCGGGCAAAGGGCTGTATTTATGGAGCAAAACACCGGGGAGCGGAAAGACTTTTTTATCATGTTGTGTTGCTAGGTCATTGATGGTGAAATATGATCTGCGGATGCGGTTCGTGACAGCGCCGGATTATCTGGCGGCGGTAGGTGAGTCTTACAAAAGGCAAGAGGGAATGATGGACAAAAGCTAGATATTCAGGGAATGCGCTTTGCTTGTACTGGATGATATCGGGACACAGAAAACCGGTGACTGGCAGCAACAAGAATTGTTCCGGCTCATAAATGAACGTTCGAACGCTGGCAAACTTATTATTTTTACATCGAACATGCCGCCGGAAAAATTAAATATGGACAGTCGGACGGTTGATCGGATTCAAAAAATGTCCATCGTGCTGCAGATGCCGGAGGAATCTATTCGGCTGAAAAAAGCACAGGCAGAACAGAATGAATTTTTGAGACGGATATTTCCGGACGAAAAACAAAATTGAATTGATGCGTCCTGTTGCCAGCCAGGGCATGGCAATCTGCAGCAGGACAAACGTCACATCTGAATGCAGTATCATGTCAGGGAGGATGTGGCAATATGAGGACAAGGGCAAAGAAACTGATTCATTATGGCATCACTGAAGAAAGAGGCCAGGAACTGTTGAAACTGGCGGCATTGGAAGAAAACCGGCAGGCAGTACGCGAAGCCGCACAAAAAAGCAATCCTTTGTTGGCTCCATATTTGGCAAAGTCTCTGCTGGAAAAGGTTGGATATGACAGGCTTTTTGGAAAAACGTACTATCGGCCATGCACCAGAGCGGATTTCTATGCTTACCGGCGGAAGGCGCTGGCAAGCTTTAATGGATTGATGACAGGGGACGGGGATAATCTGACAAAACTGTCCATTCCGACAGTAAAGGCCACTGACCAGAACCGGGAACCTGCTGCCCCCTGTCTCCCTTCCGACGGATGAAAATGTTGAAAAATGTTGAAAAATAATCCTTTTAGGGGGTGCTGGTGGTCGGCGTGGCCTGTTTCTGTGGTTTGCCTTATCTGCTCCTGAAGCTGTGAGGAAGCTGTGAAAAATCGTATAATTTCAGTATATGAGCATCCGGAGCAACAGGCAATTTATGTACACGACATGCACAGGAGGGCGAAGTGGCGAGAATTTGCGTTTTGCGGATATGGCATGAACCAAGAGTGAACAAAGAGAAATTCACAAAATTGCACACAAAAAAAGAACTGCTGCCTATTGCGGCATTTGCGACACCTTAAAAGGGCTTGCTATCATTGTCAGATTTGTCAGCCCCTAAAAGCCTGCTACCTATCCGCAGTTTTTGCAGTCCCTAAAAAGGCTCCGGGTATCGAACCTGCGGGGCGGGCAGATCGGGCGGGCCGGATGTTGAATTGTTGTGAAAAGTGGGACAAAAAAAGGATGCCTGCGGAGTGGGGAGCCGTCCGAAATTCAGACGCTTGGTATTTGTCCGAAAAACGGACGAACCGGCAGCAGGCTCCCTGAATCGTACAAAAAACGACGCAAAAAAAGACGCTGCCCATCAGATCGGCGGCTATGGCGACAAATCTAACACCTTAAAAGGGGAGCTGACACCAAAATTGGGGTGAGTTATTGCCACTTGTGGCAAAGCGTACTTTTAGGTACGGTTGTCGACAAAAGTGTCGATATGACAGTTTTACGTGGCTCCACCATTTAGGGCATCCCCCAGGGCATCATATCAGGGACGAACGCAAAATTGCGCTGAGTATCTCAATAGCAAATTGCTATCCAGATTCCCTAAACGACTGCCGAAAAATCGGTCGTCCGACTTTTGAGAGGGTTTCCGCCCTGCTCCCCCAGATCAGCGGCGTTGGCATTCCGGAGCCGCGCCAGCTTGCGGGTGTGTCCTGCAGGCCGGAGCCTCCTTAAAATTGAGGATACCCACCCTGACACGCCAGACGGGCATATACGCCGTTTTTGGATGATCGCCATAAATTCCTCGCTTGGGGATGAAAAGCCGCTTTATGGGCTTCTGGGAGTGTCAGAGGGACAGATTTCCAAAATAGGAAGCGCCGCTGGTTGAAACGACGGGGCAGGGGCGCAGATCAGGGAAGGTTATTCCTTATCAGGTTCCCGTTATTCCTAACTCGTTAAGGCTAATCCACAAATCATCATAGATATTGACTTTTATTTTGTCCTGGAAGGTGTAACTGTCGGCTTTAACGTCGTTTTGTTCTAAATGATACACCAAAACTTTTCGGTTACGTGGGTCAACAATCCAGTATTCTTTAACACCGGCATCCAGATAAAGATTCAGTTTCCGCACATAATCGTGGCTGGAAGTGCTGGGGGAAACAATTTCAATAATCCAATCCGGCGCTCCGGCGCAACCCTGGTCAGTCAGTTTGTTGGGATCGCAGATCACACTGATATCAGGTTCAACCACGGTTTTTCTGTCATTGAACAGTTTGACGGCGAAGGGAGCCGGATAAACTTCACAGGAGCCACCCTTAGAACGAATATAATTGAAAATGGTATTATTGACAGTATTTAATATTTTTTGGTGAATCCTGCTGGGGGCTGCCATGTAATAAAACTGTCCGTCAATTAATTCCGCCCGAACATTTTCCGGCAGGTTATAATAATCATCTTCGGTATAAAAATCTGATCGTGCTAACGCCTGTGACATAGTGATTCTCCTTTCTGGCGTGGGTTATGGAGGAAATTAAGGGTTCTATTTGTCAGGTTCAGAGCTGGGAGCCTGCTGCTGATCGTCCCGCTTCATTGTTTCGGTGATGGCACGACCGATAAAACCGTTGACGCTTTCCCCGTGGGCTTCTGCGTGGGCTTTTATTTTATCACGTCGGCCTTTTTCAACTCGAACCTTGATTTCATCATAATTTTCCTTCATGTATTTGCTGACAGCTTTCTGCTGTGCTTTGGTGGCTGGCATGGTGACACCCTCTTTCTTTTGGATTCATGGGGGAGCGGTAAAATAAAGACACCTTTCCCACGATACCAAAATTATAACATATTTGTCTATCGGGTACAATATACATTTTTATATATATCGGGGACGATATTTGTACGGTATTGCCATTGATATATCGGGTACGATATAATATACTTATATCATCAACAGAGAGGAAAAACAAAAGCAGCCGGGAGAGCCGAAAGCCCCCGAAACCGAAAACCATATCCCTGTGAGAGGACGATAACGGAACCAATAGTCAGGAAGATGCTTCCGGGGCTGCCGGAAAACCACTCAAACGATAGAAAGGAAGAACATTATGGGAGAAAGAACATTACAGAACCGTATCATGAAACTGCGTGAGATCGAAGCCCAGCAGAAAGCCCTGGAAGAACAGGCCGAGCAGATCAGGAGGGAGATCAAGGCCGACATGGAGGAAAAGCAGGTTGACGAGATGCAGGCCGGTTCCTTCATTATCAGGTGGAAAACCATCCTTTCAAGCAAGCTGGACGGGAAAGCCCTGAAAGCCGCCCTGCCGGAGATTTACGGCCAGTACTGCAAGGCCAGCGCAAGCCGCCGGTTCACCATCGTATAGATCGGGGGTGGAGCATGACAGAAAAAGACCTTGCGGCAATAATCGAAGCCGAGGGAAAGCGGCTTGAAGCCATCCACAAAGAGTATATGGAGCGTCACCAGGATTTCATGAAACGCCATCAGGAGTTTATGGACCTGGCAAAACAGATAGAAAGAGAATATAAAAAGCGCCCTTGCCAGACTGGCACTCCGGCAAAGGCAGACAACCCGTAAACCATTCAACAAAGAAAACGGGGTATGCTGGCAGTATAACATGCCTGCTGCCCCTCTGTAAAGGAGGAAGTGAAAATATGTGTGGAACTTTGATGTACCAGGCCTGCCTTGGCATTGAAAGCATAAAAGAGGATCTGTTCAGGCTGGATTATTGCGTTGGCAAAATACTGGAATTAAGCGCCGTAACCACGGACACCCAGGAAAGAATACTTGAGTTTGCCCAGTCCCGCCCAGAGATTTACAACTGTGTGGATATCGCCTGTGATTACTCGTCCAGGCTGCAAAGCGCATTGGAATCCATGACAGAACAGCTGGAAACGATCGGTGAACAGTATGCGCAGCAGACAGATGATATCACCAGACAGGGGGATTTGTAATTATGGAGAAGATTAAAAGTTACGTAGACAGGTTTTTAAAAACAAATAAGATGAAAAGGTCTTATGAACTTTCGTCGCTTGAGATTATCTCGTTTATGAAAGAAACGAATGGAGCAGACACAAATAAACTGTTTTCTATGATATGTACACTCTTTGATTACGGTTATGCCAAAGGCTACCGGGCGGCACTTGCTGAAATGAGAATGAAAGGGGCGAGGGCGTGACAGAATTAGATTTGTTTTACCGGTGTGTGCCGGATATTGCGGAAATTACCGTTGATTTACGGAAAAAGACACCGGAGCAGCAGGAACGGTTTAAAAGTGAGTGCTTGGAGTATGCGGCTGGTTTGGGCAGATTCGCGCATGATTTTATCTGTAAAGTGCTTATTGTGATTGACAAATACTTAAAGGGAAATGAGGATACAGAAACGGTGAAAATTGATGATATAAAGATTTACCCATGCTTTGCCGCCCATCCTCCGAAGCCGGGGAAGGTTGAGCGGAAGGAATGGCTGTATGCGGAATCCGGCCTTGCCGAAGCGGATATTGTCCTGGATAGCAGTAATCACCTGATAGACGGATATATCTGGTATCTGCTGGCAAAATCCTATGGGCTGACCCATGTCCCTGTCAGGTATGGCCGCAGGCAGATCATAACGGCGGCACATAGAACCGGCGGGAAACTGTACCGGTGGGAACTGCCGGGGATATTGGTAGGCCGGGTACATCCTGGGGAGAAAGTTAAGGTTCAGACCTGCAGGGGCATCCGCACTGTCAGGGTGGCAGGGGTCGAGGAATACGCAGGGGAGCCGGAACCTTTCCGGATGGTTATCAGGAAATACCAGAGGGCAGCAGGCACAGGTCATCAGGAAGATATTAAGGCGGGGCAGGGTGGAAATGGATTATAGAAAAGCGATTATAAGTATGCTGGGCAGGGCAGATAAAAAGCAGCTGTTTTGTATATACCAGTTGATAAAATCCTATCTGGCATAGTAACCGGGGATAGGCGGCGGTCATAATGGCCTGCTGCCGTCCCACATTATGGAGGGTGGTGTTTGGATGGCGGAATACCAGATGAAGCATGCCTTTATTGCAGGCCAAAGGAAGTCAGGGTGAATGAATGGTTTGAGACATGGATTGATGAATATAAATCGTTGCAATGCAAGTCACAGACCCTGAGACTGTATCGCAATATATGAGAGAAAAGGTTTGGAGAACCTGGTTTTATTCAATGCTTTGGGGAGCAGCCTTTGTGATACAAACGTCCGGATAGATATCAATCAGATTGTTGAACGCATTAATCAGTCAGGAATAGAATTTGAGCATATTACGCCGCATACTTTCAGGCATACTTTCGCAACCAGGGGGCTTGAAGCAGGAATGCCATTGAAAGTTATGCAAACTATTTTGGGACATAGCAGCCTTTCTATGACGGCAGACTTATACAGCCACGTCCTTCCGGATACCAAAGCGGCAGAAATGAAAAAGCTGCAGGGAATTATTTAAAAGTGGTGTCAAAATGGTGTCAAAACATAACAGGGGGGTTCCAATCCTTTTACCTAGGTGATGGAAATCCCCTGTATTTATGCGCTTTTTCGGAATTTCCTCTGCCTTTTTTCCTTTCACACCACCTGAAAAATATAAAATTTCAGATAATCCGTCTCCGGCACATTCCACAAAATCGGATGGTCGGGGGCCTGCTGTCTGGCTTCTATCTGCCGCAATTCTACGCCTGCGTCCCGGGCAGCCGAGCGGAGCATTCTGGTAAACAGCTCGTCAGGCATAAAGTGGGAGCAGGAGCAGGTGGCCAGGTAGCCGCCCCGGGGCAGAAGCTTCATGGCCCGCAGGTTGATTTCCTTGTAGCCTTTGGAGGCGTTGTGCACCGTTTTCCGGGATTTGGTGAAGGCGGGCGGGTCGAGAATAATAAAGTCAAATTTTTCCTGCTTTTCCTCCTCCAGCGCCGGAAGCAGGTCAAATACATTGGCCTTCCGGAACACCATACGGTCCGTAAGGCCATTTCGTCTGGCGTTTTCCTCGGCCATGTCCACGGCGGCCTGGGAGATGTCCACCGCGCATACATGTGCGGCGCCGCCCATAGCCGCATTCAGGGCAAAGGAGCCGGTATGGGTAAAGCAGTCCAGCACCCGCTTGCCTTTCGCCAGCTTTGCCACAGCCAGCCGGTTGTATTTCTGATCCAGAAAGAATCCTGTCTTCTGCCCGTTTTCAAAATCCACCAGATAGCGGATTTTGTTCTCCTCGATTTCCGTTACCGTGGCGTCAGGGCAGGGAATGCCGTGAAGGGGATACCAGCCCTGGTTCTGCCCCATGCCTTCTAATTCACGGATCGACACATCATTTCGCTCATAGATTCCCCGGATGTTCTGCCCGTCCTCCGTCAGCACCTGATAAAGGAGGGGGAAAACGGTATCCTTTAGCCGCTCCATGCCCACAGATAAGGTTTGTGTCACCAGGATATCGTTAAACCGGTCTACGGTCAGGCCGGGAAACTGGTCGGCTTCTCCGAAAATCAGACGGCAGCAGCCTACATCCTTCCCCATCACGGTTTTCCGGTACTCCCAGGCGTAACGGATTCTCCGCCCAAAGAAAGGGGCGTCAAATCTGTCGTTGGCATTCCGGGAGATCAGGCGCAGCCGGATTTTGGAATGCCGGCTGATCAGGCCGGTGCCTAGATATTTGCCCTTCTCGCTGACGGCATCCACAAGCCCGCCGTTTTCCCACCCCTCTTCTAGGGAAAGGATTTCCGTGTCATAGATCCAGGGATGGCCCTGCTCTACGGAACGTTCCGCTTTTTTTGTTATGATGGCCTTGGGGTAATTTCTTGTCTGTTTCATGGGTTATTATTCTCCTGGTTCTTTTGTTTGGTATCAGCGCGGCGTATTTTGCCGGATTTTTACTGTAACGTTTCTTCCTGTCCCATAGTCAGATACCGGTACAGCGTACACAAAGCAAAGGGAAAAACATCTTCTCCGAAATCAAACCGGGAGCTGTGGAAAGGAAACTGGCTCCCATCCCGGTTCGGCGCCATGAATATGATAAATACGCCTTTGGTTTGCTGGAAAAACAGCGCCGCGTTATCCCCCGACAGAAACAGTTCGTGGGACAGGGTGCTGTGCTCGGGGCCGAACACATAAGCCCCGGCCTGCAGCGCTTTGTCCACCAGCACGCCGTCATTGACAATTGAAGGCGTAGGCTGGTCAGACAGAGACAGTCGGATCTGGGCGCCGGTCGTTTTCTCGATGTCCGCGAGCCGTTTTTGTAAAAGTCGGCCGATCTCCTGATATTCCCTGAGATCCGGGGTGCGCAGCGTCCCGGAAAGACGGACGGAATCCGCTACGATATTTCTGCCTGTGCCGCCCTGGATGGTTCCGATCCCTAAGGCGAAGGGGCGGGCCAGCGGGTAATAGCGGTTGATGTCCGTGACGCACTCCACCGCCAGCGCGGCGGCATGGATGGCGTCGATTCCGGTTTCATAGGCGGCCCAGTGGGTGGAAAGGCCCCGGACTTCAATCTCCACCTTGCCCAGTGTGGCCGAGGCCACCCGTTCCTGAATGTCGATGCCCGGCCTGTGGTCGGTGACAAAATGGAAAATAATCATCTCATCCACATGGGGCTGTTCCAGCACACCGGCGTCCATCATCAGTTTTGTGCCGTTTCCCGACTCCTCGGCGGGCTGAAAAATGAATTTGATATTATATTTAAGCTGTTCTCTGTGGTCCGGTTCTGTCACAAGCTCTGCCAGTGCCAGCGCCACGGCCAGAATCCCGTCATGACCGCAGGCATGCATCACGCCCGGACGGGCGGAAGCGAAGGACAGGCCGGTATCCTCTGTGACAGGCAGGGCGTCCATCTCCGCCCGGATGGCAATGGTGGGATACTCCTCACCCTTCCACAGCAGGGCGCATAGTCCGGTTTCAGTCACCCGGGCCGGCTGATATCCGGCCTGGCTTAATATTGTTTCGATGTATTGGCAGGTCTCAAATTCCTTTAAACTGATCTCAGGATAACGGTGAAAATGCCTTCTGTACACAGTCATTTTTTCGTGAAGTTTGTTTAGGTCCAGTTGAGGGAATTTTTCCTGCAGTTCACTCAAAACGCTTTCGGGATAGGCGGTAAATGGTGGCATGGGAGTTTTCCTTTCATTACGAAGTATACCGCAGAATGTGCCAGTATCCAAGACTATGCTTCGGGATGACGCGTTTTGCCGGATTTATGGCGGAGCCGCTAAAAGCCGTATGGGCGTTACTGTCCTTCTGCCCTGCGTACACCTCTCGCATTTTTTTCCACGGTCTTCCTGGGAACCATAATCAGATGCCCGCAGCCCATGCATTTCAGCCTGAAATCGATGCCTACCCGGAGAATTTCCCATTCATGGCTGCCGCAGGGATGGGGCTTTTTTAATTTGACAATATCGCCGATTTGAAATTCCATGTAAAAGCTCCTATAAAAACATTTCCAGCGCCTGGCCGATGGGCAGGCTGATCACCAAATCCGCATTTTGGTCCATGGAGGTGCTTCCTTTATTGATCAGCACCAGTCGTTTACCCCGGTAATACCGTACCAGTCCGGCAGCGGGATAGACCACCAGGGAAGTGCCGCCAATAATCAACAGATCAGCCTGGCTGATGGCCCGCACGGAGCGGTTCATCGTATCCTGGTCCAAGGCTTCCTCATATAAAACCACATCGGGCTTGATGATACCGCCGCAGCTGCAGCGGGGAATGTCGGGCTGGGCTTTTACAAAAGCGCCGTCATAGAACTTGTGGCATTTCATGCAGTAATTCCTGTGGATGCTGCCATGGAGCTCCAGCACATTTTCAGAGCCGCCGGCCTGGTGCAGACCGTCGATATTCTGGGTGACGACGGCCGCAAGCTTTCCCTCCCGCTCAAGCTTTGCCAGAGCCAGATGGGCGTTGTTGGGCTTTACATCCAGCACAAGCATCTGGTTTTTGTAATATTCAAAAAATTCCTCTGTATGAGACAGGAAAAAACTGTGGCTTAACATCTGCTCCGGCGGATATTTATATTTCTGCCGGTACAGGCCGTCCTCGCTGCGGAAGTCCGGAATCCCGCTTTCCGTGGATACGCCGGCGCCGCCGAAAAATACGATATTATGGCTTTCCTCTACCCATTGTTTTAATGTGGCTAATGCTGTGTCGGACATGAGAATCCCCCTCTGACGATTTTTTAGTTTAGTATACCATACCGCAGACGACGTCCGCAACCCGGCAAAACAACTTGTTATGGATCGGGGGAATCGATGGTTACTGTTCAGGCATCACTATTCCGCGAGGTGTTTCATGCATGGAATCCCGAGTTGTGCAAGCGCGAAATTATGCAGAATGCATAATTTCTGTGCATCGTGAGGCGTGTTGCTGGTCACGAAGTGAACAGTAACAATCGATGATGCGCCGGACTTGCGCAATCCGGCGGGATATAGTAAACTAATGAATGTGTGAAATCTGTTTTGCGGCTCAAAAGGCCAGGTCGGCAAAGCTGTCTTGAAGGGAATCAAATATGCTGTTTAATTCAATTGATTTTATGATTTTTTTCCCGGTCGTGGTGGGAGTTTATTTTCTGATTCCCCGAAGAGCCAGATATCTCTGGCTGCTTCTTTCCAGTTACTATTTTTATATGAGCTGGAACCCGGAATATGCGTTGTTAATTGCCGGCTCCACGCTGGCGACCTATGCAAGCGGCCGGCTGCTGGCCCGATTACAAAAGGCTCCGGCACGCCCGAAGACTTCTCCGTATAAAAAGTGGGTGGTAGCGGTTTGTCTGGCGGTGAATCTGGGGATATTGGTATTTTTCAAATATTCGGATTTTATTTTGAATAATTTTAATCATATGCTGTCAGTTCTGGGCGTCGCCCGGATTCAGAGGAAATTTGACATTCTGCTTCCGGTAGGCATTTCCTTCTATACGTTTCAGGCTCTTGGCTATACCATCGACGTTTACCGGGGAACGGTAGAGGCGGAAAAAAATTTGTTCCGCTATGCTCTGTTCGTATCCTTTTTCCCCCAGCTGGTGGCAGGCCCCATCGAGCGTTCCGGGAATCTGATTGCCCAGCTGAATCATGTGGAGGACATTCGTCTGTGGGATTATGAGCGGATTACCGGCGGCGCGGTGCTGATGCTCTGGGGGCTGTTCCAGAAGATGGTGATCGCTGACCGGGCGGCCGTTTTTGTAAATACGGCATATAACGGGTACTGGCATTATGGAAGCATTGAGCTGATTTTGGCTACGGTTTTATTCGCCCTTCAGATCTATTGCGATTTTGCCAGCTATTCCCTGATAGCCGTCGGGGCTGCCAGGATTATGGGTATCCGGCTGATGGAGAATTTTAACACGCCCTATTTTGCCAGGTCGATCAGAGAGTTCTGGCGCAGATGGCATATTTCCTTGAGCAGCTGGTTCCGGGATTATCTCTATATTCCGCTGGGCGGCAGCAGGTGCTCGAAGCTGCGTTATTACGGGAATCTGATGATTACCTTTCTGGTCAGCGGCCTGTGGCATGGGGCAAGCTGGAACTTTGTGGTGTGGGGCGGCCTCCATGGCGTTTATCAGGTAATCGGGGACAGGCTTGAGCCGGTTAAGAGGCAGATGGAGAAGCGATTCAGCGTAAACAGAGACTGTTTCAGCTACAAGCTGGGGCAGGTGCTTGTGACATTTGCACTTGTGAATTTCTCATGGGTGTTTTTCAGAGCAGTAAGTCTTAAGGAAGCAGTCAGCATCCTGGGACGTATCACGACCAAGTGGAATCTCTGGGTATTGTCAGATCAGTCGCTGTACCGGCTGGGGTTAGACGTGACGGAGGTTCATATTCTGGCGATTTCGCTGTTGACTTTGTTTATTGTGGACTGGGTGAAATATAAGACGGGAAAAACCATTGACCTAGTTTTGCGGGAGCAGGTTCTGTGGTTTCGGTGGCTTGCGTTGTTTGCTCTGCTGTTTGGGATTATCATTTATGGAATGTATGGTCCGGCATATTCTGCGGCAGCGTTTATTTATTTTCAGTTTTGACAGGAGGCACGTCGAAGGTGATCAGAAAATCAGTAAAAATTATTGTTTTTTTCCTTATACTGTCTGTCCTCCTGCTTCGGTTTCATCAGGTGTTCCGTTTTAAATTTAATGACGGTATCTACGGGATGGAGCAATTTTACGAGGAAAAAGAATACAGTCTGGACGCGATTTTTTTTGGCAGCAGTCACATGTATGTCAATGTGAATACCAGCGTGCTCTGGAAGGAGTATGGCATTGCCGGGTATGACCTGGGCGGGAGCGAGCAGCCGGTCTGGAACAGCTATTATTATGTGAAAGAGGCGCTCAAAACCCAGAAGCCGTCAGTGTTGGTGTTGGACTGCTATACGGTTTGCCGGTCCGGGGACTATGTGGATGAGAGCCGGATTATCAAAAATACTTATGGGATGAAATTTTCCCGGGATAAAATCGAAGCCGTGAAGGCCAGTTCTCCGGAAAGCGACCGGATGGGCTATCTGCTGGAATATCCCACTTATCATGGCAGGTATGGGGATCTGACCCGGAGTGATTTCAGGAAATATGCCGACACAGATTTTATGCGCTCCAATTCATGGAAGGGGCAATATCTCCATACAGGTATTCACAGCCAGCCTCAGCCGGGAACGGAGACGATTACGGAGACGGCAGAGCTGGATGAAAGGAGTGAAAGATATTTGCGCGGGACGATCGAACTGGCCCGGGAGGCTGGCGTGCCGATTCTTCTGATGGTGGTACCTTATGTGCCGAACCCGGAGGAAACCCGGTTTTATAATCGGATGGAGGAAATTGCCGGAGAATATGGCGAGGGCGTAGACTTTGTGAATTTTAATCCCCGATGGGAGGAGATGGGACTGGATTTCTCTGTGGATTATATGGATACCTGTCACATGAATTATCAGGGAAGTGAAAAGTTCACACGGTATCTGGCAGAGTATCTGAAAGCCAGGTATGCGCTGCCGGACCACAGAGGAGATGATACGTATCAGTCTTATGACGACATGGCCCGATATTATGACCGATTTGTATACAATGACCGGATCAGAAAGACAACGGAGCTGCCGGACTATCTGGCAAAGCTTTGGAATCCGGATTATGTGACAGTATTTTTTATCAAAAGCGATTACAAAACGATGTCTAATTACAATGAGGTGCGGGATTTGCTGGCCGGATATGGGATATCTCTGGATGAGGTGAGCGGCGACGCTGTCTGGGCGGTGCAAAACGGAAACGTGCTGTTTGCTTCCGGTGACGCTGCCGAATACTGCTGGCATCAGGAGCTGGGCAGGTATGATGTTCTGACAGTCCGGAGCGGACAGGGAAAACAGGAGCAGACAGTCCCCCAGGTATTTTTGAATGACAGCTCGTACAGCATGGTCAATGACGGACTGAATATCCTGACCTATGATCTGGTCGGAGAAAATCTGGTAGAATGTGCCGGCTTCGCTATCGTGGACGGCACGATGGAGATGGGAAAACGGTAGGCGGGGGAGCTGCGGAACTGCAAATCAGCAACGGACCGTACAAGCCCCGGGAGGATTTACTGACGCATCAGC
>CAJUPT010000006.1:0-69205 GCA_910588405.1 uncultured Lachnospiraceae bacterium | reverse complement strand
GGCAGGAAATTCTCCCAGAACCAGGGGGCATGGGAGGGGAGTTGCGGAACTGTAAATCAGCAACGGACCGTACAAGCCCCGGGAGGATTTACTGACGCATCAGCGGCAGGAAATTCTCCCAGAACCAGGGGGCATGGGAGGGGAGTTGCGGAACTGTAATTAGGAGGATTCTGATGAGACTGATATTTAAACAGCGTATGTTTTCATGGTTTGACAGCTATGATATCTACAATGAAGATGGGGAAACAGCATATGTGGTGAAGGGGCAGATGTCCTGGGGCCACTGTCTGAAAATATTCGACGCCCGGGGTTATGAGGTAGGAACGGTAAAGGAGCGGATTTTGTCGTTCCTGCCGAAGTTTGAGCTTTATAAAGGGGACACCTATGCAGGCTGTATCAGCAAGGAGTTTTCTTTTTTCAGGCCGAGGTATAACATCGACTGTAACGGCTGGAATATCGAAGGCAATTTTATGGAGTGGGATTATTTCATTACGGACAGCGCCGGAGGGCAGGTGGCCGCCGTTTCCAAACAGATTTTTAACTGGACCGATACATATGTGATTGATGTGGATGATCCGGGGAATGCTCTTGACGCGCTGATGTTTGTTCTGGCGGTGGATGCGGAGAAATGTTCAAGGAACTGAGTTTCAATTGTTTGGGCCGCAGGGGAGACGGAAATGAAGCTTCTTTTGATTGAGGACAATGAGTCGATTATACTGGGACTGGAATATCTGCTGCAGGAGGAGGGCTTCCGGTTTGACACCGCCCGTACGGCGGCGGAAGCAGAAAGGGCGGTTATCCGGGAGCGGTATGATCTGGCCCTTCTGGATATCTCGCTGCCTGACGGCGACGGTTTCCGGCTGTGGAGCAAAATCAGCAGGGAGCAGGAGCTGCCGGTGATTTTTCTTACGGCCAGAGAGGAGGAGCAGGCGGTGGTACGGGCCTTTGATCTGGGAGCGGACGATTATATCATTAAGCCCTTCCGGAACCGGGAGCTGATATCCAGGATCAAAAACGTGCTGCGCCGCCGGGGCCATGTCAGCAAGGTTCTCTACTGCGGTTCGGTGAAAATGGACACGGAGATGACGAAAGTGTATGTGGACGGTCAGGAGCTTCCCGTGCCGCTGACCCGTCTGGAATATAAGATACTCAATATTATGATGAACCATCCGTCCAAATTATTTACCAGGGAGGAAATTCTTTCCCTGATCTGGGACGCCTCGGGCAGCTTTGTCAATGACAATACCCTTTCCGTAACCATTAAGCGGATTCGGGAAAAGATCGGGGATAAAGAAGGACGTTTTCTGAAAACGGTCCGGGGCATGGGATATCGGCTGGAATCGTGATGCGTTAAAGTATATTTTTGTGTTTGATCTGGTATGTCAAAGGAGGAGCCGTCATGACCGGTGTTTGGACACGAAATAAGAATTTGAAAGAACTGACCGTAAGCTGCCTTGTTTTGATGCTGGGCAGCATTTTGATTTTAAATTTTTATTTAAATTTCAGATTTTCCAGGATGAATGAGGAAAGCCATATGGCGGCGGCCCGGCTTTTGGAGCAGGTGATGGCGCGGTATCCTGACGTGGAGGAACAGGAATGGATTGCGCTGCTGAACCAGGAAGGAGAGGCTCTGAAAGGAGATGAGCTGCTGACCCGGTATGGTATTTTCCGGGATCAGGCTTTGTCTGTCGATCTGGCGGGACAGCAGCGAAGCCTGAGACGATGGGCTACGCTGCTTATGGTTTTGGTTTCCGGCGGAACCGCAGCGTTTCTTGTCTGTTATCTGAAGGGGCGGCAAAGGCAGATCGACCATCTGGCGGAATACATCCGCAGCGTGCAGCGGGGAGATTACAGCCTGGAGATCGATACCAATGATGTGGATGAGCTGAGCGGCTTAAAAAATGAGCTGTATAAGGTGACCGTGACGCTGCGGGAGAGCGCCGAGAGGGCCTGCGGGCAGAAAAAGGCGCTGGCGGATTCCGTCTCAGACATTTCTCATCAGCTGAAAACGCCCTTAACCTCCGTGATGATTCTGTTAGATAATCTGACGGACAGTCCGAATATGGGGGAGGAAACCCGGCAGAAGTTTCTGGGGGAAATCACCAATCAGCTGTCCCGCGTCAGCTGGCTTGCGGCGGTTATGCTAAAGCTGTCGAGGCTAGATGCCGGGGTGGTGGAATTTCATCGTCAGCGGCTTAATGTGGGACAGCTGCTGGAACAGGTAGCGGAACGGCTGGAGATTCTGGCGGAGTGGAAACAGGTTGGTCTGGAGCTTCGTGCAAAGCCGGGTATTTTTTTGACAGGGGATGAAAGCTGGCTTGCGGAGGCTTTGTCCAATATCGTGAAAAACGCCATCGAGCACAGTCCGTCAGGCGGCCGGGTGGTGCTGACTGCGGAGGACAACGCGGTTTATACCGCCATTTCCGTCCGGGACTTCGGACAGGGTATGACGCCGGAGGAGCAAAAGTATATTTTTCAGCGTTTCTACCGCAGTCCTTATGCCGGCGAAGACAGTACCGGAATCGGTCTTTCTCTGGCGAAGGAGATTATTGAACGGCAGAACGGGTATCTGACCGTGACTTCGAAGCCCGGGGAGGGGACGCTGATGCGGATGCGGTTTTTGAAGCAGGGGGCGGAGTGAGAGAAAGGATGGATTTTTAAATAAATTTGAAGAAGATCGCAATATTCGCTTGCATGTAAAGTAAAAATATGGTAAGGTATAAGTGCAGATCAGTATCTCATATCCGGTTAAAACACTTGTGGTAATTCTGAGCAGTGAAACCCGAAGCCAAGTATTATAAATCCAGCAGATTTTTTATGGGAAAAGTGATAAAAATATAGATTTTTAGTCGAAAATATCATATAATGATCCGGTAAAGTGAGGAAAGGCGGTGTTAATATGGCATTGAATAGCGAGGTAAAAACGCTTATTAATGATATGGCTGATGCAATTCATAAGCTATATGACATTCGGACGCCTATCAGTGATATTGATCAAGTAGTAGAAAGTATAGGAGGAACCGTTGTTGAAAATGAGCTGCTGACCGGTTTCTCGGATGGAAAGATAAAAAAAACCGGTCCCGATTCTTTCAGTATAGAAATATCTCCTTTTCAAACCGAAGAGCGTAAAAATTTCACGATAGCCCATGAGTTAGGACATCTCTTTTTGCATATGGGTTTTCAGAGTAATGAAAAGAAATGGCGCGCTCAGGATGATGTGAAGTATTACCGTACGGGTAATTCAACATCGGAATATCAGGCAAATGAATTCGCGGCGGCCTTTTTAATGCCCCGAAAAGAATATAAAAGGATTATGGATAAATATACAAAAGGAAATATAGTGAATACGTCTGAAGTGGCCAAATATTTTCATGTTTCAGTGGATGCCGCCGCAAACAGGGGAAAATGGCTGGGGTATTTAGAATGGTAGAAAAAAATACGGAGCTTTTACAGTCGCTGTCAAATCAGATAGACGCATTGTCAAATAATGAGAAAAGAACAGAAAGACGTCTGCTCAATAATAAGGCGGACGTCGTACTGTTCTTTTCTTTTGATATTGTAAATTCGACTTCTTACAAGACAATTAATTATTTTGGCTGGGCGCAGGTGCTTAATCTGTTATTTAAGGAATTAAGAGAGGATGTGCGCAATTATATTAACGGCTCTGAAATGTGGAGAGTTTTGGGAGACGAAGCGATTTTTATTATTAAGATACGGGACGAGGAGGAATTACGGGAGTATATAAGTAAGATTTTTGGTATTATGATTGCTACGATCTATAAACTGAAAAAGGGAAAATTTTTTAAATCGGATCACAATTTTAATATGATGAAGCTGCAAAATATTCTGTCCTTAAAAACCACGGCCTGGATAGCGGCGGTGAACGATGTGGGAGATATCAGTAATGATGATATCTGTCAGGATAATGCTGATAATATTTTCGAGCGTTATCAATCTCAGGAGGGATATGATATATTTGAATTTCTGGGAAACGACATTGACACCGGATTTCGGATTTCGAAGCAAACGCAGGATGGACGAATGGTTCTGAGCTATGAACTGGCTTATCTGATTTCTCAGAAAACAGAGAACCTGCCGTATTTACATATTGTTACCTACCGAAAATTAAAGGGGGTATGGAAGGAAAAGCTTTATCCGGTCATCTGGTATCACGATCCGAAAGCGTATTTGGAGTTTTATAAGAAAGAGATTCAACTGGAAGAAAGTTTTACTTTTGACGCAAGTGAAGAAAGTGAATTAATAAAAGAGTATTATGATAATCGCGATCCGAAAAACAGGGAACGTATTATTCGTGATGACAGAATGTACACGGATACTTATTACGCATTGAATAAAATATTACAGGACAGAAGTCTTGGTGAAAAAGTAAAGCGTCTGCAGCGGTTGATTAAAGAAGCAATCCACGATCAGACAAAATATATAAATACGGAGTTAATGCAGATTCATTGTGTTGCGGTTTGCTTTAAAAAATGCGGGGACGATATCAGAATCTTAGTCGCGAAGAGGCAGAATACAAGAGAAAAGCATAAAGGCGAGTGGGAATTTGGCTGTGCGAAAGCCGATATAAACAAAAGTATAGCGGAAAAGATCAAAGAAGAATATAAGGAGGATTTTCAGATTGATGTTGAGCCGGTATTGGATGAAACCAGAGAGATAAAAGAGCCGATACCCATTGCGTTATATCAGATCGCGCGTTCCTCCCAACCGGATAAAACGGATAAAGGAATCATTGTTTTAGCGGAAATCATTACGGACTATGATCCTGCTGATTTTATGCCAACAAAGAAGCATACGGAGGTGAGGTGGATTTCAGAAGCGGATTTAGACAATGTGGAAAGAGAATATAGCGAAAGCGTACCTGACTTTAAACGCACACTTGAAGCAGCTTTTAAGCTAATCAGATCATTCAATCATTCATTTTGAGTAAATGGATTGTATTGATTAAGATTATCTGGCAAAGAGAGTTGAGACCGGCGGTAGATCTCAACAGTTCCGCGTATTTTTATATATAATTGGTAGTCGTTTTTATTTAACAGCTCGATCACTCCTTCATACCCCGTTTTTCCGTCTCCGGCATATCGTTTCAAATCATTTTCCGAAGCAGGGTCCAGTACCACAAATTCCGTGCTCAGCAGGTGTTCTCTGGAAGCGTAATGAATATCGTACAGAATATCTCTTTGAGAGAGGAAGGTAGAGTAAAAGGCGGAGGCTGTTACGGACGCTTCGTCAGGAATCCGGGAGAGGGTGTGGCGCAGTTCCTGATAATCATCCCGATTGTTGACATACCGAGAAGGATAGCTGACCGCTCTGGGTACGATGGTTGTGACAAAGCAGACGGCACAAACGGCAACGGCGGCAGTTAATATCACGGTAGCTGTGGAGGAGGCCGATAATGCCTCGGCGGTCGCTGAGGAGGAAATCAGCGTACCGGCAGTTGAGGAAGGGCCAGTCGGTATGTCGGCGGTCCATGCGGCGGTATATGGCCCTATGGCTTTCTGCCGCAAATCCGTCAGATTTAGGACGGTCAGATATACAAGACAGGCGGCAGAGCCAAAAACATACTGAAAAAAGACATTATGCTGGTAGGCATAATCCGGCATCAGGTTGAGCAGGACATAGGGGATCAGCAGCAGATACCGTTCCCAGCGCCGCGTTAAAAAGGCAGACCCAGCAGCGGCAGGATTGTGACGGCGATAAACCACAGTTTATCTGGGTCGGCGCATTCATAGACGACCTTCATAGGGCAGAGAAAAATCGTTGTTATTAAGGAAGTAAACGGAGAGGCGGTCTCGGTGATAAGATTGTCGTAACGGGCGGTCATCAGACCGTTACCATAAACGGAGAGGTAATTGGTTACGGCGAAAAAGTATGCCAGGGAGGCGGACAGCATTATGCCGCCGGCGATCATGTCCCAGCGGTCAGACGGTGCAGTATAGCGGTCAATCCGACGAGGAAGTTTATGAGCGTCACGGTTTTGACAGTATTTATCATGACGTTTTGGATCATAATTGTTTCGGCTGTAACGGGATAGGGAGTCGGCCAGCAGCCATAGGGAGGTACAGGCCACATAGACCGGCGCGTCTTCCTTGACCAGCATGGTCAGCAGCGCGGCGGCGGCAGTGAGCCGGCTGTTTCTCCTGGCGATGCCGTAAAACAGCCACAAAAGCAGCGGGGTGCATAAAAGCATCCGCTGAAAGGGCGCCAGTCCATAATGCCTGTCCAGCTTCCATAAAGGAATAAGTGCCGACGCGATAACCACAGCCTGGAGGATCTGCAGGGTGGCAGGCACGGGCGACAGGCAATAAAAAGGCAGCAGCAGGTAGTAAATGGGCGATATATGTACATGAAAGTGGGACAGCAGTCCGTCTCGCTCCAGGGTGGTGTAAGGAAGCCCGGTGTTTTTCATGTAGTGGAACATCTGGGAAAAGATGCCTTTTTTCAAGCGTACGTGAAAAAAATTTACAAAATCATCCAAATAAACTCGCTTTGTGTTTACATGGTATCCCACTTGCCCGATCACATAAAGATGGTTTATTATTTTGCGCATGAAGATTCAGGAATGTAATCTGAAAAGCTGAATGGTACGGACATCCTGATTTTCCTGGAGTTTTATTTTGAAAATGTCACCGGAATGTCATTTTCACCGTGTACATTGTAGAAAAGCAAAAGTAAACGAAACAGATGGAAATGTTTTTCAGCAATATCACGGCAGAAAGGAACAACAGGCATATGGAAATTTTGAAGACCAGGCATCTGACCAAAATCTATGGAAAAGGCACGAATCAGGTAACCGCCGTTGACGATGTGACATTGTCGGTGGAGCAGGGAGAATTTGTGGCTATCGTAGGCAGCTCCGGCAGCGGCAAGTCTACGCTGCTCCACATGCTGGGCGGGGTGGACCGCCCCACCTCCGGCAGTGTGGTCATACAGGATGAAGATATTTACCGGATGAATGACGACAGGCTGGCGGTGTTCCGCAGACGGCAGGTGGGACTGATCTATCAGTTTTATAACCTGATTCCGGTGCTGAATGTGGAGGAAAATATGGCGCTGCCCTGCGAGCTGGACGGGAGAAAGCCGGACATCGGTTATCTGCGGGAGCTGGCGGAGACGTTAGGCTTAAGCAGGCGGCTGAAACACCTGCCGAACGAACTGTCCGGCGGACAGCAGCAGCGGGCGGCGATCGGGCGGGCGCTGATCACCAGGCCGGCCATCCTGCTGGCGGATGAGCCTACCGGAAACCTGGATTCCAAAGCCAGCGACGAGATCGTAGCCCTTCTGAAAATGTCCAACCGGAAATATAAACAGACCATCGTTATGATCACCCATAACCTGGAGATCGCGAAGCAGGCAGACCGGGTGCTGACAATTGAGGACGGACGGATTGTAAATGGGGAAGGGGAGCTGCGGAACTGTAATCAAAAAAAACAGCAGCATACCGTACAGGCCCCGGGAGGATTTACAGACACATCGGTGGCTGGAAATGCTCCCAGGTCAGGGGGCATGGGAGGGGAGCTGCGGAACTGTAATTATGAAGGGAGGTAGTATCATGGACGTATTACAGAAGCTTACTTTCCGGACGCTGAAATTAAACCCGAAGCGTACCATTGTCACAATTATCGGTATCGTCCTGTCCACCGCCCTGATTACGGCCGTCGCAAATATGTCGGAAAGCTTCCGGGAGTCTCTGATCGCTTATGAGAGGTCGGAGAGCGGGGATTATCATTACAGGTTCGAGGGAGTCAGTCAGGAGAACCGAAAATATTTTGAGGAAAACCGGAATATCGAAAAGCTTGGCTATGTCCGGGCGGCTGGCTACGGGCTGTTTGAGGAAAGCCAGAATCCGGAGAAGCCTTACCTGTACCTCTATGCCATGGACGAAAACGGAGCCGCCGCCGCGGCGATTCATCTGGCTGAAGGACGTCTGCCCCAGGCGCCGGGAGAGCTGGCGCTTTGCAGGCAGGCGGTTTCGGCCACAAAGGGCGCCATTGGAGTGGGCGACAGCTTGGAGCTGGTTACAGGCTACCGGGATGGGGGAGAAGGGTACCGGCTGGGGCCGGGGAATCCTTATTATAAAGACGAAGAACAGTTCCGTGCCCAGGATCGTCAGCGTTATACGGTAGTGGGGATTATAGAGCAGCCGGGAAATCTGGATTATGCGTCCTTTGGCAGCTACAGCGCCTGTATCTGGCTGGATGCGGAAAACTGTAAGGAGCCGGCGGATCTGTATGCCACTTATACGGATAAGGGGCTGCGAAACCGGACGGAGGTGACTGCCGGGCTGATGGGGATCTCTCCGGAACTGTATCAGAAATATTCCGATATGGAAGAACTGACGAAAGAAGAGCAGCAGCAGGTGTCCCAAATATCTTCAAATGTCGCCTGTAATATCTGGCTGCTGAAATGGCAGCTGATGCTTTTCTCCGGCGGTGCGCAGCGTATGCTCTATGGCATGGCGGCGCTGGCGATTCTGGTGATTATGGCGGCCAGCGTATTCTGTATCCGAAGCAGCTTTGCCATGGCATTGACTGAGAAAATGCGGATGTATGGGATGATCTCTTCCGTGGGCGCCACAAAGAAGCAAAGGAAGCGGCTGGTACATCTGGAAGCGCTGGCGCTGGGGCTCTGGGGGATTCCCATTGGTATTCTGTGCGGCATTCTGGCATCGGCGGTGATCGTAGGGGCAATCGGAGGGCTGATGGAGTTTGTAGTCGAGATTCCCCTTGTTTTTACAATGTCCGTTCCGGCCATGCTTCTGGCAGCGCTGCTGTCAGGGATCACCCTTTATCTGTCCGCCGGCCAGTCGGCCAGGAAAGCGGGACGGCTGTCTCCGATCAGTGCGATCCGCAGCGGCACAGAGGAAGGAATCCGCCGAAAAGAAGTGCGCATCCCAAGGTTTGTGGGACGGCTGTTCGGCATCGGCGGCGTGATCGCCTATAAAAACCTGCGCAGGGCCAGGGGCAAATACCGGACTACGGTCGTTTCCATCGGAGCCAGCGTGGCGGTATTTATCGGGCTGACTACCTTTACCGGACTGGCTTTTCGGGCCACCGGCGTTTACTACGATACGGACGGCGAACAGCTGGCCGTGCGGATTAACGGAGACGGCGCCTATCGTCAGGATGTATATGAAAAAGCTGTGGAAATCGCCGGTTATGACGGTGTGGAGTCTGCGGAGGTGCGCAGAATGAGCCATACCATTACGGTGCCGGCTGAACAGATTCCCTTTAACCAGGACTATATCAGGCAATTTCCCTATGGAAATGAGGTCGAATGCTTTTCTCTGGTGTCCATTGGAGAGAGCGGCTACAGGGCTTACTGCGGCAGGCTGGGCATTTCGCCGGAGGAAGCGAAGGATCGGGCTATTCTTGTGGCGGATTATCGGGAAAAGGTTGTGGAAAATGGAACCTCCAAATATTATCAGGGCATGATGTACGATTATCAGCCAGGCGACGTGATCCGCGGACAGACAGGGGCGGAAGAGCAGGAAGAGACCGTAAAAGTGGAGCTGGAGTTGATCATGGCAACCGATCAGCATCCCATGAGCCTGGGGCACTACGGCGGCGCTTATCTGGTGGTCAGCGACGACTGGATGGAGCGGCATCAGGAGCTGCTGTCCGGCGGCGTCGGCGTGTATATCCGCTGCCAGGAGCCGGACGCTCTGGAAGAAGTGATCCGTCAGGAGCTGTCCCAGTATGACTTTTATATCAGCAATCAGGCCAGGGAGTACCGGAAGAACCAGTCCATGTATCTGCTGGTCGCCATCTTCCTCTACGGCTTTATCACGGTGATTACCCTGATCGGTGCGACTAATATCTTTAACACGGTTACGACCAATATGGAGCTGAGGGGCCGGGAGTTCGCCATGCTCCGCTCCGTGGGCATGACCGGACGGGAATTTCGCCGGATGATCCGGCTTGAAACACTGTTCTACGGCGGAAAGGCTTTGCTGTTCGGGATTCCCGCAGGGCTTCTGTTATCCGTGGGATTTCACCGGGCGCTGGCTCAGGGAATCGAGACCTCTTTCTATCTGCCCTGGGAGGGCATCCTGATTTCCGTAGCCGCGGTATTCCTGCTGCTGGCGCTGATTATGGGGTATTCAATGAGCAGGCTGAATCGTAAGAATATTATAGAGGCGGTCAGGAGTGAGAATGTGTGATTAAAATAGCCTGTAAAGCCTTATTTTATGCGGTTTGAAGTTCAGCAAGCGTTAAGAAGTGTATTACAAATCGAAGGGGGCTGTCGTTTTACGACAGCCCCCTGATTGTTTAGAACTCCGGCTCAATTAGTCCGTAAGTATTTCCCTTTCTCTTATAAACCACATTCACCTCGTCAGTTTCGGAATTCCGGAATACATAGAAACTGTGTCCCAGGAGTTCCATCTGTACGCAGGCTTCTTCCGGGTCCATAGGCTTGATGCCGAATCGTTTGGAGCGGACGATTTTGATTTCTTCCGGATCGTCGTACTCTTCTTCCACATAAGCCTGGCTGAAGGCTGCGGCATTCTGCTTGGAATCGATCAGCTTGGTCTTGTATTTTTTCAACTGACGTTCGATGACCTCTTCTACCAGGTCGATGGAGACATACATGTCATTGCTGACCTGCTCCGAACGGATGATATTTCCTTTTACGGGAATCGTGACCTCAATCTTCTGTCTGTCTTTCTCAACGCTCAACGTGACAATTACTTCTGTGTCAGGCTTAAAGTAGCGTTCCAGTTTCCCGATTTTCTCCTCCACTGCTGCTCTTAATCCGTCGGTGACAGTTATATTCCTGCCTGTGATCGTATAACGCATAAAGTCACTCCTTTGGCTATCCGAGATTTGTGGAACAGGTAAATTTACAGTTTATTTAGCTGTCCACATTGGAATAGTCTATTAATATTATAGCATAATTGTAAAATTTGGCAAGTATAATGTGGGAATAATTCTTGAAAAACATGAAGTCATCTTTAAGGGCATTGGCCGCATGGCCATCCATGCGATGAATGCCGCAGGCTTTTAAAGTAAAATTGTACAAAAGGCTGCCTGCTTTCTGACTGAAAATAATTTGAAAAGTTGATAACGTAAAAATAATCCCACAGATTATCCACAGATGAAAACGGAATATTTTGTTGAAAAATCAAGTTATGCACAAAGTTATCCACATTATCCACAATTTTCCCTCGGTTTTATACAGAGGATATTGTGATTAAAAAAAACAGATGTTTTGTGCATATTATAGAAAATGATTTTCCGCGGAAAAAAGAGGCAAAAACTATTGACACAAAATGTAGTGGTGATATGGGGAATGGTGTCTAATCATAAATAGCGGCTGGAAATAGAGCGGCCAGCTTTTGCTGTCCTAGTGTGTCAGCATACTAGGAATAGCAGAGCAAAATTTAGAGTGAAAAACCTGCGTTGCAAGGGAAAACGGCTAGAAACGGCTTGAATAGATGGAAAACGGCTTGAACAAACGCCGTATAAGTGATACAATAAGATGGTTTAGTGTATGCGAGAGGCAATACACTGGCTCTGCCATTTGCAGCCTATCTTCGCAGGCATTCATCTGTGGAGTGAATAAGATTAGGAGCGTATAGCAATGGGACTTTTGCAAAAAATTTTCGGCAGCTACAGTGAGAAGGAAGTGAAACGGATTCAGCCGATCGTGGATCAGGTGCTGGCGCTAAAGCCGGAGATGATGGCCCTTTCCGATGAGGAGCTGGCTGGAAAAACGAAGGAATTCAAAGAACGGCTGGCGTCAGGGGAGACGCTGGATGACATTATGCCGGAGGCTTTTGCCGCAGTGCGGGAGGCGGCCCGGAGGATACGGGATATGGAGCATTATCCGGTACAGATTATGGGCGGTATCATTCTGCATCAGGGTCGGATTGCGGAGATGAAAACCGGCGAAGGAAAAACGCTGGTGTCCACTCTCCCAGCTTATCTGAATGCGCTGGAAGGCCGGGGTGTTCATGTGGTCACGGTCAATGATTACCTGGCCGCCCGTGACGCGGAATGGATGGGCGCCATTCACAGAGCGCTGGGACTGACCGTGGGTGTGGTGCTAAATGGTATGACCAGCGATGAGCGCCGGGAAGCTTATGCCTGTGATATCACTTATGTGACAAATAATGAGCTGGGTTTTGATTATCTTCGGGATAATATGGTTCTCTATAAAAATAATCTGGTCTTGCGGGAGCTTCATTACGCCATCATCGATGAGGTGGACTCCGTGCTGATCGACGAGGCCAGAACGCCGCTGATTATTTCCGGTCAGGGCAGCAAGAGCACGCTGCTTTATGAGCAGTGCGACCGTTTGGCTCGCCGGATGCGAAGGGGTGAGGATCGTCCGGAACTCAGCAAAATGGATTTGATTTTAAGCGATGGAAATATCAAGGAGGACGGCGATTTTATTGTCAATGAGAAGGATAAAATCGTTACTCTGACCGCACAGGGCGTAAAGATGGTGGAGCAGTACTTTACGATCGAGAATCTGGCCGACCCGGAAAATGCCGAGATCCAGCATAATATTATCCTGGCCCTGCGGGCACACAACCTGATGCATGAGGGCCATGATTATGTGGTGCAGGAGGATCAGGTGCTGATCGTGGATGAGTTTACCGGGCGTATTATGCCGGGGCGGCGCTATTCCGACGGGCTGCATCAGGCCATCGAGGCTAAGGAAGGGGTTAAGGTGAAGCGGGAGAGCAAAACCATCGCCACCATTACCTTCCAGAACTTCTTTAACAAATTTGATAAAAAAGCCGGTATGACCGGTACGGCCAAGACTGAAGAAAAGGAATTTCGCAGCATCTACGATATGGATGTGGTGGAGATTCCCACGAATGTTCCTGTGATTCGTAAGGATTTGGAGGACGCGGTTTACAAGACGAAGAAAGAAAAATACGAGGCCGTAGTGAACGCGGTGATCGAGGCCCACAAGGCGGGGCAGCCCGTTCTGGTCGGTACGATCACGATCCAGGCCAGCGAGCTGTTACACAAGATGCTGAAGCAAAAAGGCATTATGTCAGAGGTGCTGAATGCCAAGCTCCATGAGCAGGAGGCAAGAATTATTGCCAATGCCGGGCTTCACGGCGCCGTAACCATTGCCACCAATATGGCCGGTCGTGGTACGGATATCAAGCTGGATGAGGAAGCCAGGAAAGCGGGCGGCTTAAAGATTATCGGCACCGAGCGTCATGAATCCCGACGGATTGACAATCAGTTAAGAGGACGTTCCGGGCGGCAGGGTGATCCCGGCGAATCCAAATTTTATATTTCATTGGAGGATGATCTGATGCGTCTGTTCGGCTCCGACCGACTGATGTCCATGTTCAATGCGCTGGGCGTGCCGGAGGGACAGGAGATCGAGCATAAGGCGCTGACCGGAGCGATTCAGCGTGCGCAGGAGAAGATTGAGAACAATAACTTTGGTATTCGTAAAAATCTGCTGGAATATGACCAGGTGATGAATGAGCAGCGCGAGGTGATCTACGGAGAGCGCCGGAAGGTGTTAGACGGCATCAATATGCGGGATTCTATCCTGAAAATGATTACCGACACGGTGGAGAACTGTGTGGATCTGTGCATTGCCGATGATCAGCCGCCGGAAGATTGGAATATGACGGAGCTGGCCGTGGTTGTGGCCAGGACCATTCCCTTTAAGCTGCAGATCACCGACGAGCAGTTGAAAACCTTTGATAAGCAGAAGCTGAAGCATGTCTATAAAGAGGGCGCGGTCAAGCTCTATGAGATGCGGGAAGCGGAATTCGCCGAGAGCGAGCAGTTAAGGGAGATCGAGCGGGTGTTCCTGCTCAGGTCCATCGACCGGAAGTGGATGGATCATCTGGATGATATGGAGCAGCTGCGCCAGGGAATCGGGCTGCAGGCTTATGCTCAGAAGGACCCGCTGATCGAGTATAAGATGGCGGCCTTTGAGATGTTCGAGGATCTGATCGTAAATATCCAGGCGGAGACGATCCGTCAGCTGTTTTCCGTTCGCCCGAAGCAGAAGGTGGAGCGGGAGCAGGTGGCGAAAGTGACCGGAACAAATAAGGACGGCGGTTCTTCCGCGACGGTACGCCACACGGAGAAAAAGGTATATCCCAATGATCCCTGTCCCTGCGGGTCGGGGAAAAAATATAAAGCTTGCTGCGGCAGGAAATAATAAGAACAAGTGCAATACCCTGCGACAAGCTATAGGGTGTTTTGCCCCCGCGGCAGTTGGTAAGGTCATGCATACCTGTAAGGAACTTAGTATGATGTTGGTTCATTGTTTGCGGGAATAAAAAATAACGTGGAAAAGAAGGTGAAAGAATGGTTGAACTGGATCAGTTCAAATACACACTGTCAACCTTTGAGAAACCATTGCTGGAAGTAAGGGATTCACTTTAACTTAGCGGCAAAGCAAAGAAGGATTGACGAACTGGAACGGACGATGGAGGAGCCGGAATTCTGGAATGACGCAGACCGCTCCGCCAAGATTATGAAGGAACTGAAAAATTTAAAGGATACCGCCGAAAAGTATCATGCAATGGAGACGGCCTTCGAGGAGATTCAGATTCTGATTGATATGGGCTATGAAGAAAATGACCCTGCCGTGCTTCCGGAAATCCAGGAGGCTATGGAGACGCTGGAGCATGACCTGGAGGAAATGCGGATCAATACCCTTCTGTCAGAGGAATATGACAAGTGCAATGCTATCCTGACGCTCCATGCCGGAGCAGGCGGAACAGAGTCCTGTGACTGGGCGGGAATGCTGTACCGGATGTATACTCGCTGGGCAGACAAAAAAGGATTTACGACGGAGGAGCTGGACTTTCTGGAGGGTGATGAGGCCGGCGTCAAGTCTGTCACGGTGCAGATCAATGGGGAAAATGCTTTCGGTTATCTGAAATCCGAGCGGGGGGTTCACCGTCTGGTGAGGATTTCTCCGTTTAACGCGGCGGGAAAACGGCAGACCTCTTTTGTGTCCTGTGATGTGATGCCGGATATCGAAGAAGATCTCGATATCGAGATTAACGAGGACGACCTGCGCATCGATACCTACCGGTCCAGCGGTGCGGGCGGCCAGCACATTAATAAGACATCCTCTGCGATCCGTATCACCCATCTGCCCACCAATATCGTGGTGCAGTGTCAGAATGAGCGTTCTCAGCATCAGAACAAGGCAAAGGCCATGCAGATGCTGAAGGCCAAGCTGTTTCTGTTAAAGCAGCAGGAGAATGCGGAAAAACTTTCGGATATCCGGGGCGATGTGAAAGAGATTGGATGGGGCAACCAGATTCGCTCCTATGTGATGCAGCCCTACACGATGGTGAAGGACCACCGGACCGGCGCTGAAACAGGAAATGTGGACAGCGTGATGGATGGAAATCTTGACCATTTTATCAGTGAGTATCTGAAGTGGAGGCGGCTGGGCGGAATAGCGGAAGAAAATTGAAAATGAAAAAACCTCCCATTTTAGTTTGGGAAATGCGAGACAACAAAGTTGATTCAAAGACTTTTTCCTTGTATCCCAAAAAAGAGGGGAGGTTTTTTGTGGTGTTGATATGGGGGATGGGGGCTGGAAATTCTCCCAGGTTCAGGGGGCTTGGAAAGGGAGCTGCGGAACTAAAAATAGAAAGGAGGAAATGAGAACGATGAAAACAAGCGTGCTGCTAAAACGGTTTCTGCCCTATTATAAAAATTATATGGGCATTATGATTATGGATCTGTTCTGTGCGGCGTTGACGACGGTTTGTGAAATGGTGCTGCCTCTGATTCTGCGATATATTACGAATGCAGGCATGAATGATCTGCAGACACTGACCGTGCGCACAATTTTGTTAATCGGCGCCATATATTTCGGACTGCGGATTATAGACGGTCTAGCCAGCTATTATATGGCCTATACCGGCCATGTGATGGGCGCTTCGATTGAGACGGATATGCGCCAGGATGCCTTTGCCCATTTACAAAAGCTGTCCGACAATTATTTCAACAATACAAAGGTGGGGCAGATCATGTCCAGAATCACCAGTGATCTGTTCGATGTGACAGAATTTGCCCACCATTGCCCAGAGGAATTTTTTATTGCCTTTTTAAAAGCGGCGGTATCCTTTGTGATTCTGGCCAGGATTAACCTGCTGTTGACCGTGATTATCTTTGTGCTGATTCCTGTGATGGCTGTTTCCTGCACTTACTTTAACCTAAAGGTGAGGAAGGCTTTTAAGGTTCAGCGAAACCATATCGGAGAGCTGAACGCAAGGATCGAGGACAGCCTTTTGGGGAATAAGGTAGTGCGTGCGTTTGCCAATGAGGAGGTAGAGCTTTCGAAGTTCAGCCAGGATAATCAGGAATTTTTACGGATTAAACGTCAGACCTACCGGTATATGGCGGCCTTCCAGAATACGGTCCGTATGTTTGACGGTCTGATGTATGTGGTGGTGATCGTGGCGGGCGGCCTGTTTATGATCAGGGGACGGATTGCCCCGGCAGATTTGGTCGCTTATACCATGTATGTGACTACCCTTCTGGCTACGATCCGGCGAATTATCGAATTTGCGGAGCAGTTCCAGAGAGGGATGACTGGCGTGGAACGGTTTGCGGAGCTGATGGACGCTGAGGTAGAGATTTTTGATGAAGCGGACGCGGTTCCATTGGAAAATGTGGAGGGACAGATTACGTTTCGTCATGTGTCCTTTGAGTATCCGGATGATCATACCCCTGTATTGGATAACATTGACTTGACGATTAAGCCCGGGGAGAAGGTAGCGCTGGTAGGTCCTTCGGGCGGCGGAAAGACTACGTTGTGCAATCTGATTCCCCGTTTCTATGACCCTACCAATGGTGAGATTTTACTGGACGGCCAGAATATCCGGCAGGTAACTTTAAGGAGCCTGCGTGGCAGCGTGGGTGTGGTGCAGCAGGATGTATACCTGTTTTCCGGAAGTGTCTACGAAAATATCGCCTATGGGCGGCCGGGAGCCAGCTTGGAGGAAGTGACGGAGGCGGCTAAGCTGGCCGGAGCTCATGAATTTATTATGGAGCTGAGGGATGGCTATGATACCTATGTGGGGGAGCGGGGGGTGAAATTATCTGGCGGACAGAAGCAGCGGATCAGTATCGCGCGGGTATTCTTAAAAGCGCCTAAAGTTCTGCTTTTAGATGAGGCTACCGCTGCTCTGGACAATGAGAGTGAGCATCTGGTATCTGAATCATTGGATAAGCTGGCTGCAGGCAGGACCACGCTGACCATTGCTCACCGTCTGACTACGATTCACGGAGCTGACCGGATTCTGGTCCTCTCCGGAAACCGGATTGTGGAGGAAGGGAACCATGAAACGCTGATGGAAAAAAAAGGGATATACTATCAGCTCTATACTTCGGCAAGTATAGTGGAAAAGCCGGCGGCAGGATGAGGTTATGGATTGAGTATATGTAGAAAATACTTGCACATTTGACAGTGAGAGTATAAAATAGTTTATGTGTGAGTGATATTTTTGCACGTTAAAGCGGCGCATTTTATCGGATTCGGTTCATGGGTATAAGCGGTGAATATGATAGAATGGCAGGAAGGAGTATTTACGGAGATGAGCCAGGAAAAGGTAGAGAGATATAAGCAGGAAAAAGCCCACAGAAAAGAGAATGTGGAGAAGGAAAAACGGAAGAAAAAAGCCGGCAGGATGATTACCTGGGCGGTTATTCTGGTGGTGTGCGGAGGAATCGGTGCAGCCATCGGCGTTACCTTTTATAATGATTATCAGGCGAAGCTGGCGGCCCGTCCGAACTATGCACGGGAAGAGATGGTGGTCAGCGACTTGACAGGCGTGCTGGCGGAGACTGAGGCAGAGACGGTTGCTGAGTAAAATCAATAAGGCTGATGTTTATAACCTTTATAAACGAGGAGTCCCCAGGATAAGATATCCTGGGGAAATTATGAAAAATCTATGTGCATTATGACGAAAACTCTTATTGAATCGTTTGCTTTCTATACAAATATCATAACAGCAGACTGTGAACAAAGTATGAACAAACGGTAAAATATATATTAATATATAAATATGGAGGCCCAGATATGGCAATTTCTAATACAGGCCATGTGATGGTGGTTGGACACAAAAATCCGGATACGGATTCCATCTGCTCCGCCATTGCTTATGCAAGGTTAAAGGAGAAGGAAACAGGGGAACGATATGAGCCCAAAAGAGCCGGCCAGCTGAATCCGGAGACAGAGTTTGTTCTGGATTATCTTAAGCTGCCTGTGCCTGAGCTGATCACGGATGTGGGAACCCAGGTGAAGGATATGGAGATCCGAGAAACCGCAGGGGTGGACAGCGGCATCTCTCTGAAAAAAGCGTGGAGCCTGATGAAGGACCTGAATGTGGTTACGCTGCCCATCGTCAGCGGCCGGAGACTGGAAGGTCTGATTACCATTGGCGATATTGCCAATTCTTACATGAACGTATATGACAGCCGGATTCTGTCTGTGGCCAGGACCCATTACTCGAATATCGTGGAAACCATAGAGGGCACTATGCTGATCGGTGATGAAAATGGTGTGTTTGACCGTGGAAAGGTGCTGATTGCGGCGGCGAATCCGGACCTGATGGAAAGCTATATCGATGGCGGTGATCTGGTGATTCTGGGAAATCGGTATGAATCGCAGCTCTGTGCGATCGAGATGGATGCCGCTTGTATTATCGTCTGCGACGGCGCGCCGGTATCCCGAACGATCAAGATGCTGGCGGAGGAGAAGAACTGTACGGTGATCAGTTCCCCTTTTGATACATATACGGTGGCAAGGCTGATCAATCAGAGTATGCCCATCCGTCATTTTATGACGAAGGAACAGATTATCACCTTTGGCGTGGAGGATTTTACCGACGATATCAAAGAGGTGATGGCCAGCAAGCGGCATCGTGATTTCCCCGTTTTGGACGAGGAGGGACTGTACAGGGGCATGATCTCCCGCCGGAATCTGCTTGGCATGCGTCGGAAGCAGGTGATTTTGGTGGACCATAATGAGCGGACCCAGGCAGTGGACGGCATTGAGAAGGCGGATATTCTGGAGATCATCGACCATCACCGACTGGGGGCGATGGAGACGATGAATCCGGTATTTTTCCGTAACCAGCCTTTGGGCTGTACCGCAACCATCATTTACCAGATGTATCAGGAAAAAGGCATAGAGATCGATGCCCGGACAGCAGGGCTTTTGTGCTGTGCCATTATTTCCGATACATTGCTGTATCGTTCTCCTACCTGTACGCCTGCAGATAAGGCTGCAGCCGAAGAGCTGGCCCGTATTGCAGGCTTTGATCCGGTCAAAATGGCTAGGGATATGTTTACGGCGGGAAGCGATTTGGGTTCGAAAACATCGGAGGAAATCTTTTATCAGGATTATAAGACTTTTGCTGTGGGTGATGTGAAGGTAGGGATCGGCCAGATCAATTCCATGAATCCGGATGAGCTGGAGGCCATCGGAGAGCGGCTGCTTCCTTATCTGAAAGAGGTGGAAGAAAAGTCCGGATTGGATGTGGTCTATTTCATGCTGACCAGCATTCTGGATGAGTCTACCACGGTGATCTGTTCAGAGAAGAATATGGCGGTTTCTCTGCTGGCGGATGCGTTTCCGGCGGGGAGGAGCCAGGGTATCGGATATTACCTGGAAGGCGTGGTATCCAGAAAGAAGCAGATGGTACCGTCGCTGATGTTGGCCATGCAGAGCTGATATGCGGCCCTCCTTAATTGTTTTTTGACAGCGGCTTCTCCTGTGAAGTTCTGTTAAATATGAGTGATAGGTTCATTTGAATACAGGGGATGCAGTTACGCATAAAGGATGATAAGATTGGACAATATTACGTTAATCGGAATGCCCGGTTCCGGGAAAAGTACGGTAGGGGTGCTGTTGGCAAAGAAACTGGGGCTTCAGTTTGTGGATACAGACCTGCTGATTCAGGAGCAGGAGGGCTGTCTGTTAAAGGATATCATTGCCAGAGAAGGAGCAGAAGGGTTCGAGCGGATTGAAAATCAGGTAAATGCTCAGGTGCAGGCCCGGTATACGGTGATCGCCCCCGGCGGCAGCGTGGTTTACTGCCCGGAGGCGATGCATCATTTTAAAGAGATCAGCCTGGTGGTTTACCTGCGCATTGGTCTGGGGAGTTTAAAGGCACGGCTGGGGGATTTGGAAGCAAGAGGCGTGGTGTTGAAAAATGGCATGACACTGGATGAGCTTTATGCAGAGCGCGTTCCTCTTTACGAGAGGTATGCCGATTTGGCGGTGGATGTGGACGAACTGAGTTTGGGACAGGTATTGGAGCAGTTTGAGAAGCTGGAAGAAGTGAGAAAGATCAGTAAGCATAGTAAAGAACGGGAAACAAAATAAAAAATTAGAAAATATGGTAAAAAATAGGAAGGCAAACTAAAAAATACCAGAAAAAGCACTGTTGAAAGTTCGGAATTGTGCCGATGTATAACATAGGGGAAATTTTGCATTTCCGGGAAAGGGGCAAAATCATGGCGAATATTTTACAGGTGACGCCGTCACCTGTTCAGACCGATAATCGGACACTGCCAACTGGCCAGGAAGCGAAAAATCAGGTACAGAACCCTCGGATTCATAATCCGGTGGACCCTACCCGGGTGGTCCGGGCGGACGGGCAGCAGGGCGGAAGGACGGGAACCGCGACCGGTGAAGGCAGCCCGAGCATCCTTGATTACGACAGCAATTATGGTGCCTTTGTACAGAGATTGGGCAACAATCCCAGTACTGCGGGCTTGCTAGAGCAGATTATTTTTCAGGATACGGCAGGTATGCCGGCGGACCAGGCGCAGCTGGCTCAGCTGTTGAAGGAATTGACAGCTTCCTTACAGATGCAGTCAGGGGAAGATCTGTTGAACTTTTTTATGGAGCAGGGAGCCGCGCAGGTAAAGTTTTCGGGAGCGTTTTTTGACGGTCTGCGGAATATCCTGACTCAGAATACGTCAGATGGTTTAAAAGAGGCGGTGCTGGAGCTTTTGAAAAGCTACAATGATTTCAGTGCGGGTCCCCATCTTCTGACGCAGATGCGTAGCCTTGCGGATCAGATCCATGATCAGCTTTTGACCCCCTTTAGGGAGGAATTTCGTCAGGAGCTGGCCCAGATGAACTGGTATGCGGCCAATGGGGACACCGAGGCGAATGCCCAGGCTTTGAATGGACGGATTATTCCTTTTCTTTCCAACTATATTTCCAGGACCCACGATTATGGAGCGGTGAGAGATTCCGTCATGCTTTTTATTCTCAATGCGGTAAAGTATGAGAATGGAAGTCAGGACGGAATGATGAAGCTGTTTCAGCGGCTGGTGGGAAACAGAGAATTTTCATATTTTTATAAGGGAGATGCCCAGTCTGATCTGGACAGTACTTTGGCAGCTATGCACAGAAGCCAGGCAGGAAATAAATTTGCCGATGCTTTGGCAAGCCTTTTGGAGCGGGGCGGCCGGGGCGAGGCTGGCGTGGAGCAGATGCTTCAGTTCCAGAGCATTTCCCAGAATATATTATTGAATGAGAGCGTATATATGCCTCTGATTCATCTGCTGATGCCTTTTTCTTATGAAGGAAAAGAGGTGATGTCGGAGATCTGGGTAGATCCCGACGCAGGTGAGGACGGAGAAGAGGGCGGTAGGAAGATCAGGATGCTTTTGCAGTTTCAGATCCAGCGGCTGGGAAGTTTTGACATGGTTCTGGAATTTCAGGGCTGGAATGTGAATATGCAGCTGGGCGTGCCGCCGGCTTTGCAGAATGAGTTTGACGCCATCCAGGAGAATGTGACGGGTATTTTGAAGAATAATGGCATGAAGCCCGGCAGGATGACGGTTACGGAAAAAAGAGGCGATTTGCGGCTTCAAAGTGTATTTCCTGAGATCAGGGAGAAGGAGAGAACGGTAAATGTCAGAATTTGAGCGCCGGATGCAGAAAAGAGCGGTGGCCCTTCAATATGACCCGGAAAAAAACAGAGCGCCAGTGGTGGTGGCCTCCGGCATGGGTTATATGGCAGAACGAATCACGGAAGTGGCCATGGGAGCGGGCGTTCCCGTCTACGAGGACGATTCGCTGAGCTCATTGCTCAGCCAGGTGAAGCTGGGGGCTTCGATTCCGGTGGAGCTGTATCAGGCAGTGGTGGATATTTATCTCTACTTTCTGAATTATGTGCCGGAGGAAGGGACCGTAAAAAAGGTCGAGGCTGGAACGACTTCGTCAGGAGGAGAGGCTATGCCAGAGGAAACTGGCGAAGACATGTTTGGAGAAAACGGAGATTCGACGGAAATGTGATGCTTGTTGGTTTCCGTTTGGAGCCGGTGACGGGAGATACCGGGACAGACAGCAGAGAAAATTCAGGTTTTAATAAGGAAAATTGCATTTTATTTCGATGTATGTAATAGATTGTAAGAGGAAATCGGGCGGCTTACGGCTTGTCCGGATGAGAGAACGGTGAGAAGAAGGGAGAGAATGACGATGGCTCTGATTACATCGGCTACGGAGACGGAGGCGCTTAACCAGCGTCCGTTATCGACTGTGGCAGAGAGTTCTTCAAAGACAACCGGGGATTTTTCCGATGTGTTAAATCAGGCGTTTTCTGCGACGTCAGAGGACATGGATACGATATTCGAGGAGGCGGCGAAGCTGTTTGATTTGCCGGTGAATCTGCTGAAAGCAGTGGCAAAAACCGAATCTGGGTTTAATCCCAATGCGGTTTCCCGATCGGGTGCGATGGGTGTGATGCAGCTGATGCCCCAAACGGCGAAAAGTTTGGGCGTTACCGACCCCTTTGACGCAAGACAGAATATCATGGGTGGTGCAAAATATCTTAAGAGCACGCTGGACCAGTTTGGCGATGTGACGCTGGCGTTGGCAGCATATAATGCAGGCCCTGGCAGCGTTATGAAATATGGGGGTGTTCCTCCTTTTGCGGAGACCCAGGACTATGTGCGGAAGGTGGCTTCCTATATGGAAGGCGATGATCTTCTGGCGAATCAGACCGTACAGACAAAGGGAGCGGTCAACGACGTTGTAGCGGATATCGTGAAATTGAGCCAGATGAACCGGACGGCTTCTCTGTTAAGTGGTCTGAATGATTCTGACAGTGGCACAGGATTGCTGGGTGGCCTTGGAAGTTTTGGCAGTGTGGGAAGTCTGTTGGGTTCCGACAACTCGGACAGTCTGTTTGGAGGTGACAGCTATCTGAATAGTCTGATGGGACTTGGCAGTGGGAATATCAACAGTATGATGAGCAGTTTGGCGATGGCGGCCATGGCATCTTCTTATGGCGGCGGCAGTTCTTACGGAATGGATCAGGAGGGTTTTTCCAGCCTGGTACAGATGCTTCGGATTCAGATGATGATGCAGGCGGATAAGGCCGCCGGTTTTATGGATCTGTGATACCATACTGAAGAGGGGGAGAGAATATGGTACTGGCAGACTGCAGCAAATGCCAGGTGTATTTGCCGAAGGACAAGAGAGTGATCGAGGGAAGAGTAGAGCTTTTCCCGAATGAAGTGATTCGCCTGTACTTTTCGGACTACCAGCTGAGCGACGGCCGGTTAAAGACCGCCGTACGTTTTTTCGACGGCCAGAGAGGTCTGGTGGATATGGACTGCGAGCTGGTGATCCGGAGAAATAATTATACGCAGCGAGGAGAGCCGTGGATTGCTGACTGCAATATGCTGGGTCAGAAAAGGGAGGCTCTGAATAAAAGAGGGCAGGTTCGTGTGAGGGCTTCCATAGAAATATGGGGGAAAGCCGAAAAGCATGGTGACTTTCCCGCTACGATTCGTGATGTAAGCACGGGAGGCGTCTACATCTCTACGATACAGCCCTTGTCTTTGTACGAGATGTTTGCGTTTCGTGTGAATTTTGACGGTTCGGAGCGGTCCTACACTGCAAGAGTGGTGCGGGGAAAGAGAGAGGCGGACAGCCGCTATGGCTACGGATGCCGGTTCCTGAAAATGAGCGAGCAGGCGGACGCGGCGGTAGGCGCCTATGTATTTAAGAAGATGCAGGAGCAGAGAGCGCAGCTGCTGTGATGGCGGCAGAGAGGATTGATACGCAAAGAGTTTGTTTTTGAATGAGTGGCTTGCGAACTGGGTTGGCAGGCCGCTCTTTTTATGTTATTCTGCTCGCTCGGAAATCTTCAGAGTTTATGCAGGAGAACTAACCCATGTTGCGTTGGACGGGATCGAAAATGGAGGCGGTCATGCGTCTATGGCAGGAGGGCTGATTGGAAAGATTATTGGGCAACACAAAAGTAGCATAAATAAATAATTCGGAAAATATGTGCATATAGTAAAAATCTATTTTATCATTATCAGCATTGATCGTTTTAAATTTCAAGCGAATTCAAATCAAGTATGTTTTAACTATCTTTTAACATCCTAATTATCATAGTGAAATCCCCGGTCAGAAAACAACTCAGAAATTAATTCGATAAAAAGGTGGGTGTAACCAAACAGCACATGTTAAGCAGATCAGAATTGATTATGTTTCTGACATATCGTGGGCGATGCATTCTGGTGGATTGTTGATGTATTCTGTCTGAGTTTTACTAAAACTTTATCATTTATGAAAAGTCTACCTTTTTCATGCGGATATGTCCAGTATGGAACAAACAGGAAAGAACTAGAAAAAATTTAAAAGAGATTCATAGCCAAAGAAATAGACAATGCCAGCCTACCAGTGTGGCTAAAGCTGTTGAGTATGGGAAGTCAGTTTATTTTGATGAAGTGTCATAAGGCTTTATCTTAGCCAGATATGTGAGTTCCAAAATTTTTTGCAACACAAATAGTAGGCTTCAAAAATGAAGTCTGTAAATGAAAACTTATTTTTGCTCAATATCTGTAAAAATTTATAAACTTCCTATGCCAGCAGTTGTTATAGCTGCCGGTATAGGAAGTTGTTATGACGACCGGTTTTTACAAGGAAAAATTAATGCTTCTCAGGAAATGTCGTATCTCTTTTTTTACGTTATTCGGTTGTTGGAAGTTTTTCGCTTGTCAGCATTACATTAACGTATCTCGTACTTGCTGTTTAATCCGGTTCATATCCGTTGTATGAAACAGAACCTGCAGCCGTTCGACTTCCGCGTTTTTATCCGTGATTCCGTATTTTTTAAAATAATCATCCAGAGAAAAAGGCGGGTCTGCGTTATTTTGATGGTCGTTAAGTCCTAATTTGGAGCGGTAGATCCGGAAAAATATGTTCCATTCCAGATTGTCAGCCGGAATTCTGTTTTTAGGCAGCATGGCAAGGAGCCGTGTTTTGATTTCCGGTGTGATGGCCGTATCCGGCTCCTGGCAGATGCCGTTTAGCTTTAACGCATCGCCAATGCCTTTGACAGCCTCCCGGATTTTTTTATATTCCACCAGAAATTCCGCATTGTACTTGGTTTCGCTCTCCCATGCTTCCAGCATTTCCGCATGGGCATCCAGCCAGTCTGTGGATGTGAAAGAGGAACCGTTTTTAGCCGACATTTTTAAAAGATTTCCGATTTTATGGGTCCGTGGCACGGTAACGCCGACGCATTCCAGATATCCTTTTAATACTTTTTCCACACATTGCTGGAGATGGTAGGCGGCGTTGTTCAGCCCCAGTTCATCGTTGAAGTAGGTTTCCATGATCAGCACGGACAAATCATAATCGCGAAGGGCTTTCCTGAACAAAATTATTTCACACCCATATATAAATCGATGTCGCTTTCGGAATGGAAGCGGAAATCGACGGGGTTTCCGAACACTACCAGTAAAGTGATATTATCATCTTGAATCAGCTGATCATAAATATGCTGTATGTCCCGTTGCTTTAATGGGTGCACATATTTCGCGTTTGGGAATGTGACGCCGTCCATGTTCCAGAACTTGAAATGGTCGTCATAATGGTTAAACATATATGTGTGCGGCTTTTCATAAAAGGTATAGGAAACGACTTTAGTCGTTTCCATTTGTGCTGGCCGTACATTGTGTAAGCAATGAAATGCGTTGTGCAGCCGTGTGTGTTTCCTGTAAGTTTACCATATCATAAACAAACCGAAAGTGCAGGTGCTGGAAAACATGGAGGCTAAGGGCCTGGCGGTTAAAAGCACCGATCAGACGCTGCGGTTTAGAGCATGATTAAATACATCGATCAGGCACGACGATCAAGCACATTGATCAGACTTACCGGCTCAGATACGCATCGATCCCTTTCGCCGCAGCTTTTCCTGCGCCCATAGCCAGGATTACGGTGGCGGCTCCTGTCACGGCGTCGCCGCCGGCGAAAACGCCTTTCCGGGAGGTTTGGCCGTTTGCCTCGTCGGCTACGATACATTTCCTGCGGTTGATTTCCAGTCCTTTGGTGGTGGAGGAGATCAGCGGGTTGGGGCTGGTGCCAAGGGCCATGATCACCATGTCCGCGGCTATGGTGAAATCAGAGTCTTTCTTTTCTACGGGTCTTCTTCTGCCGGATTCGTCCGGTTCGCCTAGTTCCATTTCCGCGCAGACCATACCAGTGACCTGGCCGGTTTCATCCGTCAGGATTTCCCTGGGGTTGGTGAGCAGGTTGAAGATGATGCCTTCTTCTTTTGCGTGATGCACTTCCTCGGCTCTGGCGGGCAGCTCCGTCTCGCTTCTTCGGTAGACGATATGTACCTCGGCGCCTAGCCGCAGAGCGGTTCTGGCAGCGTCCATGGCAACGTTTCCGCCGCCTACCACAATAATCTTTTTCCCCTGATAGATGGGCGTGTCATAATGGTCGTCGAAAGCTTTCATCAGATTGCTTCTGGTCAGGTACTCGTTGGCGGAGAATACGCCGTTGGCATTTTCTCCCGGAATGCCCATGAATTTGGGCAGTCCTGCGCCGGAGCCGATGAATACGGCCTGGAAGCCTTCCTCCTCAAACAGCTGGTCGATGGTTACGGATTTTCCGATAATCACGTTGGTTTCTATTTTGACGCCCAGCCGTTTCACATTTTCGATTTCCGGTTCCACCACGCCTTTTTTGGGCAGACGGAATTCAGGGATGCCGTATACCAGTACGCCGCCCGGTTCGTGGAGGGCTTCGAAAATCGTCACATCATAGCCGGCTTTTGCCAGATCCCCGGCACAGGTCAGACCGGCGGGGCCGGAGCCGATGACGGCCACTTTTTTATGTTTGGGTTCGCAGGAAAGGACAGGGTGGATATTATGGGCCTCTGCCCAATCTGCCGTAAACCGTTCCAGCTTGCCGATGGAGACGGCATCTCCTTTAACGCCCCGCACACATTTCTGCTCGCACTGGCTTTCCTGGGGGCAGACTCTTCCGCAGACGGCGGGCAGGGAGGAGTACTGGCTGATGACCTCAAAGGCTTTTTCCACGTTTTGTTCTTTTAGATGGCTGATAAAGCCGGGGATATCGATGCTGACCGGGCAGCCCTCCACGCATTTGGGCTTTTTGCAGCCTAAGCATCGTTCGGCCTCGGCGGTGGCTTCTTCTAAGTTATATCCAAGGCACACCTCGTCGAAATTGGCGGCCCGCACTTTTGGCTCCTGCTCCCTTACCGGGATTTTTTCCAGTTTTGTTCTGGCCATATCAGTGTGCCTCCTTTCGGTTGTGTGCGTCATTATGTATCGTGTTATCTGCGTTGCATGTACTGTTTGAGTTGTTTTTTATGTTGTCGTTGCTGTTTGGACTGTTTTTTGTGTTGCCGTTGCTGTTTGAGCTGTTTTTTATATCAGCATTGTTGTCTGTGTTGATTTTGCCGGTTTTGTTATGGATGCTGTCATTTGTTGCGTTACCATTATGTTCATGATCGCCGCACTGTCCGCAGCCGCCGTGATGGGTCTTCCCCTCCTGCAGTTTAAGCAGTGCCCGGCCCTCCTCGGTTTTGTAGATGGCCTGACGCTTTATGGCCTGATCAAAATCTACCAGATGGCCGTCGAACTCCGGGCCGTCCACACAGGCGAATTTGATTTCGCCGCCGACGCTTAGACGGCAGGCGCCGCACATGCCGGTGCCGTCCACCATAATCGGGTTCATGCTGACCACAGTGGGGATTTGCAGCTCTTTTGTCAGGATGGACACGAACTTCATCATGACCAGGGGGCCGATAGCGACCACCAGGTCATAGGTATGTCCCTGGTTTTGCACCAGTTCCTTGATCTGGTCGTTGACATTTCCGTGGAAGCCGTAGCTGCCGTCGTCGGTGGCTACGTACAGGTTTGCGGCAACCTGCTTCATTTCCTGTTCCAGGATGACCAGGCTTTTGTTTCTGGCGCCGATGATGCAGTCGGCTTTTACGCCCTGTTCATGAAGCCATTTCACCTGGGGATAAACCGGGGCGGTTCCCACGCCGCCGGCCACAAACAGAAGATTCATCTGCCGCAGCTCTTCCGGTGTTTTATGGATCAGTTCAGACGGACAGCCTAAAGGGCCGGCAAAATCCCGGAAGCTGTCCCCTTCCTCAAGCAGTGCCATCCGCTTTGTGGAAGCGCCCACAGTCTGGAATACGATGGCGACGGTGCCCTGTGCTCTGTCGTAATCACAGATGGTTAAAGGAATCCGCTCGCCGGCTTCGTCGATCTTTACGATGACAAACTGTCCCGGCTGGCAGGATCTGGCCGTCCGGGGAGCCAGGATGTCCATATAGTAGATCTGGTCGGACAGCCGGCGTTTTTTCAGTATAGGATACAAGAGTGAGTACCTCCTTATATTTTTGATATATTTACAATAGAGTATACACTTCTTTTCCATGGCCGGCAAGTTTTAAAATTATGCGGAATCAGAAGAATAGGTATGTTATTTTTGGTGAATTGTGATATGATGGAATTCATGAATCATGAATGGAGGAAATGTATATGTTAAAGTACGTGGAGACAAAAAATGCGCCTGCGGCCATCGGCCCTTATTCCCAGGGGATTATCGTAAACGGAATTGCTTTCTTTTCCGGCCAGATTCCCCTCTCTCCGGCGACGGGAGAAGTGGTGGGCGCTACGATTGAGGAGCAGACGGAGCAGGTGATGGCAAATATCAAAGCGCTGCTGGAAAGCCAGGGCGCGGATTTCACCGATGTGGTGAAAACCACTTGTTTCCTGGCGGATATCGCCGATTTTGCGGCATTCAATGAAGTATATGCCAAATATTTTACAGGAAAACCGGCTCGTTCCTGCGTGGCGGTAAAGGATCTTCCCAAAGGCGTCCTCTGCGAAGTGGAGTGCATCGCCGCAGTGAAAAAATAAGGGAGGATAACAGGAGAAACACCATCCTGGCAGGCTGGTGTTTCTCTTTTTAAAGAATAAGCCAGCCATAATCCCGTCGGCAATCTCATTATAATTCTGACGAATTGAAGCTGACGGACGAATCATCATAGCACTACCTCCCGTGGAATTTAATAATATAATTTTGAACATGTTATATCTATTTTGTGCTATCATATAACGTCAACGGATTCTTTCTAATTTATAAAACGATAGTATAAAAACGGAGGAGATTTTAATCATTTAAAAAGAAAATATCCTCTACATGGCGATCCGGCAATCTGGCGATTTTCACTGCGAGTTCAAGGGTTGGATTATATTTATCATTTTCAATCACTATGATTGTCTGCCTGCTTACCCCTAATTCTTTCGCCATATCTTCCTGCCGAAAACCCGCTTCTTTTCTAAGCTGTTTAATGATATTTCTCATGTGTTTTATACTCTCATCATAAAATAAGGGCCTGTAGACACGATTATGGCAGCAGTTATAACAGAGATAATGATCGTCCACATGACTGTTCGCCGCCGCATACATAACCCAGGCTTCTCAACGATGTATGCACCATAACATCCTGCCCTTTTCGGATACCAACATCCTGCAAAGCAGTTTTTATATCGTCCGGAGTTACCGGCTTTCTTTTTTCATTTTATTATTCCTCTCATCTCCATTTCTTAACTGGTTCAGCATTTTAACGCTTATCTATGATTTTATCAATTAACCCAAAATCCACTGCTTCTGTTGCTGACATATAATTATCACGTTCTGTCGCAAGGGCAATTTCTTCAATGCTTTTTCCGGTATTTCCTGCTAAGATAGAGTTCAGGCGTTCTTTGCTTTTTTGTATATGGTCAGATGTTATTTTAATATCTGTTGCCTGCCCTCTGATGCCATTCCCATGAATGGCCGGCTGATGTATCATGATTTCCGCGTTTGGCAAGGCGATACGTTTTCCTTTTGTCCCGCCGGCTAATAAAAAAGCGCCGAAGCTGGCGGCAAGGCCAATACAAATAGTTGAAACATCACATTTTATATATTGCATCGTATCATAAACGGCAAGACCGGCTGATACGGAACCGCCGGGACTGTTTATATACAGCTGTATATCCTTTTCGGGATCTTGCGCTTCTAAAAACAACATTTGAGCAATAATCAGACTGGCTGACGTGTCACTTACCTCTTCTCCTAAAAAAACAATTCTGTCGGATAGCAGCCGTGAAAAAATATCATAGCTTCGTTCTCCGCGGCTTGTCTGTTCAATAACATAAGGAATCGTACTCATGCGGCAATCTCCTTAATTTGCGCAGTAAATTTGTAACTGGGGATATAAGAACGGCGCATAGAAATTCTGTTTTGTTTTGGCATAAAGACTCCGATATCTCTAAAAATTTTAGGCGGATATAAATACATTTGTTTAAAAGCATATGAAAATGATTGCTGTGTATCATATCCGGCTTCATACGCAATCTGTGTGATCGGCTTATCAGTTTTCACCAGTTTTTCGGCGGCGACAGTAAGCCTGCGGCTGTGCAAATATCTATACATGGTGATTCCCGTATGCGCTGTAAAAATACGATTAAGATAGAATTTAGAATAACCAATATTTTTTGATATATTATCTAAATTAATTTCTTCCTCTAAATTTTTTTCGATATAATCTATAACTTTTTTAACAACTTCTTTTTGGCTTTTCATTGTATATCCTCCTTGCGTTCTTATCTATTATAGCAAGTTTAAATATACATGTCTTAATAAAAAATGCTATTTTACCTGATATCTCAAAATGGTTCTCTGTCTATCATTTTCAGGAATAATATGTCAAAAATTACGAGTGTTTTTTATCTGCCCCATCCATATGATGCGGCATCGGACACATAATCCTCTCCCAGCAGATCTGTTTTCACGGCCTTCTTCAGATCATCCATCTTCCACATGGAGAAATTTTCCGTGGAGATTTCGGAAACGATCTTCGGATTTGCATAAAGGGAAATTTTTCCCGCTGATGTGACCGCAAATATACTTCCAGAAGAACTTCAGGAACGGTATGACGCGATTACGGAGCTGGCCGGATATTTTGAAAAAAGTTGAGAAGAGTGGTTAGGAATTATGAAAAGGGCAATCCGTTTCGATGGACTGCCTTTTTAAGTATGGCTGCTTCCTGTGTAAGATTATTTTCTGCCCCTACCGTTCTAAATCTAAAATTTCAATTCCTTGTTGCGTATACTTTAAAGCTTAATTGACTGTATGAAAGCATCTGGCTATTATATTCGGACTGTGTTATACTGAAACAGCAAGATAATAAGCAAGTTGATCTAAAAACTTCATATTTTAGGAAACGGAGGCGTATATGAAGCGAAATTATAAATCTTATAGATATAGACGGAAGAAAAAGAATCGTACCCTTTTATGGATTACCGTTGGGGCGGCAGTTCTCCTTGCGGTGGTCGGCGCTGTCTGGGCGGCCGTGTTTTTCATGCACCGGGAGGAAGAGGAAGGGCCGGAAGAGCTTCTGCAGGCTTATATGGCTCATATACCAAACCAGGAATACGAAGCGATGTATCGGATGATAGAGCCGGAGGCGTCGGGAAATATCAGCCAGGAGGATTTTATCAAACGGAATTCCGCCATTTATGAAGGAATCGAGATGCAAAACATGGAGATCGAGATTCTGGAATATGATAAAGAGCGGGAGGCAGTGTCCTACGCCACATCCTTTGACACGGCGGCGGGCGCCGTCAGCTTTGAGAACGAGGCGGTGTTTCAAAAAGGGGAGGACGGGTACCGGCTGGTATGGCAGGATTATCTGATTTTCCCGGAGCTGGGAGCGTCGGATAAGGTGCGGGTTTCCACCACGAAAGCGGAACGGGGTCAGATATCGGACAGAAACGGACGGATGCTGGCGGGGAAAGGGACAGCTTCCTCGGTGGGTCTGGTTCCCGGAAGGTTTGAGGATCGGGAAAAGGAGATTCAGGAGCTGGCTGAGATTTTGGGGATGGAACCGGAAAATATCGAGAAAAAACTGGAGGCTCAGTGGGTGAAGGATGATTCCTTTGTGCCGGTGAAAACCATTCCGAAGCTGAAGGAAACGGATCTGTTCGCTGAAAATCCCGACGAGGAAACGATAAAGGCCGTCGAGCGCCAGGAGAAACTGCAGGCCATCCCCGGCGTTATGATTACGGATACGGAGGTGCGGGAATATCCGCTGGGCGAAGCCGCCGCCCATCTGGTGGGCTATGTCCAGAACGTGACCGCGGAAGATTTGGAGGAGCATGCGGGGGAGGGCTACACCGCAGACAGTGTGATTGGGCGGAGCGGTCTGGAAGGCTTGTATGAGAAGGAATTGAAGGGGCAGGACGGATGCAGGATTTATATCGTGGATTCGGAGGGCAATGAGAAGAAGCAGCTGGCTGTCGTGCCTGTGCGGCATGGTCAGGAAATCCGGGTAACGATTGACAGTGATCTGCAGAGAAGCGTGTACGAACAGCTGAAAGAGGATCAGAGCTGCTCCGTGGCCATGAATCCTTTTACGGGGGAGGTTTTGGCGTTGGTCAGCACGCCTTCTTATGACAATAATGATTTTATTCTGGGACTGTCCACTGAAAAATGGAATGCGCTGAATGAGGATGAGGGGCAGCCGATGTATAACCGTTTCCGGCAGGGCTGGTGCCCGGGGTCTACCTTTAAGCCGGTGACGGCGGCTGTCGGTCTGGAAACGGGGGATATTGATCCGGCAGAGGATTATGGATCAGAAGGGCTTAGCTGGCAGAAGGATTCCTCCTGGGGCTCTTATTTTGTGACGACTCTGCGTCTTTTCGAGCCGGTGACATTGGAGAATGCTCTAATATACTCGGACAATATTTATTTCGCCAAGGCGGCGCTGAAAATCGGTGCGGACAAGCTGGGAGCCGGGCTTGCAAAGCTGGGCTTCGGCCAGGAGCTGCCCTTTGAGCTCAGAATGCAGACTTCTCAGTATTCGAACACGGATAAGATAGAGACGGAAATCCAGCTGGCCGACAGCGGCTACGGCCAGGGACAGATTCTGATTAATCCTCTTCATATGGCGTCGATTTATTCGGCTTTTTGTAATGAGGGAAATATGGTCAAGCCCTATCTGCTTGATCAGCCGGAAGCAAAGACACAGTACTGGATTCCCGAAGCCATGTCGAAGGAGACGGCGGCTAAAGTACTGGACGGCATCACAAAAGCGGTAAATGACCCGAAGTCCGGCGGCTATGCGGCTCACCGGGAGGATGTGGTTCTGGCCGGAAAGACAGGAACCGCCGAATTGAAAGAGTCACAGGATCAGACCTGGGGAATGGAGCTGGGCTGGTTTATGATTCTGACTGCGGAAAAAACCACCGAGCGGCCGATTCTGATGGTGACTATGGTGGAGGATGTAAAGGGACGTGGTTCCAGCGGGTATGTGGTGGATAAGACGGCGGCGGTGCTGGAGGAGTGGTTTGGGAAGGATGAGAACTTTTAGACGCCGTTGAAATCCCTGTCAGGTTGTGATAGAATCCTTCCATGGAATCTTGGGAATAACTAATACGTGTAGTAAGGATGAAGACGTTTGGAGGGAGGAATTTAAATTGAAGGTGAGGAAAAGGAAATAATTATGTATCATAAAAAGACTAGTTATGATTTTTTGTATTTGTTCAGGGATATTATGCGTTGCGGATCATTTCAGAAGGCTGCGAAAGAAGCAGGATGTACAACTGCAAGTATTAGTAAGAAGATCGTGCAGATGGAATCAGAACTTGATATTACGCTTTTTGAACCTGGGAGCAGAGGAATGATTCCGACTGCTGCCGGACTGTATCTTTATGACAAATTGGATACAGTTCTTTGGAATCTGGATGCTATGCTGCAGCAGGCTAAGAATATTCCGCCGGAAAGTAGCATGAATCTGAATCTGGGCATCACTGATATGATATCCGGAAATTTTTACAGACAATTAATTCGGAATTTCACCCAGAATCATCCGGATGTGAAATTGGTTCTGTCAGCTCTGTCCTGGCCGGATCGGCGAAGGCTGATTGATGGGCGTATGGATGCGGCTTTGACATATTCTATTGGACTGGCCAATGAACCCAGACTGACGAGAAAACCGATTTTCCGGGCAAAACCCTGTATTTATTATCATAAGCAAATGTCTGTTGGAAATGTGGACATGATCAGTGTCGAGTCTTTCCGGAACGCCACGTTTATCTGCCTGAATACGGATGTGGCCGCGATGAATATGCTGCGGGATCTTCCTTTTGAGCCACAGAACGTCATATTTGCGGAAAGCCTGAAATCATTGTATTTGTATGTAAATGCAGGACTGGCCTGCACTGTCCTTGGGCCTGCGCAGCAGTTTTATGAAACTGCCGATATCGCTTTTTTTGAACTTTCCGACGTGGAGTATACCATAGGCATTGATATTGTCTGGGAGAAATCGAATGTCAATCCTGCCGTCAGCCTGTTGGTCGACTGCGCGGAAAAGGTATTCCCGCCTATCAAAAGGGAAGAACTTCATGATCCGTTCTGATTATTTACTGTTATTGCGTTTCACGAGGATACCCAGATGAAATTAAACCTGTGGTTAATAGCGAACCAGCTGTCCCAATATGATATAGAGACGAGGATTTCCGCTGCGACGGAGCGGACAATCAGCGGCCCCTTGCCTGTAGCGGCTGCTGGATCTGTCTATGTTCGGAATGAAGGTGCGGATGTCATCTGCCATGCGGAACAGGGCACGATAGTGATCCATGATATGGAGGAAAAAGAAGGCTTCTTGCTGATCCAGAGTATATTTAACTGGTATGACAGTTGGCAGGAAAATATAGAGGAAGCCCTTCGGGCAGCCGATTATCGGTTGTTTGTACATTTATGTGCCCAGGCATTTTCTAATCCGGTATTATTGCAGGATTCCAATTATCTTCTTCTTGGTATGGACTGCCGTGGGATATCGATCGGCAATATACCGGAATGGCGTTATATTTATGAGAAAGAGCAGAGTTCGGTGACCTATTATCTGGCGATGTCGGATGCGTTAAAAAACCCGGTGCGCAAATACAATGACTGTGTATACCGGTTCAATACTTCCGCAAAAGATGAGGAAGGAAACGAATATCAGACCAGTGGGCTTCATGTTAAATTCCGTTATTTGGCTCGTGATTATGGGCAGATTACGGTTTTAGATAAAAAGCGTCCTTTAAACCCTGGTGATGTTGCGCTTTTGAATCTTCTGACAGAAAAATGTTCCCTTATATTCGCGGCTGCGGAAAGAGGAGACGATTCTGGGGTTAATAAGCAGATCATGAACGATCTTCTGGAATATAAAGAGGTTCCAAAAGAGCAGATGGATTACCATTATTCCATTATAATCAGGAAATCGCCGGATAGTGATAACAGGCTCTGCCTGTTTCTCTTTCATTTCGATTCCGCGAAAGAAAGAACCGCCGGGCTTGAACTTTTGAAAAATATCCTGACGAAACAGTACCCGGCAATTTATAACTGGATCTACCGCGAAGATCTGCTGGTGATTGCTTATGTTCCGGAACCGAATATTTTGGTACGACAGATGTATAGTTGGATCGGCAGTCAGGGATACTTAAAAAAACTGCGTGTTGGAGTCAGCCTGCCTTTTGATGAAATAAGCAATTTGCCATATTATTATGAACAGGCCATTTTCGCTATTAATCATATCGATTCCCCGGGTTTGTGTTTCTTTTATGACTGCGCATGTGAATATCTTATGGAAAATATGGATAGACAGCGCAAGCTGTTGGCCTGTGAGCCGATATGTTTGAAGATGTGGACTGAGGAGCCGGATAAGAGAGAGTTTCTCCGCACCCTTTCTGTCTATTTGGGGTTGGAAAGAGCCACCGGACTTGCTGCGGACTATCTGTCTATTCACAGAAATACGATAAATTATCGTATTAAATATGTGAAAGAACAGGCTGGCTGGGATTATGAGGATCCGTCCCTCAGAAACTATCTGCGGCTCAGTATCTACTATCTTACACGGTGGGGAGAGCTTTAGGACAAATTAATATTGTTTTCAAAGAAGGCCTTGCTTTAATAGAGCAGGCCTTTTTGTGCTGTCAGCATAACAGAATTTTGTTTTTTCGTTCGGGGAGACTGTACAAAGATTTTCCACTGCATGATAAGATTATACAAAAGGCCGGAATCAAATTGCATAATCGGCTTTGGATATTCAAAAATATGAGAGGAGGATTTTAGTGTGGCAAGTTTATCATTTAAAGAAAATGGGCTTTTGGCTTATCAGCATAAGGAACCGGAATATCTTCCGATTCCCGGTGATTTTGATATCAGCGCGCCCAGGGGGATGGATTTTATAAAGGAAACAATCTGCGTGGAAGGAACGGAGAATGACTGGTTTGGCCAGAGCTGGACTTGGGAGGAAACAATCGGTGCGCCGAACCCTACTCCAGGCAAGCATCTGATGGATGATATTACAAAATGGAAAGATATATTTAAATTTCCTGACTTAAGCAAGCTGGACTGGGAAGGTTATGCCGCCCGGGATACTGCAAAATGGGACAGAGAACATAAACTTTCCCGTGTTATTATCGGCTTCGGTCCCTGGGAACGTCTCTTTACAACTATGGATTTTTCGGAATGCCTGATGACACTGGTAACAGAGCCGGAAGCCTGTTATGATTTCTTCGGCGCCATTGCGGATCATAAGATTCGTCTTCATGATTATGTGATCAAATATTATAAACCGGATATCCTGGTTATGCATGATGATTATGGGCATAGTAATGGCATGTTTATGTCCCCGGATACCTGGAGACAGCTGCTTAAGCCTCACCTGAAAAGAATCATTGATGCGGTAACTTCCCAGGGTGTGATTTATGAACATCACAGCTGCGGCTACTTTGCGCCGATTGCAGGGGAGATTGCTGATCTTGGCGCCAGTGCGACGAATGGTATGCAGGTATGCAACCATCCGAAAGAGCTCAAAGAGCAGATCGGACATAAAATGTGTTTTGTGGGCGGATTTGACACGACCATGATGGATTCTCCGTCTGCTACGGAAGAAGATATCCGTGCCAGCATCCGTCAGACTATTGATGATCTGGCTCCCGGCGGAAGCTGGATTGCGAACTGTGGATTGCGGACCGCTGACCGCAATAGGATTGCTATCGATGAAGTTATTAAATATGGGTCTACCAAATATTCCTGTCCTCGTCCCGACCTGCATACGGAACGGGGTACCGGAATGGAAGGTATATTCTCTGCAAAAGGCTGAGCGGTAAACTTGTGCATCCCAATATATTTACTGAAAGGAGAAAACTATGGAAAACTCTAATCCTAAAAGTGGATTAACCAAAAGCATTCGTTACTTCTATGGTATCGGTGATATGTTTTTTGCGTTGATGACCAGCGTCTATTCTTATTATCTGACATTCTATTATACCAACGTGGCCATGCTGAGTCTTGGCACGGTAGCGTTACTGGTGTCTGTCAGTTCGATATTTGACAGTGCTACTGCCTGGGTATATGGCGCGGTTATTAACTCCACCAAGCCTATGAAGTGGGGACGTTACCGCTCTTGGCTGGTTGTCATAACCTGGCTGCTGCCTGTTACGTCATTCCTTCTGTACTGCAGGATCGGCAAGAGCGAAGCCGTTGCAACGGTATTCTTCTTTATCGCCATGTTTGCGTCCCGCATCGTTCAAAATTTCCCTTATACTGCCAATGTAGCGATGATCAATGTATTAGGAAAGACTGCGGATGACCGTATTCAGCTGGCTTCATCCCGGGCAACCTGGAACAATGCGTCTAAGTTTGTTTGGTCTTACGCAAGCGTACCTTTTCTGGCGTTCCTTGCCACGATTGTAACAGAAAAATATGCATATGCTACCCTGGCGGCTATTTTGGGCGCGTTTACATTCCTCGGTTATTATGCCCATTTTAAGATGAGCGAGGGTTATGAGGATACGGGCGCTGCGGAACTGGCTAATGTGGCCAAGTCTGAGCGGGCTAAGACCAAGCCCCTGGATCTACTCAAAGCGCTCGTCGCGAACCCGCCCCTGCTGGCGCTTCTTATCGCGGATATGGCAAAGTGGATGTTCAATTCCATGGTGGCAGGCACTATCGTATATTATTTTACTTACATTGCCCTTAACAAAGGACTGCAGGCAACATATACGCTGATTATCGCTTTTACCGCTGTAATTGGTGCATATGGCAGCCGGTATATCGGCAAAAAGCTGTCCGGACGTAAGACGATGATTTTATTTTACCTGATTATGGCGGTTTGCCTGTTTGCGGCACGCGTGGTTTATACAAATGTATGGGCAGTGATTTTTCTTGTTTCCGCCGCACAGCTTTGCTATGGCTGTGTATATTCCTGCTCTACCGCTTTGTATGGCGATACCGCCATATATTCCGAGTGGAAGACCGGAAAGAATTCCACTGGCTGGGTGATGGGTTTGACAAACATTCCGATCAAGATTGTTTCTTTTTTGAAGGGCATTATCCTTCCGGCGGCTTTGGCTATGGGAGGATTCTCCGCTGCGATTGCTGCTGAAGATGCGTCTGAATCTGTGCGTGTCTGTATTGCAAATACGTTGCTGATCATCCCTGCGGCCTTTTTGCTGTTTGGCGCTGCGGTTATGATTTTCCTGTATCGTCTACCGAAGGAAAGGGTTGAGCAGCTTCAGAAAGAGATTGATGAAAGAAAAGCCGCTGAAGAAGCGCAGAATTAAATCGGAGGAGTAAATTGTGGTTTTTGAAACTGGTTCATGGTCCGTTTGCGGATGGAGAGGCATGGCGCCTTTCTATCCTGCAATTATAAATATGGAGGTTGAGAAAAATCATGAAAGCATTATGGATTGAATCTGCCGGCAATGTACGGTATGGCGATTTACCGGATCCGACTCCGCCGGCGGGGTGGGTGAGACTTAAAATACTGGCTGCATCTGTCTGTGGCAGCGATTTGAAGGTATATAAATCCGGGCGTCAGTATAAGGTGGAAAAAAGAGTTTCCGGACATGAGTTTGTCGGGGTGATCGATGAGGTGGCGGACGAAACATCAGTATGGAAAGCAGGACAGCGTGTATGTGTATATCCGATGCTGTACTGCGGTACATGTGAAGATTGCAAAGAAGGGCATATCAACACATGCAGGCACCGGGAATATGTGGGCGGAAGGGATTATAACGGTGGAATGGCGGAGTATGCCATCGTACCGGAATGTACTTTATTGGAAGTGCCGGAATCTGTTTCGGATATTGAAGCTGCCATGACCGAACCTTTTGCCGTAGGCCTCCATGCGGTTAATCAGGCGGGCGGCGCGGAACTGAAAGGTAAATCCCTCGTTATTTATGGGGCGGGCCCTATTGGACTTTTTGCCCTAGAGGCGGCTAAATATTATGGTGCAGGGCAGATCATTATGTTGGACATGGTGACGAAGAAGTTGGAGGTTGCTAAGGCGCACGGTGCAACTGATGTAATTTCTGCTGAGGATACCCCGGAGGCGCTTCAGGATAAAGTGATGCAGCTGACCGGCGGAAAGGGCGCGGATGCCGTAGTAGACGCAGTTTGTCTGGATGTGACGATCAATAATGCCATGCATTTCTGTAAGCCTCACGGCAGGGTATCCGTAGTCGGATTAACCAAAACAAACTGCACGGTAGACTTTCAGTATCTGATTAGTCATGAACAGATACTGACCGGTTCTTATACGTATACGACAGAAATGAAAGATTGTTTGAAGATTTTGAGCAGCGGACAGGTGTCTACAGGTTATATCGCAGATCCGGTGGCGCCTCTTAGTGATGGCATTGAAACCTTTGAGAAGCTGGTGAAAAAGCCTGAGGAATGTTTGAAAGCAGTATTTGTTCCTGGCATGACGGCTCATTAATAAACGCTTAGATATAACTAAGGGGAATGGAATATGAGCGATATCAGAAAAAGGGGATTGACAAAAGGAATTCGTTATTTTTATGGCATCGGTGACATGTGTTATACATTGATGACTTATGTCTATTCCTATTATCAGCTTTATTATCTGACAAATGTGGCTCAGTTAAGTTTGGGTACCGCATCATTTATTATGACGACATGTTCCGCCATCGATGTTGCAACTGCAATGGTGGCAGGTGGTATTATTAATTCCACAAGGCCGATGAAATGGGGGCGTTACCGCTCCTGGTTGGTTGTCATAACCTGGATGATTCCTGCTTTTTATTTTTTCATGTATTTCCGGGTGAGCGATAATGATACCATAACGATGCTCTGTCTCATGGCAGCAATGCTGATCGGCCGTTTCCTGCATGACTTTCCATGCTGTGCGAGTACGTCTTTGATCAGTGTTGTTGCCGTGACAGAAGATGACCGTCTTGCAATGGCATCATCAAAAGCCACGTGGAATAGTGCGGCCAAGTTCGTCTGGTCATTTACGGGGGTGCCCCTTTTAGCGGTATTAACGGCTTTATTCAGTGAGAAGTATTCGTATGCGTTACTTGCGTTTGTTATGGCAGGGTTTATGGTTGTCGGCTACTGGATACATTTTAAACTGACCGAGGGGTATGAAGATACCGGCGCGGAGGAACTGGCCAACGAAGCAAAAGCAAAACGCGCCAAGACCGGGTTGGTTGATTTGATTAAGGCGTTGTTTGCGAATCCTCCGCTGCTGGCACTGGTCATTGCGGATCTTGCCAAATGGCTGTTTAACTTTATGGTTGCAAGCTCCAGTGTTTACTACTTTACCTATGTAACGCTGAATCAAGGGATGCTGGGAATGTATACTCTGATTGTTGCTTTTATGGGAATCATTGGCGCTTTTCTCAGCCGTTATATCGGGCGGGAACTGTCAGGAAGACTAACCATGATTGTATCTTATATCATTATGGGATGCTGTCTGATTCTTGGCCGTATGTTTTATCAGAATGTCTGGATTGTTATCGCTATGCTGGCAGTGGCGCAGCTGTTCTATGGCTGTGTATATTCCTGCTCCACAGTGCTGTATGCGGATACGGCGGTATATTCGGAATGGAAAACAGGGAAGAATGCAAGCGGCTGGATAATGGGACTCACTATTGTTCCGCTGAATATCGCGTCTATGCTGAAAGGAATTATCCTGCCGATCGTATTAGCAGCAGGCGGATTTTCCGCTGCTGTTGCGGCTGAGGAAGCTTCGGAGGCCATGCGCAAAGGCATCGCGAATACACTGATGGTCGTCCCGGCCGTTATGCTGTTCCTAGGCGCGTTTGTCCTTGTTTTCTCCTATCGGCTGACAAAAGACAGGGTAGCGCAGATGCAGAAGGAGATTGACGAGAAGAAGCTTATGGAAGCCGGAGGGGATTTCGTACAATTTTAATTTAAGAAGTTTATTTAACAAAGTACCAGAATTTGTAGTGACAAGTGATTTAGGAAAATTAGCAATGGACCGGACGAGCCCCGGGAGGATTTTCGGAAACGTTGTGGCAGGAAATCCTTCCGGTTTGCAGGACATGGAAGGATCGTTGCGAAGCTAAATTGGAGGAAACAATATGCGATATAAATTTGATTCAAAAGAATTGGAGATTGTGGGAACATATAATGTGGATTATCCCCATGCGCCGCAGCTGACCAAATATAATACCCCGATCACGCCTAAGGAGAATTATCTCCGGATGTTTAAAGGGGAAAAGCCTTTATGGATGCCGGCGCATACGGATAACCAGTATTTTGGTCCGAATTGTTTGCCGGATGTTATCGCCCGCGGCCCTTCAGGATCCTTTAATGCGGAACCTGTTGATCTGGACCATGTGGGCGGACCAGATATGTTTGGTGTGGAATGGGTATATGTCCCTGCGGTAAATGGTTCTATGCCCAAACCTGGTGTTAATCTGGTTCCGGATTTGGAACACTGGGAAGATTATATTACTTTTCCCGATGTAAACAGTTGGGACTGGGAAGGCGATGCGGAACGGAATAAAGCTTTTATCCATCAGGGCCTCGCCACCTCATTCGTCATTCACAATGGACTTTTCGAACGATTGGTAGCGATCACGAATAATATGGAAAATGTTCTGATGGCATTGATCGATGAAGATCAAAAGCCTGCGGTACACAGATTTTTTAACCGGCTGTGTGATTTGTACGAAGACATTATCTGCAATGCGAAAAAATGGTTTGATATTGATATCATCTGGTTCCATGATGACTGGGGGAGCCAGATAAACAGTCTATTTTCGCTGGATACCTGCCGTGAGATGATTATGCCGTATTTAAAACGGGTTGCTGACTGTGCGCATAAAAATGGTCTTTACATAGAATTCCATTCCTGTGGCAGGAATGAAAATCTGGTTCCTGCTATGATTGAAGCCGGGATCGATGCATGGCGCGGGCAGCCAGTTATCAATGATAAGAAGATGTTGTTCGAAAAATATGGGGATAAAATCATTCTGGGGATCGAACCTACGAAGCTTCCTGCCGATACTGAGGATATGGCTCAGCTGGAAAAGGACTGCCGCGAATTTGTAGAGCGTTATGCTGTCAGCGGCCGTGTTTACTGTTCTATGTTTAAGATGCCCCCGAAGGCCAGAGATCTGATTTACGAGATGTCCAGGAAACTCTATGCCGGTGAATAGGCTTCATGGTTGAAGCGCTTTACAGGATTAGAAAAAATGTTAATTTTACAAGATGCAAATCCCATTTTTAATGTGGGAAGTTTAAGTTAATAAAAGAAACCTATCAGGGCAGGCTGACTTTTGTCGTCGGATATGTTAATAAGTAATATGTCAAATTAAAAAATTTCGTAGAGCATTTTTGATATCATAGGGAAGTTCGGAGGGCGTTCCTATGATATCAAAACGCTGTCGGATCAGTGTGTCCGGCAGTTTTTTGTTTCATCATGGAAGCCAATCCGGGTTTTTCCAATGACTCATCTGTTATAGCTCTCAATGATGCATGTATGCCGTTTCATTGTGAATGTTGGAAATTTCCTCCGCCACGGCCTGTCCGTCTTTCTCCCATGTGCTTTAGAGAAGCCCTTCCGAGCGTTCCCGCGCCCGGATCAGCCCATCCCAGCCCCTGGTCTTTACTGACCGTATAAATTTCTGCATGATCTCCTGATTTGGAGTAAAGGCTTCCTCAGTGGCTTCGTCAAAGGCCAGATATCCGAGGTGGATCAAAAGCGTGAGGATATCAATATAGACCTTCAAAGCCTCGTAGGTTTCCGTGCCGGTCCAATAGCTTTTTATTTTATTTCTCGTAATTGCGTCAACCACAGATTTATTATAGATATGTGCTCCGTTTAACAGGTATCCGTCATACCATTTCCTAAGCCGTGAAAAGGAGGTATCTTTCCGGGGGCATAGTTCGTTCACTTCGGGTTTCGTAAATCAAAAAAAGTCGCCAGCTCAGCAGGATCAAGCATAAAATCTATAGCCCTCTTAGAAAGTCCAGATAAGTCTTTTGGATAGCTTGTCTTTCTTTCGCGATACGGTATACGCAGTCCCATTCGTCAATGATGAAAATAAATTCTTTTTTGTCTGCTCGTAAATCTGTTCCAAAACGCCGGGTAATCCACACTGATCCCGGACGAAACAGCCGCGGTACTCCGTTTCCTGGTCTTTGATTACGGTTTCCTGTATTTTCAGTTAAAAATAGAGCAATGGGACTTTTGAAAAAGAAATCTCTGGATATCCGGTCGGATGACATTGTACTGGTTTAGATGTGCATGGTAAGACGGTTCTTTTTCAATCGCCATGCCCATTTTGTCAATATAGAGTTCATCTGTCACCGCCTGCCGAAATGCTACATTTTCCGGGTTGACATATAAGTCCATTCTATTTTTGCATGCAACTAAAACCAGTTGCATTTTTCTTTCTAAGCGGTATACTATACCTAATAGGGAGAAAGCAAATGGGTAAAAAAGATAAGCTGATAAATCGATTATTAAAAAAACCGAAAGATTTTACATTCGATGAAATGGAATCATTGCTGTTATACTTTGGATATGAATTGAAACAGGGAGGAACCGGATCAGGGGTGAAGTTTATAAAAGAGGGCAGCAGCGAAGTGATCAATTTTCACAAGACCCCATCCGGACAGGGTATTAAAACAGTATGTGCTGAATCAGGTCATAGAAAAACTTAGAAAGGACGGTTTACTATGAGCAGTCTGTTATCCTATAAAAATTATTACGGAACCGTTGAGTATTCCAGAGAGGACAGCTGTCTTTTCGGAAAGGTAATCGGAATCAAATCGCTGCTTTCTTATGAGGGAGACTCCGTGAAAGAACTGGAGCAGGATTTTCGTGATGTAATCGACGGGTATTTGGAGGATTGCCTGGAGAGACAGGTGGAGCCGGAGCAATCTTACAAGGGTACGTTTAATGTGAGGATCAGCCCGGAGCTGCACAGGAATATCGCCGTTTATGCGATCGAACATGGAAAGAGCCTGAATGCGGCCGTCGAGGAAGCGATCGGGAATCTGGTCAGGTGAAGAAGGTTTGATGAAAAAATTTAACGATAAAGAGAAGTTGAAAAATGTCTGCACGATGAAGAAAAATTAAAAAATATCTGAACGAGAAAAATAAATGAGGAATTTTTGAACGATGAACTTATGGAACGTTTGAATATTGCTGAGAAATTCAGACAGAAACGAACGGAGATCGGCAGAAAAAGAAAAGTTTTATACTATTTTATAAAAGGGGAACACACATGAACACAGAACAACAAATCAGACCTCCCATGGAGGTGCGCTACGCAAAGGAACTTGAGGCTTTAAAGGCAAACGACCAGGCGGTAAAGCCGGCGAACTGGCAGCTTTCGCCCCAGGCGGTGCGGAAGTTTATCTTAGGCAGCCGGGAGCCGGTGCCCTTTCAGGGGGAAGAAATCACAATCAGAAAAAAATACCTGGGAAATGACGCTCTGGTGGAGCGGTGCATCGTCACCCTGGCGGGCAACCGGGGGCTGATGCTGGTGGGGGAGCCAGGGACGGCCAAGACCATGCTGTCGGAGCTGTTATCCGCGGCCATAAGCGGCGTCAGCACCAACACGATTCAGGGGACGGCGGGAACCACCGAGGATATGATTAAATATTCCTGGAACTATGCCCTTCTGCTGGACAAAGGCCCGGTGCGGGAGGCGCTGGTGCCTGCGCCTTTGTATGTGGGGATGGAAAAAGGGATTATCACCCGTTTTGAGGAAATCACCCGTACGCCGGCGGAAATCCAGGACAGCATGATCAGCGTGATGAGCGACAAGGTGCTGAATGTGCCGGAGCTGGGGGACGACGGCTTCCTGTTCGCGAAGCAGGGCTTCAATGTGATCGGCACGGCCAATACGAGGGATAAGGGCGTGAACGAAATGAGCAGCGCCTTAAAGCGCCGGTTCAATTTTGAGACGGTGATGCCCATAAGAGAGGCGGCGCTGGAAAAGCAGATCATTATCAGCGAGGTGGAAAATCTGGCTAGGGAGAACCAGATTGCCATGGAGGTGGACGAGGACGTGGCGGAGCTTTTAGCCACTACCTATCATGAACTGCGGGAGGGGGTGTCTTCCCTGGGGCACCGGATTGACAAGCCGTCGGCGGTGATGAGCACGGCGGAGGCTGTGTCCGTGTTCTATCAGACCATGATTACCGCTTACTATTATGACGGCGGGCAGATCAGCACGGACTGCCTGGTGCAGAACCTGCTGGGCGCCATTGTGAAGGAGGACGGCGACAGCCTGGAAAAGATTAAAAATTATTTCAACACGGTGATCAAGGATAAAAGCAGTAAAGAAGGCGGCTTATGGACGGATTATTACGAGGCCAGGAAATGGCTGAGATAATTTATATGCCTATCCGGCACCACAGCCCTGCCTGCGCCTGGCATGTGATGCGGCTGGTAAAGGAGCGGAAGCCGGACTGCATTCTGGTGGAAGGGCCGGAAAATGCCAATGCTCTGATTCCCGTTATGGCTCATCCGGAAACCCATGCGCCTTTTGCCGTCTATTATTCCTATCGGGATCGGAAGGGCTATGTGTCGGAGGAAAAAGAGGATTATAAATGCTACTATCCCTTTTTGGACTATTCCCCGGAGCTGGCTGCGCTGCGGGCGGGTACGGCAAACCGGATTCCGGTTCGTTTTATCGACCTTCCTTACGGGGAAATTCTGATTGCCTCCGCCGAGGGCAGGGGGCTGCGCCGGAATGATGAGAAGAATAATTACAATGACGATTATCTGCTGGCCCGCAGCAGGTATATCACGCTGCTGTGCGAAAAGGCAGGGCTGCGGAATTTTGATGAATTGTGGGAAAAGTATTTTGAGCTGAACGGGATTTATGAGGAGACGGATACCTTTATCGGCCATATGCTGACCTATTGCCGCCTGTCCCGGGAGAGCACGCCCCGGGAGGAACTGGAGGCGGAGGGCTGCCTGAAACGGGAGGCTTATATGGCCTGGCAGATTCAGGAGGCGGCAAAAGAGTATCGGCGGATTCTTGTGGTGACGGGCGGGTTTCATACGCCGGGATTGCAGGAACTGCTGTGCGGGTTTCATACGCCGGGGGTGCAGGAGGATCAAAAACGCCAAAGCGAAAAGAAATCCGGAGAGAAGCCCCAAGATGAAGTGTCTCTAAATAAAGATGTTGTGCAATATATACAGAAAATAGAAAGTGGTTTGCGGCTGGCTGCGAAAAAAAATCCGGCATCCGGAAAGCTACGTCCGGAAGACCAGGGCGTGTATCTGATGCCCTATTCCATGGAGGCGGCGGCCAGTCTGAACGGCTATGCCAGCGGCATGCCATTTCCTGGTTTCTATCAGCATGTATGGGAAGGATTGGGAGGGCGCTGTGAGCGTTCCTTTGAGGAAACGGTGCTGGAAGGGATCGTGGCGGTAGGGCGGGGTGTCCGCAAAAAGGACGGCCTGCTGTCCTCCTATGACGAGATCTGTGCTTTTTCCATGGCGCAGGGGCTTTCGTCTCTGCGGAATAAAAAGGAGCCGGGGGTTTATGAGCTTTGGGACAGCGTGCTGTCTTCCTTTGTAAAAGGAGAGTACAATTTATCCACCGACCTGCCGATGCGTCTGCTGAAGGAGCATCTGATCGGCAGCGGGATTGGCCGTTTATGTGAGGATGCTTCCGTGCCGCCGGTGGTGGAGGATTTTGAGAATCAGTGTAAGCAGTATGGATTGAAGATTACCAGTACGCTGGAGCAGGAACTGATACTGGATATTTTTTCCAAACCAAAACACCGGGGCGCCAGTATGTTTTTCAGCCGCATGTCCTTTCTGCGCACAGGATTTTGCCGCAAGGCGAAGGGGCCTGACCTGCGGCAGAAGAAGAACCGGAACCTGATCCGGGAAAGCTGGAAATATAAGTGGAGCAGCCAGGTCATCGCCGCCCTGATCGACGTATCCGTCAATGGAGCCACCGTGGCGGAGGCCTGCGTCAGCCTGACCCTTTCCCGGCTGAAAAAGGAGTGTACGGCCAGGGAAGGGGCGGCGCTGCTGACAGATGCCTTTGAGATGGGGCTTGAGGAGCAGCTGGAACAGATTTACGACCGTCTGCATCAGCTTTTGCTGGAGGACGAGGACTTTTATTCCGTGGCGGAGGCATTGTCCTATCTGATGATGCTGGACGAGATGACACAGCTGTACCAGTCTGAGCTTGATATTCCGCCGTTAATCCGGATCTGCGCCAGGAAGCTGATTACGCTGCTGCCTGCCATGACGCAGGTGAAGGAGGAGCAGCTTGGGGACTGTATGAAGGCGATGAAAACCCTTTATCAGCTGACCGGGCAGGAGAAATATGAGGAAGACCGCAGTCTGCTGTGCCAGGCTCTTTCGCAGCTTTTAGGAAAGGAGCCGATTCATCCCGGCCTGGACGGCTGCGCCCAGGGAATCCTCTATGGCTGCGGGCAGATGGATCTGGGCGCCATAGAGGCTGCCGGCAGGGGCTACCTTATCGGAACACACGACCAGCTGCTGAAAGCGGCATCTTATTTCAGAGGGCTGTTTTATACGGCTAGGGATCTGGTGTTTATAGGGGACGGCCTGCTGCGCACGCTGGACGGGCTGATTGGACGGCTTTCCTCAGAAGAGTTTATGGAGCTTTTGCCGGAATTCCGTCTGGCTTTCAGCTATTTTACGCCCAGGGAGACAGACCAGATCGGCGAGTATGTGGCCGGGTTTTACGGGAAAGGCAGGAAGGATTTGTTTGCCCTGGAGGAGGTTGCGCCTGCGGTCGGCGAGTATGGCAGAAAGTTGGACAGGTATGTAAGGAAAATGGCGGAGCTGGGGTGAATTTCGCAGGCTGTATATCAGTTTATAATGAAATATTCGGGTAAAGTGTTATGGCGGCATTTTTTCGAAATTGATGTATGATTTATGTTTGCCACATAAATTTAAATACGGCCGGAAAAAGTAGTTTTATAATATAAGTACAGTGAGACTTTAAGCATATATTTTGCGTTTGGGCAGATGTGTTGCGGGATCAAGAATAAGAAAGGGATTCATAATTATGGGTGAGAATATCGCTCAATTAAATAAATGGCGGCTGATTCTGGGGAAAAATGCGGAGAATCAGATGGGATTTTCCCAGGATGGAACCGGGCTCAACTATATGGATATGGAGGATGTGCTGGATTTCCTGTATTCCAGGGAGCAGTCGGAGGAGCAGGGGATCCGCCAGGATCGCCGGGGCGGTAAAGAGGCCTCCCAGCTTACCGTTACCACATGGCTGCAGAAAATCCGCACCCTTTTTCCGAAGCAGACTAGGGAGGTATTGGAGCGCCATGCCCTGGATCGCTATCAGATGACGGAGCTTTTGACGGACAAAGAGGTGCTGGAACGGCTGGAGCCCAATCAGGCTCTTCTGAAAACCATTTTGGAGTTAAAGCATCTGATGAAGGGGGATGTGCTGGAGGCAGCCCGCCGCATCGTGAGGCAGATTGCAGATGAGCTGACAAAGAAGCTGGAGCAGGATATGCGCCGTTCCCTTCTGGGGCGGCTGGACAAGCTGAGCAGCAGCCCCGTAAAATGCGCCCGGAACCTGGATATCAAAAAGACCATTGCCCGGAACCTGAAAAACTACGACAGGGAGAACCGCAGGTTGCTGCTGAAGCAGGTTTATTTTCATTCCAGGATTAAGCGGTATCATAAATGGCGGATCGTGATCTGCGTGGATGAAAGCGGTTCCATGCTGGATTCCGTCATTCACAGCGCCGTGATGGCCGGGATTTTCGCCCGTCTGCCTATGATGGACACGAAACTGGTGATTTTTGACACCAGTGTGGTAGATTTGAGCGGTTATGTGGACGACCCGGTGGAGACGCTGATGAGCATCCAGCTGGGCGGCGGAACCAATATCGCCGGGGCGCTTAAATACTGCGAGGGGCTGATCGAAACGCCCCACCGGACGATGGTGGTGCTGATCTCCGACCTCTATGAAGGGGGAGGGTATCAAAATCTGTATGCTGCGGCACGGAATATTATAGAGAGCGGCGCGAAGCTGATTGCGTTGACGGCACTGGATATGGAGGCCAATCCCAATTACGACCGGGCGGCCGGGGCGAAGTTGGCTTCCATGGGCGCCCATGTGGCGGCCATGACGCCGGAGCAGCTGGGGGACTGGATTGGGAAGATTGTAGGATAAAGTGTTTTAGGGATGGCAGGAGTGGCCGAAGAATGATTATAGAAATGGTTAAGGGAGGATTTTCCTGCCATTTGTGGATTGGATAAATGGTATAGAGAAAACCATGGAACAGGATGTAATCGTATGGATATGAATCAATGGAGACAGGTACTGGCAGCTGCGGATGATGATTATCTGGCAGGGCTTTGCAATAAAGGGACAGTAAAACGGGCTTATAAAGAACTTGAGGAAGCGCGGACGGAAATCCGGCAGCAGGAGGACGGCTTTGAAGTGCAGGTAGGAGAGGAAATCTGCCGGATCTGCCTGCCGCTGGGGGACAGCAAGTGCAGCTGTATTTCCAGAAGTATTTGCAAGCATATTATCATTGCGGTATTGAGGGTGCAGGAATTTGTGGAAGGGTGCGCCGGAGAAGAAGCTGATGGGGAAAGCGTGGATGTCGGTCAGGAGGAATCGGATGCTGGAAAAGGGCCGGCTGATCAGGGGAGAGCGGCTGGTGAGAGAGCTGCGGAAGATCAGGATATATTAATCGATAGCGGTGCGGCGGTCAGACAAAATGTATCAGCTGATAACGGTGTGGTAGATGGCCAGAGCAATTCAACCGGCAGCGGCGTGACTGCTGTTCAAGATAGTTTAGCTGACAGCAATGTACCGGCAGGCCAGGAAAAATTCACCGTTGAAAATATGTCTGACAGTAACAATGCTTTGGATAAGGATGCGGCGTTTGGCGGTCGCGATGTGGCTGCTGTCCAAAACGAACCATTATCCGGAAATGCCCTCAATTTTCCGGAAATCAGCGGCTTTCCTCTGGAAAAAATAAAAAAAGCTATGGGAAAGCGCCGTTATCAGAAGCTGATCAGCAGTGTCAGCCTGAAACTGCGTCCTCAGATAGAAATCACTTCGGTGATTACGGTTACATTTCCTGATACAAGCACGAAGGTGAAGCTGCTGGAACCTTTGGCTTATTCCTCCTGCAGCTGTCACAAAAAAGAATTGTGCAGTCATAAGGCGGAGGCCATCCTTTGGTATCAGTTAGAGCAGGGAATTCTGAAACCGGAGCAGCTGCAGGCTGCGGAGGATGCGAATGCTGACCTGAATATCGACCTGGATGCCATCCATGGCCTGGCGGATGCCATTTTACAGCTGTTAGAGACGGCGCTGCGCACAGGGCTTGCCCGCACCTCCCCGGATATGTCGGACTCTCTGGAACGGATGGCCATTCTCTGCCATAACCAGGAGCTGGCCGATTTTGAACGGTATTCCCGTTCCCTGCGGGACAGCTGGCAATGCTATTTTAACCGTATGGCTTCCTTCCGCGCGGAGGAGCTGATGTCCCGGATGATGATGGTTTACCGGAAGGCGCAGAACTTGCGGGAAACAAAGAGCGGAGAACAGGTGCAGAAGCTGGCCGGCCAGTTCCGGTCAGAATACCGCCCTGCGGGGGAGCTTGTGCTGATCGGCATTGGTTCCCGCCATTTTTTAAGCAAAACCGGCTATGAGGGGGAAACCTGCTATTTCCTTGAGGAATCCACTAAGAAATGGTACACCTATACCAATGCCCGCCCTGTTTTTTACGAACAAAGCACAAGGCGGAGGGCAGGCGCATACGGGAAAACGCCCTGGGAGCTGAAAGCCAGCATGCAGGAATTGACCCAGCTGCGGATTCGGCTGAGAAACGCCAAGGCAAACGAGAAGCGCCGCTTATCCTCCAGCGGAGAAACCCAGGGTGAGATTCTGGGAGCGAGGAATGTGAAGCAGAGCGAGGTCGCAGGGTGTTATTACACGGACTTTCAAAAATTATTCCGGGAGCAGATCGGGAATACGGCGGTTTCCTGGGCGCCGGAGGAAGAAAAAGAATACGGCTTTGACGAGTCCCGCCATCCGGTGCTGGTGCAGGCGGCGGAATGCGGCGAAGGGCAGTTTGACGAGATTACCCAGACCTTCCGGATGGAACTGCGGGACGGTCAGGGGGTGGTTCTGACCATAGAGGTGGCTTATTCAAAAGAGGAAGATTTCACTATCCGCTATCTGGAACGTGTGGCCCGGCGGATTCAACGGGATCACAGAAGCATTCCCTGTTTTGTGGGGGATGTCTATCTGGAAGACGGGAAGATGAAGCTGTATCCGATTACGTTTTTGGAGGCGAAGGAGATTATAGAGGATGAGATGCCGGAGGCGGGGGCAGCATCAGAATCAGGAAGAGCTGAGAAAACATCGGTAACGACTGAAAACATAGACACTCCGGAAACCCTAGTGCCGCCGGAAGTGGTTGAAGTGATCCGGGAGTTTTCAGACCGGATTACCGGCGTGCTGGCCGATCTGTTCCAGAGCGGATTCCTGACTGTCCATGACAGCACATTGGAAGAACTGGATGCCGCCGTTTCCAGAGCGGAGCAATATGGGATGGAAGCTTTATCCGCCATGCTGGCAGAGCTTTTAGCCGAACTGAAGCAACAGCGTCATCAGGTACATGGGCAGAGCCGGAATTTATATGATTTGTATGGGAAGCTGAATCAATATTTGTATTTGTGCATGAAACGACTGGAAGTGGATCAGGCGGCGGCGCGGCTTTTGGGGGGCGGCTGGTGATGTTGTGTGAGATACTTGTCGGGGTGGCAAAGAAAATGGAACCGTCTATTCTGGCAAAAGCCGTCCTGCTGTTTGTGGAGGCCGGAATATAAAATTGAGGGGTGTTATGAATATTGACAGTTTAATACAGTAAACCGCATGATTGACGCTTACAAACCGGATGCGATCACTTATTGTGATGATTTGGCTGCCGCGCAGAATCTATTTATGTCTCCCTCCGTATACAGGAAAGTTTTAAAGCTGCATCATAAAAGAATTATAGATGTGATCGTATCCAGGAATGTAGTCTGTATTCAGCATACCTGCGGAAGGTGCGAGGGCATTATAGATGACTATGTTGAAATGGGGATTCAGATCTGGAGTTCTGCGCAGTATATGAATGATCTGACTGGAATTCAGAAAAAGTATGGAAAGAAATTATTAATAGAAGGTGGATTCAATTCTTCTGGAAGAGCAGGATGTATTGATGCTACGGTAGAAGAAATATTGACGGAGGCACAGCGCTGCCTTGACGCATACGCCAAAACAGGAAATTTCATTTTATATCCCTGCATTATGAACGAAAGAGGAAATGGTTCAATCGTGGGGGATGACCGGTTTGCACCGCTGATTGAATTTTGGAAAGAACATGCATATTTGTAAATAAGGATATAAGGATATAAGGATATGCGCCGGATTGCGGGCTGTGTTATTTTGGGATAAACAGCCTGCAATCTGTTTTTTTAAATATCCGCTTCACAGACAATCTGTTTTCCTGGATCACTGCGGCGACTTTTCTGTTAATAAAAAAGAAAGCTGAAGATATATTTTTTCTGTTTCATCCTCAAGATCAATGTGAGTTATTTTTTTGATCTGCGCAAATCTCTGCAAAAATGTAGAGCGGTGAATGTATAAATCACCGGCAGTTTTGGAGGCATTCATATTGTTCCGCAAAAATAACCTTAAGGTATGATAATAATCCGTGTGTTTTTGTGTGTCATGTTCCATTAGCTGTCGTAATGCGGGATGGCAGATTTGATCGGTGGGATATTCCTTGCGGCATTGGTAAAGCAAATAGTCAAAGGCAAAAGCAGAAAATCTATAATACCAGAAAGTAGGCTCTTTGGCAGAACCGATCAGATAAGCCATATGAGCCTGTTTAAAGTAAACACTGCTGTTATTCATGCCGTGAAATATGTTGCTGATGCCCACTTTGCAAAGGTTGTCTCTTAAAAAGTAAGGAAGATCGTTTTTTGTGTTTGTCTGTCCGCCCAGAGTAATATTCTGTACACAATAAATGTAATCTTCCATGGGAAACGCAATACTGACCGGGAGAAAATGCTCGATCTGTATACATGCGTATTTTGATGAAAAGCCAACTCTTTTCTGCTCTAAAAAGGTAAATATATATATTTGATACTGATGATAATGAAACCAGTCATGAGCATTTAAGATATCTGTAAATTCGTCAGGAGGAAGGTTCTGGTTACCGGCTGTTTTGCACAGGGCATCGACCAGGCGGTCCTCGACAATTGTGTGTGTCTGCATGGAAAAGCATTTTGCGTAGTGCTCCATGCAAGTGTGTCCCATATAAGACATTAACTGGATATCTCCGGAATTGTATTCTTTGGCAGAAGTTTTAAACAGTAAAGTGGCTTTGTGTGTGTTATGGTCAAAAATGTTATAGGCATATATTTTGTATAAAGCATCCTCCGTATTAATTTCATAAAGCTGTGTGTCATGGAAATGTTCTGAAAATTCATGATCTTCATCATTTTTAATATTTCGAAGAAAAATCTGAGCGTTTGTCCGTGTGTTTTTTTTGCGTCCATAGAAATACTCTGAAACGGCCAAAATATCATAATCTGTTGTCATCAGAAAAAAATCCATGTTGAATAATTCGCGGCTGGCCTTAAATACTTCGAAGAAGCTGTTAGTGGTCAGATAGATATCATTAACCGTATTTTTCCAGGATCTGAACTGATTCTGGATGGTGAAAATAATATTGACCAGTGCGGAGAGATCTGTCAGCTGGGGACATATTATCAGGTCGCAGCCAAAAACAGGAGGGCATTGTCCATTGTCATAATTTCCTGCGCAGACGATGAGATTATCTTTGAAATATTTAAAATTTATTTCCAAATCTTTCTCAAGAATTATATACATCATATTGGGACTGACTATGGTATCATGGTTCCATATCTGTGTGTTGATGATAGGTCCGTCATTGAAAGTTTTCTGTATTTTCCGTACCTGCGTAAATTCTTCTATTTTTTTGTAGAATATACTTGATGTTACTGAAAAGATCATGTCGCTGCTCCTCATTCTAGCAATATTTTACTTCTGAAATTATAACATATTCTTTAATAAAAACTACCTACAAGTTGTAGTATTTTAAAATGGAAATATCAAATAATTGCGGCTCCTATGATTACCGGCGGATTGCTATAATAATTATACGGTGCGTACAGTGGAAAATATAAAAGCAAATGAACCAACTGTCATTTGGGGAGGTATATGAAGATGAAAAGAAATTCTTTTTATGGATGGGTTATGATGGTAATTACCTTTATCTGTATGGGTCTGGTTAATTATCTGGGGATCAGCAGCCTTTCACTGTTTGTTGCGCCAGTGGTTGAGAAACTGGGTGTGACATCGACAGCTTTCCTGCTTTGTGCCACTACAAATTCGCTGGGAGGTGTTTTTGGAGCGACTTTGGGAGGAAGACTGCTGGATCAGAAGGGATTGAGATTTACCGGTACCGGAGGCGCAGTTTTGATCGCGGTTGGTTTCCTCCTTCTCAGCATGGCCAAAACAATGCCTTTGTTTTATATCAGCTATTTTATAACCGGATTTGCAGCTTCCGGAACAGGTACCATTTTTATTAATAAGATGGCAGCCACCTGGTTTCGGAAATACAGGGGAACTGTTACCGGAATCTGCGCAGCCGGACAAAGCACATTTACATTGTTGCTGGCTACGGTGATTGCGGGAAGAATTCAGACAGCCGGCTATGCGGGAGCCTATCGTATGATGGCAGTCATTATGGCAGCAGCGGCGGTATTGCTTGCGGTTTTTGTGCGGGAGAAACCGGAGGATATGGGGCAGTATCCGGACGGAACCCGACATGAGAACGCAGAAAACAAACCCAATATTGTATTGACTGGTTTTACGGCGTCCGAGGCTTTAAAAACGTCTGCGTTTTGGCTTATTCTCATTGGCTTTGCGTTCAATACGATGGCAAGTCTGGGTGTTATGCAAACTTATATCGCGCATTTTCAGAGCATCGGTTATACCGCTATTCTTGCGGCAACGGCAGCTTCTGTATATGGGTTTTTTGGAATTTTTTCGAGGATAGCCTGGGGAAGGCTGGCGGATATGTTTAATCATAGAGGGTGCTGGATTACAAGCAGCATAATTTTCAGCGGAACCATTTTTTATCTTAGTACGCTGACACAAGCTTCCGGAAATATGCCGCTGTACATTTTTGGTGTAGCCTACGCAATTGGAAACGGAGCTGGTTTTATCCTGATGGCAAAGTTTGTTTCCTATAATTTTGGAACAAAGGCTTTTGGAACCTTGAATGGTTATATTATGACTGCCATGATGTTGGGCGGAATGTTGGGAGGCCCGCTGGCTGGTATGATTTATGACAGGACAGGATCTTATCGGGTGGCATATCTTTTATTTACGGTTTTAGGCGTGGCTGCGATGCTATTGGCGGTGATTGCAAAAAAACCTGAAAAAGAAGATATCAAAGAATGAATTTAAAATCAATAAGTTAATAAGAATAAAAAGAAGAAAGGAAGATGGAAATATGATGAACGAAAAAGAAAATTTTTATGCATTGTTGGATGGGAAACCACAGTATGCGCCGGAATATACACAGCTTTATCATGTATGCGGAGGGATTCCGGCCTTTGTGGATAAAGCCAGAAGAGATTCAAGCGGCTTTGATTCCTATGGTGTTAGATGGATCGCCGGTGCGGAAGGGGCTATTCCGGCTCCGGGTCAATGTCTCTTTGAAGAAATATCAGAATGGAAAAATAAAATGACTTTTATGGATACTGATACTATTGACACAAAGTTTTGGGGAGAACTGGAACTGAGAGATGTAGACCGATCAAAAAAGGTGGTAAATGTGATGTGGGGAACCGGAATATTTGACCGGATCACATCCTGTATGGGGTTTGAAAATGCGTTGATTGCGATGGCGGAGGATCCGGATGAGTGTTATGAGTTTTTTGGGGCTGTTGCGGATCACAAGATTCAGACGTTGAAGAAAATTGTTGAGGCTTATCATCCGGATGTGATTACATATTGCGATGATTACGCAAATGCAAGAAATCTTTTTATGTCACCTTCTTGTTACAGAGAATTGATCAAACCCCATCAAAAACGGATTTTAGACGCTATCAAAGAGAGTGGGGCTGTAGTCTGTCAGCATACGTGCGGTAAATGCGAATCGATTGTACCTGATTATGTGGAGATGGGGGTACGGATTTGGAGTTCGGCTCAGCATATGAACGATTTGACTGCCATACAGAAAGAATATGGAAAAAAACTGATTGTCGAAGGCGGATTTAATGGTTCGGGCGCTGCCGCATTGGTTGATGCGGACATGCCGGAGATACTTGAGGAGGTGCAAAGATGTATTGATACTTATGTACCTTATAAAAATTTTATTTTATTTGCCTGTCTGATGAATGAAAGGGGAAATGGAACAGCGGTCGGCGATCCCAGATATCGGCCTCTGGATGAATATTGGTATTCCAGGGTACAATATTTTTGAAACATAAGCCAGTATTAAAGTATGTGGTCCTGTACGTCAGTCTTATTATACAACGAAAACAATCTGATTGGTAGCCTGTACCGTTTTTATATTTATTCCGGCGGGCAGTCGCTAAATAACCATGCCTGCACGGATATTTGGCGACTGCCATAAGGGTCAAATACCCCGTAGCTCTGCTGTGCATCAAACTTGATGCCCCGTAGCTTGCTATGGGGTATTTAGCTTTAAAACCTGTTCCATGCCGATTGTCGATACCCTGCTTCTGCTGATGTTATCTATCCTGGTTAATGAATACCGGTTTATCATAAAGTGCTTGTCTTTACCCTGATAACAGAATATACTTTATATAGAATATATTTTTCAGGCAGAACACGCTTTAAAGGCACGTTGAGAAAAGATGGAGGCGTTATGGTTCGACCGATTATGAAGGATATCCTGTTTCTTGGCCAGAAGTCTGAGGAGGCGACGGAGAAAGACAGGCAGGTAATCGCTGACCTGCGGGATACGCTGGCGGCGCACAGGGAGGCTTGTGTGGGCATGGCGGCGAATATGATAGGGAGTAAGAAAAGGATTATCATTGTTTCCCTGGGATTTGCGGATCTTGTGATGATCAATCCGGTTATTATTCAGAAGTCACAGCCCTATGAGGCAGAGGAAAGCTGTCTTTCCCTGACCGGAGTGAGGAAAACCACACGGTTCGGGAAGATCAAAGTACGGTATCAGGATGAGTCCTTTCAGAAGCATACGCAGGCGTATGAAGGATATATTGCCCAGATTATCCAGCATGAGTGCGACCATCTGGAAGGGATTGTTATCTGATAGGAGCGCTTTATATATACAGGGACATTTGTCGGCTGCCGTGAAGGTGGAATAGAATGAGAGATTTTGTTTTTGGCTACATAAAAAAGAAATATAATGTTTCGCCGGATTATCCGTGGATGAAATACGATGATAACGCCGTGTTCCGTCACAGCGATAACCGTAAATGGTTTGCCCTTGTCATGGGAGTACGTAAGGATAAGCTGGGGCTTTCCGGTGAGGGGTACGTGGATGTGATGAACTTGAAAGTGGACGATATGTTTCTTCGGGAAATGCTGACCCAGCAGGACGGGATTATGCCGGCATATCATATGAACAAGCAACATTGGATTTCCGTGCTTTTGGACGGGACGGTTGCGGAGAAGAAAATTTTTGAACTGATCGATATCAGTTTTGCGGCTACGGCTTCTAAAAAGAGTCAGCGAAAGAACAGCGATATAAAAAAGTGATTTAAAACGATGGGAGAAAATCGGGAAGGATTTAAATGCATTTGAAGCTGTGCTTGCTGTTGGAGAAACGGTTGCGGTGGAATTTAAACGCTGCGGGAATGGGATTGGGCATGATGTGTATGAAAGTATCTGTTCCTTTTTGAATCGTTTTGGGGAGACCTGTTTATGGGCGTAGAGGATGATGGTACAGTATCCTTAAATATGGTAAATTTTATTCCGGATAGGATCTGGAGTTTCAGGAAGGTGATGTGTTCCGGATTAAAGTTCCGCTAAATGAAAAATATTTCTTTGATACGAAACTGGGCGGCGGTATGGATGGAGAAATGATTGCGGAGACTGGCATAAAAATAAAAACTAGCGCAAAAAAAGCGGTAAAGTTGTCTGAAACAGAACGTAAAATTTTGGAATTGGTAACAGAAAATGATTTGGTTACGCAAAAGGAACTGGCGGAACAAATAGGACTGTCAAATAATGGGATTCGTTTGGCTATGAAAGGACTAAAGGATAAAGGGTTGCTTACAGGATTGGTTCCAATCGGAATGGAAGCTGGAGATTGAAGAAGTAAAAATAAGGAGGTTTGGCTGATGCAGGTGAATGTAAAACAGATTGATCCGACCACCTGGGCGATTAACGAGGACGGTGTGAGGTTTTTTCTTCTTGCGGGAAAAGAAAAGGCGCTGCTGATCGACAGCGGAATGCAGACGGAGGATGCAAAGGGGATAGCGGAAACGTTAACGGAGCTTCCGGTGGAACTGTTGAATACTCATGCCGATCCTGACCATATCCGCAGCAACGGGCAGTTTGGGGCGGTTTATATGCATCCTTCGGAAACGGTCAACTATTATCATGCCCAAAGGCAATGCGGTGATATCGTTCCGGTATGGGACAAAGATGTATTGGATCTCGGGGACAGAAAGCTGGAGATCATACATATGCCGGGGCATACGCCGGGGAGCATTGCCGTACTGGATGTGAAAAACCGCAGGCTTTTTGGCGGCGATCCTGTGCAGGATGGGATGATTTTTATGTTCGGCATTCAGAGGGAGATGCGGGCTTACAGACACAGTTTGAAAAGGCTGGAAGGGTATATGGATCGGTTTGACGAGATCTATCCTTCTCATGGGACATGCCCCATTAGCCCGAATATGATCGGGAAACTGTATGATGCGTCAGGAGATGTTCTGGAAGGAAAAGTTCCGGGAGAAGAGGGGGAAAGGTTCGGGCAGAAGATTATGGTTTATGACGTTGGGATAGCCAGGTTTTTGTGCGACAGAAAATAACTGCAGCTGTGATATTATATGACAGAGAGATCAGACGGACGAATCAGCCGACAGCAGTTTTCGGCAGCAGGCCGGTTCCTTTTGTATGCGGAGTGCTGACGGCAAGCAGTAACCGGGTATAGATAGATCTTTATTGAGAGAGGATATTTACATGAAATTACAGATTGCATTGGACGAGGTCACTATCGAACAGGGACTTTTGCTTTGTGAGCAGGTGAGGGAGCAGATCGATATTATCGAAATCGGCACGCCGTTTTTGGTCAGGGAAGGGCTGCATGCGGTGCGGGCGTTCCGGGAGCATTTTCCGGAAAAGGAGATTCTCGCGGACGCGAAAATTATGGATGCGGGGGAATGGGAGGCGAAGATGTGCTTTGAGGCAGGAGCGGACTATGTCACAGTGCTTGCCGTCACCGATCTGCTGACCATAAAAGAATGTGTGAAAACCGCAAAAGAATTTGGGAAGCAAATTGTGGCTGATATGATCTGCGTTGACAATTTTCCAAAAAGGATAAAAGAACTGGAAATGGCGGGAATCGTCAATATCGCGGTTCACACCGGCATTGACCAGCAGATGGCAGGACGGACGCCTTTGCAGGATTTGAAGCAGATCAAAGCATACGCGAAGCAATCCACTGTTTCCGTCGCAGGCGGTATCGGCGCGGATACTGTGGAGCAGTACCGGCTTGCAGGGGCGGATGTCGTGATTGTGGGAGGGGGAATTGCCCATGCGGAAGATCCGGTTAAGTCGGCCAGAGATATTGCGGAAAAGATTCATCGGCCTGTCGAGGAAAGCGGGGGCTCTTGCTGCCCGGATAGTATAAAAGAAAATAATCCCGGCAGCGGGAAACTGGAACAGATTATAAACGAACTGTCGCAATATAGCCCGCAGGTGAAGCAGGAGGAAGTTTATGGGCTGGCAAAGGCCTGTGCCGAAGCAAAGCGCGTTTTTGTGGCAGGGGCAGGGCGCTCCGGCTTTGCGGCCAGGGGCTTTGCTAACCGGCTGATGCATCTGGGGCTGACCACCTACTTTGTCGGCGATCCTGTTACGCCCTCGATCGGGAAAGGCGATCTTCTGGTGGTGGGGTCAGGCTCAGGTACGACGGCCGGCATGCTGGCAAATGTCAATAAGGCGAAAGCGGCCGGCGCATCGGTGGGCACTCTGACGATCTTCCCGGAAGCCGCTATCGGGCAGGCGGCAGATATCGTAATCACGATACCGGGAGCAACCCCAAAAAAAGGAAACCAGGCGGCGGATACCGCAACGTCAATACAGCCTATGGGCAGTTTGTTCGAGCAGCTTTCCTGGCTGGTATATGACAGTATTATTCTGGAATTGATGGAGTTGACCGGGGAGACCGGCGAAACCATGTATCCGCGCCATGCGAATCTGGAATGAATCGGAGTCATTACGGCAAAAAGCTTTTGATGCCTTAATTTCATAGTAATGTACGCTTGGAATCTTATGGCATTTGCTTTTGCGGCAGTTTTTTCGCTGGATGTACACAAATTTATTTAACTTATGCTCTACGTATGTCTCACAAATTTGTATACATTTGAACAAAAATCATTTCACAAAATCAGGCACTGCGAGGCTCCGAGGGCACATTAGAGTTTTTTCGGCAAAGAAATCGATGCAAAAAAGGGGGAATGCCATCCCCCTTTTGCGTATGCCTGCCTACAGCAGATAAATCAATATGGTTAGAATTCCCTGGTCTGCCGCCGCCCGGATCTGGATGGGCTGCGGAAAGATGTTGGTGAATCTCAGATCCAACGTATTGCCGAAAATCGTTGCGTCCAGTCCTGACGGAATATAATCAACCGACAGGGAGTGGGGATGCCGTTCGGTGGCCGGAAGGCCTGCGCTGACCATGGCGGCGTACAGGGTGGAGGAAACCTGGCAGATTCCGCCGCCCATTCCGGGAACAAACCGATTTCCCATGATGACATAGCCTTCTACATAGCCGTTGGATGCAGTCCTTGGCAGAATGGATCGGTTGAAAGAAAAACTTTCCCCGGGCTGGACGATGACGCCGTTGATTCTGGATGCGGCCAGGAACACGTTGACCGCCCGCGAAGCGTTTGGATCGTAGGCGGTGGAATAGCCGCCGATCAGCGTGCCGGCGGGATCAGCCACGGGAGCGGCGTCAGGCGCGGCCATGGGATCGGAAGCAGCCGCGGGCGCCGCAATGCTGGTGATTGCGTTCCGTCCCTCGGCTTTTCCGGATGTTTCATAATGAAGGCAGATGGCATAAAGGTCATTTCCAAAGGCGGTCTGCAGATCCGGATAGTTATTCCGGTAGACCAGGCAGTTAAATTCCGCGCTGCCCGACCGGCCTTCCGCCAGGCCGAAATTGAGATAATGGCGGTATAATTTATTGTAATCATAGCCCAGGGCGACTTGCAGATCCACGTTGGTGTTGTAGTAATAGTCGGCGTCAAAGGTCAGGTTCGTAAGCGCTGCCGGCGCTGCCATAGCGGGCGTTCCGCTTCCGTACAGCATGCAGAAGCATAAGAGCATGGAAATAAAAAGACTAATTTTTTGTTTCATACTTTCCTCTTTCCTGACGCAGTTTGCTGCGTCATTGAGGTAGATTTGAAAGTTTACTTTCATACTTTTCCTCCGGGTGATTCTTAAAATGGAGATTCCATATCACAGGGAATCTCTTTCTACGGAAAATTGTATCATACTATGGCCGATAATGGAAGCGGTTTTACAAAATGTGCAAATGAACCTATGCGGACAGAAAAGCGAGGAGACGGCGATGCAGGAGAGCAGATTGTTTAAGATTGTATATTATTTACTGGATAAAGGCCGGGCCACCGCGCCGGAGCTGGCGGAAAAGTTTGAGGTGTCGGTCAGGACGATTTACAGGGATATAGACGCACTGAGCGGGGCAGGGATTCCCGTCTATGCGGAAGCGGGCAGAAACGGAGGCATCCGCTTAATGCATGATTTTGTGCTGGATCAGGCCGTTTTGTCAGAGGAGGAAAAGCAGGAGATCCTTACGGCCTTGCAGGGCATCAATTTCATGCAGAATATCGGCGGCAGCCAAACGCTGCAGAAGCTTTCGGCATTGTTCCGGCTCCCTTCGGAGAACTGGCTTGAGGTGGATTTTTCCAGATGGGGGGATAACCTGTTTGACAATGAAAAATTCGAGCTGCTGAAATCGGCGGTGATTCATTGCAGGAGCGTCAGGCTCCGGTATGCGGGAGCCAGTGGCGAGGCCAGTGTAAGAACCGTACAGCCCTGTAAGCTGGCTTACAAATCAAATGCATGGTATCTGAAAGCCTTTTGTATGGAGCGGGAGGACTGGCGGATGTTTAAATTAAACCGCATTCTGGATCTGGAAATTTTGGAGGAAGGCTTTCAGCGCCGGGATTTTCCGGAGCAGGAGGAGGCTTATGAAGGGGAATACCGGCAGATTACCCTTCGGTTCCCACGGGAAATGGCATACAGGGTTTATGATGAATTCGACAAAACTCAGGTGCGGCAGCAGGGGGACGGCTCGCTTGTTGCCTGTGCCAGGATGCCGGAGGATGCGTGGCTGACCGGGTATCTGTTATCCTTCGGAACCCAGGTGGAAATCCTTTCCCCGGCTTCGTTAAAAGAGGCCGTGGCGAGGCAGGCGAAATTAATTTACGAAAAAAATAAACCATGACACAGGGTGTCAGGGTATGTGCGATATACTGGATACCGTAGTAAGGCTTTGGAAAATAGTAAGCGGCTAAAGAACACCCGCTAACAATTTTCCATGCATCGCACGTAAGGGTCTAAAAGACAGACCCTAAGTGCTCATAGCGAGGGAAGGGGAGTTGCGGAACTAGAAACAGCAACGTACCGTACAAGCCCCGGGAGGATTTACAGACACTTTAGTGGCTGGAAATTCTCCCAGATCCAGGGGGCTTGGAAGGGGAGTTGCGGAACTAGAAACAGCAACATACCGTACAAGCCCCGGGAGGATTTACAGACACTTTAGTGGCTGGAAATTCTCCCAGATCCAGGGGGCTTGGAAGGGGAGTTGCGGAACTAAATTAGGAGGAAAAGAGAATGAACGAGATGAATCAACAATTCTGCCAGTGCTGCGGTATGCCTATGGGTGAGACGGATGAGATGTACGGAACCAATGCCGACGGTAGCAAAAACGAAGACTACTGCAAATATTGTTTTGAAAACGGCGCATTTACCTTTGCGGGTACAATGGAAGAAATGGTGGAGGTGTGCGTGCCCCATATGACGGCGGCACATCCGGAGATGAGCGGGGAAGAAGCGAGAAAAGCCATGCTTGCATGGTTTCCCACATTAAAACGGTGGAAGAAATAATTGAGGAGCGTTCAGACATATTCTGTATGGCCGCAGGATAATGTACGCTCGGAATCTCTCAGTACCTGTGAGATTCCGAGCGTACATGCTGACCATTAGGAGGGGACACCGCCAATGCATTTTGTGAAAGCGAAGGGAATCCTGTCATCCAAAAACGGAATGAACCTGTACCGTGGCTGCACCCATGGGTGTATTTACTGTGATTCCAGAAGCAAATGTTACCATATGGAACACGATTTTGAGGATATCGAGGTAAAAGAGAATGCAATCGACCTGCTGGCCTGTGCTCTTAAGCGTAAGCGGAAGAAATGCATGATTGGCACAGGCGCCATGACCGACCCCTATATCCCTCTGGAAATGGAAATCGGAAACGTCAGGAAGGCGCTGCAACTGATCGATACTTATGGGTTTGGCTTCACGGTCATCACAAAGTCAGACCGTATTTTACGGGATTTAGACCTGCTGCAGAAAATCAATGAAAAGACAAAATGCGTTGTGCAGATGACCCTGACCACTTATGATGAAGAACTGTGCGAAAAAGTTGAGCCGAATGTATGCACGACAAGAGAACGCTTTGCCGTATTAAAACGGCTGCGGGATGCGGGAATTCCCACCGTCGTATGGATGACGCCGATTCTGCCCTTTATCAATGATACGGAGGATAATATTTCCGGTATTTTGGAGCTGTGCCAGGAGGCGAAGGTTTACGGCGTGATCTGCTTTGGTATGGGGCTGACCCTCCGGGAAGGAAACCGGGAGTATTTTTATCAGCAGCTGGATCGCTGGTTTCCGGGCTTAAAAGAACAATATATGCGGACGTATGGAAACCAGTATATAATTGAAAGTCCGGACGGCAGCCGTCTGATGGAATTATTTTACCGGAAATGCAAAGAGGCGGGAATCCTTTGCGATAATGAACAGATATTTCAGTATCTGCATGCTTTCCCTGAAAATGATTTTGGAGGACAGATAAGTTTGTGGGACTTGGGGATGGAGTGAAAATGCGTGCCGGAAAGGAATATGAAGAGCTATACTCACGGGTATAACTGGAAATCACATAGCATAAAAACCGGGAATTCAGGGATGGATTCCCGGTTTTTTTCTTTACCAGACTATTTTTTCATGTTAAACTGTAGATATAGCGAAAAAAGCGGATTGTTTTTCTTTTAAGAGCAAAAATACCTAGTGTACTGTCTGGCTCATATTCAGGCAAACCTCCTTGTCTATTTTCCTGATAGCACTACTTTCCAAGCCTCAGCGTAGCCATCGCTACGCCTGCGTTTGTGAAGCAGCACTCTCAGAAAAATATCCGGCGGAGTTTTACCAGATATGAACCAGACAGTACACTAGGATATGAAAAACATTTGATACGCATGGCCGATGAAATCTGCCACGAGGAGGACACGATATGCAAAATCCAAATGAACTGCGTCTGCAGAAAATGATGAATCTGTTGTCTCAATTACCGCTGACCCAGGAGGAGCTGGATCATGGGGAGTATTATCTGGAAGGGGGAGAGCAGTCCCATCTGGACTGTCTGGCCTTCCGAGATCTGTCTGAGGTACCGGAGGAAACGCAAAAAGGTTTCCGGAGTTTGTTTAAGGAGTTCAGCGACAGGGGGAGGAACCAGGAGTATGCCCGCCTGTTTCAGCTGGTATTTCAGCTGGGGCAGTCTACCAGCTATATGCTCTATCCTTCCGACCTGCTCCGGTATAAAAGCGGCGGCCTGGAACAGCTGGATGCGGCCTGCATCTGTTCTCTGTATGCGGAACAGGCATGTGAAAACCAGCATTATCTGACCCGTTACTGGATTGAACGGCTGATCGAGCTTGCCGGAAACAATGCTGGGGTGCTGAAAAAGGCTTTTGATTATCATAAGGGAAAATTTGACAATGGCCTGATGGTGCTGTACGCTGCCTATTTCCACGTGAGATACAAGGAGCGGAAACGGAAATGGGATATTGCCTATAATAAAAACGAGGGGAAGCAGGACGGGCAGCAGGGCGGCCTGCTGAAAGGGATCACGAAGCTGTTCAAAGGAGAATCGGAGGATGAAGTCCTGCATCTGTCGGATGCGGGGGATCAGAAAATGCTGGATAACTGCGTGAACAGCATTGCCTCCAGCATCGGAAATCTGTTCAGTAAAAAGCTCCCGGCCTATGCGTCGGAGGCGATGGAGAAATATGTGCGCCAGCCCAAGGATGAGCCGCTGCCCAAACAGCTGTACAATCTGTCCAGGGGATATGCGGTGAACCAGTACCTGCTCCGGCTGCTGGGAGGCTGTGCTTTTTCAATCTTCGAACTGTCGCCCAAGCTGCGGAACTTCCTCCGGCTCTGCGCTGCCGCCGACCGGGGCGGCCTCCTGATTGTGATGGAGTGGTTTAATATGGACGATAAGCTGACCGCAAGGGGCGGAAATTTTGACTTGCTCTTTGATATCGATCAGAAGGAATTTCTGCTGTGGACAGCGCAGAAGCAGTATAAAAATATTTTATATACCCAGTTTGACAGGGATTCCGCATTTTTCATCCAATGTATGGATCAGGCGGATGGGAACGGCTTCCAGGCGATGATGGAAGTGGTAAAGGCAAAGGATAAATCGCTGTATAAAGGATTGAAGGACGATAAGGTGTCCGGACAGAGGGAGAAGGTGATAAAGGCGGTGATCCCGGCGGGTATCAGCGGTTTTTCCCAGCTGTGTGATTATCTCCGGGGCGAGCTGCCGGCAGATGATATTTATCCTTATGCCGGAGAGCTGGAGGCGGGCTCCCGTTATGCGTGGCAAGAGCGGAATCTGCTGAACCAGTACCGGGATATGTACGGAAAGGATGATTTTTATACCAGATGCCTGGTGATTTTGATTATGAAGCGGGCCTCCTATGCGATGATGGAGGAATTGACGACTGTTCAGTCCGGAAGGCGGAACCAGCCCAATGAACAGGCGGCGGCAGAGCTGTATGCCAGACTTTCGGAAGCGGGGCTGTCGCTGAATTATCAATTACAATGCGGAGAGATGATTTATGAGTATATTTATTCCGAGAGTCAGAAGAAGATGGTGGAGAAGGCCACGGTAAAGGCATTTTCCCGTTATCTGGCCGAGACGCCGGATAAAACTCTTCAGGCATTCCGGGATGCGGGGGCCACAGGGCGCAGCATGGGCGTGAAGACGCTGGGCAGGCTGCCGGAGCGGCATAAGGAGGATCTGCTGGCCTACGGCGGCGACAGCTCGAAGGCGGTGAAGGAGGCGCTGGTGGAGGTGCTGCGGAAGCAGAAGGATTGGGCGGCGGATATTACCGGTCTGCTGAAATCCAAGAAGGCGGCGCAGAGGGAGATGGCCATCCAGGTTATGCGGGGATGGAAGGAGCCGGAGTACAGGCAGCTATTGCAGGAAGCCCTGGATACGGAAAAGAGCAGCAAGCTGGCGGCGCTTCTTCGGGATGTGCTGAACCTGACCTCCGACGAGGTGCAGCAGGTTTCGGCCACGCCGGAAGAAAAAGTGAAAGAGCTGCATAAGGGCGGAAAGAAACGGACGCTGGCCTGGGCGTATGAGACGCCGTTCTGTGCGGTACATATGAAGGGACAGGGCGATGGAGAGGATGTGTCCGGTGAAGCAAATCGGATAGAGGCAAGTGAGGAGTATCTGCAGGCAGTCCTGCTCTGCTATGCGTCCATGTCCACGCCCGGCGTCAGCAAGGACGCTGCCTGGCTGGCGGAAAAGCTGGATGAGCGGGAGCTGGCGGTTTATGTCAATGAGCTGTTTGACAAATGGCTGGAAGCCGGGGCGGAGGCCAAAAAGAAATGGGTGCTGTACGCAGCCTCGATTCACGGCGGCAGCGAGATTGTGGAGCGGTTAAAGCACCAGATCAATGAATGGCCCCAGCACGCCAGGGGAGCTATGGCGGCGGAGGCGGTGAAGGCGCTGGCGCTGAACAGCGAGCCGGCGGCGCTTTTGACGGTGGACAGCATTGCCAGAAAGTTTAAGTTTAAGCAGGTGAAGGCTGCGGCTGCCGCAGCCCTGGATTTCGCGGCGGCCCAGCTTGGCATGACCAGGGAAGAGCTGGCGGATAAGATTGTGCCGGATCTGGGATTTAATGAGAGGATGGAGCGGATTTTCGATTACGGAACCAGGAAGTTCAAGGTGTATCTGACCCAGAATCTGGAACTGGAAATTTTTGATGAAAATGACAAAAAGCTGAAAAATCTGCCTGCCCCCGGCAAAAAGGATGACCCGGAACTGGCGGTGAAAGAAAATCAGGCTTTTAAGGATATGAAAAAGCAGATGAAAACCACGGTGGCCAACCAGAAGCTGCGGCTGGAACAGGCATTGTCGGTGGAGCGGAAATGGTCTAAGGAGGGGTGGAATAACCTGTTTGTGAAAAACCCGGTGATGCACCAGTTTGCGATCAGCCTAATCTGGGGTGTTTACGAAAAAGGAAAACTGGTTCAGACTTTCCGGTATATGGAGGACGGAACCTTTAACACGGAGGATGAGGAAGAATACACCATGCCGGAGACCTGCCAGATCGGCCTGGTTCATCCCATCGAGCTGTCGGAAGAATCCAGGAAAACATGGGAGGAGCAGCTGGAGGATTACGAGGTGGCGCAGTCTGTGGAACAGCTGAAACGGACGGTTTATCCTTTGGAGCCGGGAGAGGAAAAGCTGCGGCAGCTGGAACGGTTCGGCGGCTGTATCTTAAACGGCCTGTCTCTGTCCGGAAAACTGCAGTCCCAGGGCTGGTACCGGGGCTCCGTCCAGGATGCCGGCGGCTATTATACCTTTTATCGGGAAGATCAGGAGCTGGGACTGGGCGTGGAGCTGCATTTCTCCGGCCTGTTTGTGGGGGATGAGAATGAGGAAATCACCGTATATGACGCAAGGTTTTACGAGGCCGGTAAAATTAAGCGGGGAAGTTATATGTATGACGAGGTGAAGCCGGAGAAGGCGATTCCGTTAAAGGATGTTCCGGCCAGGTATTTCAGCGAGATCGTTTTGCAGCTGGCCAGAGCCACGGCTTCCAGCCAGGAGAGGAATGAGAACTGGAGGGAGAAGCGGTAGGGAGATGGAGAAAAAGAGATTACCGAAAAAAGGGTAAAAAATCTGTATTTGTAAAAATTTATGGTGAATTTAGATTATCTCTTTAGAAGTTCTTATATGTCGGTAT
>CAJUPT010000005.1 GCA_910588405.1 uncultured Lachnospiraceae bacterium | reverse complement strand
CTCCCGGGGCTTGTTCGGTCCGTTGCTGTTTTTTTATTTAGTCCCGCAACTCCCCTCCCAAGCCCCATGAACTGGGAGAATTTTCAGCCACTGAAGTGTCTGTAAATCCTCCCGGGGCTTGTTCGGTCCGTTGCTGTTTTTTTATTTAGTCCCGCAACTCCCCGTATTCGGATTTGATTGTCATCCGGTGGGAATAGGCGTTGTGGATGGTACGGGCACCTGCTTCGGCGGGCCCATATTCCACCCAGTAAGTAGTGTAACCGATTGCCAGATGACAGACTCTGTGTCCGGTTTCCGTATCGATCAGGTAATGGCCCTTCTGTTCACAGGTTTCAATCACCTGGGCCAGATCCTCCTCCAAAATCAAATCATCACTCATTTTCTTTGCCACCTCAGGCTGCATATAAAGCTTCAGCATCTCTCTCTCCTTTACCGGCTGCAGTCCTGTAGGATAGGTACGCATAAGCGTCTGTTTCAGCGCCCGCCGGTTATCCCGGCGCATCGTTACGGTAGGTGGCGCGCGAAACCCGTCATCAATGCCGTGAATCAGGTCCAGTATATGCAGGCAGGCTTTTCCTCCCGACGCGAAAATATCACGGCAGTTGGTACAGTAGGTGATATAGGGCAGCGGACTTAATCCAGCCTGTTCTCTCGTTTGGGTCTTTACCACAAGCGGATTCACCTTATACCCGTGTCCGCCGAAGCTGCAGCACTGGGCCAGCTCCCCGGCATATTTCAGCTCCTTTACCTTTACGCCGCTGTCCGCCGCCAGCCTTCTGACCGCCGCCTGCATCTCGGGGTAATTCCGGCTTGCGCAGGGGTCAAATACGGCCGCTTCTTCCACGGGACAGCACCCTGTTCCCGCCTGCCAAAGCTCGTATACCGTCTTTACCGGAATATCCGGCAGATAGTCCCGAAAGGTGCGGTGGCAGGAAGGACAGATGGTCAGCAGCACCGGGCGCCCCGCCTGCTCCCAGGCTTCCCGTATTTTTTCAAGCGCTTCCTTAAAAATCTCAGTTTCCCCGGCCCACAGCCCGGGCACGCCACAGCACCGCAGCAAAAGTCCTGTCTCCGGCTCCATGACCAGCAGCTTTTCATAAGTCATGGTCACATACCGGGGGTCCGAGCCTCCGGACTGACAGCCGGGAAAAAACAGATACTTACAGGCACCAGGGGAAGGCTGATAAAACAAGGCCGCCTGCTCCCCGTCTGAAAAATCCATATCCCGCATCCAGAACTCATGATGGGCCTTCGGCAGAAGCCCCTTTTGACACAGTTCGGTTCGGGAACGGAGCAGAAAGGCGCCAATATCAATCTGAGACGGACAGATTTTCCCGCACAGCCCGCAGAAATTACAGGCGCCAATCTCCCGCATACCCGCCCGGCCCTGGGTCTCGGGAAACACATTTAAAGCCAATCCCACATCCTTTGACAGATCCTTGGGCGTCTGTCCATACTGGCGAAGCAGCACACATTCCTTCATACAGACAGAACAGTCGCACAGGGTACAGCGGTCTGCCTCTCGCCGGGCCTCGCCTTTTGCATAGGGAACAAAATCCTGCTCCCCGCGTCCGCGGCGCAGATCTCCCCGCTCATTTAACTGCCCGCCTTCCGGCTTTCTTTTCCCAGTCTTTAAAAACCATTCAATCTCATCCGCCGCCCGCGCGCCGTCCACCAGCTCATCAATCAGAGAAAGTCCTGAGGGGGATCGGAAAATCTGTTCTCCACTGTCGCTCAGGGCGACGCCCGAGGAGAGATAAACCGCGTCAAAATCCAACGCCTCTGCCTGTTCAATCTCCCTTCCGGTTATGAACTGACAGTCCGTATATCGGAACTGCTTCATAATATCCGGTTCAAACACTTCTCTGGGCAATATCCCCTCCAACGCGCCGCAGATTTCCCTTTGCCGCTCATAAACCGTCACATCATAATGCAGCACCGCCAGACGCCGGGCGCAGGACAGACCGGACAAACCAGCCCCCACCACGGCAACCCTCCCCTGCTTTTTCGGCAGGTTATAGTTAACCGGTTCCGTGGACCGGGCATAGGACAGTGCCGCCCGCTCCAGGCCAGGCATGTCAATGGGCAGCTCCAGTGCCCCCCGGCAGGCTCCTTTACAGGGAGCAGGACAGAGTTTCATAACCAGCTCCGGAAAACCAACCGCCTCCCTGTACAGATTAAAAGCCGCGTGAAAGCTTCCTTTTTTCACTTTCGCAAGAAACTCCCTCACATGAAAAGGAAAGGGACAGGCACAGCTGCAGGGGGCATCCTGTCCATGGACACACCGTTCCTCAATTTCATTTGTCGCCAATATCTCTGCCATATGGGATACCCCCTTATTTAAAGTTTCGTAGCTCCCAGCCACTTTACAGCTCTACGATTCCTTTTATTTCACCGTCCTCCGTCTGATTCCGCTCCCCTCCCTTTTCCTCTGCTGGCTTTGTCGGCTCCGCCCCGCTCATTGACGCGATCAGACGGGCGACCCAGTCCTCGGGCACCGGCGTATCCATCAGCTCTTCCAGTTCATCATAAAAATCGGAACCCAAGAAATAAGGCCCGGGGCTCTCCGTCTTTTCCCCCGCCGCAACCTTCGCAAGCCCTGCCTGAATCATATCCGGACGGGCAGGAATCCCGTAGATGCGGACGCCTGTGGCGTCATGGATACCGTTTAAAAAGGCATTGTGCTCGCCGGAGAAAAAACACTCGGACAGACCGTTGGAACCAAAAGGACCTGCAGGGCAGGGATCGTCCTCAATCCACACCACCTCAAGCCTGTCCGGAACCTCCTCAATCGAAGGCAGACCTGCGCCGATTATATTTCCATGCTTCTTTACATCATCGTAATTCTCCGTCAACGCATAGCCGATGTTCTGCGCGTAGCCGCCGTAAGCCTGTCCCTCTGCCGATAACCGGTTCGCAATCTTGCCGCAGTTCGCCCACGCCTTTACACTTAACACCTTCGCCTTTCCTGTTTTTGTATCCACACCAACTTCTGCCACACAAAAACCAATCATAGGCTTCGGCTGCCATCCGCCCAGACCCGTATTGTAATCAATCTTTACATAGTTCTGGGGCGTTATCGTAAAATGCCCTAAAAAGGAGGTGGCAAGCCCTTCCTCTTTTAATTCCTGATAAGTACGGTAGGTGCCGTCCTCTTTTTTCAGCGTCTCAAGCATCAGCCGGCCGGCCTCATTGATCGCGCCTCCGTTCATAAAATGGGAGCGGCTGCCGGCGGAAATACCGCTGTTGGGGCAGTCTTCCGAATCATTGATATCCAGGACAATATCCTCCGGAGTTACCCCCATGGGTTTTAACGCTTCCAGCGTACTGGCAAGACTGCCGATATCGCCGCCCTGCCCCATTTCATGGTAAGTATTATATACATAAATTCTGTTGTCCTCTTTGATCTCTAGCCGGGCTTCCGCCTTATCCTTATTGCTGCCGAGAGGAATAAAGAACATGGGTGCAATGCCGACGCCCCGCTTAAAGGCAGGCGTGGATTCCCTCGCGGCTCTTTCCTTGCATTCCTGATAATAAGGACGGGCCATATCCATAATACGAGGATACTGGGTGCAGTCGAAGGTCTCATTACAGACAGATGTATCCCCCTCCCGCAAAATGTTCTGGTAGCGGAACTCAAATGGGTCCATTCCCAGCTTCTCTGCCATCTCATCCATCATGCCTTCCATCGCTGTGCTGACCTGGGGAATGCCGTAGCCTCTCCATGCGGTGGTATGATTATGGTTGGTCGTCACCATCCGGACGACGCCACGCACGTTGGGAATGCGGTAAGGCACGCCGAAATGCATATATTTGGTCATAATGGAATCGGCTCCCTCCACATAGGCGCCGTGATCCACGGCCATATCATATTCCAGTGCGGTCAGCCTTCCCTCTTTGTCACAGCCAAGTCGGCAGTTGGTATGCATGGAGGAGCGCTTGCCACAGTAATGGTTATGCTCTTCCCAGCTCATAACCATAGAAACCGGACGTCCGGTAATGACACAGGCTGCACCCGCCAGCGCAAAAGAGGTGGCGTCGATGGACCAGCCGAAGCTTGCCCCCACCGCCCCATGCTGCAGTACCCGCAGCTGATTGTCCGGCACGCCGATCCCCTTGCCAATGGTCATCAGATTCGGATAAAGAGCCTGGGTCTTACATTCCAGCGTCAACCGCCCTTCCTCGTCGCGGTATGCGATCACAATATCGCCTTCCATGCTTAAATGAGGCTGACGGGAGGTTTTGTAGCTGCCGGATACCTCATATTCGGAAGCGCCGATTATTTCATCCGCATCCTCGCCCATGGCAGTATGCTGGGTGATAAACATATTGGGATATCCGGGATGGATTTCTGTAGCGCCGGGCGCGACAGCTTCCAACACATTTAAGTATTCCGGCAGCTGCTCGTATTCCATCTTTACTTTCTTCGCAGCCTCTCTGGCGTGCTCCGGCGTATCGGCCGCCACCAAACCGATGATATCACCCCAGCGGACAATCTTCTTCTCGCTTAAAATCGGTCGTGTAGGCGCCGTGATTTTGGACCGGGGATGGGCCACATACTGGTTTAACAGATTATTGCCGCCGGCCGCGTAAATATCCTTTGCCGTAATCACCTTCACCACGCCAGGCATCTTTTCCGCCTCGGAAACATCAATGTCAAGGATATTCGCGTGATGGGTAACACGGGGCTGCACCACCGCCACATGAAGGGCATCCGGGGGCAGCTTCAAACTCATGTCCTCCCCGTAATCCAGCGTACCGGTTACTTTGCCGAGGGCGCTGGGACGGGGCAGAGAAGATCCGTAAAACTGGTTGTCACAGTCCTCGTTATGGAATGTGATCTCATCCATCGACGCTTCCCCACGCATTACCTTCGCCGCGGCCATCACGGCATCCACAATCTGCTTGTACCCCGTGCAGCGGCAGTAATTCTTATTCGCCTTAAACCAAGCACGGACCTCTTCTCTGGAAGGAGACGGATTCTCTTGCAGCAGCTGATAAGCGGATACAATAAACCCTGGCGTACAAAATCCGCACTGTACGCCGCCATAATACAGAAACGCCTGCTGCAAAGGATGAAGGTGCATCGGGGTTCCCACACCCTCAATCGTCAAAATCTTGGAAAATTCCCGAATATTTTTCATCTTTTTGGCACAGCTTCTCACCACTTTTCCATCCACCAGCACGGAACAGACGCCGCACACGCCAATGCCGCAGCCGATTTTCACGCCGGTCAGGCCGATCCGCCGCAGAACAGCTGCCAGCGTATCCTTTTCCGGATCAAATACCACCATACGATTGGCTCCGTTAATATTCAGCCAAAGTTTTCTGTATGCCATATAAAACCTCCTTCTTCACGCCTTCCATCTTGTACGTATAAGAATACTATTTTTTATGTTATATGTCAATACTTTTTGTACGTATAAAACGTTTTTCATGAATAAGAATCTGCCTTTGGCAGATTCTCCGCCTGCGGCGGGTCGTCCTGGCGACATTTTACCTTTCCGCCGCAGTGCGATCCTGCCCGGAGGGCTTTTTATATCATAGGGAAGTTCGTCGAACTTTCCTATGATATAAAAAAAGAGCGTTTATACAAACGCTCTGATACCACTATTTTCACACTCGCTTTTTCATTTGTCCTCTACCTCGGTTTCCACCTCCGCCATCCGGCCCCGCACCAGCTTTTCATCCAGATAAACCTGCCCGCACACCGGACATCGGGGAAGATTTTCATAAACTTCATAGCCCATATACTGAAAAATGGTTTTCTGCTCCGTCAGAGGTATCCCGCACTTTCCGCAGATTAATTTTCCCATTCACAATCCCCCTCTCCTGGTATATCATCCGTTTCTTTTGTATGTACAAATTATTCAGTATATATTGTATACTATATATTGCTTGAATGTCAACAGATATCTTTATTATCTTTTACCTCTCTCTTTGCTTGACAGATCTTTCCTGTTTTAATATAATTTATGTATGATCGGGATATTTTTTCAAGCTTCCCCATAAAACGATTTTCAAATCCGAAATATAAAAACAATGTCGATGAGGAGAGTACCATGTTACAGGATGAAATGATTGAAGCAGTCGTCGCGCTGGATGAGGAACGCTGTATTCGGATCGCGAAAGAGCTGCTGGTCAAGGGCTACAGCAATCAGGAGATTGCCTCTCTGCTGAATGAAGGCGTCAAAAAAATCGGCGCCGCTTTTGCTGAAGGGGATCTTTTTCTGGGAGATCTGATTGTATCTGGCATGCTTTACCGCTCCGTTATGGATCTCTGCCCGCCCAGCAACAGCGGCAGCAGAAGCGTTCTGCCCTTCGGCCGCGTGGTGATCGGCGTGGCGGAGGACGATATTCATGATATCGGAAAGGACATTATCGTCAGTCAGCTGAGAGCCGAGGGGTTTGAAGTGATTGACCTAGGCGTGGACGTTAAATCAGGCAGATTTATACATGCCGTAGAAACCTATCGGCCTGACGTTCTGTTAATCTGCGGCATGATGAACTTTACGGAACCCCATATGAAGGAAACCATCCGCATTTTGGCGGAAAAGGGGCTGAGAGACAGCGTGGCCGTTATGGTTGGAGGCGGCGTTGTCTCAAGCAATACTTTACCTTACACAGGCGCGGACGCCGCCACACAAGATCCGATTGAAACCCTTCATTTCTGCATAGATACCGTAACCGGCAAAAAGGCTGGTCCGACCGCGCATAAAGACACACATAACACCGCCCCAAAAATGGAAGAGGTAGACCAATGAAGCAAAAAACCAAAGCCTCCCTCCCCGCTTATCTGAAAATCGCCGCCATTCTGCGGGAACAGATTTTCAGCGGCAGCATTATCCCAGGTGATATTCTGCCTTCTGAAAACCTCCTTTGCGAACAGTATAAGGTAAGCCGAGATACGATTCGCAAAGGTCTGGCGCAGCTGGAAAATGAGAATCTGATTTATTCCCGCCCCAAGGTGGGATATTTTGTCAGCAGCCCAAAGCACAGTGAATATCTGCTGGAATTTCCCGAGGATTCTGAGGGTACAACCTCGAAATTCCGGGACGTACACGCGATTATACCGGACGAGAGGCTTTGTATGGCTTTGCAGATTGAACCCGGCCACAAGGTCATCGAAATGTCCCAGGTGATTTATTCCGACAGCGGCTCTCCCATCGCATGGGACATTAAATTCGTTCCCTTCAACCGGGCTTATCCTTCCGTTGAAACAGAGATGCAGTACGCCGTATTCCCGGGACCGGTGGCCCTTAAGGTGGCCCCTTATGACTATTATACGGAGATCGACATCTCCGCGGCCATCGCGGATCAGCAGATCTCCGAAATCCTGGAATGCCGGGAAGGCGACCCGCTTCTGCTGATTCAGAGAACCTACATCAAACGAGACGGACAGCGCTTAAGTTTCGGACAGCGCTATCTGCGTCAGGATTTCGGTCGTCTAACCGGAATCTCTGACTTTAAGAGCTATAAAAATTTCAGATAGAAACACTATTCGTCCAACATGCTTGTCCGCTGTTTGTAGACCTGAGCCATCACATCAGGATCAACTTGATAAAAAAGCATGGCGACCACGCTGACCAGAATCAGTAGGATACATCCGTAAATCATCAGATTAGAAATACCTGCGGCGACCTCGGCGGTCACTTCCATCCCGCTTTTATAGCCAATCGCCACCAGTCCGAAGGAAGCAACCGCACCCCCTGCAATCTGGGCACAGCGCAGCGCCGTCCCTCCGATAGATGAGGTGAATCCCCTGGCATGGACACCGACGGTATATTCATTATAATCCGCGATTTCCATCATAAAAGAGGGCATGAAGGCGCCGGAAAAAATTTCGACACAGGACTTTACGGCCGCCAGAACCATAAAAGCCGCCGGCATATTCACAGCAAACCGCATACAGAAAATACATACGCAGGCCAGAAGAGAGCCGACGATAAACATCTGTTTCTTTCCGTACCTGTTCGCCAGCTTTCTGGCAAAAAAGTGGGCGATCAGGCCGGAAAAGGTGATAACGGACAGATAAACGGACATCAGATTGGCGTCCCCCATCACATAAGTAAAATAATACACCAAAAGAGAGGGCAGAACCGTTGAGGCCGCCTCTCTTAACGTGATCACCACAAAATAAATACACATGGGCCGGGTGAAAACCTTCAGCATATCTTTCAGGTTCCCTTCTCTTTTCCGCCCATCTTCTACCCCACACGTCTGCCCGTTGTCATAGGGCTTGGTAATCCGGCTGACAATCACCATGCAAAGCAGAATCACACTGCCGTATACAAACGCCGAGACCGTATACCCCGCAGTCTGACCGGAAAACCCGTTTAAAAGACGTACGCTGATAAAACTGTAGACCAGACCGGCCAGAGAACCCATCTGTGCCGACGCGCTGTTCAGGGAAATTGTGTCCTGGGGATTCCGGCTCAGCACACCCAGCAGAGAACGATATGCGGTCCACATCAGATTAAATCCCCAGTATGCCGCCAGATACCCCGTCACAAACACAACCGTCTTTGCCCACAGAGGAATATCGAATACCGTATAAAATATCACGGTGCCCACAGTAAGAATCAGAGCGCCGCTGACCATACGGGGACGAAACCGGCCATTTTCTGTAGTGACACGGTCTATATAAATGCCGGAACCAATCATCGTAACCGCCTCAAGCCACTGCACGCCGGTGTAAATGACGGCCGCCAGCCCGACAGGCAATTTCAGCACGTCGGTCATAAAAATCATTAAATAATAAGCCACAAAAAACAAAAAGAACGTAAACCCAAACTCCCCCAACGCATACCCATATAGAAAAAGAACGCCGTGGGTAGGTTTGTAAGCGGATTTATTCGCTTTTATAAGACCCGCCCTCCTTTTCCTTTATTATATACTCTTGGAACTCTCAACATCTGCTTATGCGGCTGATTTTCCGCCAGCTGCACACAAATTTATTCAACATGCCCTCCACGTACGCCTTATCAATTTGTGCACATCCGGCAAAAATCATCTCACAAAATCGGCACCGGGAGACTCCAAGAATACATGCCAATACATTTCCTACATTATCCCTGCAGCTTCGCAGCCTTTTCAGCCCGGTATGTATCCAGCTCTTTCTCATCAACCTTATAGAAAATGAAACAGAGTGCGGACAAAATACACACCGCGGCCGGCGCGAATGCCATCAGATAAGTAATGCTGCCGATAATAGCCGGCGTAATCTCTGCGGTGGCGCTGAAGCCTACCGCCGCCAGAGAGAAAGAAGCAATTGTTGCCGACAGAGCGGAACCGAAACGGATGGTAGTGCCGGCGATCGACTGGATCACCGCACGGGCATCGGTTTCCCCTTTCATCTCCTTATAATCCGCGATATCATTCGCGAATACGGGAATCAGCATACCTCCCACAACGCTGAAACAGCCGATTGCGACACGGATAATCAGGAACGGTATGGAAGTCTTTCCGATAAATGCGATCAGCATATACAGCAGGCCGGTGAGAATGGAAAAGTAGATAAAGGCTTTTTTCTTCCCCATCCTGTTACAGATTATATTGCTTAACCAGGCGCCGACCAAACCGGCCACGGAGCCTGCTGTTACGGAGACACTTAAGATCACCGGATCATTTAATACATACTGGGTGAAGTATGCCAGCAGAGTCATGAAAAAGCCCAGATGACAATTATTCAGAATCATGGCAAAGAAAAAGGGCACGGTAGGACCGGTCAGCGCTTTTAAGAAGCTGCCTTTTGGCTGTTTGGGCGCATCCGTCTTTTTCTCAACCACCGCTTTGGGAAGATCGTACTTTCTGGTCAGGAAAAACATACCGATGGTGCCGCCAAGGATAAACAGACCGTAAATCAGCGCGGTCATCGTATAGCTGCCCCCCAAAAAGGCCATAATCGGCGCGTTTACGACACCGTAAATCAGACCGCCCAGCGTGCTGCCCTGCTGTGCCGCCATAGCCAAACCGTTGGCGTCTGAAGCAGAATGGCTTAAGGGGCCGACCAGAGAACGCTCCGCCACCCACAGACAGTTATAGGCAATGGACTGTACCACGAACAGGGCCACAAACAGCGCGCCTGCCGCCGCCTGGCTTAAGCCAAGGTCGCTGAACAGAAGCGGTAAGGAAACGGACATAGCGGTGCCGCCAATCACTGCCCAGCCGCAGAATTTACCCCATTTTTTGAAATTGATCCTGTCCACGATGCCGCCGGCCAGAATCATCGTCACCACATTGCCCCATACGGCCAGAGAATTTACCAACGCAGAAACGCCGGTGCTCAGCTGCAGCACGTTCGTCAGGTAGAATAACCGGTTGTATGCCAGAAACATCAAATAAAATGTATTCAGGAACATACCAAAGAAACCGTAGAGCAGAATCTGGCTCTGTTTTAATGCTGTTGTTTGTGTTTGGACTTTGTTTTCCATACTTTACCTCCCTAATGCAGTTCCGCAACTCCCCTCCCAAGCCCCCCTGTACTGGGAGAATTTCCAGCCACTAATGTGTCTGTAAATCCTCCCGGGGCTTGTACGGTCCGTTGCTGTTTTATAGTTCCGCAACTCCCCTCCTGGGGCTTATACGGTCCGTTGCTGTTTTTTGTTATTTTCCTTCACTCCGTTCTTACTGACGCACCAGCGTGCCAATCAAATTGAAAATATAGTTTTTACGTGCTTCCATATCTTCGGCCGCTGCCGGCGGAAGAGGCAGCGTCAAATGTTTGGCCAGATACTCCAACCCCTCCGGATATTTTGTGATATCCACTCTTTTTTCCTCGTCCATCAAAAACACCTCCCTAAAAATCAGCCGTTGTACTCACGGACAAAATCGCAGACGGCTTTCACATTCTCCGGATTCGCGTCGTTTCTGAAGGAGACCATTTTATCTTGGGTCAGCATAAAACCGCCGTCTTTGCCCAGCTCATCGAACAGACGCTTCACACGTTCCACACACTGCTGCTTTGTACCCGTGCCAAGCAGAGATACCGGCATACCGCCGAGAATCGCCACATTAGGCAGCTCCTTACGGATTTCAAACACGTCGTCCTGCTCCGGATGCATGACAATCAATCCCTTCGGCAGATCCTTAAAATATTCCCAGTAGCGTTTGCTGCTTCCCTCCATAAACAGGCGGACCGTCATCTTTTTCTTTGCAAGCACGTCAAAGGTTTCTTTCATAAAAGGCCACAGCCATTCCGCAAACTGCTTATTGTTTAAGATCGTGTGGCACAAAAGCGTCAAATCATAGTCAAAGCAGGCATGCATGGCCGGACCCACAGGCGCGGCTTTCAGCGCCTCGATACCGGGCTTATAGTACAGCTCATTCAACGCTTCGCAGGCTTCCCTCAGCGCCCCCTTATCTTTCCTTAAATCCACGGACAGGCCGCGGATGCCCCGGACCGTGTTAAACATAAAATCCAAACCGATATAGCCGTAGCCTTTAGGCGCCGCGTAAGGGGGAAGGCCGTATTCCCCGGCCATCACCTGATTGATTCTGCCCATATATTGAAGGAACAGATTCTGCTCGTCGATAACCCGCTGCATATCCTCCGGCGTTACGGTGCCATCCGCCCATCTGTCATATTTACGGGCCATCCCCTTTTCCCAGAAAAATTTCTTTACGTCGGCAGCCAGCTCTTTAAGCTCATCGTGCTCACAGATTGCCTTGTCCAGATAATTGACGGTTCCTGCCTCGTCGTTTACGGTATAGGTACAGTTGCCAAGAGCCATGGGAATACGGATTGCGTTGCGGGCGCCATATTCCAGAATACAGTCAAAACCGTATTCTTCCTGATGGCGGCGCACCACCTTTTCCATAATCTCATAGTCGTTCATGGCCTCGCTCAGCCTGTAACCGGCGTCAAGAATCTTCCATGTCACAAAAAATGACATATGGGGAATTCGATCCGGTTTACGCTCTAAGGATGAGGCGTCACGAAACAATTTTGCCCGATACAGACGCAAGTCTTCATTGTTCATTTCCGTATATTTCCTTTCTTAAATTTTTAACGCTTTCACGGCTCAATACCGGCTCCGTTTCCGGTCAGACCATCTGCGCGGCCCAATCGCTGCAGATTTTGGCCGTCTCCTGGGGACTCATGGTCCACGCGTCCGCACCCACATGGGCGCATGCCTCCGCGCTTACGGGGGCGCCTCCGATAATAAACTTTGTCTGCTCTCTCAAACCCGCGGCGGCAAAAGCCTCGACGGTTGCTTTCATGGAATCAATGGCCAGCGTCAGCACGCCGGATAACGCGATGATTTTAATATCATTTTCTTTCGCCGCCCGCAGAATCACATCCGGCGCGACGTCAATTCCAAGATCCAGCACCTCAAATCCGCCCGCTTCCAGAATAGAACGGACAATATTTTTTCCAATGTCATGCAGGTCGTCTTTTACGGTGCACAGAATCAGCTTTGACTTGGGACCCGCTTCGCCACCGCTTATCAGTCCGTCCTTCAGCATCGCTACCGCCTCTGTCATCAGCTCCCCTGCGTAAATCAAATCCCCCACAAAATATTCGCCATTTTCAAACAAATTCCCCACAATGTCCATACCCTTCTGACATGCCGCCATTGCGTTCTGTGCCTCAAGGCCTCCCTCAGACATCACCTGATTCAATATATCCTTTACGGCATCCTCGTCCAGATCTCCCATGGCCTGCGCCAACGCCTCAAAATCGATCATTTTTCTTCCTCCCATCCACAGCTCCGCAACCTCTCTCCCGCGCTTATGAGCGCTTAGGGCTTATACGGTCCGCTGCTGTCTTTACAGATCACTTGACACTATCTTTAAAATTCCTCTGCTCTTGCCGTTTTATGTGCTACTTCTTCTGTCCAAATTTTCCCTGACGATAAGCGCGGTTGTACTTTCTTCCGCCTTTGTCTTTCATCATCAGTGCTTCGCAGGCATAAATCGTTCCCATCATGTCCATATTGCAGGGGTCCATAATCGCGGAATCAAGGCCCGCTTCAATGGCGTATGCCATACAGCCGCTGTTGACATATTTCCGCGCGGGCATCTCAAAACTGATGTTGGAGATGGCTCCTGTGATTTTTACACCGGGTGCGTATTCATGGATTTTGCGGATACAATCCTGAAAATCTTTCATGGATGCCCCCATGGTAGACAGCGCCATCACACAGGGGTCAATATGGAGCTTTTCCGGATCTACGCCGTACCTGACGGCTTTGTCAATTATACTCTTCGCGATATCCACCTTTTTATCCGTATCCGTTGGGATTCCGTTTTTGTCACAGGTCAATCCCACTACCTCCCAGGCGGTGCCCGCAATCATCGGGAAAATTGTCTCACATTTAATCCCCTCCTCATTTACGGAATTCACCATTCCCGGTCTTTTCAGATGCCCCTCCTCGATCACCCGCTTCAGCAGCATAACATCAGGGCTGTCGATACAGACCGGCAGAGCCGTCTCTTCCTGAATCAGGTCAATCAGCCATACCATCGCCTCATATTCCAGCTCCGGCACAGTGCTGGGCGCACAGTCGATAAAGTCCGCTCCGGCGGCGGCCTGCTGCCGTACACGCTCTCTGATCAGTGCTTCGTCGCGCTCCGCAATCGCCGTTTTTATTGAAGGAATCGCACCGTTAATCTTTTCGCCAATAATAATCATAACAAGTTCTCCATTCCTACGGTACACTATTATATGCTTATTTCTTGTACGTACAAAATGATTATATTATAGAGATGATGATTTGTCAAGATAATATATTAGGGTATTAAACAGAAAATGGAACCGGAGGCATTTAAAGATCTGATACAGGATATTTATAAGATGGGGCCCCAGATGATCCTAGAAATCCATCTTTAGAATTGCTCAAAAGACTTACCGAGGGCATGGATATGACTTTGAAATCGGAATTTATACCCAAAGAAATGATGAAAAATTAGAATAATGAACATAATCAATATTGCCGTATATTAAATATTCATAAAAAAGATATAAGCCGGCCCTTTGTTATTGGGCCGGCTTATTGACCTCTCATGCCTCCAGCAGATCCATCCCACCCTGCTTCCGCGCCGCTTCCACGCACAAAACAACACCCGCCAGGAAAATCACCGCCGCTGCCGCCCCTTCTACGTAAGGCAGCGGAATTATCAGATACAGCGGATTGTTAAAATAAAATCCGTTGGCCATCAGCTTCGGACAGAAAATCGCCGCCGCCGCGATCACCGGGATTAGTTTCAGCAGCATCCCGATATAATTATTGCTGTACCGGGACAGTACGAACACTGCCGCCGCCAGGCCTGTGCTGACCAGAAGCCCTAGCAGTACCAGTACCGCACACCAGATCCCGTACGTCCAGTTGGGCCAGCAGAACGCGGCATACAGAAAAGAATACATCCCGCACCGAAAAAACACCCCGCTCCCCCGTGAAAGAAACAGGCCGCCAAACAGCAGCAGATTAAACAGGTTCAGAAGCAGCGCTGACAAAAGCGCCCCTTTCAGCTGCACCGTAAAAATCTTCCGTCCCGCCCGGGAACTCCACTGCAGACCGCGCATCCGGCTCATCCGGTCCCGAACCAGCAGCGGGGACAGTAAAATGCCGATGGAAAGGCACTGCCACACCAGCAGGCGGCCCAGATAGTCGGAGGTGGCCTCCGTCACCTGGGCAGGCAGAATATTCCGCCACGCTTCGTCCGACCCGTAAAAGGTTTCCTGCGCATGGAAATATTCCCGGCCTGGTTCCCCATCCTCTCCCGGCAGATAATCAGGTTCTGTCTCTCCCGCCACAGCGGCGTCATACCGTTCCAGAATACTTTTGGCCCCATAAATTCGCCCCTCTATATTCCCCGTCTCCTCACTGGTCAGATAAGCGCTCAGCCGCATGGCGTCCGCATACATGGCGTTCAGGTCTGCGGCCTGTCCCCCTGCCACATTCTCCACGGCATTCTGATAAAATCCGGTATATTCCTCAAAGGTGGTCAATCCATATTGTTTCGTGTAAGCAAACTCCGACACATACGCATCCGCCTCGGCATACAGCTTTGAAAGCATTTGCGTAAGCCGCTTCTTTACCTCGTCAGTCATTCTGGTTCCGCTTTCCCGCACCAAATCAGCCGCCACCATAAACTCGCCGGCATTCTGCGGGCCGTTTGGAAAATAGTGAATATGAAATTCCAGAAACATCGTATAGTACACAAATCCCAGCAAAACCAGTACCGCCAGCATACCCGGCCGCCATATTTTTTTCATTTCTTCTTTTAACATTCGGCAAGCATCCTCCTCATATTATCAAATATTTCGGATAGAAAATTCAATGTTTTCAAACCATCCAAAATCTGACTTTTGACACCCCAATCTCAATAGTTAAACGCACTTACAGCCAATAAGAAGTTTCTCTTTTCAATACTTTGCTGAATCGCTGAAAACAAACAGTATCCACTTTTTTGCATATCTTTTCAGGCTCAATTAATATCCTCCTTCTTCATATGATGAAAGCTGACTGCCAGCAATATTAGACACAGCGCCGCCCACAGCGCCGCCGTGGCGCATTCCTGCCAGGGAACTGCCCCGCTGATCAGCATATCGGTAAACCACTGATTCTGCGACCACCACAGGCCGGCAGGCGTCCACTGGGCGCACAGATACAGTTCCCACTGCAGGCTGTCCCCCGCCATCATAATCACCTGGAAATTGACGGCCACAAGCAGGATCAGCAGAACGAATCCGCCCCAGGCGCTTTTGATCCACAGTCCCAGGCAGAATGCCAGCACATAAAACAGCATCACCACCATGGAGCCCATCCCCACCACGGCCAGCAGATATTCCCCGATGGTAAAAGGCTTCCAGGTAATGAAGGGCAGTTCCGTTCCGGCCAGGCTCATATGGTGGAACTGGCTGGAAATACTGGCGCCCCAGTCGGGAGCCGGATACCAGATCAGCGCGAAAAATCCTACCGCACTGACCGCCAGCATTCCATAGGCGGCCAGCGCCGACATAAGGCCGGCAGCGGCTTTCACATACCGGATTTTTCTTCCTGTCCTGGTAACACAGACGGTTAGATGGGTGCGGGCGGTCCGCTCACTGCCGCTGACCGACAGCGCCATCAGCATCGCCAGCACCATGGCCTCGGTAATCAGCATACGGCACTGGGTCTGAAACAGCGCATCCGCCACCGGCTGGGTCATCCCGGCGCTGCTGACATCCAGGGAGTCCTTTCGCTCTGCCAGCAGGTCTACGGCCTCCTGCTGCTTTTCGTACTTCCGTTCCATCATCCGCGCCGCCAGGCCTGTGATATAAAACTGCCGCAGCAGCCCGTCGGCCAGCTTCATACAGCTGTAATCCGCGAAGATATCCTCCCGGTCCGCCGTTTCCCGCAGAAACCGTTCTCTGTAAAGAGACTCCTGTTCCCTTTTTGCCTGGGCTGCAATCTGTCCATCCTGGTCCTGTCTGTCCTGAGCCTGTCCTTCTTTGCGCTGCTCATTCTGTTCTTGCCTATCCTGTTTTTGCCCGTCTTGTTTTTCCCTGACTTGTTCTTGCCCGTTCCGTTTTTGTCTATCCTGTCCTTCCCCGTCCTGTTTTTCCCATGGCAGCGTTTCATCCTTTGCGTCCATGTTCCGCATATTTTTCCCGGCTCCATCCATCGCTTCCGTAAATTCCCGCCCCATCCGCCGCCCGGTTTCCTTCGTCATCCGAGCCACATAAATGGCATAATCCCCGCCCGGCTCAAAATACCGATCCTCCGCAGCCAGAAAAATCTGAAAAGCGATACAGAGCAGCAAAAATACCAGAATCATAGGCTGGGACCACAGCTTTTTCATTTCCCAGCAGAGTAAGTCCCAATTTGCCGCGCCCCTTATAACAAAACCATCCTTTCGGATATCAGCCGCTTTATCATCCATTCCGTTTCCCTCAAGTGAAATCCTGTTCTTATGCCTCGGCTTCATCATAATTCCTTATTCCGCCTCTCCCAGAACATTGCCAAAATCACTCCCCATAAATATACAAAAACGCATCCTCCAGCCCCGGTTCCACCGCCACGGCCTGAGCCGGCGGACAGTCTGTAACCACCCGCAGCATTGTCCCCCGTCCCCCCTGCCGCTCGCCCAGAAGAAAGGTCTCCGCTCCCAAAGGCAGCTCTGCCGGAACCTCGAATACCTTTCCTCTCAAAGCGGCACAGATATTGGCCGGACTGTCGCAGCAGTACAATCGGTGCTCCCGGATCATAATCACCTGACTGGCAATCGTCTCGATATCCGACACAATATGGGTAGAAAGAATCACAATCCTGTCTTTAGCCAGACCGTGGATCAGGCTGCGGAACCGCACCCGCTCCTTCGGGTCAAGCCCTGCCGTGGGCTCATCCAGGATCAGCAGCTTCGGATCGTTCAGCATGGCCTGGGCGATCCCCACCCGCTGAATCATACCACCGGAAAACTGCCGCATTTTTTTATTCCTCACCCCGGACAGCGCCACCAGTTCCAGCAGTTCGTCGATCTTTTCTTCCGCATATTTTTTTTCCATACGCTGCAGCGCCGCAATATACCTTAAAAACTGTCTGGGCGTCTGATTTTTATAATAGCCGAATTCCTGGGGCAGATAGCCCAGAAGCCCTCTATAATTCTCGTCCATTTCCAGAATATCCCTCCCATCCCAGCGGATCGCGCCGGAGGTAGGAAACAAAAGGGTGGCCAGCATTTTCATCAAAGTGGTTTTTCCCGCGCCGTTGGGGGCCAGCAGCCCGTACACGCCGTTTTCAAAAGTCAGGCTGATATCCTCTAAAGCCGTAAAGGTTCCATATTTTTTTGTCACATGTTCAACGGACAGCATATGCAATCGCTCCTTCCCTGAGGGTAAAATAATAATGCTTCAACATCAAAAAATATAATGCCGCGCCTCCGCCTCCGGCCAATGCGAACGCCATCGTGGAAATTCCGCCAAGCAGCGCCTCCGCCCGCTCCCCAAGAAGCAGAAGTGACACCCCCAAAAGCACCCACGCCGCCGGAACCGGCAGGCAGGACACCGGCGCAGGCCATTTCCTTTCCGCCGCCAGGGACAGGCAGGCAAAAAGGAACAGGGAAGCAAAGGAAATACTGCACAGGCGGAGCAGCCCCGGGCCGTCAGACTGCCACCAGGAAAGGCATCCGCTTAAGGCCATGGAAAAGCAGAGGGACATCCCGCCGAATATAAGCATCCGCACCGCAGTCAATTGCCGTAAGCTGCACCTGCAGGCCATCAAAAGTTCGTAGGTATGCGCCATAACCTCCTTCCATACAGTCAGCAGATGAAGCGCCATATAAAACAGCGGAGAAAAGATAAAGAGCAGCACGGCCAGCATGGATGGCCGGGAGGCCGCGAAGGACAGCACCCCGGCTGAAACCAGGACTGACAGCAGCACGGCCAGGAACACACAGTCTTCCACGCCGAAAAACAAATTCCTGATCCCAAGCGTCCTGACCAGTTCCGGCACCGCTTTCCACATCCGCCTGGGAGCAGGCAGTCCCGCCGCCACGATCTGGCGGATACTGGCTTCACGCTCCTGGAGGGAGGGAAAATCCACCTTCCATTCATCTTCAGTTAATATCCGGGCCGTCTCCCTGTCTGTTTCTCTAACTGCTTTTTTATCCCTCATCCCGAAACTCCTTTCTCACTGCCGCAATCATCCTGTAATACCTGGCCTTCACCGCCGCTTCCGGTTCCGCAAGCGCCGCCGCGATCTCCGGAAAGCTGCACCCGGCATACACCCGGAGCCGGAATACCTCCTGCTGGCTCGGACTCATCCCGCATACGAACTGCTCCACCCGTTCTAACAGCTCCCGGTTTTGGATCTGCTCCGTAAAGTCCTCCGCATCCGCCATTTCCTGCACATCGGCATCGGTATCCGCCGCCACCTGCACATTCCCTGCTTTCCTGCGCAAATCGATTACCTTGTGGGACGCCACCCGGTGCAGCCAGGTGCGGAAACCGCTCTTTTCCGGATCGTAGGAAAGCAAAGACCGCAGGGCGGAAATCATGCACTCCTGGGTCACATCCAGGGCATCCTCCCTGTTCCCTACCTGCCAGTATACAAACTTATAGATTTCATCATAATAAGCCCGCACCAGCGCATCCGCCGCCTTTGGCGAGCCGCGCCTTACGATGGCATGGATCCATTTCAGTTCCTGCTCCATTTTCACTAAACCTCAGTAGAACCCTTTTGCAGACATAGTTCATTTTGATTTATTGTTCCGTATATTGATATATTCGGCTGGAAATAGGAAATCGTTGCGCAAAAAACAAATATTTTTATATTCCGCAAATATTCCAGCAATCTTTAAAGCAAAAAAATCCGCGAAAAAGCTTCGTTTCAAAGCAATTCGCGGACTTTCTCCGTCAAAAATTAAGATGACACAAATAGATTGCGCAATCAGAGGCATATACGGCGTATTTCACCTAGCATTATTTAATATCAAATATAATCCGCCGCCGCCTGGATCATGGCGTTGACATTTTCAGGCTTTGCGTTCATGGGGCAGTCACAGCCGGAGCTGATGATCAGGCCGGTTTTAGAACCGCAGTCGTCGATCAGTTTTGTCACATAATCATAGACCTGGTTATCCGTTCCATACGCAAGGATCGTAGAAGGCACATCGCCCATCATGGCCAGATGGTCGCCTAAAATACCCCGTGCCCGGCGCATATCCGTACTTCCGTCCAGCATTAACAGGCAGCTTCTCGGAGGAAGCTCTTTCAGGGTTTCGATTTCACTGTCCCAGCAGGAATCAAAGTGAAGAATCGGCAGAATGCCTCTGTCTAAAGTCGCGTCAATGAATTTGCGGATATAGGGCCATACATATTCCATCCAGATATCTTGGCTCATCATCGCGGGCGCGCCTCTCCAGCCGCCGATCCAGCAGCTTGAAGGCTTTGCTCCGGCTGCCGCCATACCGTCCAGAGAACCTGTGTATGTCTTGTATAAATGGTCGAACGCCACATCCATCGCTTTCTTAACCAGTTCAGGCTCATCCATAATGTCCATGAAGAAATCAACCAGGCCTCTCGCTCCGGCAATGCTTTCGATCGGGCTTGCCGCGTCAGGCCCCTCCTTCATGATAGGAACGCCTGCTTCCTTACGGATCCTGCCGTACGTCATCGGCAGGGAATCGATAAAAGGCGCTGTCTTTTCCGCAATATTTCCGAGATATTTTTTAAAATATTCTTCACGCCAGGGGCCATATCCTATTTTAATAATCCGCTCATAGTCTTCCGGTTTCATGTTATCACGTTCCACTACCTGCCAGAGTTCATCGTCGGGCAGTTCCTCTCCGGGCGTCCTGATCTCTGACAGCCAGAGATTCGCCAGAACAGGAGGATACATCGTCGGAGAATGGATTGCGTCAATCCCGGGATGCTCATTCAGAAAATGAACACAGGCGTCGGTAGCCTTATCGAAATCGTGGACAAATTCGTTCATAGTCATACCTTCCATCCTGGCCATGCAGGCAGGGCCGCTGTAGTGGAACGGAATCTTATCAACAGGCTTCATGCTGATTGCGTTCATGGTTCTTTCCAGACGTTTTTCAAAGGTTGTTTCAAATTTAGACATCGTATTCCTCCTCGCTCCAAAATAATTTTGTTGATTTTACCAGATAACCGTAATAAAAAATAACATCATAACCAGATCATATTTTCTCTGGTCATGATGCCATCATAAATCAATTTCACAAAAAAGGATATGTCCATATATGAAAAACGCCGCTTGATAAAAAAACGTGATTTGTCATCAAGTGACAAATCAAAGAAGCCAGTCCGACAGACACAGATACCGAAGCTCCTGATCGTCCTCAAAGGATATGCCTGTAATCTCCTGTATTCTGAATATCCGATACTTGATCGTGTTGCGGTGTACGCCCATCTCTTTTGCCGTTTCCAAAATGCTGCACTGCTTTCGCAGAAATACGGAAAGGCTTTCCCGAAGCGTCGTATGATTCATACGATCATATTCCTCAAGAATTGTAAGCGCCGGATGCTGAAGTTTCGCGGCGGAAAGAATCTGAGACACCTGTTCTTTTATATATGGAAACGCAAATGTTTCACATTTGTAAACACCTGGTTTTTCCGCTGTCTGTTCAACGGTAAATAAAGTTTGTTTATAGCGCAGAGGAAGGCTGAAAAAATCTGTTGTGGGCATGGAAAGCGCCAGAAACAGGCTGCCTGACGGCATCTGACGGGCAAGGAAATTCAGGATCTCCGCCTGACGAAGCTCGGATATCAGGAGTAAAATATCGTCCTGATAAAGAACGCAGGGAACCTTTACCGTGTTTTTCAGGATACGCAGCGTGGATTTCATATAAATACGGTCTTTACGATGCGCATGACGCAGCAGCGCCAGGCGCCATTGTTCACCGCCCACCGATTTTTGCAGCTTTTCCGCGGCGGAATTTCCTTCCCCGTCACTTTCCAGCTGATGGTCCAGAAAATCCCGCATTAATGTTTCCGCAGAGCGAAGCTGAACATTCCGCTTGAAAAATTCTTCGGAAAAAGTCAGGTATTTACTGATCTCGCCTGCAAGCTGCATGTTCATCGTAAGAAGCTTTCGGTTGGCAACCAGTATATAAAACACGGCAACCGGTTCCTCATCCTGGAAAAGATACATCATAATCAACGGAGCCTGATTCTGCTGCACGTTTTGAATCAGCTGGGGGGAATGGGATAATTCACGGATCGGCGTGCCGTCCGCCGCAAACCATTGTTCCGAAAGCACGGCAGGATGTTCCCGGCCCTCCGCCTGTTTGTATTTCCAATACAGATCATCTTCCGGAACATCTGAGGAATTGAGCGCCGCGATATTTCCCTCCAAATCCATAACGGTAACGGGGTTGCACAGAATTTCACAGGAAAGATCCAGGATCTTCTGCAAGGAAAATCCGGAGTTTGACGCATGAAACATTTTATGCTCCCACGCTCCAAAAAAATCAAATGCGGAAAGCAGCCCGTTCAGCAGGTCTTCAAAGTCCGCATGGAAGAACAGAATGTGATTCTTCCGATGGACTACGATATAAGCCTGGTCATACTGCTGATCTGAAATGTAATCGGACGCCTCCCCAAGATACATAAAATCCGGAAGCATCTCCGGCATATTCCCGGACAGGAACCGAAGTCCCCGAATCGAAAGGGTATCATTCTGTATATGGGCGATCTGTGAATAATCTCTCAGATACCATTGTATCATAGACATGCTTAGTTTCATCTCTAGCCTCCATTTATCAGATATGGACAAAAAGCCGCTTTCTAAAAACCTCCAATTTGTCATAGAGGGCATAGACAGCGGATTGTGTCCTGATGATAATATACGTGAGAGAAACAGTTGCGTTTATTATAGTAAACGCAGATAAAACCCGCAAGTATTTTCTTTGGAGGAGGAAGAAATAATGTCTGAAACAAAAAACCCCGGTAACCCCTGGATTATGCTTTTGCTTGTACTGCTGGCTTCCATCGCGCCGCCTCTGGCTATGTTCAAGGTGGCTCCTGTCATGGAAATGATCCAGAATGAATATGCCATAACGGCTGCGCAGGGCGGACTTGTGTCTACACTGTTTTCCCTGGTTCCCATTATCCTGTCCATCCCGGTCGGTATTCTTGTGAGCAAATATGGAAATTACCGTCTTGGCCTGGCCGCTCTGCTCTTTGTGATCGCCGGTTCCGGTCTGGGCGCAGTATCCGGCTCCCTATCCATACTGCTGGTCAGCAGAATAGTTGAAGGGATTGGAATGGCGTTAATCTGTACCATAGGCCCCGCTATTGTAAATGAGATCATCCCCGCAAAGCAGAGAGGGAAAGCCATGGGCATTTTTATGTGGTATATTTCTCTGGGGCAGGCGTTTATCAGCACACTGGCTCCTGCTATCATAGGCCTCACCGGCGGATGGAGAGGTATCTGGTGGTTTACCTCCGGATATTCGCTGATATTCCTTATACTCTGGTTTACATGCCTGCGCGGATTAAGGAGCAGTGAATCCGTAAGCGCAAGCGATCCCGCCGGAGAACAAAAAGGCAATTCCATCTTTGACGTGATGAAAAACAGAGATCTGTGGCTTTTGACCCTTTGTATCTTTGCGTTTATGATCTCTATTCAGGGAATTTTGGCGTTCTATCCCACTTTTTTCACACAGGCGAAAGGGTTGGAAAGCATGAAAGCCGTTCGCCTGACAGGAATGCATGGATACATTGGCTGTGTGGGCGCAGTCGTATCCGGATTTATCATGGATAAAACCGGCGCCGGAAAATGGAAATGGATGGGCGTTATCGTGATGATCTCAAGCGCTGTTCTATATGCCCTGCTGCCCGTCTTCCCGGCCACCATGGCGATCATCATTATCCTGCTGGTAGGCTTCACCGTAAATATGATGCCTCCTCTGGTATATGCGATCATTCCCAATGTATGCGGATCTCCTCATGATATCGCCATGGCAATGGGCATTGTAAATACCGGCATGAACCTGGGTACTTTCGTCTCGGCCATCCTGTTCGGCGCGATGATCGACAAATTCGGATGGAGCGCCGCCTTCCTTTTTTCAGCAGTGATGGCTGCCGTCTGCGCTTTATGTATGCTGCTTCTGAAAAACAGCAGGAAATAGGGATGGTAAAGACAGCAAAAAAATCAGATTTTTCGACACATAAAAACCGGAAAGCCACATAAAACCGCAGGCTTTCCGGTTTTATTAAAAACTATAAAATCCCTACTGAAACAAGCACCACCGCTACAATCCCACAGAGAAACGGAATCAAGGTTGTGGTAAAAAAGGCATGGATATATCCTTTACCGATTGATTCATCGCAAAGGCCATATACGGTTGTGATTCCTCCGCAGTGAGGCAGAGAGTCAAAACCACATGACGCGACACTGGCAATTCTGTGCAAAGCCTGGGGATTTCCTCCCATAGTAAGCCATCTTTCTCCAAGGGCGTTCATGGCAATTGTTTCACCGCCGCTTCCGTTTCCTGTGATTCCGCACATAATGCTTACCGTAAGCAAGGCTGATACATATACATTTCCGGACACATTTAAGAGCCATTCGGATACCAGAGCAAATCCTGGCGTCGCCTGTACGACAGCGCCAAAAGCGATCATGCAGGTGAAATTCATAAGCGGCCCGGTCCATTCACGGGAGCCATCCATGAAAGCAGCCATTATCACATTAAATTTGCCCGGATTCAATACAAATACCGCCACGATGGAAATAAACATTGCCGTGTTCACCGCGGTAACCGCATCCATCGCGCTCCCAAACACCCCGCCGGAAAACGCAAGATAAAGTACAATCAGAATAACCAGCGGCGCAAACGCTTTCACTACGCCGGGGCAATCTTCTCTTCTGACCTCACTGTCTGTTTTCAGATTAATCTTCGAACCCGCATCAAACCCGATACCTTTTTCATGATACCGTTTGTTCTGCCATTCCAGATACAGCCATCCACCCACAAACATCAGAATACCGCAGATAATACCCGTAACAGGCGCGGCCATCGGCGTCGTCCCAAAAAACGTAGCCGGTACAATGTTGGGATTCTGAGGGCTTCCGGGCAGCGCCGACATGGCAAAGGTAGCCTGCCCCCATGTAATCGCGGCCGGCAGCAGAATTTTAGGAATATCCGCTTCTTTAATCAGCACATAGGCAATCGGAAGAACCGTAAATACCACAACCATCGCGCTCACACCGCCATATACCAGAACGCCTGTGGTAATGCCGATCACCAGCAAAGCATGTTTCTTTCCAAATATATCTACGAAAGTATATGCGATCCGGTGCGCGGAACCGGACGCGCCAATAACCTTGCCATAAATAGTTGCAAACAGAAATACAAAAAACATTTTACCCGCAAAATTCAAGAATCCGGGAACATAATATGCAGATAAGCTTTCCCAAACTCCGAAACCATTTAACAGCCCTGCTACAAGCGCAGCCACAAGGGAACTGACGATTGCGCTGCATCCTTTAAAAATCAGAAAGATCAGAACCGCGATCGCTAAAACCAATCCCAAAAGATTCATTACTGTCATTGAGTGTTCCTCCCCTCTTCAAATTATAAAATTATTTTTTGTAATAATCATCCCGTGCCTGTGCCATCATTTGGACATTTTCCAATTTCGCGTTAAACGGCACATCACATCCGGAACAAATAATGTACCCTGCAGGCCCCATCATATTAAGCAAATGGGTCACATATTCATATACCTTTTCTTTGGTTCCAAAGGCCAGCAGCTCGGCAGGGACATCTCCCATAATGCACATGATATCCCCCACCGTATCTTTCGCCAGCTTCATGCTGGTTTTGCCGTCCAAAGCCATAATACACTTTCCTTTCGGGAAATCGCGGAATTTTTCAAGTCCAAGATCCCAGCAGGAATCCAGATGGAGAATCGGCAGCACGTCATAATTCAGGCATAAATCAACCAACTCTCTGATATACGGCCAGGAAAACTGCTCAAACATCCATGGAGACAGCAGGCCTGGCGTCCCTCTCCATCCGCCGACCCAGACTCCGCAGGGCTTATTTTCCGACTCGAACTGTTTTTGATATTTGTCCATATTATAGGAATGGATTACTTTAAATACCGCTTCCACTTTTTCCGCGTTTTCCATCAGATCATCTATCAGAAAAGTCTGCATAGAACGGCCGCCGCACAGCATTTCAAAAGGGCTCATAATGTTTCCTTCTTTAATACAGGGAATCTCCGCTTCCAGAAAACGCTGCTTCGCGACCGGCGCGTATTGAAACTGTTTCGCGGCTTCTTTTCCGGGATTGCCCAGCCTGGTTACCATATACTCGTTGTACCATGCCTCCCAGCCGTTTTCCAGAATCGTATCATAATCATCTTCCGTTATTAATTCCTGCTCAAGCACCTGCCATAGTTCGTTATCCGCCAGTTCCTTTCCCGGCACCCGGATCTGAGACAGCCACATACCAGGCAGTACGTACGGCGTTGAAATCCTGAGCTGGACACCGTCCACATCACCGCATTTTTTTACGCCCTCTATGTTGCAGGTACAATTCAGTTCCATATCGCTGATAAAATCGGCTACTGTCACGCCACAGGCGGCGGCATTAAACGCGGCGTTTCCTGAAATAACAGGAACCCTGTCCACAGCTTCCAGCGCTACCGCAGCATGAATCCTGTTTAATCTTTCTTCATATAATCCCATGTCAATCTGTTTCCCTTCATTTTCCTGAATTTAACCGTCACGCGCGTTATATGGTTTTATGATATTGAGTATAACATTATACAATACATGGGCACACTATACCCTGTACACAAACCCAGCCGATTTCTATTTGTGCGTTTTATCCAGTCCCCTCCATCAGAGAAATATGCTATATTAAATTATAGCTATGTGACATTACAAATACAAAAGCAGGTGAACAACGAAATGAAATTTAGCCTGGATATGCTTCAATATGAACTGGAGAAAAAATCCATATCATGTGAAATCAGATGCCGCAGACATCAGTATTTTCAGAGATTTCAACTGTTTCATGCGGAGGAAGCCATACTTTCCCAGGAATGTCTGTATATTATAACGCAAAATATTCACGCCGACCCGATCACGCCCGGACAGAAACAGCCTTTTACAATCCTCTATTTATACAAGCCAATATTCCATCCGGCTCATGACTATGCTTATATCTCCGAACCCGTATCTGCCGATTACCTGCTAAATGCTTTAATTGAAACGACGGACAGCTTTCATGCATTCAAATATGCGGTCCTGGATATGTTAGTCCGGCAAAACAATATACAGGATTTTATTAATCAAATTTCAGAGAAAATGGATAACCCCTCTTATATCGTAGATTCCAGTTTTCAGGTGCTGGCCATTCAGCAGGCTGACGAAATTCCGCTGATCAGCGCCACTTTCAAACATCTGGTTGAGAGAAGATATGTGCCGATCCACACGGTCGTATCACTTTTAAACAGTGACAGCTGGACACATACCGCCCCTTCCGATCTCGTCAGCCTGCAGCATATTCCGCAGTTTTACCGCCCATTTATAAAGTTTGATATTCGATTTGAAAATAGATTGCAGGGATTTTTTTTCATTGTAGCCATCAATCATGAAATTCATCCGGGAGAATTGGATTATCTTAGAATATTAGAACCATATATCACGAAATTCTTTTACAGAAATATGAAATCCCTGTCATCAAAAGGAAATTATTACGAATATTTCTTCAAAGATGTTATTTTAGGGAATCTGAAAGACACCAGATCGATAGAAGAACAACTGGTTCCTATTCATTGGAAACCGGATGATACCTTCTCCGTTTTGGTATGCCCTGTTGATTTGGAAAATGAAATTATCAACCAGACTATTTTCAGCCGTCTGATGCACATAGATGATGGAAAGCCTGTGATCATCGAAGAGAAATTATATTGTGTGTATCGTATTCCCGATCATGAAGAATGGAACAATCTGACCAGGCAGCTGGATAAATTATTCAACCAGTGCAGACGCCATGCCGGTATCAGCGAACCTTTTTCCGGATTTTACAACCTTAATCAATATGTTTACCAGGCGGAAAGTGCCCTTTCACTGGGAACCGGGAAGCATCCTTCCCAATACTTCTATCTCTTTCAAAATTACAGAATGCAGCACCTGATTGACATTTGCAGCAAACATATGAATTTAAATATGCTTTGCCCTATGGGACTCCTTAAACTGGAACTATATGATCTGCGCAATGATACGCAATATTCCAACACGCTGTACCATTATCTGAAAAACGAGCGCAACGTGACCCTTACTTCCCAGCAGCTGCACCTCCATCGAAATTCTCTGTTGTACCGCATCAACCGGATCAACGAGATTACCGCCTTTAATTTGGATGACGCAGATTTGCGTTTTCAGTTGCTGTTAGCATTTGAGATAAAAAAGCATTCTTAAATCAAAATACTGCGCAATCCGACAAAATGCGTGACTGGCGCATTTTGCCGGATACTTCGCTAAAGCGACACCTTATTCTTCCTCTCCCAGCAGCGCCAAAAACTCCTCCATAGACTTTCCTCCCAGATCCCCTTCGTCCCGTTTTCTCACGGAAACCATCTGGTTCTCCATCTCCTTCTCGCCTACGATCAGCATATAAGGAATCTGTTTTAACTGCGCTTCTCTGATCTTATACCCAATCTTCTCGGCCCGCTCGTCCACCTCGCACCGATATCCGGCGTCGGTCAGCTGTTTTTCCACCTGCTTCGCGTAGTCGAGGAATTTATCGGAAATCGGCAGCACACGCACCTGCACCGGCGCCAGCCATAACGGGAATTTCCCTGCGTAATGCTCGATCAGGATGCCGATAAACCGTTCGATGGAGCCAAATGCCACCCGGTGAATCATAATCGGACGGTGACGCTCGCCGTCGGCGCCGATATATTCCAGTTCAAACCGCTGGGGAAGCTGGAAGTCCAGCTGGATCGTGCCGCACTGCCAGGTCCTGCCGATGGAATCCTCCAGATGGAAATCGATCTTCGGGCCGTAGAATGCGCCGTCCCCCTCATTCACCACATAATTCAGGCCCAGGTCGTCCAGGGCGGAGCGCAGGCCGTTCGTCGCCATCTCCCAGTCCTCGTCACTGCCCATGGAATTCTCCGGCCTGGTGGACAGCTCTACATGGTATTTAAAGCCAAACTTGGAGTACACCTCGTCGATCAGCCGCACAACCCCTTTGATCTCCTGAGGAATCTGCTCCTCCGTCATGAAAATATGAGCGTCATCCTGGTTAAAGCAGCGCACCCGCATCAGGCCGTGCAGTGCGCCGGACTTCTCGTGACGATGTACCAGACCGATCTCCCCCATCCGGATCGGCAGCTCCCTGTAGGAATGGGGCTGCATCTTATACACCAGCAGGCCGCCGGGGCAGTTCATAGGCTTGATGGCGAAATCCGTCTCGTCGATCACCGTCGTATACATATTTTCCCGGTAATGGTCCCAGTGACCGGAGGTCTCCCACAGCTGCCGGTTCAGCATCATCGGCGTGGAAATCTCCACATAGCCCTCCCTGGTATGAATCTTTCTCCAGTAATCCAGCAGCAGGTTTTTCAAAATCATACCCTTTGGCAGGAAGAAGGGGAATCCCGGGCCTTCCTCCATCAGCGTAAACAGCTCCAGTTCCCTGCCCAGCTTTCTGTGGTCCCGCTTCTTGGCCTCCTCGATCCGCTGCAGGTATTCCTCCAGCATGTCTTTTTTCGGGAAACAGGTGCCGTAGATTCTGGTCAGCATCTTATTCTTTTCATTTCCCCGCCAGTAAGCGCCTGCCACGGAGGTCAGCTTAAAAGCTTTCACCGCGCTGGTATAGCTGATATGGGGACCTGCGCACAGGTCGATAAACTCTCCCTGCTGATAAAAACTCAGCTCTGCGTCCTCCGGCAGATCCTGAATCAGCTCCACCTTGTAAGGCTCGTTTTTCTCTTCCATCAGCTTGATCGCTTCCTCCCGGCTCATCGTAGAGCGGCGCAGCGGCAGGTTTTCCTTGACGATCTTCTTCATTTCCTTCTCAATCTCGTCAAAGTTTTCCGCGGAAAATTCAAAATCAAATTCAAAATCATAGTAAAACCCATCGTCGATGGATGGCCCGATGGCACATTTCGCCGTAGGATACAATCGTTTTACCGCCTGGGCCAGAATATGGGATGTGGTGTGCCGGAAGGCGTCCCTTCCCAGTTCGTCGTCAAATGTCAGCTCCTGCAGGGAGCCGTCTTTCATGCTTACTTTCATCGTCTTTCTCCTCCTTTTTATCATCAAAAAACACCCTTATAAAGCTGTTTCTCCAACCAGCTTTATAAGGGTGCGTCATCCGCACGGTTCCACCTTATGTTTCACTCAAAGCCCTTTCAGGCCCCGCCTTTAACGCAGACATACGACAACGCTTAACAGACCGTCCATCTAAACCGGCCCTTAGGCATCACAGCTTGGGAATGGTTTTCACCGGCTCGCTTCGGAAGCGACTCTCAGCAAATGCCGCTCTCTCTGCACAGGCTGCAGCAGGCTACTCGTTTCCTTCATTGCTTTTATGATATACCCACGGGCTTTGCAATAAGCATGCACCCGCATATAAAATATCCTCATTGATTTTATATTCTATAGCAGCAGGCGGATTCTGTCAAGATTCATTTCCTTTTCGCTACAATCTTTTTACAGTTCTACAGCTGAGATAAACAGCCGGCTTTCCGCCTCATTCTTATTTTTTCTCCATTCCCCGAAGCCGGCTGCAATATAGCTGCTGTCGGCTCACAACAAATTTTCTGCATCTCCCCTGATGAGTACCTGCAATATTAAATCTACACGATCATATAAAAAAATCCGGTCGCCATCAAAACCCCTGATAGGGAAGAGAATGGCTGATCTGCATAAGCCAGACGATATCGGACAGATGCGTGAAACAAAAACACTGCCAGAATACCCGCAATCTGATAAAACAGCCCATTGCCATGTCCCAAAGCAGGCGGGCACAGAATCAGCAGGGCTGCAGCCGGATACAGTGCAGGGCACAGTGGCTCCCAGACAGGTTGTATTCCGGCATGAATCACCGCAAAAGCAAACGCTGCGAAAAGCAGCCCGAACGCCGGTTTTGCAAAAACGGCGGACTGTAACGGCAAAGCCGCCAGCTTTACATCCAGTATGCTGCCATATGCCAGAAATTCCCGCACGATTCCTGTAAATATCATCAGCAGCCACAATAAAGCAGACCGGAGCAGCAGACGGTTTTCATCCCATCCGGACGCTTGGCGGGAATCCCAGACAGCATCAGCAGCCAGCAGCCCGGTCAGTATCCCATAGAGCGCAAAGGAAAATCCCTGCCTGGCATGCCAGAGCCCGGCCGCGTAATCTGTCACGCGAAAAAGGCTGAAGGATGCGGCGGCAGCGGCAATCAGCACTGCCGCCCGGCAGGCTTTCTCAGAAATCAATGGCCGCAAAATACATTTCAAAACCTGGCAGAACAACAGCAGCCACACAATCAGAATCCCTGTCAGGATACTCTGCCGAACGCTTACCGTACACAAAATGAAAGGCAGGGCAAAGGCTTTTTCCGGGCAGACGTCCTGATACTGCCCACACTCCTGGCGGAACTTTGTTTTTGCTGAAATAAGACAGTTCATTTCTGTTTTTTCCGTTCTTTCCATTCTTCTTGTTCTCTCTGTTTTTCTGGTATAGCACTAACCAGACTATTCGGTCACAGATTTTGTATTAGATTGCCCAGCAGACGCCCCGACTGCATCCTGCACATACTCATAGGCCCGATTCACTCCCTGTACCACAGCGGCGGATGAAATGGTGGCGCCGGAGATTCCATCTACCTGACTCTTTTGATCCGGTTCATTTTCGGGCGGATAATCTGAAATCGGCTCTATCATATCCTCATTCCCTGTTGACTGCTCCGAATCTTTTTCTGTCTCCCTGGCCGTGCCGCTCTCCTGTTCAGGCTTCACGTCTTCCCCACTGTCAGTTCCCGCAGATGAGAGGTCTCCCTGGCCTTCCCCCGGAACGATTTCAGCCCCGGCCTGAACCAGACATTGCTGAACCAATTCAAGAAAGGGAGTGACGGAGATGCTGACTCCTGAAACTCCGTCGATTTTCCCCGCCGTGTCAGGAGCAAGAAATTCTAGTGACTGACGGCTTAAGACTTCCTTTGCCAAAGCGTCCGCCTGCTGAGTCCAGGTCGGTCCGCCCTCCGTCATCACATATTCTCCTTTGTCTGCCAGAATCCGCTTACTGTTGCCATCCTCATCCACCGCGTCCCAGACCAGCTCTGTCACCCGGCCTCTGGAAACCGTCATCACGACAAAATCCAGAAAACCGCCGCTGTACACCTCGGCTCTCGCCTCATAGGTGCCATCACGAAGAGTCATCCACTCTAAAACAGTTTCCCTGTTTTGCGCTGTTCCGGATACGTTTGCCCGGCTTGTCTGTCCGTTCGGCCCTGCCCCATCTGTCTGTCCGGCGGTCCCTGCCCCATCTGTCTGTCCGGCGGTCCCTGTCCCATTTGTCTGTCCCGCCGACAGTCTGGTCTGATGACCCGCCTGCGCGTTTTTTTCCCCGGGCTTGGCCAGGCTTACCGGCAGGGCAATATCCTGAAACTGTTTCAGAAAATCAGATTCCGCGATCTTTCCGCCCAGATTTTCCGTCTCCTGCTGCTCCAGCATTTCCAGTCTGTTCAGCCTGCCGCCGCTGCCGCTGATATAAGCTGTCATCAGGATCGGTCCCTGGTACCCTTCCGTGGACACCGTCACTTCATAGCCTTCCACCTGTCCGTCCCCGGCTATTTTTTTCACGGCCTTCTGAATTCCCTCATAGCCTTCTACCGCCAGCTCCTCTGTCCTTCCGGCGGCAACCGTTGGTTGTTTGGTTTCCTTCGCCTCCTGCCTGCTTCCCCCACCTGTCAATACCGTAGTCCCCCAGATCAGCCCCACGGCCAGCACCGTAACCGCCGCAAGAGCAATGATTCCTTTCCAGTCCTTCATATTCACTGATTTCCCACACTCCTTTTCCTTTTTAAGTACTCTCCAGAGTCTCGCAGCGCCTGATTTTTGAGATTCCGAAAGTACATTTTTTCGCCACTTTGATTCCTTTTATTTGATTTACCGCAGCTACGCTGAAGCACATGTATTTTTTATTTTGCCCATTTCCGTCCCTTTTGCCCTAGTGTGCTGTCTGGTTTATATCTGGTAAAACTCCGCAGAATATTTTTCTGAGAGTGCTGTTTCACAAACGTAGGCGTAGCGGTGGTTACGCTGAGGCTTGCGGAGCAGTGCTATCAGGAAAATAGACAAGGAGGCTTGCCTGAATATGAGCCGGACAGTACACTAGTGTGCTGTCTAGCTCCATACACATGAGACCGATACAGCTTGGCCATCAGCCCGCCCAGGCAATTCGCAATCAGAATGCCATAGCATACGCCCTCCGGATATCTGCCGTATACCCGCAGCAGCCCGGTAATCAGTCCCGCTACCACACCAAACAAAAGATAGCCGCTCTTAGTGGCAAAGCTGTAGTCTGTCAGCATATAAAATCCGCCTAAAACCAGGCTGCCCCCTAGCAGATTCCCCGGAATATCACCGGTAAACAATCCTTCCGGCCCCAGTACAAAGGCGACTAGCACCGCCGTCCCGATATAGGCAAAGGCCGCCCGCATATTCACGAGCCCCTTCCAGCATAAATACAAAAACCCGATCAAAAGCAGCAGCTTACTGGTTTCCCCCAGCGCGCCGGGAATTTCCCCCACAAACATCTGCCAAAAGGAATAAGACACCGGCGCCCCGGATCTCACCGACGCCAAGACCGTGGCAGAAGAAATTCCGTCCGCTGCCAATGTCCGGGGAAGGGGGCTGGTCGCCACGGTTCCCGGCCATACGGTCATCAGCAGCAAGCGGCCCATCAGTGCCGGATTGACAAAATTATTGCCGATGCCGCCGAAAAACTGTTTCACAAATATAATGGCAAACACACTGGCCGCACACACTGCCCAAACTGGTGTAGAAGCTGGAAGATTCAATGCAAGCAACACTCCCGTGACAGCCGCACTTAAGTCAAGCACCGTAATCTGCTCCCTTCTGACTGCCTGCCAGAGCAACTCCGACAGCATACAAACCGCTGCCGCCACCACTGTCAGCAGCAGGCTGCGCAGGCCAAAAAAATAAATGCTGCCCACCAGGACAGGAAACAAAGAAATCAGTACATGCCCCATAATCTTTCTGGTTGAATTTCCGCTTCTTAAATATGGACCTGGGGAATATACGCTGTTTCCGGCCTCATCCGCTTCCTTTTTGCTGATTATTCTGCTGTCATCATTCTCTTTTTCATATTGCAAATCCTCTTCATTCCCGGTAAAGGTTTTTGTTTTCCCGTAAACTGGCCATTCGCCCCTTCTCGCCATCGAAATATGATAAGCAAGCTCACGCTTGGCCGGACAGATATAAGAACATGATCCGCATACAATACATTGGTTTGCGTGGAGTTTCTCACACTGTTCTTTATCTCCCTTCAGCCAGGCAAATTCAATCTGAAATGGCGACAGCCCGGCAGGACAGACACGGGCACAGCCGCCGCAGCGGATACAGGGAGATGCCTTTTCCTCTCTCCGCCCAAGAATCGTCACGCCGGACACCTTTTTATCCACTGTCCCAATTTCCGTTCTTCCGTCCCAATCCTGCGCCACACAGCTGCCCGTCATTGGCCCGCCCAGGATTACCCTGTTTTTTTCTGTCAGCACGCCTTGGCACAGCCCGACCAATGCTTTCAGCGATGTTCCTACCGGCACCATAAAGTTCCCCGGCTCTCCCACCAATCCGGAGACAGTCACACAGCGATGGGTCAGCGGCTTTCCGCCCAGGACACAGTCCGCAGCCGCCTTTGCCGTAGCCACATTAGAAACGATCACTCCCAGGTCCACCGGCAGGCCGCCCTCCGGCACTTCCATCCCCAGCACAGTTTGGATCAGCTGCCGTTCGCCGCCCTGGGGATACCTGGCCGGAACCGTCACCACCTCCACCTGGCTGAAATCCTCCCGCAAAAGCTTTTTCAGATGGGCCGCCGCATCCGGCTTATTTGCCTCGATACAGATAAACGCCTTCCCGGCGGATACGCACCGGGCCAGCAGCCGTGCTCCGTTCAAAATCTCCATGCCGTGTTCCAGCATCAGGCGGTGGTCGCAGGTGAGATAAGGCTCACATTCCGCACCGTTGACCAGCAGCGTATGAACCCTCCGTTCCGTGGCATACTTGCGAAAAGCAGGAAATCCCGCACCGCCCATTCCCACGATGCCCCCCTCTTTTAAGCAGTACAAGATTTCGTCTCTTGAGATTCCGCCCAGGTCCACCAACCGTTTCCTGTAATCCCACTGGTATTTTTTGACGATTCGATCGATTTCCCTCACCTGGATTTCTTGGCCCTCTTCAAGCTCCGGATGCTCCGAATTGTTTTTTTCAGAAAGCCCCTCTTCCTTTTCCCTGAAATAAAAAGGCTCCTCCTGCTCCCTGCGGATCACACAGACCTCCGCAGCGTTCCCGTCCCTGTCCCGGCACATTTCAATCTTTTCTATTATACCGCTGATGCTGGCATGGACTGGAACACCGGCCGGAGTGTCCGGCTCCCCGATTTTCTGCCCGGCCTGCACACGGTCGCCCGCTTTCACCAAAAGGCGGCACCTGCTTCCCTTTGCCTGCCCCATGGAAACTGCCACCGCCTCCGGTTCATAATCCACGATTTCCTCCCGGCTGCTAAGTTGCTTATCCCTGCCGTCCGTCACATGGATGCCGCCCCGGAAGCCTTTTTTTTCTCGGATTTTTAGTCCTTGTACCCTAAACCTTTCTCTCCTTTGCTTTTCCGTCCTCAGCTTCTCCGCTCTCGCCATTTTATGCTTATGCCCTCCTTGACTGTGGCATGAAACTACATCATTAAGCATAGTATTCCACGAAAAGCAAATAAAAATACATTACCTTTACGTTTTCAGGAAAACCTTTCCACCTCCTGTCTATTTCTTTCAAAAAATGTGAAAAGTCAATAAATCTAACCTGTTAGATGCGAATATTCTATCAGTAATAGCCCTATAACACATTGAGAGTAATATTTGGTTTGATAACACAAAATTATTTAAAAAAATCCGAGGTAAAGAGCCTCGGTATGGATCGTATTTTAATCATAAACGACAAGCAGGAGCTGTGCCTGTTGATTCGGCACAGCATCCTGTCGGAGAATATTGAAGCGGATTTCTGCAAAACAAAAATGGAACTGATCGGAAGAACCTTTTTATCTTACCGCCTCAAAGGCCGCGTCCAGTGCCGCGATCAGGTCCTCCGCCTTCTCAATGCCGATTGAAAGACGAATCGTATTGGACCTGATGCCCTGATCCAGCAGTTCCTCTTCCGTGCACTGGCTGTGGGTTGTGGTGGCCGGATGGATCACCAGGGATTTCACGTCCGCCACATTGGCCAGAAGGGAAAAAATCGCCAGATGGTCAATAAAGGCCTGAGCGGTTTTCGCGTCTCCTTTGATTTCAAAAGTAAAGATAGAGCCGCCGCCATTCGGCAGATATTTTTTATACAGTTCATGGCTCGGCTCCCCTGCAAGAGAAGGATGATGCACCGCCTCCACCTGGGAATGCTTCGACAGGTAATCCACGATCTTCAATGCGTTGCTCACATGGCGTTCCACCCGCAGCGACAGTGTTTCCAGCCCCTGGAGAAACAGGAACGCATGGAATGGGGAAAGGGTCGCCCCCGTATCCCGCAGAATCACCGCTCTGATATAGGTCACAAACGCCGCCGCCCCTGCCGCGTCGGTAAAGGATACCCCGTGATAGCTGGGATTTGCCTCTGAAATCCACGGGTATGCCCCCGCCGCCTTCCAGTCAAACCTTCCGCTGTCTACGATTACGCCGCCGATGGCCGTCCCGTGCCCGCCGATAAACTTGGTCGCCGAATGAACCACGATATCCGCCCCGTACTCGATGGGCCGCACCAGATACGGCGTGGCGAAGGTCGAATCTACAACCAACGGGATCTGGTGCCTGTGGGCGACTTTGGCAAGCTCCTCCAGATCGACCAGGTTGGAATTGGGATTTCCCAGCGTCTCCACAAAGATCGCCTTTGTATTTTCCCTGATGGCCGCCTCAAAAGAGCCTTCCTGTTCCGGGTCCACAAATGTGGCGGTTACGCCGTTGGTCAGCGGCAGTGTATGGGCCAGCAGGTTGTAGGTTCCTCCATAGATTGTTTTGGAAGCCACGATATGCTCTCCCGCTTTCGCCAGCGCCTGGAACGTATAACTGATCGCCGCCGCTCCGGAAGCCACGGCCAACGCCGCCGCGCCGCCCTCCAAGGATGCGATCCTCCGTTCAAAAATATCCTCCGTAGGATTTGTCAGCCTTCCATAAATATTTCCCGCGTCCCGAAGGCCGAAACGGTCGGCTGCGTGCCGGGAATTGTGGAACACATAAGATGTGGTCGCGTAAATGGGAACCGCCCTCGCGTCCGTAACCGGGTCGGGCTGCTCCTGTCCGATATGTAGCTGTTTTGTCTCAAAGCTCCAGTTTTTCGGGTCATTGATATCGATATTTGCCATTTTGATTTCCTCCTGTGATTCTTACTTACCATCTCTGATGTCTGAAAACATATTAACACAGTAGGAAATTCTCGTCTAATATATAAAAAGGATATCTGGTTATAGATTCAGTTTATAACAGATATCCTTTCAATTTTTCCACATACAGTTCGCCTATGCCGCTCAATATAGTATTTTTTCTTACTATATACCCGATTTCCATATCGCTGTTCCGGTTTTCTTCATCATCCTTAAACGGAACCGTGAGATAATCACTTCCGTTCAGTTCCTCACAGATAATCCCGGAACACAAGGTATATCCGTTCAGGCCCACCATCAGATTCAGCATGGTAGCCCGGTCATTCGCCTTGATCACCTGCGAATATACATTGGTGGACAGGATTTCCTCCGCCAGATAAAAAGAACCGTTATCGCCCTGTTCAAAGGACAGACAGGGATAATCCTTCAGCTGTTCAAAGCTGATGGCGGGTTCGCCAGCCAGCGGATGACCCTTCCAGATGTATACGTATGCCTTGCAGTCGATCAGATGATGAAATTCCAGGCCGGAGGAACGCAGAAGCTTCTTCATGGCCTCCCGGTTAAAATCGCACAGATACAGGATTCCGATCTCGCTTTTCATCGTGCTGACATCACGGATCACTTCTGCGGTTTTTGTCTCTCTGATCGCAAATTCATATTTGGACATGTCAAACTGCCGCGCCATATCTACAAATGCTTTCACCGCAAAAGAATAATGCTGTGTGGATACGCCGAACTTCTTCCTGTATGAGCTCTTTTTCCCATACTTCTCCATTATGTTTTCGTATTGCCCGTATATCTGCTTTGCATACGGAAGAAATTCCATACCGTCATTTGTCAGAGTAACCCCTCTTCCGCTCCGGTGAAACAGCGCGATGCCAAGCTCCTTTTCCAGCTCCTTCACCGCGCTGGTCAAAGAAGGCTGCGTAACATAGAGCTGTTCCGCAGCTTTATTCAGAGATTTTGTTTCCACTATGGTAAGCAGATAATGCAGCTGTGTCAGTGTCATACCTTCCTTTGCTTCTCCTTATGCGCTCCGGCGCAGCATTTCTTTCTCCATCTATTAATACTCTCGAAATCTCGCAGCGCCTGCTTTCACGGCTGATCAGACTCTGAGAATACATTATTCCGTAAACAACGGCGTGGAATAATACCGGTCTCCCGTATCGGGGAGCAGGGCTACTATCATTTTCCCCTTATTCTCCGGCCGTTTTGCCAGCTCGATGGCTCCATGGAGCGCCGCGCCGGAGGAAATTCCCACCAGGATGCCTTCCTTTTTCGCCAGTAGCTTCGCAGCCGCGAAGGCGTCCTCATTTTCCGCCCGGAATACCTCGTCATACACTTCCGTATTTAAAACCTCCGGAACAAATCCCGCTCCGATTCCCTGAATTTTGTGGGGGCCGGCCTTTCCCTCCGATAAAACCGGCGACGCGGCAGGCTCAAGGGCTACAACCCTGATATTCGGATTCTGTTCTTTCAGATATTCACCCGTTCCTGTGACCGTGCCGCCCGTGCCGACGCCCGCGATCAAAATATCCACCTTTCCATCCGTATCCTTCCAGATCTCCGGACCCGTCGTCGCTTTATGAACCGCAGGATTTGCCGGATTCACAAACTGTCCGGGAATAAAGCTGTCCGGGATCTCCTTTGCCAGCTCCTCCGCTTTTTCTATCGCGCCTGTCATCCCCTTCGCGCCCTCGGTCAGCACAACCTCCGCGCCGTAAGCTTTCAGAATATTTCTCCTCTCGACGCTCATGGTGTCCGGCATTGTCAGAATCATGCGGTACCCTTTCACCGCCGCAATCGCTGCCAGGCCGATTCCCGTATTTCCCGATGTGGGCTCGATGATCACGGAGCCTGCTTTCAGTATCCCCTTGTTTTCCGCATCCTCGATCATGGCTTTCGCAACCCTGTCTTTTACGCTTCCCGCCGGGTTCAGATATTCCAGCTTCACTAAAACAGTCGCTTCAAGCCCCAGCTCTTTTTCGATGTTTGTAATCTCTACCAGAGGGGTGTTTCCAATCAATTCCAATATGTTTTCATAATAATTTGACATTTTATAGCTTCCTCCTTATCGTTTTGCAGCTTCCCTCACAGATCCATGATCTCTGATCCCTGACTCCCGATCCCCGATCCCCGATCCCTGATCCGGAAGAATTTCCAGCTGTCAAAATATCCTTCAACCCGCCGGGGGATGTCCGGTTCGCTGCCTGCTTTCATAAATCCACTTGGCGACACCCTTATTATTCGGTGTCTATTTGCCTTTATCTGGATAATCTGATTAGTCGCATAAAGCGTATCACCATTTTCATACTAAGTCAATAGGTTTATAGGGACATGTTGAAAAAAATTTGAAAAGAGCTATAATAAAAGTAGTCACAATCTAAAACAGTCCATAATCGCCCGCGGCCAAGCCCCGGAAGGGAAATCGCAAAACTACAACGGAGGAGCTTTCTATGATTTCAACAAAAGCCCGCTATGCCCTCAGGGTCATGGCTGATCTTGCCGAACGTCGGGAGGAAGGATTTGTTCCTCTAAAGGATATTGCCGTCAGGCAAGAAATTTCCGAGAAATATCTGGAAACCATCCTGCGGCTGCTGGTAAAAGGGAAAATTGTCAGAGGGCTTCGAGGCAAGGGCGGCGGATATATGCTGACCCGTTCGCCGGAAGAATACTCCGTAGGGGAAATTATCGAGCTGACGGAAGGGTCTCTCGCCCCTGTGGCCTGCCTTGCGCCCGGCGCGGAAACATGCCCCAGGAAAGAGGGCTGCGCCACGTTTAAACTGTGGCAAAAATATGATCTGTTTACGCGTCGTTTTTTCTATGGGATCACACTGCAGAACCTGATCGACGGGGATTTCGATGGGTTTGGTGAAAATGCTCAGGTTTCGACATGAAGCCGAACAGATCCGCCTGCTGCTCCCTGTTTAACCCAACCCAGCGTTCCAGCAGCTCTTTCTGCGTTTTGGTCAGGGTGACTGACGTTTCCCTTTCGGCGAACAATTGTGAGAGCGTTATTCCAAAAGCCCCGCAAATTTTTTCCGGATACGGAATCGTCGGCACCATGTTTTTTTGATACGTCCGGCTTCTTTTTTCCCGATACCAGGTTATTATTGTGAGAATGTCTTTCATCATTTTCTCACTTCCACCTCCAGCTCCGTCCCCGGCGCGATCAGGTCTGCGTCCTCACCGATCACCGCCCGGTTACGCTCATAAATCTCCCCCCAGCGGTCTCCGTCCCCCAGCAGACGCATGGCGAGTAAAGAAAGGGAGTCCCCTTCCCGTACCATCACGGTTACGGTATGGGCAAAGAGATTTTCCTCCTCCCATTTCAGGCGGGGATATGTGTTGTCTGCCGTCTCTGCCCAGATATCCTCCCACCGGGCGTCCTCCGAAAGTAATATTTCCTCCCACCGCTCCCGGTCGCACCAAGTCCAGTCGACGGGTGTACACAGATACTCATAAAATCCGCTGTCAAATCCTTCCGCCTTCGCGTCCGAGCGGTACAGCCAGACCCGTTCCCCCTCTCCCCGGTCGATTCCCGCACCGGGAAAGCCATAGATATATCCGTTATGATCCCGGGTATCCTGAAAGATCTCCTTGTCCGTTTTCTCCACCCTTGTGATTTTCCTGCCGCCCATAAAGCAGTTCCGGATACGGACTGCGGACGACGCCCCTTCCGGTACCCGCACCGCCATGGACTGAATCTCTCCGATCATACCGCCGGTGCGGACATAGCCCGCCACATCTGTCCGGGTGTAACAGCCGGTAATACAGGCACCCATGCCGGTGATTCCGCCCACACTGTTATAGCCATCCACGGTTCCCATGCTGTAGCAGTTCCTGACGCATACCGCCATGCCGCCGATTCCGCCCACATTGCCGCTGCCGGACACATTTCCCCGCATGTAACAACCGTCGATGTAATAGGCTTCCCCGGCAATCCCGCCGGCCTGGCCCATAGAATCCACCGTTCCCTGAAAGCTACTGTTCTTCACGCTGGTGACGGTTCCGCCCACACCGCCGCCGGTGCCGTAGGAAGTCACCTTTCCGGTTACATGACAGTTATACAGATTGATCTCGCCGTAATCCTCCTGGAAAAAATTCCACAGACAGCCCATAACGGCGCCTGTTCCATAGCTTCCGGTCACATCGCAGTCTTTTATATAGAGATTTTTAATCTCCGTTTCCACCTTTTCCAGAAATTCATCGCTGCTTCTGTCCACCATATAAGGATAGCCACTGGGCCGCAGGTCTTCCCTGCAGCCGAACAGCCCCTGAGCCTGTTCGTCCGGACGATTGATATACAGCCCTGTAATCACGTGGTTTCCGCCGTCAAAGGTACCGTTAAAGCAGCCTCCCTCCACGTATTCTTCATTTTCGTCCATATGCCCTTTCCGCCCGATGGGCTCCCATCCTCCGTCGTTTTCGCAGTATTCCGTCAAATCCAAATCCGCCGTCAGACGGTAGGATGCCGTCTGCGCCGCCACGCCCGGCTCCACCTCACGGTTCTCATTGACCAAAAGGGCAAGCTGTCTGAGCTCGTCAGCCGACCGGATCAGGTAAACCTTCCCGTCCTTCGCGAAACAGGCCGGCCCCTGCTTCCCCGAAACGCCGGCCGCAGAGACCTGACCTGAAAACCCGACCGCAAGTGCATGCTCTGAAACCCCGGCTGCAGATGTCCGGCACAGCAATCCGGCCGCGAACGCCTGGTTTAAAGCCCCTGCTGCGAACGCCTGGTTTGAAAACATCCACAACAGCAATAAAAACACAAACTTATTTAATTTCTTCCCCGATTCCATTCCCATTCCCTCACCCATACGATCAAGATGTACTCCTGATTATGCGCTCCCGCATCCTTGCATATCACACAATTTCCAATTCAGTTTACACGCTCAGATTCCAAAATGCCATTACTTTTTCCTTACGATTCCGGTACGAATTCCTGTCGTGTTTCTATCGTTTTCTATCAAGCTTTAACCAAAGCTTGATCAAAACTTTATCAAACTGCTTTATCAAATTGCTTTATCAAACTCCGGCACTTCCTATTGTTTCCTTCTCACAAATATGTAATAATAGACTATACATTCGCAGACGCCTCGCTTTCAAGCGGCAATTTCCTCTGCGTTTGTATGCCCTCGCTTCGCCGAGACAAAAAAGGAAAAGAAATCAAACACCATGAATAACCCTGCAGGATTGACATGCCCATATCATCGGGCAGTGCGGAAAAAGAAAGGAAAACAAACGCCATGAATAACCCCCAGGAAATCCAGGAACAGTACCGGCAGTACCGGAGTTCCCTTTACGATGAGTATCCCCAGGCAGCGCGCTTCGAACAGTCCAAAAGAAGATTCGCTCAGATCCTTATGCTCTTGTGCTTAGCCGTTCATCTGTCCTTTTTATATCAGACAGGTACAACGTCCGGAGGCGTCACGGGATACGATATATTAAGAACCGTCTCTGCCATGGGTACGGAAATCATCTTCCTGCTGGCAGCCATGGGGCCGAGGCGGCGGATGGCTCCCCTGCTGTATTTATTGGCACTGTACCGCCTGGCCTATCCGGCAGGCGCAGACCAGTTTCTTCCGGAGATGATCGCCGCCCTTTCCGGGACAGATTTTGGACAGGAACCGCTGGCCGCCGCCATCACTGTCTGTTCCCTTCTGTACGGACTGCTGATCCTGGCCGCCGCCATGTGGCTGACTCTGCCGCCCAAAAATAAAAAGTTTGCTGAGGAACTGGAACAGCTGAACCTGAAGCTGCAGCAGTTTATAAAGGAGCATCCGGTGGAGTGAAATTTCCCTTTTGTATTTTGCATTTATGCGTATATTTTATGAGTGCAACTATTGACATGCGTACAAAACAGGAGTATAACAGATGCGAGGAGAGTAGGAAATGACAGCGCGAGAAATTCTTAAAATACTTCGTAAAGATGGATGGTATGAAGTAGATCAGGACGGCTCGCACAAGCAGCTGAAACATCCTGACAAACCCGGAAAAATCACTGTAGCTGTACATGCTGGCAGGGATATAGCACCGGGAACCCTTAACAACATACTGAAACAGGCGGGGCTGAAATAAACCCCGCCTGTGAGATTCATGATAGAAAGGAGCAGACACTATGTTGAATCTGACTTATCTTGCAGTATTGGAGCCTGGAGAAGACGGCAGTTACAGCGTTTCCTTTCCTGATCTTCCCGGATGTTTCAGTTATGGGAACAATCTGACAGAGGCACAGCGGATGGCGGAAGAGGCCGCAAGCCTCCATGTATACGGAATGGAGCGTGACGGTGACGAAATACCCACCCCTTCCCTGAATCTCCCCAGAGAGAGTACTGAAGGCAATGTGGTGATGCCTGTTACAATCCATCCTGACTTATACCGGGCAAAGCGCGACAATGAACGCATTAAAACAAACATCACCCTTCCGGCATGGCTCAAACGGATCGCAGAAGATCAGAAAGTCAATTATTCCCGCCTTTTGGAGACTGCCCTGATCGATTACCTGCAGCTTCCAAAACAGAGTGAGAGGTAAATCCTCCCTGCCGAATGCCTGATCTTCCCGGATGCATTACAACCGGCATTTCCAATATGCATGTGCTACACTTTTACCGTACATTCGTACCGCCTCCTACTTTTGATATGGCCTGCAAAACCAATATCATTATAGCGTAGGAGGCTTTTTATTTCAACTATACCTACTCGGCTTATTCCATTCGCCCCAGCATAGCTGGGGGATTGAGTTTTTCATTTATCCGCCCGCGCCGCCGCAGATATCAATTCCTTAACTGCTCATATCATCTAAATTTCCCATTGTAATTCGAATATTCACTTCACGGACAGTCAGTCCGCATCAGATTAGTTCCTAAAAATAGTAAATGACACCATTTGGACCAGATTGCACAAATCCACTTCCATGTTTGGATAGGGCGTCATATAGTACAAATCGGCAAAAATCACTATAATAAATGCAATTAAAGGGCATCCAGCAGAGAGATGGAAATTAACAGTACATTTTTTGATAAATTGTCTGATAAATCTATCGAGAGCATCTCCTTGATTTTATCCATGCGGTACAGAAGCGTATTCCGATGGACATAGATCATGGCCGCCGCCTCTCTGGAATTGCCGGAACAGATCAGATAGGCATGAAGGGTCCGGATATACTCTGTTCCATTGCTCTGATCGGACTCATACAGCAAAAGGATGTCAGGATGAATCATGGAATAAAGATAGGGCGTCGAATTCGCGCAGGCTACCAACTCATCATAAAAAATATCGTCAAAATAAACGATATCCTGATTCGTCAGCAATGCTTTTTGTACCGCGTTGTGGGCCTGCTGATAAAAGGCTTTCAAAGCGGCAAGCGACTGAAAACCGTAGCTGACGCCCGATAACAATTTGTTGTGAGACGTATCCATCAGCACACTGATCACCTCGCGGGCATAGGCGGAAGAACGGTTATTGATCACGGTAACCAGAAAATTGTCATGAAAGACAACGCAGGCCTCCGGGAACGTTTTTTTAATGACATCCCGAAACCGGCCGATTACCACCGAGTCGATTCCCGAGGGCGCGCAGGAACAGATAACCTGAAAATTCCCCTGACGGATCCACTCATTGCTCCGGAGAATCGCATTCATCTGATTCCAGTTGCTGATATTGTCATTCAGAATCTGGGAAACGATATCTTCAATATCCGACAGCGCGAAATAGCGGTTGCGGTGAAGGGCAAGGGCCTGCTCCACGATATGGGCATAGGTTTTCAGAATATGGATATCACTTGGATAGAAAGGGCGCTCATATTCATAAATAATGACGGATCCCACCCGCTCATTGCGGATTCTCAGATTTGAAAAGAGAATATTTTTCCCCCAGATCGGCGACTTGTCCAGCCTGGGATAATTGTTTCCATACATCTCGCTGAAATAAGAGCTTTCATGATAACTGTTAATAAATTCAAAAGGCAGATTTCCGTTTTCCAGGCGTTCTTTCCAGACCGGATTAATGGAAGCCGGATACTGAGGCGAGATGGCCAGGGTCTGCCCGTTCGCGGAACTGATAAACATGGGGGACTGAAACACCTGATGTCCCAGTTCCAGAAATTCCTGGAGGGAAGCGTCGCGGATCACCGCCTCCAGCAGTCCGGTCTCCCACCGGTTATAAAATTCAAAAGCCCGGATACACTCGTTTAATATGACCTCCGGATTCTCGTTATGGATATAAATAATATTGTTTTTACTGCAGATCACGGCAGCAGGCAGAGACGGATACATAAAATCTTCCGCCGAGCCAATAAAAACCATGTCGCTGACATCTTTGTCAGAGGAATAGTCACGTAAATAGCGGACGCCGCAAAGCACCGGCTGATCATCCTCGATGGCCGCTTCGATGCTAAAATATTTTCGTTTCATCCAGTCAAGCAGGTTGCCGATGCTGAGACGCATACTGTCACTCCTTTTCATCTATGATTTTTTCAGTGATTATACATGATTGTTTCTGTTTAGTCAATCATTTTTTATAAATTAATAGTTTGTTAAAACAATATATTATTACATATATAAACATAATAAATCAAATATAGTGCGAAATATTCCTTTATGCCAGAGCAGTTTTATCATTCTCAATACAAAAGGGAGGAACAACATGATCATTATCGGAGAAAAACTAAACGGCGCGATTCCCGCCGTCAAAACCGCTATCACAGAACGAAACGCACAGCTGATCCGCTCCCGGGCCACGGCCCAGGAGCAGGCCGGAGCGCATTTTATCGACTGCGCCCCGGGCACGGCGCCGGAACTGGAATATGACGCCATGGTATGGATGATTGGCCAGATCCAAAGCGTTACCGAAAAGCCTGTCTGCATCGACAGCCCTGACGCCGCTTTGCTTGCCCGGATTCTGGAAGAGGGACATGCCGCAAAACCCGGCATGGTCAATTCCGTCAATGAAGAAGGCGATAAATGCGAAACCATCTTCCCGCTGATTGCCGGAACCGACTGGCATGTAATCGGCCTGACCTGCGACAGAAACGGCATTCCCTCCGATCCCGAAAAAAAGATCGACATCGCGAAAAGCATAATTGACAAAGCGGTAAAGTACGGTGTGCGGCTGTCAAATCTCCATATCGATCCCTGTGTGATGGCCCTCTCCACCATGCCATCCTCCATGAAGGATTTTGAGCGCTGCATCCGGGGAATCCATGCATACGCTCCAGAGGTCAGAGTCACCGGCGCCATTTCCAACATCAGCTTTGAAATGCCCGCCCGCAAATATATCAATATCGGCTGCATGGCCTACGCCATCCGGGCAGGCCTGGATTCGGCGATCCTTGACCCCTGCAACACGGACATGATGTCCGTGATCTATGCCTGCGAAGCTTTATGTATGGCAGACAAAGGGGGACGCAAATACAACAGAGCCTACCGCCAGGGCAAAATCGGCGATAAAAAATAATCGTGAAACTATAAAAGGAGGAAGAAGAAATGATTAACTTTGAAGAACTGGCACAGGCCATGGGCGACCTGGATGAGGACGCGATGGTACGACTGCTGAATCAGGTGATGGCCGAAGGCGGAAAAGAAGCCGATCAGGCCATGGCCGCCTGCCAGAAAGGTATGGACACCGTGGGAGACCTTTTCGAACAGGGCGAATATTTCGTGGGCGATCTGATCTACGCCGGCGAACTGATGACCCAGGCCGTGGGCATTCTGAAAGACGCTCTGGTGACTGGAGAAGACCCGGGAAATGCCGGCACAAAAGTAATCCTCTGCACGGTAAAAAATGACCTCCATGATATCGGTAAAAATATCGTGAAGGCCATGCTGGAAGCCAACGGCTTTACGGTCATTGATCTGGGTATCGACACGGCTCCTGAAACAATCGTAAAAACAGTGAAAGAACATCAGATTAAAATCGTTCTTCTGTCCGGCGTGCTGACGCTGGCCATCGATTCCATGAAAGAAACGGTGGAAGCCTTAAAAGCAGCCGGCCTGGACGACGTAAAAGTGCTGATCGGCGGCGCTCCCGTATCCGAGAACGCCCAGAAAGTTACCGGAGCGGACGAATGGGCGCAGAGCCCGCAGAAAACCATTCAGGCCTGCAAAGCCTGGGCAAGCCTTTCATGTTAGGCATTTAAAAAAATCACGCAAGTACATAAGCAATCACAGGGGGATGAAAACATATGAAAAAATCACGCAACAAACATATTCTGATCGCAGTCATACTCTTCGCGGCCACGCGCCTGCTTCTTAGCAGCTGCATAGATATGGGGCTTACGCCTGCCGGCGCTTCCGCTCTGTCTCTGTTTATCTCCACGGTCTATCTGTGGATCACCTACGGCACCGGATGGACCAGTATGCTGTCAATCAGTCTGCTGGCCTTTACAGGAATCGCCCCGGCCTCCACAATTATGGGAAATTCCTTCGGAAATTCCACCACGGTCATCTGCATCGGCACATTGATTCTCTGTGTCGCGCTGGAGGAAAACGGCGTGACCAGGCTGATCGCCAACTGGTTTATCACCAGGAAAATCGTGAACAAAAAGCCTTATATGTTTCTGTTCATGTTCCTGCTGGCCAATCTGTTCATCTGCTATTTCATGGAAGCGACGGCCGTTATGATCATTTTCCTGGCCCTCGGAAAAAGCATTCTGGACAGTCTTGGCTATACGGTCGAGGACAAGTTCTCCAAATCGCTGTATTTCGGCATCCTGTGGATCACCTGTGTGGGCAACGGCGCGACGCCCATCGGCCATCCCGTACCCATGCTGATGCTGAACTCTCTGGCGGCGATTACCGGCGAGACCGTATCCTGGATCAAATATATGATCGTCGGGATTCCCCTTTCCCTTGTCACGCTGCTGCTGACCCTGGCCATCATCAAATGGTTCGTACGTCCTGACTGCAGTAAATTCGCCAGCTATGACGCCATGGAACGGCGCAAGGATCTGCAACGGCTGGATCAGAAAGGAATCGTCTCTCTGGTCGTTTATGTCGGCCTGATCATCGCCTGGCTGCTTCCCGATTTTATCGGACTTATCCTTCCCGCCGTGGCGGAAAAACTGAACAGCGTAGGCGCGTCCATCCTCTCGCTGATCGCCGTAGCCATCGTATGCGCGATTCAAGTCAAGGGCGAACCTGTACTGAAGTATGAAACGGCAGTCAAAAAAATCCACTGGACAACCGTGATCTTCATCGCCTGTATCTTCCTGTACGCATCGGCATTTAACATGGAGTCCGGCGGAATCAACGTATTTCTGAAAGCGCTGGTGGCGCCGCTTGCCGATCAGCTCCCCGCCGGTGTTCTCGCGGCCGTATTCCTGCTGTTCGTGATCTTTGTCACCAACTTCGCCTCCAACGGCGTAACCGGCATCATCGGCATCACCGTCTGCGTTCCTCCCCTGCTGGGCGTGACGTCTGTCAGCTACGTCACCGCCTACGGCGTCCTTGTCGCGATCCTCTGCAACATGGGAATCGCCACCCCCGGCGGAAGCGGTTTCGTCGCCCTGGCCCAGAAAGACGGATATATCACCGGCGGCGAGACCATGAAATTCAGCCTGCTGCTGATCGCCATGATGTATGTGACCGTTATGCTGATCTTCTGGCCTGTGGCAAGGTTTTTGTTCTAACGTAGATTTAAAAATGTACTCTCGGAATCAGGCACTGCAGAACTTTGAGAATACATAAAAAATTAATAGGAGGTTTATCCGATATGGATATGAATGAATTATATGAACAGCGAATCCGGCGCTTCGACGATGTGATGAGCCGGAAGCTGCCGGACCGGGTTCCGGTAGTCCCCAATATGAACACTTGGATGTATCAGTTTGCCGGAATCAGCGTAAAAAAAGCATTTACGGAAGACCCGGAGGAAATTTTCCGGGCGGCAAAATATATGACGGAGCACGTTCCGATGGACGCCCTGATGAGCACGTCCAATACCGTTCCTCTGAATCTGGCCGAAAAAGTCGGAGAAGGAATCTATACCTGTTCCGACAACGGCGTACAGATCAAGGGCAGCGGCGGACACTTAATGGAACCGGAGGAATACGGACTGCTGGCCGAAGATCCCATGAAATTCTTCGCCAACGTTCTGATTCCCCGCAAATTTGAAATTTTCCGGAACGCGAGCCTGGAAAAAAAGGTGGAGATCATCAAACAGGCTTACGCCGACAATCTGGCATTTATCAAATATAATCAAGTGCCTAATGCCCGCATTGAAAAGGAACTGGGCATGCCGCTGATCGTCAGGGGAACCAATTTCCTCTCCCCGGATATCATGCTGGATTACCTGCGGGACTTCGTGGGGATTTCCCTGGATGTGAGACGGCATTCGCAGCAGCTTTTGGAGGCCTGCCTTGCCCTGTACGACTATATTATGGAGATGTTCAACGATACCGCGACGCCGCCGGACCGGAAAGTACTGTTCTCGCCGCTCCATCTGCCTACCTATTTAAGACCCAAGGATTTTGCCAGATTATATCTTCCGTTTATGAAAAAATATCTGGAAGAGATGGCGGTAAAGCGGGGCTACTCCATTTACTTCTTTATGGAGAACAACTGGATGCCGTACCTGGATCTTCTGCAGGAGCTGCCGGAGAACACCAAGTTCGTAGGGCTCTTTGAAACCGGAAACATCGACGAACTGGCGGAAATCAAACGACGGCTGGGCAGCCGTATGATAATCATGGGCGGCATGTCGGTAGATACCCTCCGCTTCGGCACGAAAGAAGAGGTGATCGCCAGCGCCAAAAAGTGCCTGGATCTCCTGGCTCCCGGCGGCGGCTATATTTTCTCCACCGACAAAACCCTGATGACCATGAACGACGGCACGCCGGAAAATGTCATTGCCGCGTGTGAATATGTAACCGAGAACGGCAGGTACTGACAAATACCATATTCAAAGAAAGGAACCGATACTATGGCCGAATACGCGACCTCCCTTGAAGGAGATACCCTGGAAGCCTTCCGCATCGCCGCGGAACAGATCGCTAAAGAACAGAGCACGGATGTGGAAACAGTGATGAAGAGTATGAAGAAGCTGATTTATCTGTTCGTTACCAGAATCTAAGAATTTTCATCCAATCTTTTCCAATCCGGCAAGATGCGTCATAGCAAATCGTACCCTTGTGTACCGGCGCGTTTTGCCGGATACTTTTTGTCGGATACTTTTTCCCGTTTAAGATGCTGTTGTCCAGAAACCACATCTGATGGACGATAAACTCGCCGTCACCCGGATCAGCCGGGCTTTCAGATAACCCTCGTCATCCTTTAACCGCTCCATGTTTTCAAGCAGTTTGATAAAAACCTCCTGGGTGATATCCTCGCTGTCGGACTTATGAAAACAGTTCTGATAGGCGCTCCTCATAACCATATCCGAATACGTCTCCACCAGCTCGCGTATCTTATCCTCTTTCATCTTACATACTCCTTTTTCAAATGCCTTACACCTATATAACGATTGAAAATCGGATTTCCGTGCAAAAAAGGAAAACTTTTCTTTAAAATACAAAAAGCCGGAAATCAGGCAGTTGCCAAGTCCTGATTTCCGGCAGGAAAAATTGTTTCATAAACTGTTAAACTATGTAACTAAATCCGTCTTCTTCCCACGGACATCCCCATCGCCGAAGCAGCCATCAGCATCAGCAGCCATCCAATCGACGCGGGATCGCCGGTGTGGGGAGACTGATCTATGATCTTCTGTCCCGGGAGCAGGTCCTGAGAAAGGGACCGGGCCGGTTCTGCCGGCGGATTTGAAATGTTTTCCGGTTGTCCGTTTTCCGGTGCGGCATCCGAACCGTTATCCGCAGTTCCGGAATTATCCGGCTGAGTGTTGCCCTGATTTCCCAAATTTCCCGGCTGGGCGTTTCCTGAATCTCCCGGATTTTCCGGCTGAGAATCGCCCGAATCTCCCGGTTTCTCCGGCTGGGAATTCCCCGAATCTCCCGGTTTCTCCGGCTGGGAATTCCCCGAATCTCCCGGCTGAGAACCGTCAGCGTCTCCCGGCTGCTGGTTCTCCGGAGGATCTTCCGGGTCTTCTTTTTCTTTCAGCGTCAGCGTGGTCTGCGCCAGGCCGTCCGTAAAGCGAATGCCAATGGTATGGTTTCCGGGCGACAGCGTATTCACATAGTCCGCCTTCAGCATAATCACGGTGGAACCGGACTCGGCCGTATAACAGTCCGCCCCGATTTCGATTCCGTCTACCAGTACGCTGACAAACTGATCAAACGCCTTGTCCGCTCTGATCACAATATCGCCGCTTTCACCGATAACAGCCATCTGATCCGCGCCCTCGATCACCGGAACCGGCGATACCGGCTCCAGCGCTGCCACGGCAGCCCGGATCGCCTCCGCATATTCGTCCACGACCGCCTGCTCCCTGATATCTTTTCCCCGGACAACCGCGCCGATTGCCGCGTCTACAATCTCAAAATTTTTATAGTCCTCTCTTTTCAGATTCTGCGCTCCCGCAATCGCGGCATCCACTGCCTCATAGTCCGCGCCGGCAAAGGTCACGCTGCCGCTCCCTGCATGAATTTTGTCAAAGGATACGGTTCCGTTCGCGGTAATCACACCGCCGATCTGCATAGCGCCGGCCGCGGTAATGCTTCCCGCTCCGATCTCCGTCGTTCCCCCCGTCACCGACACACTGCCGGTGGCCTTAATGGAAGAACCGCCGTCACTTCCGGTGGAAGTAACATCGGAATCGCTGATCGTCAGATCCCCCTTCGTCAAAATGCCGCTGTTTCCCACATTAGATACCGCATTCACGGTAGAAGCTGCGATTTCCAGATTTCCGCCCTGATTAAAGATGCCTACGTCCGCACTTGATTCCGCATGGACGGAAGAATCTCTGATCACCGCGTTTTGCAATACGAATAAAGCCGGCCAGTAGCCGTTTGTGGTCAGTGAGGAATTTGCCACCTCAAGATTTGCGCATAATAACGCGTTATTTTCTATCGATTCCGCAGTCACCTCAGAATCGATCATCCTTATATTCTGGTTGGCCTGCAAAGCTATGCGACTGCCGGCAGATGTCGTCAGATGTGAATTCGCAATCTCCAGATTCTCCCCTGAAATCCCGCTCTGAGACGCGCGGTCTATTCTAACAGTACTGTCCGAAAAGCTCAGCTTTCCGGAAACGTCTCCTGAAACGCTGACTCCCTGGCTCACATTGGAGATGGTAATCTGGGATTGGTCTGATATCGTAAGGGAATTCGCTCCCGTACCGTTGATTCCCACCACGCTTTGATCTCCTGAGGCGGAAGCCGGTCCGGTAATCTCGATCTGGGAATTCATAATCGAATTGTCTCTACCGCAGATGTAGATTCCATAACCGCTCATATTATCTAAATTTTCCATAGCAATCTGAATTTTCGCGTCATGGACGGTCAGCCCGCCATCCTTGATACCAATTCCACAACAAAATATGATCCCTGGTTCATGATTGTTGCTTGCGCGAACTACAAGACCGCCTCCATCTACTCCCTGAATCACAAACGGGCTGTCGCTCCAGATTCCACGACAAGCATCGATTGTGTTGCTTCCTTCCAATCTGACAGTAATGCCCTCTTTCCGGATTTCAACTCCAAATGTAAGAACGCTGCCGCTGTTATTCTGACCGATTTCCGCATCTTTAAGCGTCAGTGTATTCGTTCCTTCATCATACACCGCGCTGCCGCCTCCGCACGGTACGGTACGATCCACCGCCTGGAGAATATCGACACCGTTTACCATAATACTCCCGCCGTCCGCGGATGCCTGCTCCGGCCAGACCGTCCACATCAGACATACTGCCAAAAGCATACAAATTAAAGTTTTCTTTCGCCTCATTCCTGTTCCTTTCCTGTTGGCATTGTGATGATTGCAGTGCTCATTACTGTAACATATATCTCAGAAATTTGCAATCATAAAATGACCGGCGGCCAAAAATGGTGAAATATACCAGCCGGATTCCGGCAGCGCGTCATAATTAACGCCGCCATGCAGATTTTATTGTGCATGGCGGCGTATTAATTATCTTCTATCTTTTTGTTCTTTCAGGCCTGTTGCCTTACGCTTTTTCCTCCTCTTTCTTGCGGGAAAGGGCTACGACTGCGGTCTGCGCGATTGCGATAATCGCCATGACGATCGTGTAGCGGTCCACAAAACCGGCGGAAAGGGTAATGTCTTCTGTCAGGAAGAACGCAATCACGGAGATCAGCGCCACAGGCAGGCTGATTACCCGCATGATGCCTTTCTTCTTTAGTTTACGCTCGGTTTCCCTGTCGTTTTCTTCCGACGCTTTCTTCACCTGAACGAAATAGCCGATCAGAAGCATCAGCGATTCGTAAACCGCCAGGTTCATCAGCGCAAAGTTGATCAGCGCCCAGCTTCCGCCCTCGATCACTGCAAGGGGTACCTCTTCGTCTTCCAGCTCCGCCAGTTTTTCGTCTTCCGGCTGTGTCTCGGGTTCATCTGCCAGAGGCACATTTTCATCCTCGATCTCTACTTCCGGATCTTCTTCCGGAGCAGGGGTGGCCGGTGTGGGCGTGGCCGGTACAGGGGTAGCCGGTACGGGCGTAGGCGCCGCAGGTGCAGGGGTTATCGCCGCCACTGCTGCCGGTACTGCCGCTGCAGGTACCGCTGCCACCGGAGCTGCGGGTGCAGGCTCAGGTGCGGGCGACGGGGTCGGATCCGGTGTTGGTACCGGATTCGGTGCTGGAGTCGGGTCGGGCGTCGGCGTCGGATCTGGTGTCGGCGTCGGGTCCGGCGTCGGTGTTGGATCTGGCGTCGGCGTCGGGTCCGGTGTCGGTGTTGGGTCCGGCGTCGGCGTTGGATCTGGTGTTGGCGTCGGGTCTGGTGTCGGCGTAGGATCTGGTGTCGGCGTAGACGGAGTGGATGCCGCAGTCACTGTCAGCGTTCCCAGTCTTGAAACCACCTCGTAATTATCAGGTTTCACACTTCCCCACTCTATCGTAAATCCGTTCTCCGAGCTGCCTACCGCAGTCTGGCTGCCGGTAGCAGTCGCATAGACAGCCTCGCCGGACACTGCTCCGTCAACCGTAACCGTACCGTTCGTCAGCGGTGTGCCGTCATAGACCTTGCTTCCGCTTCCGGTAGTTACGATCAGCGATTTTTTGTTGATTGTCACTTTCGCAGTATCCTCTGACTTAGTGCCATCCGGTAATTCAGCCGTTATGGCCGCCGTATACTCTCCTGCGTCCTTAGGCTCGCCTGTAATCTGGTTTCCGTCGGAGTCCGTGTAGGTTACGGTTATGACAGCGCCTTCTATCGTTGCCGCGGGCGTTACCCCGTGTGTCTCGCCATCATAAGTAATCGTTACGTCAGGAGCGCTTACCTGCAGCTCTTTCCCTTTGATCGTCAGGTAACCATCCGTAACATTAATCGTAATGTCATACTTATCCCGATCTGTTCCTTCCAGACTGAAATCCTGAACTGTCAGTCCCATATAATAGGTATTTTCTGCAGTTCCTTTTGCGATGCAGAGATTTGTGGTCGTCAGGTTCAAACCGGCGGGAAGAGAGGTTTCGCTGCCATTCTTATCCGCCACAGTGTAAGTGTATCCGGTCACAGAATGTTCCTGACCATCGTAATCCACTTCATCATGGCTGCCTGTAATCGTAATTATCAATGCTTCATTTCCGGCAAAGTTTGCAGTAAACGTATATACTGCGCCGCCTCTGGCATCGCCGATTGTACAGGTCAGCTCCTTATTGTCGCCTGGCACATAATTCCATCCGTCATGTCCGGTCGCCGCAGCCGTCCAGTTTACAAAATAGTAACCGGTATTAGCCGTAGCTGTGGAGGAAACGCTGATCTCTCCTGTCGTGCTGAGTTTGCCGGCTTTTTCAAGCGTCACATATCCGCTTGTGCCTGTTACAGTTCCTCCAAGTTCAGGAGCAGCCTGATAGACGATCTTCACCTGATACTTGTCGGGAATTCCGTCGGAGGTATCGGTGTCGGTTCCGATCGTTCCCTTCATGTCTAGAGAATAGATAATGTCAGCCATCACATCAGCAGTGATGTTCTTGGCCTCGGCTAACGCTTTCAAACCGGCCGCACTGCTGACTTCATCCAAAGCATAGGTCTTGCCGTCCTTCGTAATTGTCCGGGGGATCACCACCACATTGACATCCGCACTCCGGGACCGCATCATGCGGGCTTGGGGCTGCTCATAATTGAAGTCGCCGCCTTCGTCAACCTTGGTTATGCTGGGATCCTGCAATACGACAGGATCGCTGTCATCAGTCTTGAAGTTAATAGTAACATTGTACTGCTTCTTGGCACCGGCCTCGCCGGTAGCGTTTCCATTGGCAGGACCTTCGGTGCCGTTGGGATTCCCAGGAGTGACAGGGTCGCCACTCTCCAGCGTAGCGTTGTTAGTCAGCTTGCCGTCCACAACGTTGTCCTTGGTGAAAGTCTTGGTCACGTAAATAACCGCCTCAGTTTTGTTTTCGGCAATTTCTCCGGTCAGCGGATCGCCGCCCACATGAGTCGCACCTGCGTCAGTCACCTTGTATTTTGCGCCCGCGGTGCCGGTAACGGTAATTTTGTACAGCAGAGTCACCTGGGGAGCATCGTCGCCCACGAATACTACGTTCGGATCATAGTTGACTGTTATGCCGTCAAGCTCTAAATCCACGCCATCAGGAGCTTTAGTCAGGCGCTCCTTCTGCAGACTGGTCAGTTTAGGGTTCAGGCACTCCACGTTGAAAGTCACCGGGGGTTGGGTCGTATTGTCCAGCTCCCACTTTTTTTCTGACGCATTCCATTTGAAGGTAACGGTTTTGTCGCCTTCGCCGTCCACCAGGGTGTGAGCCTTGTTTCCGGTAGTATTTTTCAGCTTATTGTATGCTGCGCAGTATTTCTCCGCCAGGAAGGTCACGTCGCAGGTGTAACCGCTGGCGGCGTTGCCCTTAACCTCTCCGATTTTGATACGACCGGGGTGGATGTTTACATCGGATTTGCCGTCATCGTCATTGTAGCAATCAAATTTGCCCAGTTCGTGACGCCCAGGCTTGCAGTACACTACCACTGCAACCTTATAGCTGTTTTTCTTAACTTCGCTATTAACTTCCTGCTCGGTGGGCTTATCCGGGGCATTGGACTGGTTCTCTGGCTGATAAACGGCCCAATAGGTTTTGATGGTTTTCTCAGTATCCCACTCCTCACGCCATTTATCTGTCCAGGTGTATTTCACATTGTTCAGCGTATAAGACTTAGGATCGTTAAGATTGCTGTTCTGTTTAACCGTCTCCCAAGTGGGCTCACTACTGACAGTTACATTGCTCACTTTGTGCAGTTCAGCCCACGGGAGGTTATTTGCCACTAAAACACCACTGGCTTGATCCTCGTCGACATGTTTCCAGATAACTGTATAGGTGTTCTTCTGCCAAGTAGCGGTATAAATAATCTCGCCTTTGTCGTTGGCATCTTCAGCGGCCACCTTGGGATTGATGGCAGGCGCCCAGCCCATGAAAGTATAGCCGTCGCGAGTGGTTCTGCCCAGGAACGAAGGGGTATCTTCTCCCACTTTCAAGTTTCCATGAGACTCATCGCCAAAGACCTTGCTATCAGCGCCATCCTTGTAAATAACGGTGTAGGTTTTTGTCTCCTCCCATACGGCATAGAGTGTTTTAGAAACAGGGTTATTCTTACTACCATATCCCTCACTCCAATTCAGGGTAACTGAGCCACTGACCATGTTGCCGTTTTCATCCTTCCAGCCTTTGAACTCATAGCCAGCCTTGGTGGGGATGACGTTGGTGACATTCAAAGCGGCGGAAGTGGTGGTATTATCGATAATGGTTGGGCTGACATAGGAACCACCATCAGTGTCGTAGTTCAACTGGTAGCGAGCACGGACGGTGACGCTAAAAGTATCCTTATATTTATGCCAGGTGTAGTCTTTGGGGAACGTTGTAGCCAGTCCGCAAGTTCCACACCTATACTGGCCATAATCTTGCAAGAAATTAACGTAATATGTCTGAGCAACAGTTGTATTTCCCGGCTTTTGAGCATCAAAGTTAGCCTGTAAGCATGGAACACCGCTAAGACCATCACCATACCAATAGCCCACACCATAATCAACTGCACTGATGATTTGGGGATTGGTATAGGTAACAGTAAACTCACAATATCCCTCTGGCGCAAGCGTCAGCATCAAATGCCCACACCGCGCGCCATAAAGTCTATCCAAAGGACACCGACGATAGAAGCCGCTCTCACCAACGTACTTTGTAATTGTGCCGCCATTAGTGTCGAGCTTTCCATTTGTACCTTTTCCGCTAAGCCCTGGAAACATATTATTCACTTGAGCAACAGTTTTCTCAGGTAATATGTCAGGCTCAGAATAGTCAGGATAATATATCTCGCTCTCCGTGTCTGTCACCGCAGACACAGCCAGAAACAGTTCCTCATACTTGGCACATGCGCTCCGAATCTCGTCAGTCATCCAGCCTTCTTCCTCGCCACTCTTGCCAGCCAGAGCGTAGCCATCACTGATGACTTCATCATTCAGCACGTTGCTGATCTTCACGACGTTATCGATGGTGACTTCGGAAGCATTAGGCAGGTTCGCCATGGCATCCACAAAAGCCTGAACTTCAGCGGGTATACTTTCCTCCACTTCCTCAGTCTCGTCCGGTGTGTCCGCTATATCCGGCACATCCGTTGTATCCGGCACCTCTGTCGTGTCCGGTACGTCTGCCGCATTCGGTGCATCCGCCGTATCCGTTATATCCGGTACGTCCACCGGATCCGCCGTATCTGGTACATCCATTGTATCCGGTGCACCCGCCACGTCTTCCGTATCCGGTACATCCGTTGTGTCCGGTACATCTGCCGCATCCGATTCATCTGCCGGATCCGCCACGTCTTCCGTATCCGATGCATCCGTTGTGTCCGGTGCGTCTGCCGCATCCGATTCATCCACCGGACCCTCCACGTTTGCCACATCCGGCGCATCTGTCGTGTCCGATGTATCCGGCACATCCGACTCATCCGATATATCCGCCGGTTCCGATTCATCCGCTGTGTCTGCCATATCCGATGAATCCGCCGCAGCGTCCGTCTCCGACGTCTCCATCGTCACCGACGGACCCCCGCCGTCTGCGTATACGGCTACGTTCTGGAGAAACATGGTCGTTATCAAAAGCATAACAAGCAGTTTCTTCCATCTTTTGAACTTCATCACAATCTCCCCTTTCTTTAATATAAGAGTGATATCCTGTATTTTCTCAACATCCTCTGCAATCCCTTCAACCGGATGTTTCCACACAGATATCCTAATCTAATCTTATCAAAAGGGGTATCCTGCGAACTGCCTCATTTGACCTTTTACAGCTTTCTTTTTCAGTTTTCCGGCAAAATTTTACCGTCCCTCTTTTGTCACTGCTCCGCCCGGTCCAGCTCCTGGGTCATATCCGCATAATACCACAGGTCGCCTTTCCCGCCCTTCTTTTTATAAGTTGCCTCCACCCTCCTGAATACAGTACTGCAAAACTCCATCTCCGTCTTTACCAATACCAAAATAAAATGCCTGTTTCCGTATCTGGTATAAGCGTCCCCCACCCGGAGACTTTCACCCAAAACTCTCTTTAAAAGCAGCATCTGTTCCGAAAGATCCATCGATACCTTTGCTTTCTTGCAGGTCAGGGTAAGGAACATCAGGATCGCAGAAAAACGACTCCTCTCCTTCGCCCTCACCACCAGATGGCAGTAGTCCACAAAACTGGGATAAGTACAGTAATAGGCTCCCTTTACATTCTTTTCCTCGAAAAGGGTCTGTCTGAGATTTACCCGTTTCGCCATAAACGCCCTGTCCACGTTTCTCCAGCCGTCCTCATCCTCCCTGCAATGATTGTCATCCATCAGCTTTAACGTCTCAAAACATTCCTGCATCTCTTCCACCGGTCCCGCGCCGCTCATTTCCCGGGCGTACAGCTCCATCGTCTCCCGGTAAATGTTCATCGCTTCGTCGTAACGGTACAATTCCAGATTACAGCGCATCTGTTTCAGCTGCCACCCCTCAAAAGGATAGATGGACGCGGCCCTGGAATAGAGCAAAAGCCTGCTCTTGTAATCCCTGCTTTTTAAAAGCTCCTTCTCCAGTTCCTCCACGGACCATATGTACAATTCTTTATAATATCTACTCTTCTGAAAAAACCACATGTCTGAGGAATTTGCCGGAAGCAGTTCACCGCAGTATACTTCGTTCGCTCTCCATAACAGCATCTTTCGCGTCTTTCCGGACGATACTTTCGCTTCCTCCACTGTCTTCTCAAATTCCAGAATATCCATCTGCAACGGGATCACGCTTTTAAAGCAGCACATACCTCCTTGTATCTCCACATAATCCTTTTCCGGCAGGCCGCCCGCCGTCAGCTGTCCCCTCAGGCGGTAGATCAGGTTGTTTAGATTTTTATTGCGGTTTGCCCCATCCATCCCGTCATTCCAGCCATACAGATTATCTATGACCTCACGTTTCGGGACCCCGTCCGGCATGGATAGAAGGAGCATCTGCAGCAATCTGACCGATTTAGAGCTCTCCTGTTTGTTCATGATAACGGTCTCATCTCCATACCGCATGGAAAAACCGCCGAACATTTGTATTTGTAATGTTTTTTCTGACATAACCACACCTTTTCGGCACCCTGACGGAATCGGCTACGATCCGGTCATCCCCCCTTGCGCCTCAGCCTGTTTCAAAAATTCGCCGCAGCATTTTCACATGTCCCAGCCTATGGTAAGCTGCTCCTGGTCCATCATATTCTCGTAAGCCTGCTGAATCAGCACATTGATATTGGCCTGAATCCCGTCCCTGGTACTCTGATACATTTTCCACAGACACCTGGGATTCGCCTTTTCCAAATCCACCCTCGCCTCCTGGCTGACAGAGTTGACATAATGATGTACCATCGTCCGGGACAACGGCTTCCCGTCCCTTGACAAAAACAAAGAACCGCTTATAATGCTTTCCTTATGGGCATATTCCAGAAGCTCTCCCTGCAGGGCCTTCGGAATCACCATGATCCGCAGACGCAGGCCATTGTGACTGTCCAGTTTTACCATTCCCTGACAAGCCGCCTCCACCGTCACTTGGGAAAGCTCCTGTACACGCACCCCTGCACCACCCATCGTTTTGATCAGCAGATAGGTTTTTTCCTTTCCCATATGTTTTGCCGCCGATAAAAGCCTTAGATATTCCGCCCTGGTCAGCTCCGGCTGTACATCGTTGCTCACACGGACGAATTCGTCCACCTGCCAGTCCCGATGGCCCAGATAGCGCAGAAACGTATTCAGAACCGACATCTGAGCGTTCACTGTCCTGTGGCAGAAGCCCTTTTCCTCCAACAGCCACTGACGCCGTTTCATCCCCGTCGTTTCATCCAGAATTTTATCCTTTGGCAGCCATTGATAAATGGATGTCAGAATACGGTTATAATTGTCCAGAGAGCTCTTCCCACGGTTTTTTTCCCGCATCGATTCGATGAAATCCTCGATCAGCTTTGCAGTCATTACCTCACCGCTTTTTACATTTCCTTCATCCACCTCAAATTCCTCCCTATATCGCAGAAACCGGACTAACAGTCCTGTTCAGATTATGTTCAAAATCTGTATATCATCTTGCTCTTTGGCAGGCAGTTCTTTCTGCAAAAGAGATTTGGCAAAGACCTTCGCAGTAATAATGCGCGAAATTATCCTCCGGAGTTGGTCTTACCCAATAAAAAGGCATAAAAACCAACGCTGTAAAAAATTACAACTTTGATTTTTATGCCTTTTCACGGACCAGACAATTCTTTATGACTGCAAAACTATTTTTTCAATTGATCAATTTTATCAAAATGTCTTGAACCAAATGACCGTCTATGCTATAATTTCACCAAATGATGGGAAAAAACCGTATTTTTTCTTTTTATTTGAGACAAATTACAGATTTCGTCTAATATCAACTCACCAATCCCAGACAGTCCAGCTGACGGACATGCTCGGCTCCCGTAGAAAGCAGATAAATCCGGGTGGTGTCGATGCTGCTGTGGCCCAGCACATCGGCCAGTCTCACGATATCTCCGTGGACCTGATAAAAAGTTTTCGCGAACAGATGACGCAGGTTGTGGGGAAACACTTTTGAGGATTCTACATCGGCGGCGGCACACAGCTTTTTCATCTCCGCCCAAATCTGCCGCCTTGACAGATTCTTTCCGCTTCTGGTACGGAATATCTGACCAAAAGAAATATTCTGTTCCCCGGCATAATCCAGGAGCTTCCTGACAAGCCGGCCAGGCATCAGGATCACCCTGACTTTACCTTTCAGCACAATCTCCGCTTTCCCCGCTCTTACGGCATCCACTGTGATATATTCCAGCTCCGATACCCTGATTCCGGTTCCGCAGATCGTCTCGATCACCAGACCCAGACGCCGGTTATTCAGCCGATAAGCCGTATCCACCAACCGCTGATATTCATCCGCGTCCAGATCTTTCGATTCATCCCGGAACATCCGCCGCTGAATTTTTAAAAATTTCACCCGGCAGTCCTGCCAGTCCATAAATGAAAAAAAGCCGTTGACAGATGAAAGCATAGCGTTCACGGTTATGGGAACATAACCGGACATCTGCAGTTCTTCCTTCCACCGGGCTGTCAGCTCCTTTGTGACCTCCCTCCCGGAAAGCCATTTCGCAAAGATTCCCACCTCCCGCACATACTTTTTCACAGTTGCCGCCGCTTTTTCTTCCTGGCAGAGGTATTCCCTGTAGCTGTCAATTTTCTCATCTGTAATCTGCCTGTTCATTTATATACCTCCCAATTATAGAATGGTTATTTATCCTGCGTCAGACTTGCATATTCTCATACCGCCTTTTTCAAATTTCCACGGCTATTATTCCATCTGAATACACTTTTTGCGTTCTGTTTATCTTATCATGAGGAATTTGAGCCGTCAATATTTCAGCATCTTCCCCATTCCATCATGCCGTCAAACTTTTATATTCATCCATTGCCACAAGTACCGGCTCGTTTTGCCGGATACTTAGCGTCATAAAGCGGCCTGCTATCCCCATTACGCGGATAGCAGACCGCTTTCCTTTTTATCTACGACAAGGCATCACATCCGGTTCTCTGGTCAGCCGTCGAGCTCCACCTCCATCCCGTACAGCTGTTTGATCAGCTCCCTGTATTCATCCGTTATAACAGATTCTTCCGGATTATAGATATACGTATCCTTACTTTTTGCATCCACATCCTTTTGTTTCAGGTCAATACGGCATTCCATCATATGTTTAATCGCGGAGGTATGATCATTTTTTTCATAGACCTTTAACAAAATTTCGCTGTTATCTTCCGTTTTCTCCACGGCGAGTACTTCCGTAGTCTCAAACTGTGCATGCTCGAATTCTTCCTGGCAGAAGGCATAGTCTCCCGGTTCTAAAATTTCTGTCGAACCATCTTTATATGTGATTTTCCGCTCTGTCTCCATCTCATGGCAGGCAATATTGTTTCCGTTTTTATCATACGCCATGTAAAGCATGGTTCCCACATAATCTTCATCCGTCAAAATAAAATCTTTTGCATCTACATCCTTATGGACGGATTTTATGACAATGATATCCTGCAGCGGGGTCACGGAAACCTTCTCGATGGTCTTTTCCACCTTCTTGTATTTCACAGAGGCATTTTTTCCCGGCGTAAACGAATCTGTCTGTTCCAGCGCGCTCTCTTTTGAAAGCTTTACTTCAAAAGTCCCGTCAACCGGTATGCAGTCATTGTCCAGTCCGACCACCACGTCGCCAAGAGTAAGGGTAAATTCCTTTTTCCCGTTTAAAATGCTGTCATCCAGAAACCACATCTGATGGACGATAAATTCGCCGTCCCCCGTACATTCAATCGAGTGCTCGGATCGGCCTCTCACCCAGACATCTTCCCCGTCCACAATCAGGTTATAATTCGCGCCCCCCAGCCGGGTTTCCTCGTATCCGTTCTCCTTGGTGATCGGGTCATTGAAGGACAGATAACACAGTGGAACCTGATAATCTTTGTCCAATCCCTCCTTATAGGACTTCAGCTTTTCCGCGCCCACATTTACTTTAAATTGAAGGATCGCGAAGCCGTCGTCGCAGACAACAGATTCCAGGGCAACCTTAAGATCTTCATCTCCAATCGACTGGCTCTCTACCGGCTCTGCCCACTCGGCCGCATTGTCCGGCAGCTTGATGCCCACGCTTTGCAGGGATGAAACCCCGACGCCAAAAGAACCTTTCAGTGCGGCTAAAGCTGCGCCGCCGCAGGTGAGCACGGCCAGGGATACCGCCGCTGCCGCCGCCATTTTCCTTACTTTCATTTTCATAAGCACTCCTTTCACAGTCTTCTGTTCCTGATTTTGTTTCTCTTTCTGTTTTTCCTGCAGGTTTACAATCAGTTTCTCTTTGAAGTCCTCATCAGCTTTGATTCCGGACATCAGATCATAATAATTTTTTGACATATGTTTCACCTCCAAATTAGTTCCGCAACTCCCCTCCCAAGCCCCCTGGATCTGGGAGAATTTCCTGCCGCAAATGCGTCAGTAAATCCTCCCGGGGTTTGTCCGGTACGTTGCTGTTTTTACAGTTCCGCAACTCCCCTCCCAAGCCCCCTGGATCTGGGAGAATTTCCTGCCGCAAATGCGTCAGTAAATCCTCCCGGGGTTTGTCCGGTACGTTGCTGTTTTTACAGTTCCGCAACTCCTTGCCCTATCCTCTTCTTCCTGTCAGACATAAACCCTTCCCTCCCTTTCCAGAATTGTCCTTAATTTTTTCCTTGCCCTGGTCAGATGGGAGCTGACCGTATTTTCTCTCAGATTCAAAATTCCGGCAATCTCATGAACCTTGTAGCCTTCATAATAATAAAGATAAATAATGTTCCGATAAACCGGTTTCAGCTGTGACAGTTCCTCCCAAAGACTCAGTTCTTCCATCTCCCACGGAATCTCCGATTCATTCCCGTCGAACCCTTTTACTTTTTTATACCAGGCGCTTTTATTGTAATCCCTGCACAGATTGACCGTCACCCGGATCAGCCAGGCTTTCAGATAACCCTCGTCGTCCTTTACCCGCTCCATGTTTTCAAGCAGTTTGATAAAAACTTCCTGGGTGATATCCTCGCTGTCGGACTTATTAAAACAGTTCTGATAGGCAATCCTCATAACCATATCCGAATACGTTTCCACCAGCTCGCGTATCTTATCCTCTTTCATCTTACATACTCCTTTTTCAAATGCCTTACACCTATATAACGATTGGGAATTGGATTTCCGTGCAAAAAAGAAAAACTTTTTTCGGCGGTGAATGTATCTTTCTATGATTCAAAAGCAGGTGACTTTACTTTGATTAAGAATAAGCGGCATGGTGAAATCACGGCATGAAAATACGCCGTCACGCATATTTCTTTCGCGTAACGGCGTATTCGTATTCCCATATAATCCAGCCAACTATCATTTTCTCAATTTCTCCTGACGCCCATTTACTGTTTCAGCGCGCTGATTCCTGCATGTGCCTTTCTAACCAAATCCTGATCATTCATGGCTAATTCTAACAAACGGCTCAGTACGATTCTATACTCTTCTCCAAAAGAATACGCTTTATCCATGTTTTCTTTAGAAAATTCTAAAGTAACCGCTGCTTTTGCTTTTTTATCAATTGCCGCCTTCCTGTAGCGCTGCATCTGTTCCGGAGATAATTCCGGAGCATCTTCGTCATAACAAGGCTCTCTTTTCGCTGCCTCCCTTATTTCCATACGCTGTTCTTCTGTCGGCAGCTGACCTTTATATATTTGAACATTGACTGTCATAAATAAAAACTCCAAATATTACAATCAGGCGTTATACAAATTTTTCCGAATGATTTTTTGCTTCCCAAATAAACCCGCATGGCTGCCGGTTGCAGTAGCCGAAAGAATCAGAGTATTTTCATAAATCTGATACAAAAGAAGCCAGTCCGGTTCTATATGGCATTCTCTGAAATCTTGCAGATTGCCGGTTAACGCATGGTCTTTATACTGAGCCGGCAACGGATCGCCGCCTGCAAGCAAGGCAAGGATATTGACAAGTTTCCCTATATCCTTGCCTCTTTTTTTCATCAATCTGACATCCTTCTTCATACGGTTCGTATAAACGATCTGATACATAAGCTAATCCTCCAGCATGGAGGCCACCGCATCTTCGGCATTATCAAAAGGGCCGTGGAGATTCTGGCGAAATCTGCTGTCATAAACAGCTTCCTGAAGCGAAAAAGGAATTTCTTTATGCCTTACGGAAAATGGAATTCCCGCATTCTCAACAGATGCGTTCAGAAAAATACGAATCGCCGTCGAAGTATCCAACCCCAGGCTGGAAAACAGTGTATCAGCTTGTTTTTTCAATGTATCATCAATGCGAATTTGCAAAGTAGCCATATTGCACCTCCACTAATTTTATAGTGCTATTGTATCATATTTGTAATGATATAACAATGAACTTTAACAGGTTAACGTGAAATTTAAGATAGGTGGTTTATTTTCGGTCAGAATAGCAGCATAAAAAGATTACCGCACAAAAATACGCCGTCACGCATATTCTTTTTACGCAACGGCATATCCCCATTTCGATATAACATATATACCCCGGCAATAATAGTTTCCTCAATCCCTCCTGTCATCAATCATATACATCAGCGCATTACAAATACAAGCCGCAATATTGCTGCCGCCCTTCCGGCCTCTGGCCACGATATAGGGCGTCTCCGTCTCCATAATCAGCTCCTTCGACTGCACCACATTCACAAAACCCACAGGCACGCCGATCACCAGCTCCGGCTTCAGTCTTCCCTCCTGCACCAGCTCATAAATCCGTACCAGCGCCGTAGGAGCGTTGCCGATGGCGAAAACCAGTGGTTTATTCAGCGCCGCCGCCTTGTCGATATTCGCCGTGGAGCGGGTGGTGCCGTTCTCCTTCGCCGCCTGTGCCACGTCCTCGTCGGCCACGAAACAGTATACCTCTCCGCCGTATCTGGCCAGTGCCCGCTTATTGATGCCGGATTTTGCCATCTGGGTATCGGTCACGATGCAGGCGCCTTTTTTAATCGCTTCCATCGCCTTTTCCACCACATCCGGGGAAAAGCAGAGAGAATCCGCATACTCGAAATCGGCGCTGGTATGGATGCACCGCTTGATAATCAGCTCCTTGTCCTGATCAAGCTTCCGGCCGCCCAGCTCCTGGGTGATGATCTCAAAGCTTCTTTTTTCTATTTCCATTGGCAGTACGTTTTCTAATTCTACTTTCATATTCCATATACCTCCTAAATCAATTTCGATTTTGCTACGATTTATCTCATGACCAGTAACGTTCTTCTCGACACACAGAAATGGTGTATTCCCCAGGATTTTATTGTCTTTTTAATCTGTTCCGAACCACCAGCTTTATTATAACCACAACGATCAAAACGGCAATGGTAAATATCCCTCGCACGAATATACCTGTGTACCACGGAGCAGACCGCATCGCATATAAACCGGGATGCGCCCTGTAATCCCAAAAATCGTATGCTCCCTGCCCTATAAAATTTCCGATCAAAGCACCAATCAAAATATTCAAGATGTAATTCAACTTTTTCAGCATAATCAAACACCGCCGCAATGCTCTACTCCGGCATCCCTTCCTCCAGAATCCGGTAAATCCGCTCCATATCAAAATGCTCCCGCAGAGAAGCCGCCAGAATATCATACTGGGTTTCCTTAAACGCCTGGAAGTCCACGCCGGTAATCTCCGAAGCGTCGATACCCTTCTCTCTGGCAATGGCAGTAATCACCGCCTTCGCCACGCCTTCCTTATCAAATACGCCGTGGACATAAGTACCGTACACATTGGCCGCCTGGGCGCCGTCCGCCGTCTGCCCCGATTTTGCCACAAAGTCCTCGATGGTAGTCATCGGCTCCGCCCCTTCCTTCAGCGTGGTCGTCCCCATATGAATTTCATACCCTTCCAGATATTCTCCGGAAAGCTCCTTTAAAGGCCCCGTCACCTGTCCGAAGGTTCCCGTTACCCGGGTGCGTGTCTTTCCTTCCTCAAACACCGTATCCATGGGAATCAGCCCCATGCCGTTGATAGAACCTCCGACCTCCACGCCCAGCGGGTCGCTTAAGGTATCTCCCAGCATCTGATAACCGCCGCATACGCCAAAAATAATCTTCCCCTGGGACGCCGCTTTCAAAATCGCCGTCTCCATGCCGTTCTGCCGCATCCAGAGCAGGTCCTCCATCGTGTTTTTTGTACCGGGCAGGATAATCATATCCGGATTTTTCAGCTCCGACACATGGCGCACATACCGGAGGGACACCCCTTCCATACTCTCAAAAGGATTGAAATCCGTAAAATTGGAAATCCTGGGAATCCGAATCACCGCGATGTCGATGATCCCCACCTCCTGGCTGCCGGAAAATCGCTCCGTCAGGCTGTCCTCATCCTCCACCTCGATATTCAGATAAGGGGCCACGCCCACCACGGGAACGCCGCTTCTTTCTTCCAGCATCGGGATACCTGGGTCCAGAATGGTTTTATCCCCCCGGAACTTATTGATAATCAGACCCTTCAGATAGGGCTTCTCATCCTCGTCCAGCAGCATGGCCGTGCCGATCAGCTGGGCAAAAACGCCGCCCCGGTCGATGTCTCCCACCAGAAGCACCGGTGCCTTTGCCAGCTTCGCCATGCCCATATTGACAAAGCCGTCCTCCGCTTTCAGATTAATTTCCACCGGGCTTCCGGCACCCTCGATGACGATAATATCATTTTCCTCAGCCAGCTGATTGTAGGCTTTCATCACATCCTCCACCAGCCTGGGTTTGTAGGCAAAATACTCGCGGGCGCTCATATTGCCCCGCACCTCGCCGTTTACAATCACCTGGGAGCCTGTGTCGTTGGTGGGCTTTAACAGGACCGGATTCATCAGAACCGAGGGCTTGATTCCCGCCGCCTCGGCCTGCATCACCTGGGCCCGGCCCATTTCCAGCCCTTCCTCGGTGATAAAGGAATTCAGCGCCATATTCTGGGCCTTGAACGGAGCCACCTTATAGCCGTCCTGCATGAAAATCCGGCACAGCCCGGCGCACAGCAGGCTCTTTCCGGCGTTTGACATGGTGCCCTGAATCATGATTGCCTTTGCCATTTTCTCTTGACCTCCTCCATTCATTGCCTTTTCCATTTTCCAACAGTTTCCTCCATGGTATGAATCAGCTCCGTATTTTCCTCATGAGTTTTTACCGCAATGCGGAAATAACCTTCCGAAAGTCCCACATAGTTGCCGCAGTCCCGGATCAGAATGCCCTGCTCTGCCATCGCCTGGTACAGCCCCGGCCACGCCCGAAAAAAAATATAATTGGCCTGAGAGTCATAGACGGTAAAGCCCATATGCTTAAGCCCGGCTTTCAGATAATCCCGCTCCCCCGCCAGCATGGTCTTGCACCGGCTGACATACTCCGTCTCATCCAGCGCCGCCACGCCTGCGTACTGAGCCGGAATCGACACATTCCATGGCTGGCGCATCTCGCCCATACGGGCAAGCAGCTCTGAATCGGAAGAAAACCCATAGCCCAGCCTCAGCCCGGCCATGGCGTAAACCTTGGTAAAGGCTTTCAGAATAAACAGTCCGGGAAACCGGTCTATATATTCCTTCACGGAATACTCCTCCGGCGCATCCAGAAATTCATTAAAGCACTCGTCCACCACCAGCAGCGTACCGCAGGCGGCGCACTGCTCCAGAATCCGTAACACCAGCGCTTTTTTCAGCGGCAGGCCGGTAGGGTTATTGGGATTGCACAGAAACAGCATGTCCACATCCGTTGTGATGTGCCCGATGATCCGCTCATCCAGCAGAAACCCTTCTGTCTCTGACAGCTCATAATAAGTCACCTGCCCTCCGGCCATCCGCACCGCCTGCTCGTATTCCGCAAAGGTAGGGGCGGGAAGCAGTACGTTTTTCGGCCGATTCGCCAGAGCCAGAGCAAAAATCAGGTCGGCCGCTCCGTTTCCAAAGACAATCTGTTCTTCGGAAACCTCCTCGGCCCGGGCCAGCTTTGCCCGCAGCTTTCTACACTCCACGTCCGGATACCGGTCACTGTGGCGGATGCCCTCGCAGGCCGCCTCTATCACCCGTTCGGGTGTTCCCAGAGGATTCACATTTACGCTGAAATCCAGCCGGTACTCCCTCTGGTAGATATCTCCTCCATGCTTTTGCATCGTTGTATTCCTTCCATTAAAATAACAATATCAGCAATCCTTTCACAAGTCCGAAAATCACCAGAGAAATCGTTGCCGTCATATATAGCAAACGGTTCGCCAGCGGGATGTCGTCGCAGACCACCGCCCTGTCCGGGTCGCCGATTGTTTTCTTCTCATGCAAAACGCCGAAATACCAGGCGTCGCCGGCCAGCTGCACATGTAAAGCCCCGGCCATTACCGCCTCCGTGTGGGCGGAATTGGGGCTGGCATGGTTATACCGGTCTCTTTTATAAATCTCAATAGCATGTTTTCCGTCCAGGCCGCAAAAAGAGGATGCCAATATCATCATATAAGCGGATACCCTGGCAGGGATATAATTCAGCACGTCGTCAAACAGCGCCGCCGCCCGGCCAAAATACAAATATTTGTCATTCTTGTAGCCTACCATGGAATCCATGGTATTCACGGCCTTATAAAAAAATCCCAGCGCGGCTCCGCCGATTAACATATACAGCATGGGGGCGATGATGCCGTCGGAGGTATTTTCCGCCACGGTCTCCACCGCAGCTTTCGTCACGCCCTCGGCGTCCAGCCGGTCCGTATCCCGGCCCACAATCATGGACACCGCCTGCCGGCCTGCGCCCACATCGCCAGTCTTCAGGGCGTCATACACCTTCATGCTCTCATCCTTCAGCGCTCTGGTGGCCAAAATCTGGTAGCACATCATGGTCTCCACCACAAGGCGGAGCCACCAGCCCACCCACTGCACCGCCGCCAGGATGCCTGCCGCCACGGCCGTGGTAATCCCCGTCACCATAACCACCAGAACCACGCCGCCAGCCAGCTCTCCCGTCTTTGTCCTGGGAAAAATTTTCCGCAAAATATTCTCCCACCACGTAATCAGCCCCCCTATGGCTCTGATAGGATGCCACATCCAATGGGGGTCGCCCACTGCCAGGTCAAGGAGAAATCCCAGCAATAACGCTAATAGTGATACTTTCATGTTCTTCTTTTACCTCTGTTAAAAAACCGCAGCCGTTTTTCACCTGCCAGTCATAATAATTCTTTTTCGGAACGGCAAACTGCTCCATAATCGTCATAATCGTACCGCCGTGAGCCACCAGCGCCGCCTGTGTAACCTGCTTTTCCCGGCAGGCCATAAGCATCTGCAGGAAAGCCCTGACCGTCCTCTCCGTCACCTGCTCCCGGCTCTCGCCATTCGGAAATGCCAGTGTTCCGCCGCTGTCAACCCAGGCCTGATAGGCCGGATTTCCCGACAACTCCTTATAATTTTTATTCTCGAACTCCCCGAAATCACATTCCCGGAAGTCTGCCAGCACATAAGGCTCCAAAGCCGGATACAGAATTTCAGCCGTCTGCACGCACCGCTTCATGGGACTGGAAAATACAATCTCCGCCGCCGGATAATCCGCTGCCTTTTCCTGCAGCGCGTCAATGCCTTCCTGGCATAACGGTTCATCGGTTGTCCCGATATATCTCCCCTGGGTATTCCCGAAGGTTTTTCCATGGCGGATCAACGCCAGTTTCAATGTCATACATTCCTCTTTCTGTCATACTTACTCCATAAGAGCATCCTCATCTGTCAAATACATAAAGGCATTTCTATCTGTCAAATGATAAACCATTATTTATAATGTGAATCTGTTGACAAATTATAATGAAGTATCCGAAAAAATATGCTGAAAACGCGCTTACCCGGCTTTAATTATCTGCCCCAATCCGCATACCACCCGGTGTACCTCTGCCGCACGGGCCGCCAGCTCACAGCAGACCCTTCCGGCCGCTTCCCGGTATGCCCTGTCAAACGGCGTCACCGGCACCACGCCGTAGCCCAGCTCGTTGCTGATAACAATCAATTCCGGATTGACTTCCAGCATTTTTCTCGCCATTTCATGAGGGTCCTCCCCCTTCTCTACCAGCCGTTTTACCAGCAGATGAAAATGATTGAGCACCGCCGCTTCCCGGATTTCCTCCAACGTACAGCTCTCCCCCTCCGCCACAGCGCCTGTGCCTGCCGCAAAGGTTTTCCGGACATATTCCAGTTTTCCCTGAAAAGCGCCTCCAATTACTAATATCATATGTACACCTCTGACTTATTAACCCAACACCAATCCAACAGCCACCACTGCCAGCGCCATTCCCAGCTCACACACTTGCAGGAAAAACCCGGCCAGATCTCCTGTAATACCGCCAAAATGCGTATAGGACATATAGCGGTAATATCCAAACACACAGGCCGCTGCCGCCAGGGCCGCCGCCGCCAGCGGCACGGAAATCAGACACATCAATACCGCAACTGCCGCAATATGAACCGCCATCACCGCCTGCACCGTTTTTTTCTGCGCCGGCTCGGCAAACGCCACAGCCAGCCCGGTATTTCTGGCGCACCGGAAGCTGACCACGGAAAGACCGCTTAAAGAGCGGGAAAGGACAAATCCCAGAGCAAGCACCAGGAGCGCTTCTCCTTTTATTTCGGTCCACACGCCATAGTCCAGCACAAAATAGCAGACGCAGGTAATCACGGCAAAAGCCCCGGAATTGGAATCCTTCAGAATCTCCAGCCGCCGCTCCCTGGGCTGATAAGAGCTCATGGCATCGGCCGTATCGAGCAGGCCGTCCAGATGCAGTCCCCCGGTAACGAATACCGGTATCAGTATCATAACAGCCGTATAAAAAGCCGGCGTCATCGCCACCCGGCCGCCGGCCCATCCCCAGCCTGTCACCAGAAGGCCAATCACCATGCCCACCGCAGGGAAGAAGCACATGGAATATTTCATATTTTCCTTGCTCCACTCTACCCTGGGCATGGGAATCTTGGAATACATGGCGAACGAGATAATCATTGCGTTTAATAAAGTTTTCATGCCGCCTCCCTACAGATCATTCGGCAAGCCGAAATCATTTTTATGAAACACAGGAATCCCATATACCACCTCGCACACCACATCGGCGGCCCGCCCCAGCCGGCGGTTGATCTCGCCCAGATATTCCAGATAGCAGGTAGTCTCCGGGGTGTACTCGATACCGTCGGAAAACAGCTCGTTAGTCACCACCACCAGATTCTCCGCCTGTTTCGCCAGCCGGCTGACCCCTTCCATAATCGCTTCCACCGTCCGCTCCTTCGCGCCGCCCTCCTGAAATACCTCGTTGGTCACTAGGTTGGACATACATTCTAAGAGCATTGTGGTCTTTTCCGGCAGCTCCACGTTTTTCAGCCCGGTGAAGCATTCCACCGTATCAAAATTTTTATTTTTCCGCATTTCCCGGTGTCTTGCGATCCGCCGGAAACTTTCCTCGTCAAAAGGATACATGGTGGCAATATAAATCATGGGACTGCTGCCTTTATGCCAGGATACGCAAAGCTCCTCCGCATAGGCCGACTTCCCGCTGCCGCTTCCTCCGGTAATTAATGCAATCATAATAGCTCACCTTTAAAAGTTTATGATATGAATGAGAATCCTGCTTCGCTGGGGCAGACCCTGTGCATCCTCACTGAGCGTTTTTGTGTCATGAGGAAATTCGTAGAGCCTTCCCAATGATACAAAAAAGCATGCCACAATCAACATGCTTTCAAAACGATGAACCCTCTGCGAATCCACCCTGCACTGTCCGGGTCATGGCGCGTAACCCCTCATGGACATTTTCAGGTCTTCTGGCTTAAGCGTCACCGCCTGATACGCCTTCCCGGCGCAAACACGCCAGTGGCTTTTGGTATCAGACTCTTCTATTACAGCAGCGGCACTGCACAGGATTCTCACCTGTTTCCCTGTCAATGATTCTTTTCTCCTGTGTATTATACCTATTCTGGCGGCAAAAGTCAATTCCGGTCGAATTTTTTCCGGGAAAACCTGAGACTTTGGGTTCCTGTTCACTTCTCCGGCAACCTGCCTTCTTTAACCAAAGCCGTTCCAAAGCCGATTCTGCAAGAGGCATATTGAAATCTTGCCCTCCCTGTGATACACTTGAATATGCACGAATGAGGAGGGCTTTTTCAGCTATGATATGTATAAATTGTAAGAATGAAATCATGGATGGGGTTGCATTCTGCCCCTATTGCGGCGAAAAGGTTACGCAGGCTGTTCAACAGGATTCCGGACCGGAGACGCCGGTCTACCAGGCCGACGTCAAACGGGCTCTCCGGCCGGCTGGAAAGCTTATTGTCTACCGGGACAGAACGGAATTTGTCACCAGCAGTGTCCAGAAAGCCGTTTTTAACTACACCGGCCTGGTGTCTGTAAAAAAGGGGAGACTGGATTCCATCGACTTCATTACCGAGGATGGGCACACGGAAACCTGCCCTGCGGACAGAAAGTGCGTCCACGAGGCGTTTCTGTACATCGAACAGGCCGTCCGGCCCTATCTCGCCAGGAGAAAGGAGCGTCTATTGTCCGAGGGCGTGCGCTACTCTTTCCCCAGCAGTCAGGGACTTTTGAATGACGGGGTACTGAACCTGTCCTGCAATCAGGCGGAGTTTCGAGCCAAATCCGGAAAAAACGAGACGATCTCCTACGAGAATGTCAAATCGGTAAGCGCGCCCGGGGGAACGCTGGATTTTGCACTGTTTGGCGGCATCGTGAAATCCTTTGCCGTCAGCAAAGAGCTGCGGGATGAAGTGCTCACCTTCGTCACCGAATCCGTCGCACCTTATCTCGCCCGCCGAAAAGAGGCGCTTCTGTCCCAGGGTATCTATTTTTCTTCCGACAGTTCGGATGGCGGGACCGTCGACATCCTGGCGGACCGGGTGGAATATAAGAACCGGGGGGGAGAGACGGTGTTTACGGTCTTTTTTGAGACGGTCCGGGCCGCCGGCCTGTCCGGCGTAAACCTGGAACTTGCCCTCGTTGACGGAACAACAAAACTTTTTTTAATTGATGGAGCAATCGCCAGGGAAGTTCTGGCCTTTGTCAACAACGCCATTGAGCCTTATGTCTCAGCCAGAACCGTTGGCTTTGACGACGCATTCGGAACTGACGAGCAGATTGAATTCAACGACCAGCGGGGCGTTTTCCACATCCTCCGGCAGAACGGCCGTGAGATCACCGATGAATGGCCCACGGATGCCCTGATCCGGTGCGAATGGACCGAAAACACGGAGCTGAACACCCTGGGCAGCATGGTATCCGGCGGCATCTCCCTGTTTAAAAGCGCGGCAAAAGCCGCAGGAAGCCAGACCGCTGTCGAGACCGAAGAACGGATCAGCAGCGCCGGAGTGGTTCTGACCCTCCGGGGAGAGTCGGACGTCCTGACGCAAAACGTCTGGTTCGGAATCTTCCCCATGGGCATGAGCCGGTCAAATAAAAAGTTCCCCCAGTACCTGGCGGACTGGACTGACCTGTCCGATTATTTGAGCATCCACTGTCCGGAATGTGAATTGATCGAGCCTGTCCTGCCGGCCATTCCGGAGGAGGAATTCCCCGTTCCGGAGGCGGCATTGCCTGCCCCGGAGACAGCACTGCCCATTCCGGAGCTGGCTTTCACCATTCCGGGATTCCTCCCCGAAAGGACAGAAGGAACCCCTTCCCAGCCTGGGAACACTGTCCTGACCACGGCGGAAGCCTCCGGGAATCTCTCCCTTCAGCAGGACGATCTGGGGATTGACAAATACATCGAAGGGATTTCCCGGTTTATCGGCAACTGCACCACCCCCATGACCATCGCCTTTCAGGGAAATCGGGTCATCGGAGGAGACAGTATGCTGAAGATGCTGTTCGACCGGCTGCGGACAAGCTACGGGGATAATCTGCTGTGGCTCAATGCCCGGCAGCTGCCCCAGGGGAGCTCCGTCGAAGAGCAGACGGTTCTGATCGGGAAAAAACTGCTGGGCCTGCTGGCCAGCGAAAACGGCTCCGCAAAGCAGACCGAGGCGCTGCTCACCAATCTGGCCGCCTTTGTCAGCGGAACCATCGCCGGGGACAGCGCCATCGGCAAGGACGTGGTGGGAGGCTTCCTCAACCGAAATTCGGCAGATTCCTTGGAGGATCTGGTAAAAGCCTTCTCCAAGCAGCTTGAGGAACGAGGCGAAAAAGTGGTGCTGTTCGTCGACGGCCTGAACCAGCTGCCTTCCCGGCGGGCAGTGGAGCTTTTGGACGCCGCCAGGGATTTCTTCGGCTGCAGAGGCTGTGTGTTCATCATCGCCGCCGACTACGCCGATATTTTAAACGGGGCCAGGGAGCTTTACGGCGAAAGCAAAGCAAAAAGCTTTTTTGACGGGCTCTTCCAGATGACTTTCCGGTTCTCGGCATCCGGCTACGATATGCAAAATCATATAAAAAACAAGATGGAAAATATTGGCATTCAGTCCGAAGACGAGGATGAGCCGGAGCTTTACGCATCCCTGATCCAATGCTCCGTGGGCAAGGATGCCGAAGCCATCGACCGGCTCTTCGTCTCCTTCCGGCTGCTGCAGGATCTGACCGGAGAGGATGTGTACGCAAACCGGTACAAGCGGCTGGCTCTCTTTGCCCTTTTGTGTATGCAGACCAGATTCCGGGACGCCTACGATTACGCCATGGACCGGAAGGACGATGTAACCCCGGAATTTCTAACGGGGCTCTGCGGTGAATCGAGCCAGCCCTGGAACCCGGAGCAGACGGAGGAGGAAATGGCTGCGTACCGGGATTTCGGCCGCGTATTCTCTCAGATTGTCAACCTGGACAACGATAGATCCATCTCCGAAACGGAGTGCCGGGCTTTTGCCGACGTCCTGGAGCTTTCCGGCGTCACTTCCCGGTAATTCGAATCGAACCAGTTAGGAGGAACCTCAAGCTATGAGCAAAATAACCGATCTTATCGCGCTGTGTCAAGGACATCCCGTTTACATACAGACCCACAATTTTCCGGACCCGGATGCCATCGCCACCGCCTTTGGCCTGCAAAAACTGTTGGAGGAATACGGCATAACATCCATCCTTTGTTATGATGGAAGGATTGACAAATTAAGCTCGTCCAAAATGCTGGACACCTTTCAGATTCAACTGTTTCCTTATAAGAGCCTTATCGCGAATATGAAGGAAAGCGATCCGATTATCTGTGTGGATACCCAAAAGCACGCGGGAAACGTAACAGATTTTGTGGGGGACGAGGTCGCCTGTATCGACCATCACCCTACCTTTGTTCCCATCGAATACCGGTATCAGGATGTCCGCATTACCGGAGCCTGCGCCACTCTCATTGCAGAGTATTACGCCCTGCTGGGAAAGACGCCGGGGAAAGATGTGGCCACCGCGCTGCTTTACGGGCTGAAAATGGACACCCTGCAATTTACCCGGGGGGTCACGGAGCTGGACATTCGAATGTTCGGGTTTCTGTTCCCTTACTGCGATCAGGAAAAGCTGGCCGCTTTGGAACGGAACAACATGGAATTTGCCGACCTGAAAGCTTACGGGGAAGCCATTGAAAGTATCCAGATTTATGATAAAGTCGGCTTTTCCTGTATTTCCTTTTCCTGTCCGGACGCCCTGATCGCGATCCTGTCAGATTTCATTCTGTCCCTGATCGAGGTAGAGGTAGCGGTTGTGTTCTCCTTCCGGGAAGACGGGGTAAAGCTGTCAGTCCGCTCCGAGGACCCGAAGGTCAACGCCGGGGAGATTCTTCACCGGACATTGCAGGACATCGGCAATGGAGGCGGCCACGCCACGATGGGCGGAGGTTTCATCCCCAGATCCCGGCTCGGAGAGCTGGGACGGTTCCCGGAAGACGCAATCCGGAATATGTTCCTGGACACCCTGTCGAAGATGTAAGAAGCCGGACGGGCGCCGCAAAAGACCCGCCGGACAGTATGAAGCAGGCAAGATATAGGACAGGTTCTGAGCCACAGACATATAGAAAAGAGAAAAGGCCCTGCGGTCTGTATACGGATCGCAGGGCCTTTTGCGGCAGAAAACTTTTATTCGGGCAAGGTAACCAGCTTGCCTTTGGAGTAGTCGATCTCAAAGGCGGGGGTACCATCGGTTTTCAGGAACTGTTTCTCATTGTCAACGATGATCCCGTCCTCAAACCAGTTTCGGGAAGTATCCGCAGAGATTTCCGCCAGCTTCTTTCCTTTCAGGTCATAGCAGTAGATAACGGAGCTATTATCCGGATCCCCCAGATACAGCACGCCGTCCTCCATGGCAACGGGATAGCCGAAAATGGGCGAATCCAGGACATCCTTCATATTCTCATCCAGAATCATGGTGTAAGCCTTGTTATCCGCACCCTTCAAACGGATAGCGGCGGTTTTTCCGTCCACTACAGGAAAAGGAGAATAAGATGGTCTTTCCATATTTTCGACATACTCTCCTTCGTAACCGGTCCATTTGTCATCCGCCACATCATAGCGGTAAATGCTTTTGAAATTATTGTCGGTGTCAGCAAAAAGCATAGCGCCGTTCTTATGACTGATAAAATAAGGCCTCTGGCCGATCTCTTCCGGCACAGTAAAAGTTTTGACCTCGCCTTTGGCATCCGCATAGGCAAACTCGCCCTTGTGGGTGTTGTTGCTGCCCTCCTGTGAGGATCCCCGGAACATAAACACGCCGTCCTTGCAGGAATATTTTTCGAACGCATAGTTGCCGTTTGTAATAAGCTGATCTTTCAGCCAGGTATCGGACTGGGCAAAATAAACATCCCAGTACTCCTGGGAATATCCATAGGACGCCTGTTCGTTTTTCTGCTCCTCGGTTAATTCGCGGCTACTGGGCCTAAAGAGGAATATCCCCTCTCCCGCATAGAATATTGAAGAAATCTCCCGTTCTCCGGCGGAATAGGAAGTCAACTCCTTACCGGAGCCGTCATAGATATGGTAGATCCACTCCACTTCACTGAAACCGGCCTTGTGCTCCTGGAGGATCACATAGCTGTCATAAACTTCATAAACTTTGCTGTCCTCCGTTGTCTCATAGGTGGTAACATTCCCGTCCGGAGCGATCACATAGTAATTCTTGTCCTTCCGGATGCTCAAATAACCGTTATTGCTTTGGTCATTATACTTAGCGCTGCCCTCAAAGTAGGCCTGAAGCGTTCCCTTGGTGTCGATGACTCCGCAGTAGTTCTTCTGGGCGGTTTCGTCATAAAAAGCGACATAGGCCATTCCTCCGCGGAAAGCCGATGCTTCGTTCAGCCGGTAAGAGGGTTCCGGGGCGGATGTAGTCTCCGGGACAGAGGTGGTCTCCGGAACAGATGTGGTCTCCGAGACAGAAGTAGTCTCCGGGGCGGTGGAACTTTCCTGTGTGGATTCCTCCGTGGAGGAAGCTTCCGAAGCAGGCGTTTCGCTCACCTCCGCCTTTTGCCGCAGGCAGTAATGCTCAGCACCAGAGCCGCCATGAGGACAAATGGAATTTATCCGGGCAAATTGCGATTACCCCAGCGACTGGGCGGGAGAGGTGGAAAGAACGGAGATTCTAAACGACCTGATTATTACAGTCACCCATGTATATCCAAAAGATAAAACTTCATCCTTTCACGTGACTTCATTTTTCAGAACGGAAGACGGTAAAATAAAGTCTGTCGATGAATATTGGGCGGACGACGGCGAAGCGCCTGATTGGAGAAAGCAGATGGGGATTGGGAAGCGTATTCATGGCACTTATCATCCGTAGCGATGAATTCCTGACAGTAAAATCTTCGCGTGAAAAAGCATAGAAATGCCTGAAAAGTAACGACAAATACGTTAAAATAGAGCAAACTTAGACGGGACGCAAAATGCGAAACTTTGATTTCAGCAGGGCTTTTCTCGTTAGAGAATATTCTACTGATACGGCTCATATGCGTCAATATTAATATCCTCGAACGTCCCCATACTGTTATACACCGCCAGCGCCATATCAGACAGGGGCATCAGCATCAATCCGCAGCGACAGCCAGAGATAAAACACCTCCTCCTGATTCTTAAAATCCACCCTCGTCAACTCCCGCAGACGGCCTAACCGGTATTTCAGCGTATTCAAATGAACATGCAAAAGTCCCGCCGTGTCCCTCTGGCTGCAGCCTGTTTCCACATAGGCCCGCAATGTCCCGAACAGTTCCGTATCATTCTCCCTGTCGTATTTTTTCAGGATTTCCAATGCCGGATGGAGCAGATGAGCCGACATCTCATCCTCCTTGAGCGTTCGAAGCAGATAGGGCAGAGCCAGATCCCGGCAGCGGCGCAGACCAGGCCCGGCAGAAGCGTTCAAGGCAAACAAGGCCTGCCTGTAAGCGACAGAAAGTTTACTGTAATTCTGTACTGGCATGGAAATCCCCAAAGCGACGGCAGAAGCCTCCACTCTGCTGAAAATCAGTCGGACAATCTTACTCTCGGCAGTGGCCGCCGTTAAAATGGCCACACGTCCCTCATATTCACATGCAACGCACGGCACATTCAAGAGCCGGATTTCGTTGATCAGCATTTTATGCAGCGTATAATTCCGAATAGAAACACTGTGAAAAATCATCAGGACAGCATTCCCGCCGTCACCGATCCCGGCCGCGAATTTCTCTACCACGGCCGGCGACAGCGCCTCCCCCGCCAAAAGGCTTGTAAAAACCGAATATTTGGACTGGCGCAGTGAAGACCTGTCCGCAAATTCCGCTGCGTCAACACAGCACCGGGACAAGAGTGGCTCCAAACACAAACATACCGGGATCTGTCCGGCATTTTCCGGAAATGCCATAAGAAAACCCAGCCGTTCCCCATCCTGGCAAAAATACATGGCGACACACCCCATTTCATTCGTATCTTTAATAGAAAGATACTGGGGACGATCGCTCAAATCATGGGAAACCTTCCCCTCATCGTCCACGATAATTCCCCCAATCCCTATAAAGCCCAGCCTTTTCTGGCTGATTATATTCATAATATCCGGCCGCCCCTCCATTTTCTCCACCCGGCCGCCCGCCAGCAAAACACCGTCAATATCAAACACGAAAAGCGCGCAGTCCAGAACTTCCCCCATCATCTCCGTCATTTCTTTTAAAGGACAATGCCGGGCGGCGGCTAAAAACAGTTTCTGTTCAAACTCGGCATAAAAATCAAAGGCTGACAGCACGTCATTCAGCAATTCTTCATAATCCGCGCCCCGGCAGATCATCTGGTTTTCCCCGTTTGCCAACAGCAGCGCCTGCCCATAACGAGGATCCTGATAATACCCCTGCGCCTCGCCCAGATAAATATATTCCAAAGAAAACTGCTGATGGGACGCGGAAAGAAAACGCACCCCTTTGATAGACATGGTATCATGAAGAATATGGCACTCCGGCCGATACCGCGCCAGATATTTCGCGATAAGAGACATGCTCAGCTTCATTTTCTCCTCCTCCCAAATCCCTTCTAATTCAGTTCCGCAACTCCCCTTCCAAGCCCCTTGAATCTGGGAGAATTTCCTGCCGCAGATGCGTCAGTAAATCCTCCCTCGCTATGAGCACTTAGGGTCTGTTCTTTAGACCCTTACGTGCGATGCATGGCAAATAGTTAGCGGCTGTTCTTTAGCCGCTTACTATTTTCTAGGGGCTTGTCCGGTCCGTTGCTGTTTTTCATAATTCATTTGACACCACCATGCCTTCACTCTATCGGGATATATATTGTCCAAAACAGACAACTGAATCTCACCTTCCCACATATAAATCGTATTTCACAGACATAGACACCAGCCTCTCTGTCCGTTTATAATATCAATACTTTCATTATAACACGAATTTATCAATGGTTTCAATGCGCATTTTAAAACCGGGAAGCAAAACGGACAATCATACAAATAATTGCAGGAGGATTTTTATTATGGCTCAAAATGACAAACCCACTTTCGATTTCAAGGCAAATTATCTGAATTTCCTGAACCACAAACCCACCACCTTTATCCCCAATTCCTTTACGGGAAATAAAATCCTGGGCTTCGGAGCAATCAACGGCCCCGCCATCGAAAAAGGGGAGCAGTTCGGCAGCTGCTTAGACGGCTTCGGCCTGAAGTGGGAATATCCGGCCAGCGGCGGCGGCGCGGCCATTCCTGACTGCAAATGCATTCTTCTTGAAGACATTACGGAGTGGCGGGAAAAAATTAAAATTCCCAGTCCGGCGGAATATGACTGGAAAGCCGATTATGAAATGGAATGTAAAATGCTGGGTGAACCGGACAGGGAACACGAGGTGGTTGACTTTGGATTCGGGAACGGTGTATTTGAACGGCTGGCCGCTTTGATGGGCTTTGAAGGCGCATTGATCGCCATGGCGGAAGACCCGGAGGAAGTGAATGCGTTTTTTGAGGCACTGACCGACTACAAAGTGGCTGCACTGGACTTCATTATCGATGCATACCATCCGGATACCGTCACTTATTATGACGACGTGGCTACGGAGCGGGCGCTGTTTATGTCACCTGCCGCCTACCATACCCTGATCAAGCCTCACCACAAACGCTTCGCCCAGGAATGCCTGAAACGGGGAATTACACCGCTTTACCACTGCTGCGGCCATGCGGAGGACATTGTGGAAGATATGATTGACTGCGGATGGGCAGCATGGACTTCTGTCCAGCCGATAAACGATATCTGTCGTCTCATCGAAACCTACGGCGACCGCTTCGGCTTTATCGGCGGCTATGATACCACCAGCCCGGCAGGCAGAGCAGAAACTGCCCAGGAAGTGGTAGACGAAGAAATCCGCCGCTGCCTGGACACCTACGGCAAATACCATAAAGCCTACTGCTTCTTTGGTTTCCGCTACGCCAATTCCACCGACCCCCAGGTTCAGGGACAGATCATGGGAGCGATTGCGAAGACAGCGATTGAATATGGGTTTCAGCTGTTGGGGGGAGGAAAGTAGGATTTAAAGTTTTCGAAAAGGTGTGGCATATTAACGCCCCTGCCCCTCAATTTCGAGGGGATTAGGGGCGTTGGCGCCATTTTCCCACATAAAATATGAATATGATATGATACCTCTGAAGCAGACAGGCAAATAAAATCTACTTTGAAGGCATCATATCAAACCCCGGTTTATTCAGTTCCCGGGCTATACATTGCCGCACCCCTACTGATACGGCTCATAGGCATCAATATTAATATCCTCAAAAGTCCCCATACTGTTATACACCGCCAGCGCCATATCAAACAGGGGCATCAGCATCAGACCGCCGCTGCCCTCGCCCAGATGCATGCCGCAGGTAAGGAACGGCGTCATATCAAGGGCATCCAGCAGCATTTGCCCGGCCGGCTCCTTGGACACGTGGGAGGGCATAATATAATCCCGCACCCTCGGGTCGATCCGCACTGCGGTCAGCGCCGCCACCGCCGAAATCACGCCGTCCGCCACAACAGGCAGGCCGCAGGCCGCTCCGCCGATATACAGTCCGGCCATTCCGGCGATCTCGTATCCGCCCACATGGCTTAAAATGTCGATGGGGTCTTCCCTGTCCATACTGCCGCTGTGGAAATCCAGCACCTTTTTAATTACCTGAATCTTTTTTTCCAGCCCCTGATCCGTCAGACCGGAACCTCTGCCGGTCACCGTTTCCACGGATGCGCCCAGCATCACCGCGGCCATGGCGCTGGTAGCCGTGGTATTTCCCACACCCATCTCACCGGTACAGACGATTTGGTAGCCCTTTTGTTTCAGCTCCTCCACCATCCGGATGCCGACTTCGATGCCTTTTACGGCCTGCTCCCTGGTCATGGCGCAGCCCTTAGCCATGTTTTTCGTACCGTAGGCGATTTTCCGGTTAATGATTTTCGTGTCCTGAGCTACGCCGATATCCACAGGAAATACATCCACGCCGGCACGCCGAGCCATAATGCTGGCGCTGGCCTCCATGGTCATAAAATTTTCCGCTACAATGGCCGTCACCTCCACCGGTGACTGGCTGACCCCTTCCTCAAGGACGCCGTGGTCGGCGCACATAATCACCAGCGCTTTTTTATCCAGCCTCACGTCGCTGGTGCCGAACATCCCCGCAATCCGGGCCGTCTCCGTCTCCAGCTTGCCCAGGCTGTACAGGGGCTTGCCGATGCTGTCCCACCGTTCCTTACAGCGGGCAATCGCCGCTTGATCCAATGGTTTTATCGCTTCCAGAGCCCGTTTCAAATTCATCGTATATTCCTCTTTCCTGACACGAATATTTTACATATTTCCTTTAATATTCCGATATTCCTCACACCTGCATATAAATCCAAAAGGCACCTTCATATTCGAATAATAATGCAGATGGGGAAATCCCGCCGCCATCGTATCCGTTCCATGAATACAGTTCCAGCTTCGTTTCCGCAGCGGTTTCCTGGCCAGGAAGCTGCCGCCGCAGCTGGTGCTGTCAAAATAGTGAAATTCATGTCCCCGCACCGTCTCTCCCGCCGCTGCCGCCATCTGATCTTCATTGGCCGTCAATTCTATATATCCGAACCGTCCCAGCTTCTCCGTCCGGTACGCCTCGCCGTCGATTACCCCTGCTAGGGAATAGCTGACGCCGTCCATTCCCTCCATCCGGTTATGCAGGTACATAAAACCGCCGCACTCCGCCATCAGGGGCATTCCCCGGCCGACAGCCTGCCGGATGCTTTCCAGCATGGAAGTATTTTCACTCAGTTCCTTGGCAAACAATTCCGGATAGCCGCCGCCCAGAAGCAGGCCGTCCGCATGTTCCGGCAGATGACTGTCCTTTATGGGGGAAAACTCCACAAGCTCCGCCCCCATCTTTGCAAGCAGATCCAGATTGTCCTGATAATAAAAGCAAAAAGCGCTGTCTCTGGCCACGGCAATCGTCACCGCCGGTTTCTGACAGGAATCCTGTGCAGTGTCAAACATGCTCGGAATCTCAGGTTTCTCATACACCGGCCCCGGCGCTGTCTGTGCCAGCCGGATCAGCCCGTCCATATCAAGCGACTCTTCCATCACTGCCGCCAGACCCTTCACCTTCCGGCTCAAGCCTTCCACTTCCTCCGGCATTACCAGCCCCAGATGCCGGCTTTCCAGCACAAAATCCCTGATCACCGGCACATAGCCGTACACCTTCACCGGCAGCTGTTCTTCAATTAACTGACGGACCTCCTGATAAATCATCGGGGACATCTGATTCAGAATCACGCCCTGAATCTGACTGTTTTCCCGATATTCCAAAAACCCTTTAATCTGGGCCAGCACCGACAGGCTCATCCCTTTGGTATTGACAATCAGAACGGCAGGGGTCCGGGTCACTCTGGCCAGGTCGTAGGCGCTGGCCTCGGTAGAAATGCCGCCCAGGCCGTCATAATAGCCCATAACGCCCTCCATCACGGAGATATCCGTGCCGGCAGCGTTTTTCGCCAACAGGTAATTGGTCAGATTTTCCCCGGTGAAAAACGTATCCAGATTCCTTGAACGGGTCCCGATTACCTTGGTATGAAACATGGGGTCGATATAGTCGGGCCCGCATTTAAAAGAGGACACCTTAAGCCCTCTGTTCACCAGCGCCTGGAGAATGCCGCAGGTAATCATGGTTTTTCCGCTTCCGCTGGCGGCGGCGCCCAGAAGGATTCTAGGCATATTCATCGGCCGTTCCTCCTTTACAGGCAATGATATAAACCGGATTCTGCCCCATCATCATATGATACCGGCCCAGTGTCTTTGATTTCGCCACGCTGACCCCGGCGATATCCACATCCGTCACCGGAAGAGATTTTACGCAGTCCAGCGTCTCGGCAATGGATTCCAGCGCAATCGTATTAATCACGATCCGGCATTCCGGATTTTTCCGAAGCAGGCATTCCATAATCTCCCGCAGATTGCCGGAGGAACCGCCGATAAAGGCATGGGTGGGGACGGGAAGGTCCTCCATGGCTTCCGGAGCCAGCCCTTCGGTCACCTGAATGTTGGCCGTCCGGAACACCCGCTTATTTTTCTCAATCAGCTCTACGGCCGTCTGGTTTTTCTCGATGGCATATACCATGCCCTCCGCCGCCTGCAGGGCCATCTCTATGGAGACAGAGCCGGTTCCGGCCCCCACGTCATAAACCACGGAATCCGGCCGCAGCTGCAGCTTGGACAGGGAAATGCTTCTGACCTCGCTCTTGGTCATCGGCACCTTATCCCGCAGAAAAAGTTCATCCGGCAGACCGTGGGTGACAGGCAGCTCTCCGGCATCGGGATTCTCCGCCAGTACCACACAAAGGCCGTCAAAAATCATCCCTTCCAGCTGCTCCGGCATCCCCGAAGTAATCCGCTCCTCCGGGTAGGAAAGCCGCTCTCCCACATGCAGCTTTATGCCCGACAGGTTATATTCCATAAACTGGCGGCACAGCCGGTTGACGCCGTCTTTTCCGCCGATCAGGGCAAACACTTTATGATTTCCCGCCACGGCGCCGACGATATTTTCCTCTTTTCCGTGAAGACTTAACAGCTTCACGTCCTCCCAGGAGGTGCCCAGCTTCCCGCAAAAATAGACCACCGAAGAAATGCCGGACAGCATCCGTACCGGATAGTCCGCTTCTGCCAGACGCTGACGCAGTTTTTTTGCCCCGCTGTAAAAGCCGATATCGCCGGACAGCAGAATGACCACCTTCCGGTATTCGGGATGGGCGTCTATATAAGCTTTCAGTTCATCGTCCTTATAAGCGCAGTGAACCGGCTTTCCCAGGGTGCGGGCAAATTCCACCATACGGGAAGCGCCCAGTATGGCATCCGCTTCCCGGCAGGCTTCTACCACTTCCACAGTCATGTTCCGGTATGCGCCCATGCCGATTCCCGCCAGGGTAATCTGGGTTTTTCCGGCTCTGACACTTCCTGCCTGCCCGCCCAGCTTCAGCGAATACCGTTCCTCCAATATTTCCCTGATCTCCCGGGGCCCGTATCCTTCTTCCTTCACAGGCCGCCCAATCACAATCACCTTCACGCCGGCTTTTCTGGCGGCGGACAGCTTCTCCCCAAAGCCGCCGCTTTTTCCGGTCTCCTTTGTCACCATCCAGGACGCATGAATCTGTTTCAGCATCGCCGTATTCAGCTCTTCGCTGAAGGGTCCCTGCATACAGATCAGATTTTTTCCTTCAAAACCCAGCTTCGTACAGGACAGTACCGACTCTGCCGTGGACAGCACCCTGGGAAACAGCCTGGCCTGATAGTCCGGAATCTCCGTAAACACCGCCAGTTCCTTGCTCCCGGTGGTCAGCAGCACATTTCCTTCCGTATTTTTCAGATAGTCTGCCGCTTCTGCGGCGGAAGCCACGAAAACACAGTCCTCCGTCACAGCCTCCTGCTCCGATTCCCGCAGAAGCCGCAGACAGGGAAGATGAACCGCCTCGCAGGCCGTCCGGATATTCTCCGACACGGCGGCGGCGTAAGGATGGGTGGCATCCACCACCTGGCAGGGCACGCCGCCCCCGTCACCGGCTTTCTGTTTCATCTCCTCCATAAAGGACGCCATTTCCTCCGCCGTCATCCTGCCCCTGTGGACAGTCAGCCCCGGCTGTTCCTCCACAAGCTTTTCCCCGTACTCCGTGGCCACGGACACCGTCACCGGACATCCTGCCGCAGCCAGCTCCCCGGCCAGGGTCCGTCCTTCCACCGTCCCGGCAAATATAAGAAAGCGGGGCGTTTCCCCTTTATTCATGCCGGTATCCTCTGGGTGTCACCATTTTTCCGCCAATCTCCTTTGTCTGGGAATTACCGATAAACACGGTGGTAAACATATCCACCTGAATATCCCGAAGCTCCTTTAAAGACATAACCTTCATCTCCTGCCCCTCCCGTCCGATATTGGCCACGATGCCGCATACCGTATCGGGGGACTTAAACTGCATGGTCAGATCGCAGGCTTTCTGTAAATAATCTTTCCGCTTTTTGCTGGACGGATTATAGAGAACCGTACAGAAATCCGCCTCCGCCGCATTTAAAAGCCGCTTCTCAATCTTCTCCCAGGGCGTCAGCAGGTCGCTTAAGCTGATTACCGCGAAGTCGTGAATCAGCGGCGCGCCCAGCACCCCGGCGCCGCCGATGGCCGCCGTCACACCGGTAATGGTTTCCAGCTCCACCTCAGGGTAGCGTACGCCGATCTCATACATCAGCCCGGTCATTCCGTATACGCCTGCGTCGCCGCTGCAGATCATGGCCACGATCTTTCCCTTCATGGCCTCCTCAAAAGCCAGTACGCAGCGGTCCACCTCTTTTGTCATAGGGGTGGTCAGAAATTCCTTATCCGCAAAATGCTCCTTTACCAGATTGACATACACCGTATATCCGATAATGGTATCGCAGCCCTTTAACACCTCGGCCGCCTTAATTGTCATCTGCTCATATTCTCCGGGGCCGATGCCCACAATATATATTTTATTCAAACCGCACACTCCATTTCTTCACCGCCAGGGCAATGGTCACGCCGTCCCCGGCATATTTGTTCTGTATCAGTGTTCCCTGTCCCGCCGCCAGTACCGCCGCCCGTTCGCACACATTGTCCACGCCGGTGACGGAGGCCACAAAGACGGAAGGAGAAAAATTCCCCTGAACCCCTTTCAGCTCCTCTCCGGAATAGGTCTGGTAAGGAATGCCGTATTTCCGGCAGAATGCCAGAATGCCCGGCTCCTCCTTCTTTAAATCGATGCTGGCCGCCTGACAGACACAGCAGACCGGAATCCGGTGCCGCTCCAGTATCTCAAGAGCCTTTTCCTCGATACGCTCCGCCAGCGTACCTTTGCGGCAGCCGATGCCCAGCACGACGATACGGGGATAAAGCCGCAGGGTAAAAGGCCAGGGAGACGTCGTTTCATGTAAGGTTACGGCGATACCAAGCGCCGGCTGCTGCTTTTCTCCGGCTCCTGTTCCCGCATTTCCCACCAGCTCCGGCGGAATCTCCCCCTGCACAGGGAAATCCGAAGCAAACCCCGCCGGCTCCCCGTCCAGCAGCGCCGCCGAAACCTTTTTGGCATAAGCCATATTTTCAATAACCATGCCGTTCTGTCTGGCAAACACATCCACCGCGAACAGACCGTTTACATCCGTAGCGGTAGTTACCACCGGCTGCGCTCCCGTCAGCTCGGCGATCTTCAAAGTCAGTTCATTGGCGCCGCCGATATGACCGGACAGCAGAGAAATGACAAAACCGGCTTTTTCATCCACCACAGCCACCGCCGGGTCCTTCCGCTTATCCTCCACAAAAGGAGCGATGCCCCGGACCGCAATGCCGCAGGCCCCCACAAAAATCAGGGCGTCTGCCTGGGAAAACCGGCGGCCGCACCATTCCCGCAGCGGTTCCGTAAGAGGAGACAGCCCGCATTCTTCCGCATATTTCGGCATGCAGAATCCCTCGCAATCATGCCCCTGGCGCAAAAGGCCGTAAAACAAGGTCTGACAGAGCAGACCCCCCTGCCGGGTAAAACTAATCAGCGACAGTTTCATTTTCTTTCCCTAAATGCTCTCCTGGGTCGCCTGTCTGAACTCCGTGGTAAATCCCGGATGATACAGCAGCGACCGGTCATAATTGCTGTGGGACACAATATCCCCCACGATAATTAACGCCGTCTTCTTAATATCATTGTCCTTTGCGGATTGGGCCAGCGTCTCCACCGTACACACCACGGTTTTCTGATCAGGCCAGGTGGCCTTGTACACGATGGCCGCCGGCGTGTCATTCTCATAGCCGCCCTCCATCAGACGCTCTGACAGCTGTTCCAGCATACCGGTACTTAAGAATATTACCATCGTCGCATGGTGAGCCGCAAAGGAAGCAATCTCCTCCCGCTCCGGCACCGGCGTCCGGCCCGCCATTCTGGTGATAATCACACTCTGGGATACGTTGGGCAGAGTATATTCCAGATTCAAAGCGCTGGCCGCTCCGCTGAAGGAACTGACGCCGGGGCAGACATCATAGGAAATGTTCTTCTCATCCAGAATATCCATCTGTTCCCGGATCGCCCCGTACAGGCAGGGGTCTCCGGTATGGAGGCGGACCGTCATCTTTCCGGCTTCCTCCGCTTTCACCATCTCGTCGATTACTTCCTCCAATGTCATTTTCGCGCTGTCATATACCGCGCAGCCTTCTTTCTTATAATCCAGAAGCTGGGGATTTACCAGAGAACCGGCGTAGATAATCACATCGGCCTCCTCCAGCAGCTTCTTTCCTCTCACCGTAATCAGGTCAGGGGCTCCTGAACCTGCTCCTACAAAATGTACCATAATCCATTTTCTCCTTATCATATCTTGGTTGATAACGTTAATCCGCTTTCTTCTCTTTCACAATAATCAGCGAATAATACCCTGCTTTCTCATTGATTTCGTCCACGGACTTATAAATTTTTTCATCCGGCATACCGCAATTCTCAATCATCATGGCCTCACAGTCCGCCATTCCTTTCAGCACATCCTTTACATGGGCCATTTTCTTTCCGGCTTTCATCAACACCTTGGTGCCGGGAAGCTTCAACGCCTCGTCAATCTGGTAAGAGGCCGGAATCACATGGAGCGGCTCCGCTTTTTCCACCAGACCGGTATTCAGCTTCGCGGAAACCGCGCAGAAGGAAGTGATTCCGCTGATAATCTCCGTGTCATAGCCTGCCGCATCGATCCGTTTGTGAATATACAGATATGTAGAATAAACGGTGGGGTCGCCCAGCGTCAGGAAGGCCACGTCCTTCCCTGCGTCCAGCTGCTGGCTGATCAGCCTCGCTCCCGCCTCATGGCTCTGCTCCAGAAGGGTTTTGTCCTTTGTCATGGGCATGGGCACCGGGATGATCTCTTTCTCGTCCAGCTCCGGGATGGCCTGCTTCACAATTCTGTAGGCCACGCTTTCCTCCTTCGCCGTTCCGGGCACGGCCACCACGGCACTCTCCCTGATCAGCCGAACCGCCTTTAATGTCAATAATTCCGGGTCTCCGGGACCCACGCCGATTCCATACATCTTTCCTGCCATCGGTATCCTCTCACCTTTCCTGTTATGATTTATCCTGCATTTATTTTTAACCTTTCAGAAGAATCATGTCTGTTCATAATACGACTGACATTCTGCCCTTCTGTTTTTTCGGGTTTTACCGCTTTTTCAGCAGTTCTTTCAGCTCCGGCGCGTATGCCGTTTCGCCCAGCAGCCCAAACTCATTTGAAAACACCACCGCTCCGATCTTTACCCGGTCATAGGCTCTGTGATTCAGATAATAGTGAATCCGCTCCGTCGCCCATTCCATAGCCGGCTTTAGCAGCCCGGCGCTTTTCAGCAGTCCCAGCCCTTCCTCCGTGGTAATGGTTTTCAGCATATCCCGCACCAGTCCGTATTCCGCCCCCGCGTGAAGGGCCGCGGCGGCCATCAGCTCCGCCCTGGCGTCCGCGCACCGGGAATGGGTGTTCATAATCCCTCCGGCCACCTTGATAAACTTGCCGATATGGGATACGAACAGCATCCCTTTCACGCCGCCGTCCACCGCCATGTCGATGGTTTCTCCCACGAAATTGCTGCATTTCATAAAAGAATCCAGGTCCAGACCATCCATCTGCTCTTTTAAAAAAGTCTCTCCGTAATTACCCGGCGTAATCAGCAGATATTCGGCCCCCTGGGCCAGCCGCATATTCATCTCAATGCGGATGCTCTCGATCAGGGCGGACTCGCTCATGGGCTCCACGATGCCGCTGGTGCCCAGCACGGAAATCCCGCCCTCGATTCCCAGACGGGGATTAAACGTCTTTTTTGCCGCCTCCACTCCTTCCGGTATGGAGATAACCACGCCAAGACCGTCCTGATATCCAAACTCCCGGCATACGGCTTCCGCCTCCCGGCAGATCATCTGTCTCGGCGTTTTATTGATGGCGGCGCTGCCCACCGCCTGTTCAAGCCCCGGCTTCGTCACCCGGCCCACGCCGATGCCGCCGTCTAACAGGATGCCCGGAACGGAACGCTTTTCCACTCTGGCATAGACCAGAATCCCGTTGGTCACATCCGGGTCGTCGCCCCCGTCCTTCCGGATGGCGCAGGACACCCAGTCCTCTCCCCGGGTAACATCCAGCACCTCCAGATTCAGAAGCATGCCTTTGGGCGTCATCAGCCGCACCTCTGTCACCTGCTCTCTTCCCAATAGCATACGGGCCGCGGCTTTTGCGGCGGCGGCGGCGCAGGAGCCGGTGGTATAACCCCGTCTCAGTTTTTTATTGTTGCGGATCACATAGCTGTCTTCCAGTCCGGTTTTATGCTTGTCGGTTTCCACTGGCGTTCTCTCCTTCATTAACAGAAAAAAAGCATGCCATTATCAACATGCTTCCCAAACCGGTACAAACCGGCAGATATCCTCACGCACTGCCCGGGTCATGGCGCGTAACCTCTGTGGGCATCTCTCAGGTCTTCTGGCTTTAGCGTCAACGCCTGATACACCTTCCCGGCCCTACGGACCAGTGGTCTTTGATATCAGACTCTTCTATATACAGCAGCGGCACTGCACAGGATTCTCACCTGTTTCCCTGTCAATTGTTTATTTCTGCGGGCAGCGGACCAGCCGGCCATGTTCACACGATATCCGGCGACTGCCGTAAGGGATTCCGCTCCCCTTGTGTATTATACCCGTTCCGGCGGTAAAAGTCAATTGCTGTCGCAGCATCTCCGTCAGGCATTCGTATCTTCCGGAAGGAGCGGGAAGCCGGGAAAGATAAAACCCCGTGTCTGCCAAAACAGCACGGGGCTTAGGGGTCTGCCGAAACACGGCGGGCGGCCGCCGGTGACCTTCTGTTCCGTCACCGGTAAACCTGTGCGCCATACCGCATTATTTCGTCCGTAACCCATTTCATTTTATTTTTCGCGTCCTCTCCGGTTCCGCAGATCCCTCCGTCCCAGAATATCAATGCGCCGTCTTTCCCATAGAGGTCAACAGCCGTTCTGACAGACCGGCGCACCTCATCTTCAGAAGCAAAAGGCATACAGCCCGGACCGTGACGGTCCCAGCCTCCGGTCAGTACCAGACGGTTCCCATACCGTTTTTTATCTGCCAGAAGCTGCTCATTCGGCTCCGGCAGCTGACAGATATCCGCTCCCGTTTCCAGAAACTGCCGAATCAGAAACTGACAGTTTCCGCAGCAGTGAAATTCAGCCAGCGCGCCGATCTCATGGATTTTATCCATTACTTTTGTCAGATATGGCTTATACATGGACTGAAAAACCGCTTCCGAAATAAAAGGACCGTTGGCAGCGGCAAAGTCATCTCCGGTAAATACGATATCCGGCCGGATATATTTCCCTATGTAATCCGCAGTTTCCAGCAGAAAATCCGTAAGCGCACTGATAAACGCTTCCATTTCCTCCGGTTCCTCATATATGGCGCACAGCGCGTCCTCCCAGCCCAGCATATTGACAGGAATCAAAAAAATTCCCGCCGTGTTGAGCATGGCGATATCCACTTTGTCCGGATCTTTTTCTTCTGCAAACTGTCTGGCCATACACTCCCAGTCCAGGCCTGCCAGATCAGGAAAACGCACGGTCTCTCTCCATTTGCCGATCTCCTCCATGGCCTTCCGGCCCGGCTGCGGCATTTCGCCCATATCGTTTTTCACCCATTTGATATTGCAGAAATCCACTCCGGTTTCCGGGTCCCTCTCCTTCCAGAAACCCGGTCTGAATACATTGCAGTCCATGGGAAATATCGGAACACGCTCAGGTTTTCCTCCTCTGGCCGCCGTCAGATAATTCTCTCTCGCATTCATTTTTCTTCCGTGCTCCTTTCACTTTATCAGCCGTTTCCCGGCCGGACATTCCAAATGAAGGATTTTATCCTTATTTTCTGTTTTTCTCTTTCTGTTCTTTCATGGCCCGCTGCCGGCCCAGAAACGTGCTGAGCCGCTCGGCGCCCAAAAAGCAGACAAAACAGCAAAGCAAAGGCAGTACCATCGTAAACAGGCCGTCCTCCGCCTCTATCCTGGTAATAAGCACAGAGGCACTCAGTCCTCCCGCGATCATCAGCAGGCTCCGCCTGACCTGCGCGGCAGCGAAAAACGCTTTCCAGCAAAAAGAACCGTCCTCATGATAACAATAGGGCATTTCTCCCATAGGCTACTCCTCCCGCCCGTAAAATTCTCTGCTCTTTACATACATCATCTCGCGGGCCGTCTCATTCATACAGCGGCGGGAAACAATCAGCTGCTTGCCTTTCTCCAGATGCGCAATGATATTGTCCACCCAGCGTTCCGCCTCCTCTTTGGACACATCCAGTACTTTCTCATTCAGCGTCATTGTCAGCCGGTCGCCGTATTTTGCATACAGTCCCCATATATCATTCAGAGGCTGCCCGTCCCAGGCGTCCGCTCCGGCTTCGATCATCAGCGGAACAAATTCTTCCACCCTGCCGCAGCAGTGGAAATTCAGGAAGATATTCCGGCTGTGAGCAGATTCCGCCACCCGTTTCAGATAAGGCAGCAGCATCTCCCGGCATACCTGCTCCGAAAAGAACGGACTTCTCTGAGCGCCCCAGTCGTCATGGAACACGATATACTCCATACCCATATGCTTTTTCATCCGGTCAAACAGCCGGTCATAGTAAATACAGAGCCGGTCAAACAGCCGGTGAACCGCTTCTTTCTGATCTTCGTCGATCAGGGCCACCGCAGCATCTTCAAAACCTATAAAAGAGATCAGCCGCTCAAAAAATCCCGTGTATACCATGGTGGAAGTAATCAGATCGGGGCGGATTACTTTTCTGCTGCTTTCCTCAATGACTGCCCAGTCCCACTGATCCGGATCGGGAAATACAACGTCTGCCTCCCAGTTCTCGATATCCTTTACCAGCCGCACACCCGGTTTTTCCATGGAACCTCTTGCCACCGGCACATATACCCATTCCACACCAAAGCTGTCCGGGCCGCCCATCTCTCCTTCAAAAGGACGGCCGTCCATCACAAAGCCTCTTGCCACATTATCTTTGATTTCCCGGGGGAACACATGGTTCAGTTCCTGCCCCAGCCAGGCAGGATCCCTGTGGGAAGCAACCAGAATATCATTCTCTCTGGGTGTAATCGGGGTACGGAAATTCGCCCCCCGGGCAGTCCGCTCCGCTGCGCCCACTTCTTTTTCATAATCAAATGGATAGTTTGCCATCATTTATCTTCCTTTCTGTTTAAAGTCCCATATCCGTTCTTACATTACCCCTTACACATTTCAGTCTAACAGTCCGTACAAGCCGGTCACACCGAACAGGATAAAAAATCCCCACACTACAAAAGTGACCATCAGCTGCCAGTTGACCATTTTTACCCGTTCATCTTCATCGGGTATCCCCGCCACTACCAGGCTGCCGCCGGTGGAGAAAGGCGACATTCCTGTGGCCAGCGCGCCAAGGGCTGCCGCCGAGGTCATCAGCGTCAGATTTGCGTCCCTGGCGGCCGTCACTGACAGGGCGATGGGCATCAGAAGCGGAATCACCACTGTAACGCCCCCGGTGAAAAAGCTCAGAAAGCCTCCGCACACAATTAATACCAGTACGATCAGGCCCATGCTGATATCACTGTGCAGAAATGACTCCACCAGCTCCATAATGCCGGCCTCCGTGGCCACGCCCAAAAGCATATTGATACCGCAGACAGACAGGATGGTTCCCCAGGGAATCACATCCCGGATAATCTTTTTCTCATCTCCCAGCCCCAGGGCCGAGCAGGCGATGGCGCCCAGAATCGAAATCATCTGTGGGTCAAAATACCGGTTCAGATACCCGGTCACCGGATTTGGCGCCACGATCTCCGTCAGAGCCGGAATCAGCATCACGGCCAGGGCAGTCAGCACGATCAGCAGATTTGTCTTCTGCACCTTATTCAGCCTTTCCGGCTTTTTTAAGTACATGGGACGGGCTTCATATCCTTTCAATGCCATATATAAAACAATCAGGACCAGCAGTGCGCCCGCAAAAAAATTAAAGCAGATTTTCATGGATATTCCAAAGGCATGCTCGGAAAACTGGGTATCCTTTGCCATTCCGCAGATCACCGCGCCGGCAGTGCCCCAGGGCACACAGGCGCCCGCACCGGAACCTGTGGCGATCAGCATTCCCATTATGGCAGGATGAATACCGGTTTTTGCCGCAATGGCAAAGCAAATGGGCGCCATAAATGAACAGACCACCGGCGGCGACGCCCCGAAAACCGCAAGAATAAAACAGACAAAATAAAGAATAAATGGAATGATTTTTGCCCGGTTCTGAAATCGGTAAATAATCTGGCTGGCCAGCACCTGCAGCGTGCCGTTATTTACCGCATAGCCGTAAAACAGGCTGACCGACATCAATAGGAACAAAATCTTTACGGAAAAAAGCTGCGTCAGAGCAGATACTTTCATTCCCATGCCAAAACAGCCAATGAGATACGCAAAAGCAATGGCATACAGACCTGTATTTCGTTTTGTCTTATTATTAAGCACAATGGCGACAAATACCGCCGCCAGACTGAAAATCATGAACCCGTGGTTATTCATCATAAGAATTTCCTCATCTTGCCAACGGGGTCCGTCGTTCCAGTTTCTCCATCTTTGTAACAGCATATCAGAACCACATGAAAAAAATCAATTGGCAAATCAGACAAAATCAATTTTTTTGAAAAAAAGTACATTTTCTCAAAATTGCTTGTATTTTTACAAAAATGCACTTTTTATTCTGTTTATATGGATTATATTGGTTTTCTTTTTTTACGAAACATCTGACAAATGTACCTGCAGTACGTTTGCCGGATTGATGGGCATACCGGGAAAATTCGCATCAGGCCTCACTGCATTTTACTGTCGCTGTAGATACTTTTCAGCAGATTGAGATCCACTTTCATCCACAGCTTCGCCCCTTCCGGATCTCTGGCATTCAGCGCCTCCAGCAGCTTGTCATGACAGGGCGTAATGGTATCCAAATATACCGACGGCCGGGCATGTTCGTCGTTGCTGTGCATCCGCATCAGGCTGCGCAGTTCCACCACTTCTTTATACAAAAAACGGTTTCCCGACATTTTGGCAATCATTAGGTGAAACTGCAGATGAAGGTCCCGGACCCCTTTCAGCTCCGTATTGTTTTTTACGCTTTCATAATGGAAATGTCTGATCGTGTCGTTGATCTCAAAGAGCGTGTCAATATCCTCCTGAGAGCCGTTTGTGGCCGCCAGATAAGCGGCGGTGCTTTCAAGCACTTCGTCCATATACAGAAGACCCGCTTTATCGGAACGGCTTAACTGCTTTACGCCAACCCCGTTTTTGGAAACACTGTCCAGTATGCCCTCGCTTTTTAACTGGGACAGCGCCGCACGCACCGGCGTACGGCTGATTCCCAAAGCCTGGGCCACTCCCACTTCCGTTAGCCGGTCCATGGAAGCAGTCTGCCCGCTAAGAATCTCCGCTTTCAGGATATTGTACACTTTTTTATAGGCCGGCTTCGTATTTGCATACATTTTAAGAATATCATCAGAAAATGTTAACATCATATTCCTCCTTCTGTCATTTCTGATCTTTTCTTCGCATTTCTTTTATTTATTATACCATATATATACTTTTTATAAATAACTTACATATTTTTCTATGTTTTGCACAAAAAACATTCTTTGTCAATCAGAAAACCAACACAAAAAAATGTATTTTTCGACAAACAAAAGCCTTTTATGCAAAACAGAGATTCCATATAAATGTATACATTTTTAATTTACAACCAATCTTTCCTGTGTTACGCTTTAACTGCAAAGCCGCGGTGAAGCGGTGGAATTTCTGACGCAGGTACGTCGTTCCATCCATCTGTAAAGCTTCTGAAATCACACACCGTACGGAAAGCGCCGGAATTTTCACAGCCATTGCCGCAGGATGACATTTTACCATTTATATTTCATTATTTTACGGGAGGTAGAACTATGAGTGACAAGAAAAGCACCTATTCCGGACTCGCATGGCGTTATGGTATGACCAACGGATTTTCCACATTGCTGACAACCGTAGCCAGCACTTACTGGGCATTATTCCTGACCGGCGCCGTGGGCATGGAGCCCGCCGTTATGGCCACCATTTTATCCATCAGCAGCACGGTAGACCTGGTTTCAATTCCGGTCTGCGGCGTTGTAATGCAGAAGGTACGTCTCGGCGGCGGCAAATGGGGTGTGTTCCGTCCCTGGCTGCTGGCAGGCGGCGCCGTTGCAGCTCTCTGCCGCTGGCTGAGCTTCACAAATCTGGGACTGACCGGCACGGCCGCCGCAGCCTGGTTCGGCGGCATGTATATTCTCTGTTATCTGGCATTTAATCTTTGCTATTCCGCATTTACGGGTATCCTGCCTCTGATGGCAAAGGATCCCACTGACCGTGTCAGCTTTGCATCTGCAAGAACCACCTGCAATTCCGTAGGTAAATTCGTATTCTCCCTGACATCCGTAGCGCTGGTCGGCTTCTTTGGCCAGGGCAATGATGCAAAAGGCTATTCCATGCTGGCCGGCCTGATCTCCATTCTGGTTTTCGTCGGATTTACCCAGTTGTTTTTTGCGGCCAAGCCTTATGACGTGCTGAAAAAAGATGACGGCGCAGAGACAAAAACAGCCAAAAAAGACCAGTACTCCGCTTCTTTCTGGGAAATGCTGAAATTTTCCATTACCAAGCCTTTTGTACTGTATCTGCTGGGCTCCACCTGCAAGGGAACGATTTTCTTTATCATTACTTCCCTGGCCCCTTATTACTACTCTTATGTGGTAGGCGACAAGTCCATGCTGACCGTTTATATGTCCGCTTCCACATTCCTGATGATCGGCGGTTCCTTTATCGCGCCTTATGTGAGCAAACTGTGTAAGGGCAGCCGGAATACGTTTGCCACCGGCGTCGCCATCTACGGCGCATGTCTGGGCGTTGCCTATTTCTGCGGTGCCAATGCGACGATGTTCACCATTTTTTTAAGCGTCGGCTATGTGGGATATTCTATCGCCCATGCCGCGGAAGCCGCTCTGTACTCCTGCGTGGTTGACTATACGGAATGGAAGCACGACAAGGATCTGAAACCGTTTATGATGACTTTATTCTCTCTGACGCCGAAGATCGGCACCACCGTTGGCTCCATGGTATTCGGTTTCGGTCTGGTAGCCGTAGGCTTCAATGCGGACAATGTAACCGCTTCCGCCGCGAACGGTATCCGGATGCTGTTATCCGGCCTGCCTGCGATCCTGGCCATTATGTCCGTAATCTTTATGGCTCTCTGCCCGCTGTCCGATCAGAAGGTAAAAGAGATGAGCGCCGAGCTGAAAGCAAGAAGAGAAGCAAGACAGTAGCCTGAAAGGAAGTTTCTATGCTGACAAAAAGACAAAATCTGCTGGAAACCATCCGGGGAGGCAATCCCGACCGGTTTGTAAACCAGTTCGAACCTTTCGCCATGATCAGGCAGACGCCGGTCACGGCAAATAATCCAAAACCCGTCAAGGGCGGGCCCAATGTGGTCAACAACTGGGGCATCACCCTGCAGTTTCCGGAAAATACCCCCGGCTCTTTCCCCGTTCATGACGAAGCACATATCGTAATCAAGGATATCGCCCGGTGGCAGGAATATGTCCATGCACCCCGGATGGATTACACGGAAAACGACTGGGCCCCCTATATCGCCGCGGCAGAGCAGATCGACCGGAATGACCGGTTTCTCACGCTGTCGGTAAGCCCCGGTATTTTTGAACAGTGCCACAATCTGATGAAAATGGAAAACTGTCTGATTTCCTTTTATGAATATCCCGATGAAATGCACGGACTGATTGATTATATCGCAGAATGGGAACTGGAATACGCAAGACAGGCCTGTGCCTGGCTAAAGCCTGACGCCCTGTTCCATCATGACGACTGGGGCAGCATGATCTCCTCTTTCATGTCTCCGGACATGTTCCGGGAGTTTATGGTTCCCGCTTATCAGAAGGTATACGGATATTACCGGGACCATGGCGTGGAAATCATCGTTCACCACAGCGATTCCTATGCCGCCAATCTGGTTCCCGCCATGATTGAGATCGGCATTGATATCTGGCAGGGCTGCGCCACCACCAATCAGGTTCCGGAGCTGATCCGCCAATACGGAGGACAGATCTCCTTTATGGGCAATATCGACAACGGTGTGGTGGACCGAGCCGACTGGAGCCGGGAGACGATTGAGCGGGAAGTACGCCGGGCCTGCGAAACCTGCGGGCGGCATTATTTTATTCCCAACACCATTATGGGCGGGCCGGCCAGCACTTATCCCGGCGTTTATGAGGCCGTCACCGAAACCATTGATATGATCAACCGGGAATCATACCTGTAAGCAGTAATCAGCAGTCTAAGGATTCCCGCTGACTATTTACCTGCAAAGCGAAAAGGAGGATTATATGAAAAAAATACCTTTTTCCCCTGATGAATTAAAAGAAGTAGGCCGTTACTATGTGGCAGGCCGCACCGACGGCGGAAAAATCAAACTGGACACTCCCATCACCCCACGGGAAAACATGCAGGCTTTTCTGAACAATGAAACCCCCTGCTGGATGCCAAACGGCGACCTGATTACCATTACCCCTGAGATCGTTCCCGATAATGTTGCACGAGCTTTTATTCAGGAAGCGGACCCTTCGGACCGCAAAGGCGGCCCGGATATGTTCGGCGTAAACTGGATTTTTGACGAAGCTGCCAACGGCTCTATGGTCGTTCCCGGCAGGCCGATTCTGGAGGATGCCAACGACTGGAAAGAGGTCATCAAATTCCCTGATGTGGATTCCTGGGACTGGGAAGGCTCCGCAAAGAAAAACGCCCGGTATGTGTCCGGAAACGATCCGGTTTGGACCGTACAGTTTTCCGGTCTGTTTGAACGGCTGATCTCCTTTATGGACTTTGAATACGCCGCCGTGGCGCTGATCGACGAAAGCCAGAAAGAAGCGGTAAAGGATCTGTTCGAGGCCGTTACCGATACTTATATCAAGATTCTTGACCACAGCATCGAGGCATACCATGTGGACGGCTATCTGCTCCATGACGACTGGGGTTCTCAGCGGGCGCCTTTCTTCTCCAAGGCAACCTGGCTGGAAATGATTGCGCCTTATGTGAAAAAAATGGTGGACTACTGCCATTCCAAAGGCATTATTTTCGAGCTTCACTCCTGCGGACGTACGGAATCCATGATTGATGTGATCAGCTCCATCGGCATCGACATGTGGCGTCCTCAGCCCATGAACGACCTGAAAAAGATGTATGAGGAATACGGCGACCGGATCAAGCTGGGCGTACGCGCGCCCATGTTCCCGCCGGGAACGCCGGACGACGTACAGATCCAGGCCGCAAAGGATCTGGTATCCCAGTTTAACATCCCCGGCAAATATGTGTTTACCAGCAACTTTATGGAATCTGACATCTTCAGAAAAGCTTTATATGAAGCGAGCCGGAAAGCATATCTGGAACACTGAGCAGCCAATGAACGAAACGCTCCCCTTGATCTGACAGAAAACACTGCCCTGCCGGTACGCAGATTCCGGCGGGGCAGTGTTTTCTGTCAGATCAAAATGTCCTTCTCCTCCTATTGTCCGTAAATAACAGGAAATCCAAAACAGATTCACTTAACTTAACATACAAATTGACATATGTCAAGTTTAAGCGTATACTATACAGAGTTATCTGATTTGCAGACAAAGACGAATACAGGAAACAGAAGAAATCTTTCGCTGAAACATCTTCATGCAGCGTACAGGCCATAAGTGAAAGGAATGGACAGACTCTATGAAAGCAGATGACAGAAGAAAAGAAATCGTCAGTCTTCTGATGTCTGAAGAAAACCCGACATCCGGAACGGCGCTTGCCGGACGCTTCGGCGTGTCCCGGCAGATTATCGTGCAGGATATTTCTATTTTAAAGGCTGCCGGTTTTCAGATTATCTCCACCCACAGCGGCTATCTGATCCACCGGACGCCCCTTGCGGAAAAAGTGTTCAAAGTGCGCCACACCTCCGGACAGACGGAGGATGAACTGAACCTGATTGTAGATCTGGGCGGCACGGTGGCGGATGTGTTTGTCTGGCATAAGGTGTACGGCAAGGTTGAGGCAAAGCTGAATATTTCTTCCAGATTTCATGTCAGGCAGTTCCTTGAGGGAATCCGCAGCGGCAAATCCACCGAACTGATGCATATTACCGACGGATACCACTATCACACCATCCGGGCCGAATCGGAGGAAATCCTGGATCAGATCGAGAACGCGCTGATCAGAGAACTGTATATCGTTCCGGAAAAATGACATACAAATGCGTTTTGAGCGGCATTTGTATGTCCCACGCTGCCGCTGTTCGAAACGGAATCCGGCAAAAGCGGCGTTTACGCATTTTGCCGGACCGGCTCCGGTTCTTTCCCATGACTTCCAAGCATTTTCTCCATCCAGACCATATGATACCATCTGCCGAACTTACGGCCGCAGTGATGAAACTCGCCTGCTTTTGCATAGCCCATGCGGGCATGGAAATCCACACTGTTCCGGGTCAGGTATTCGTCCTCGGTTTCCGGATAGCCGATACAGGCATAAAGGTTCAGAATCCCCATTTGTTTCAGGGCATCTTCCAGCGCCCCGTACAGCTTTCTGCCGATTCCCTGTCTTTTCCGACCAGCGTCGATATAGATCGTGGCTTCCGCCGACCAGTCATAGGCCGCCCTGCCCACAAAAGGACCCGCATAGGCATAGCCCACGATTTTTCCGTCCAGAACCGCCACAAAATAGGGGTATTTTTTCAGTGTATTTTCCATTCTCCCTCTGAACGCCCAGGCAGCGGGAACCTCATATTCAAAGGAAATGGCGGTATACCTGACATAGTACTCATATACGGCCAGTATATTCTCAGCGTCTTCGAGAACCGCGGGACGGATCAGCAGGTCTCCGCCGGGATTTCCGGAGGGCAGAGGGGCTTTTGAAATGGTTTCCAGACTACATTCCAGCTGACAGTCATAAGGCTCCTCTTCCACATGTTTCCGGTTATAAACCTGCGCTTCCACACAGCCCATCTTTTTATAAAACGCCTGACTTTCTACGCAGGAATGGGCGGAAATATACAGCTTTTTCGCTCCCTTTTTCACGGCCCAGTCTTTCGCTTTCAGAAAAAGGGCCTTTCCGATTCCCTGCCCCCGCATATCCTCGGACACATGGATGCTTGCCAGGTCAAGATATCTCTGTCCGCCGCCAAAAAAACCGGGAAGAACCGCTGCAAACCCTTTCAGATCCCCGTCGTAAAAAGCAGCATGAACAAAACCACCGGCAGCGGCCGTATCTCTCAGACAGATAACCAGCGTCTGAAAGTCCTTCTCCGTCCAGTCGTCTACAAAAGGCGCCTCTCTGATCACCCACTCTCCCTTTTCCTTCCGCCAGCATTTTGTGACCTGCTGACGGCGGATAAAGTGAGCGAATAACGCTCTGTGTATTTCATTTTCTGAAAGATTTCTATATTGAATCATTGGTCAAAAACACTCCTTTTCATCACAGGTTACTTTAGCCGTTTTTTATTCCTGCGTCAAGTATTTTTCCCTTTCCCTCCTGAAATCTTTTCCCGCTTGTTTTTGGAATCTGATTTATTGGAATCGAACAGTTTTTGCCGGAAGAAAATGCGGTAAACATATAGTCTGCCATAAAACGCAGAGAGTCATCCTCCGGATGGCTCCCTGTATGTTACGTAATATTCGGATATTTATATAAATATATTTTTTACGAAATGTGCTGCGCAATCCACTCCACATATTTGTTGCGTCCCAAAATTCCCAGCTTATACTGGCTGCCGTCTTTCATCGTGATCAGAACGCCGAAAGGGAAAAATGGCGGCGTCAGACAGGCTTTGACCGACTGGATATCTTTCATCTCGATCTCCCAGCTGACGCTTTCCGTCCCGATCAGGCCGGAGGCCAGAAACGCGATCCGCTGGTCGGTGAAATAGGTTTTTCCCGCGATCTGCCGGCTTAACGCCTGCTTCGGGGACTTCCAGCAGTCCGCCGATACTTTCCGCGCGAACACTGTCTCGTCTGTACGTGGTTCAAATACTTGCTTTGCCATGATTGATACCTCCATGTTATGTAAATTTATTTTTGCGGACAGCACGCCGGACGACCACGTAGATACGGACATTTGGCGACCGCCGCAAAATATTCCACTGACTAAACTATTTTAATTTCACATATGCCTCCGGTCCAGCTTCTTCGACAGCATCATTCCCAGCCCCTGCAGAATCTGTACCAGTACCACCAGTATAATAATCGTGACAAACATAATATCCGACTCATACCGGTAATACCCGTACCGGATCGCGATATCTCCCAGTCCGCCGCCGCCGATGACGCCGGCCATGGCAGAATAGCCGAATATGGTTCCCACGGCGATGGTCACGCCCACCAACAGAGAGGTTCTGGCCTCAGCCAGAAGCACCTTCCGGATAATGGTAAACGTTCCGGCACCCATGCTCTGGGCAGCCTCAATCACCCCTTTGTCTACCTCTTTCAGGGAGGACTCCACCATACGGCCGATAAAAGGCGCCGCCGCAATGGTCAGCGGAACGATCGTAGCCGTGGAGCCGTAGGTTTTGCCCACCAGCGCCTTTGTCACCGGCATGACCAGAATCAGCAGAATCAGAAACGGGATGCTCCGCATCAGGTTCACAATAAAATCAAGTATTTTATAAATAATCCCGTTGGGCTTGATTCCCTCCCTGTCCGTAACCGCCAGTACAATCCCCATGGGCAGGCCGAACAGATAGCCAAACAGCGTAGACACCAGCGTCATGTAAAGGGTCGCCACCGTTCCTTCAATCAGCATATCAATAATCACTTTATCCAACATAATGGTCCACCTCCTCGACGCCCAGATTATTTTCCTTAAAATATTCGATCATCCGGTCTGCGATCTCCTGTGACTCCGGAAGCTGCAGGATCATCTCTCCCTCCGCATTGCCGTTGATGGTCTTTGTGTTGGCATACAGAATGTTGAGGGGGGTCTTATATTCCAGCACCGCATTTCCGATAAAAGGCTCAAAAGCGGAGCTGCCCCCGAAGGTGACACGGATCATCCGCTCGCTGCGCATCTCCTTAATATGGCGGAACTCGTTCAGAATCAGTTTTTTGGCTTCCTCCGTCTTCGGCGCCCGGAACAGTTCTTCCACCGTCCCCTCCTCCACCATGCTGCCATGGTCGAGAACGGCCACTCTGGAACAGATTTCCTGGATAACCGCCATTTCATGGGTAATCACAATCACCGTAATGCCGTAGTCCCGGTTAATCTCTTTCACCAGCTTCAAAATGGATTTCGTCGTCTGCGGGTCAAGGGCGCTGGTGGCCTCGTCGCAGAGCAGGATCTTCGGGTTATTGGCCAGCACCCGGGCGATGGCCACACGTTGCTTCTGTCCGCCGGAGAGCTGTGCCGGGTAAGCCTTCGCTTTCTCGCTTAAGCCCACGATCTCCAAAAGCTCCTCCGCCCGCTTTATGGCCTCCCCCCTGGAAACCCCCGCAATCTCTAAAGGAAAACAGATATTGTCGATCACATTCCGCTGCATCAGCAGGTTGAAATGCTGGAAAATCATACCGATATCCTGTCTCTCCCTGCGCAGCTCTGCCTGGGAAAGATTCATCATATCCTTTCCGTCGATAAAAATGCTTCCTTCATTGGGCCGTTCCAGCAGATTCAGACACCGCACCAGCGTACTTTTCCCCGCGCCGGACAGGCCGATAATGCCGAAGATCTCTCCTTTTTCGATGGCGAAGCTGATATTCTTCACCGCTTCCACCTGCCCGTTGCCCGCCTGAAATGTCCTGCTGATATTCTCAACACGGATAATTGGTTCCATACCCTTCCTCCTAATTGTATATATCTGATAACGGCGCTTCGCCGCACCGCTTGCTTTCAAAATTTAGTGATGTCCGCGTCAGCAGACATATTCATTTACTTTGGAAAAACCATATTATTCCTGGAAAGTCTTCATCATTTCCCACCCCACACATTATATCTGGTGTCATATTTTGTGTCAATTATTTTTCAGATAAAAACCTTCTCTCCTCTATAGGATTCGGGTGTCAAAAGGTCCATTTTCATTGCAGAACAAATTATTTCAAGATTATGCAACAATATCTTGAGGCGATGCGGCGCATCGTTGATAGATATTGTTGTGCAAGATTGGAGAAATTGGCCTGCAAGGGAAATTCAGACCTTTTAACACCCGAATCCTATACATAAAAACAGAGACTGCCATATGAGCCCATCCTCATACGGCAATCTCCATCCTCATTTCCGGCTGATCAAATCACCGGAACCATTTATGATCTGTTCTCTTCCTTATTTCATCGGAACCACAGCGCCCTGATACTTTTCTTCAATAAAGGAAGCGATCTCCTCTGATTTCAGCACGTCCACCAGCGCCTTGATGCCCTCGCTGGCCTCGTTTCCTTCCTTCACGGCGATCACATTTACATAAGTGGTAGCCGCTTTGGAATCAGCCTGCTCGTAAGCGATAGCGTCTTTGCTGGCCACATAACCGGCCTGCAGCGCATAGTTGCCGTTCATTACCACGAAAGCAACCTCGTCCTTTACTCTCGGCACCTGTGCGGCCTCCAGCTCCTGGATCTTGATATTCTTGGGATTTTCCTCGATATCTTTTACGGTCGCCATCAGGTCAGCGCCTTCTTTTAATGTAATGATGCCGTTGTCCTGTAACAGAAGCAGGGCTCTGGCCTCGTTGGTAGTGTCGTTGGGAACGGCGATGGTATCTCCTTCCGCCAGTTCATCCAGGGCGTTCTTGGTTCCCGGATAAAGGCCGAAGGGCTCGTAATGGATGCCGCCTGCGTTTACCAGGTGGGTTCCCTGCTTGTCATTGAAATCATCCAGGTAAGGGATGTGCTGGAAATAGTTCGCGTCAAAATCCCCGCTCTCCACTACCATATTCGGCTGTACATAATCGTCAAAAATCTGTACGTCCAGCTCCCAGCCCTCGGCGGCCAGAAGGGTCTTTGCCTCTTCCAGAATCTCTGCGTGAGGGGTTGCGCTGGCCGCTACCTTAATCGTGCCTTTGCTCTCCCCGGAAGGGCCTGCGGTTTCATCTCCGGCTGCCCCGGTAGTCGCCGCCTCATCTGCGGCGGTGGTTCCGACTTCGTCAGCCGCAGCCGTCGTTCCCTGATCTGCAGCTTCCGTCTGAGGCGCGGCTGTCGTCGTGTTATCCTCTTTGCTGCCACAGCCCGCAAGCACACCGGCCGACAGAGCCAGGGTCAGCAGCAATGCCATACATTTTTTCATGTCTTTTCTCCTCTTTTCAATTCATACTTATTATGTAGGTTTTAATGAATTTCAGAAGGATTATATAACCTGTCAATATTTCTGTCAACACCTTTTCTGATTTTTAT
>CAJUPT010000004.1:19505-124534 GCA_910588405.1 uncultured Lachnospiraceae bacterium | reverse complement strand
GGTGTTCCCCCCGGCAGCTCATATAGAATACCACAGCTTTTTCTTCCTGTCAACAACTTTTTTCATTTTTTTCAATTTTTTTATTTTACCCTCAGGTGAACCTAAATGCCTCCTGTGCCTCTCGGCAAAATCAGCCAGGCCAGCGGGTTATTTCTATAAAGAAAAAGCAGCATACCGCTTCCCTGAATCATATTCAGTACAGGCGCCATCCGCTCATATCCTGCGCACATAGCGATCACCAGACCTAGAAGCCAGAGAATCACCACACCCCGGACCAGGCCCAGAAGCAGACCCGCAACACGGTTCAGCATCGACAGCACCGGAATCGCCCCGATCACCTCCGCAACAAGCAAGCCAATCCGAATAAGCAGATAAGCAATCAGGACCGATATCACATAGGAAATGGCCTTGATCAGAATATTACTGTAGTAATCCACATAATAATCTACGATCCTCTCCAGGCCGGCCTGCTGAAAGAGCTGATCCGCCGTCAGACCCTGAAGCCCCAGTTTTTCCCCGACCTGTTCCAGTGGAAGCCCCCGCAGGGCATCCTCCCAGGATTTCGGCAATGCTTTACCATCCCCAAATTCTCCGACAGCCCCATCAAACGCCGCATGCTCCCCCGCCTCAGCCAGAAGCTCATAAACCGTATGGCGAACCGTTTCTTCAATCCCCGTCCGTTCCCTCACTGCCGCAGTCACGATTGGATGAATTGCCGATACAATCACAATCGCAGCCAAAAAAGAGGTCATTGTAATCGCCGTTTTAAAAAAGCCCTTCCGAAAACCGGAAAAGGCTGATAACAAAAGAATAACCGCCGCCGTAATCAATACAATGTTCATCTTCAACCCTACATCACGCTCAGCTTTCTGATTACCATATCCGCAACGCCGTCCTCGTCATTGCTGAGGGTAATCACATCTGCTGCCGCCTTGATCTCCTCACTGGCATTTCCCATCGCCACACCGATACCGGCCTCCTCAAGCATATTCATATCATTATAGCTGTCTCCAAAGGCCATCACATGTTCCATCCCGATGCCCAGATAACGGCATAAACTACGCAGACCGTTTCCCTTTGTGGCATATTTATCATTCAGCTCCAGATTTGCCGCCAGAGAAGATGTCACTGTATAATTGGGCCGTTCCCGCATCTCATCCCATATCTTTTTCCGCAGTTCCAAATCCGCAAATAACAGATTCACTTTCTCCACGCCATCCCCAGTTTGACTTAAATAGTTGCGCACACTGATAATCGGCGTTCTGGAAGCAATCAGCATCTGCCTGCTGGCCTCATCCACCGGAACCCGTTTCACATACTCATAAAAAGCTTGCTCCGTATATCCGACGCCATCAGCAAAAAAATCAAACATAATATCTTTAGATTTTACATAATCATATAGCTCGATTGCCTGCTTTGCCGGAAGCAAATGTTCTTCGATCAGCTCTCCGGTCTGCAGATCCTTCACAATGGCGCCATTTGCCATCACCGCATAACGGACACAGCCCAGCTTTTTCAAAAGCGGCTGAATCCCCCATACGGTACGCCCGGTTGCCAGAACAATATAAATTTCCCGCTCCGCCGCTCTTTGCAGCACTTCAACCGTCTTGTCCGACACTTCCTTTTTACTGTTCAGAAGTGTGCCGTCCAAGTCCAGAGCAATCATTTTTATTTCCAAAAAAATCCCCCTTATATGCCCCATACGGCCATTTCAAAAACGATATGTAAGCCGACACATGCCTCGCATCAACATTCATTACATTTTAAAATGGGCTTCTTTTAAGATTAATCTGCCCTCTTTGTCATATTTGGAAGAAAACAGACCGCCAAGTCCTCTTTTATCTGCGCGAATGACCGCTGCCTCCGTAACCTCTCTGGCCAGCTCGTCATTTAAAACTTCCCCTTCTTCACTATACTTATCCGCCAGCGCGTAAATGGCAAGGCCGGCAATTTCTTCGATCACACAATCCAGTTCCTCGGCATATTCTTTAATTTTCGCCACAAAAGCAGGCACCGACAATTCCGCCGCTGCGTCCTGGCGGCTTTCTCTGACTGACTCTACAGCCGCCTGCCGCATCTCCTCATCCTGATATACCATATTCTCAGCTACGGAAACCAGATTTTCCTTAATTTTTTCCGGGTCAATACCGGTTACGCCGTGATACTGAGATTGTGCCCCGTCAACGCTGCCATACTGAGGCTGACTCATACCGGACAACCCGGAATAAGGCTGCTCCAAAGTAACCGGCCGCACAATAGGGTCCGGAATCTGGCTGTCCAGATCCAACAGGTCCGGCTCCGCAGAAGCCGCCTGCTCTTCCTGGGCGAATTTTGCATCGATCAGTGATTGCTCCGGCATCATCACCGGTCTGATCTGAATCCTGCAGGCTTCCTTCCTTGCCCGCTCCTCCTGCTCGATCCGGTAAAGCACCTCCACCATGGTTTCCTTCGCCCTGGCATCTAACTGCTCGATCCCTTCCGCCGTATCCACAAAAACCACAATATTTTGCAGTTCGTTTTTCTGGGTCATTCTCAATATTTCCATCAACGTCATATTTGTAAGCTGCGCAGCCTCCACGATCACCAGATCCGCTCCGTTCAGCTTGCTGATAGAATTGCCAAAGCCCAGCAGGTTCAGCTTTGTTCCCGTAATTCTGGCCACCTTATTTGCCTTTTTGCCTTCCATCCGGTGCAGTTCCTTGATGGCCTCGGTGGCATACTCCATGCCTCTGTCTGTTCCCGGTGCCGACACATACAGCAAACCCTGCACCATACCGGAGTCCCGCTTTTCCTGGACATTTTCATTCATCCCGGCATTCAGCTCTCTGTTAAAATTACAGATCACCTCTTCCACATCGCTTTCCCAGTGACTGCCCTGGGCTGCGCCGGGTTCCTCCACATCCGCCTCATAGGTGTTTTCAGAAGCCTCCCCTGTCATCACCGTTAATACGGTCTCATTTTGCTCCTGCGCCGGGTTCATCGGCTCTATATCCGTCCGTTCCTGTTCCATATATATATCCTGCTCTGCTTTGCCTTCCAATGTCCGGTTCTCCTCATAATTCATTCCATTCTCCTGATTCATCGCACCTATATCTCCTTCTTGCTCCGCACCGGCCGTCACACTCTCCATATTAGGCTCATCCACATCGCCTTCGTAATCTGGCTCCGTCAGCTCCGCTGTTTGTATCGAATGTATCGTCTCGTCTGTTTCGCCCACAACTGTTACCGCGATCTGGGCTTCGGCCTCCCTGCGGGCCTTGCGCAGCTGTGCTTCCTCAATCTTTTTCTCCGCCCGAATCTCATATTCCTCGGCCACCTGACGAAGCTGAGCCTCATATTTATCCTGATTTTTCACCTTTTCTTCCTGATCCGGCGTCAACGGTTCGTAAATCGCTTTCAGCCGGGCCGCCCGTTCCACATAAGGACCAACGCTGAACCAGAGAATAATATCGTCGCACAATTTCACGCAATCCTCTCTGCGCCCCGCCTTATGGTAAAGCTTAGCCAGCTCATAAGACCACCGCTCGTCATATTCTTTCTTTATATAAGCTTCAAGAATCTCAATCTGATCTTTCAGCGGCGCCTTCTGTGCTGCCAGAATCTCATACCTTAACGTATATGCGCCTCTGTCCCCCGGCGCCAGCTCGGTATACTCTTTGTAAAACATTTCCGCGTCGTCAAAGTTATGCTCTTTTGCGGAAAGCTCTGTCAATTTATAGAGCTGCCGTCGACCTCCCGGTCCGTTCTCATATAACAACATCAAAATGCCTTTGGCATCTCCATACCGACGATTTCGTTCATAAATCATCGACACGACCGAAAGCATCCTTGTATCCTTCACTTTCTTCCAGTCGATACCGTCCGCCACCTCGGCGGCCGTCTCAAAATCCCGGCTCTCCACCAATTTTTTTATCTTTTCTACTTTGATGTTATACTCAAACTTATCCAATCGTCTTTCCTCTTTTACTCGTCAATTCGCCTTTATAATAGTAACATAGCTGTTTTCTCTTGTCAAACCGCCAATAAGAACTTTCATAAAAAATAAAAAACTGTTTTCCAGACTCTTCATGTTCTGGAAAACAGTTCTTAATATTCAATTTTTTATATTCAAATTTTTATCATCGGAGTTTCTTTTTTCTGTGTTATACTTTCCGCAACCTTCGCTTGAGAATCAATCCGGCTCATCTATTACAGCGACCTCCTTTTTCCGGAAGGATTCTGTCTCCTGATTATGGCTTTGTCACAGCTTAAGCAATCCCTGCCAGCCTGTCTTAAGCGTCATAACCAATTCGCAATACATGTTCCACCTGATCCTGAAGCGGTCCAAATTCAATCTTCCCGCTCTTCATTGTTAAATACCGGTTTCTTTACACCTGATATTTTTCTTTTCTGAGATCTATGGAATCCATCCCAATTTCATTCCGGTTGGGAACAGGCTGTCACATCTGATCCGACTCTCGATCACTCCGATTCTTTCGATTTTCCTCTCTCACTGTGTTCGGATTCTTACTCGATCAATTTATGAAGCTAAAGGCAATTCCTGCGGAAAACCTGTCTTCCCAACCGTATGAAATTGAATTTCCATAGTGTTCTGTCATATTGTCCACTGGAATCACCACCATTTCTTAACTGATTATCAATGGTACCTTTCTCGTCAGTCCCGATTGATTTGTTGTCCTTATCTTAGCACAGCCCCGCTGTTTTGTCAACATATTTTTTCAAAAAAATATATTTTTTTACTTTATTATTTGTATATTTTGTTTTAATTCTTTTAATAACACTAATTTACATAAATATTTCGACAATTACAAACAATAACGCATCAAAACAAAACCGTATCATACGCCGCCCTTATCATGCCATTCGTTTTCAATGTACTCGGCCTCTCACAGCGTCTGCTCCTCACAACTCCACACGTCCTTCCAGCGCCCGCAGAAGGGTCACTTCATCGATATATTCCAGATCTCCGCCCACCGGAACGCCGCTGGCAATCCGGGTCACTTTAATCCCTGTGGGCTTTACCAGCTTGCTGATATACATGGCCGTCGTCTCCCCTTCCAGACTGGAATTGGTGGCGATAATCAGCTCTTTCACGTCTCCCTGAAGGCGGCTGATCAGTTCCTTTAATCGGATATCATTAGGTCCGATCCCCAGAGCCGGGGAAATAGCGCCGTGAAGCACATGGTACACGCCCTCATATCTCCCTGTTTTCTCATAGGCCGCCAAATCTCTTGTATTCTCCACAACCATAATCGTACTCTGATCCCGTTTCGGACTGCCGCAGATCGGACATAACTCCTGATCTGTCAATGTAAAGCACTGCTTACAGTACTTCACATTCTGTCGAGCCAAAAGAATCGTCTGGGAAAGATGGCTGACGGAATCCATCGGCATATTAATAATATGAAAAGCCAGACGCTGTGCGGATTTGCTCCCCACGCCTGGCAGCTTTGACAGTTCTTCGATTAAATTTGATATCTGTGTGCTGAAATAATCCATAGTTTCCTCTTCGATCAACATACCGGTTAATATACCGGCGCGAAAATCCTGTTTCCCAAGATTTCCGCGCCGCCTATGCGTCGCCTTTATGCGGCGTATTGCTTTTTTGCCCGCGCAGCCCCGCTCCGCCCAAGCAGATCCGGCTTGTCTTCAGCAATACGCCGTTTCACTGCTTTCCACGGCAAAACAATCCGTTAAAACGGCAGTCCTCCGCCGATTCCGCCCGTAATCTTGCCCATCTTCTGCGCCGCGTCCTCTTCCATCGCCCGGTAAGCCTCATTGGCCGCCGCCATAATCAGGTCCTGCAGCATTTCGATATCGTCAGGATCTACCACTTCCTCCGAAAGCTTTACGGCTACGATCTCTTTTTTTCCCGAAACCGTCACTTCCACAGCGCCGCCGCCCGCTTTAGCGGAATAGGTCTTTTCCTCCAATTCCTTCGTCGCTTCTTCCATCTGGCGCTGCATCTTCTGCGCCTGTTTCATTAAATTCCCCATATTTCCGGGCATCCCGCCGGGAAATCCTCCTCTTTTCGCCATAAACGAATCCTCCTGTTATTTTTCAAATAAGTCCGGACTTATTCCTTCGTGATCTCTATATCAAATACGCTCCGGATCTCCTCGTCCGTCGCATACCGGATTGAGTCTCTGGTTTCCCCGGGATGTTCCAGACGGGCGCAAAAGGTCAGCTGCTGTCCATAGCGCTCCAATGCCTCCTGCTTAAGCTGTTCCATCACCGCCGGCCGGTTTCCCACCAAAAGATTCTCAGGACAATCGAAAATCACTTCAAAAACGCCGCTCTGATTCAATGCCACATAAGTATTTTTCAGAGCCGCTCTGGCGGACAGCTTTAACCGACCCACAATCTGCGGCCAGTCTGCCGCCAATGTATCCAAATTCTTTTTCTGTTCTGCCGATGTATGAACCACCTGCTCATGGATCAGACCAGATTCCGGCGATGTCTTTGTCTTTGACGCTCCTGCTTCGGCTGTCCCTCCCGCACCTGACGGCAGTCCTTCCGAATATCCTACCCCGGAACCGGGATATTGGCCGGAAAAACCGGATGCCTGCCCGGACACCCCCGTTTCCCATCCTGCTGCCGGCAGATCCTGGAACACCGCCGCGCCGCTCTCCCATTTTCTCTCCAGCGCCTCAAGCCGCTGCAGCAGCGCATCCGTATTCTGATCCATGGACGGCATACATAACCGAATCAGCGTCAGCTCCAAAAGCACCCGCTTATCTGTCCCCGCTCCGTAACGAAGCTGGGAGGAAAGCTCGGAAAGCACACGTATGTAACGCATGATCTGAGCGCTGTCCATGCGCACGGCGAAGGCGGCCAGACGTTTCACCTCTTCTACGGACAGTTCCAGAGCGTCCGCTTCCATATCCGACGCCTTCAGAAGCATCAGGTTCCGCAGGTACCAGATCAAATCCGTCACCAGCTGGTTCAGCTCCCGCCCCTGCATCACAATCTCGTCCACCAGATAAATACAGCCGGAGGTACTGCCCTCAAGGACAGCGGCTAACAGTCTGCCAAACAATTCATGATCCACCGCGCCCAGCACATCCAGCGTCTTTTCATAGGTCAGCGGCTGTCCGAAATAAAAAGCCATACACTGATCCAGCAGGCTGATGGCGTCACGCATGGAGCCGTCCGCTTTCTTCGCGATATATTGCAGCGCTTTTTCCTCGCAGTCGGCGCCCTCGCCCTCCGTCAGCTGTCTGAGCCTGGCCGTGATCGTCTCGTTGGAAATCCGCCGGAAATCATAGCGCTGACACCGGGACAGCACCGTAACCGGAATCTTGTGAACCTCCGTGGTCGCCAGGATAAAGATCACATAAGAGGGCGGCTCCTCCAGCGTTTTCAGCAATGCGTTAAAGGCTCCCGTGGACAGCATATGAACCTCGTCGATAATATAGACCCGGTACCTGCCGTCCGCCGGAGAATATTTTACTTCCTCCCGGATCTCCCGGATATTGTCCACGCCGTTGTTGGAGGCGGCGTCGATCTCTACCACGTTCACGGCGGCCCCTGCCTGAATGGCCCTGCAGCGGGCGCATTCATTGCAGGGGCTGCCGTCCCGAGGATTCTCACAGTTCACTGCTTTGGCGAGAATCTTCGCCACCGTGGTCTTTCCGGTTCCTCTGGTGCCGCAGAACAGATAAGCATGTCCGATCCGGCCGCTTACCACCTGATTTTTTAAGGCGGCCACGATATGCTCCTGTCCTTTGACCTCCTCAAAGACCGCCGGCCTCCATTTACGATATAACGCTGTATAGGACATTCGCGACTACTCCTAATCTCCGAAGGTGATTCCCACCAGCTTCGCTTCTCTTACCATCGAACCCTTGGGATCAACCATTTTCAGCTTGCCCGCGCTTTCCTCTAAGGGCACGCTAGTCACCTCGTTATTCTGAATCACCACCAGCTTGCCGAATTCGCCGTCGTGAATCAGCTTGGCCGCATGAGCGCCCAGGCGGGTGGAAAGGGCCCGGTCATAAGGGCAGGGCTCGCCGCCTCTCTGGGTGTGTCCGGGAATGGTCACTCTGGTATCGATGCCGGTCATCTGCTCTAACTGCGCCGCGATCTCATAGGAAACGGAAGGATAAATCGACCCCTTCGCTTTTTTCTTTTTCAGTTCCTTTTTCGACAGGGCGGCGTCTTCCTTCGAAATGGCGCCCTCCGCCACGGCAATAATGGTGAACCGTTTGCCTGCCTTGTTGCGCCGTTTCACCGCTTCCGCCACTCTGTGGATATCATAGGGGATTTCCGGAATCAGAATGACATCGGCGCCGCCTGCCATGCCTGCCTGCAGGGTCAGCCAGCCCACCTTGTGACCCATCACCTCGATAATAAACACACGGCCGTGGGAAGCCGCCGTGGTGTGAATGCAGTCGATGGCATTGGTAGCGATATTCATGGCGCTCTGGAAGCCGAAGGTCATGTCGGTTCCCCAGAGATCATTGTCAATGGTCTTGGGCAGGCCGATTACGTTCAGTCCCTCTTTGCTTAGCAGATTGGCCGTCTTCTGGCTGCCATTTCCGCCCAAGACCACCAGGCAGTGCAGTTTCAGCTTTTTGTATGTCTGCTTCATCAGCTCCACTTTATCCAGTCCGTTTTCATCCGGCGTCGTCATCAGCTTAAAGGGCTGTCTGGAGGTTCCCAGAATCGTTCCGCCCTCGGTCAGAATACCGGAAAAATCTCTGGGCTCCATAATGCGGTAATCCGAATACATCAGCCCTTTATAGCCATCCTCAAATCCGATGATCTGGGCGTCGTCATAAAGTCTGTACACGGCCTTTGCCACGCCCCGCATCGTCGCGTTCAGGCTCTGGCAATCCCCGCCGCTGGTCAGCATACCTATTCTTACCATATCGTTCAGCACTTCCCTTCTGTGTATATACAGTTTTCAATTATTCTTCCACTGAATAAACCGGCTTATTCGTCTCATCTGTCGACCCGTTTATTCGTCTCGCCAATGCTCATTATAATATAAACTCGAAGAACCGGCAAGGAGAAATCACAGAGGAATATGATTCTGTAAATGATTCTCGAGGCAGATTACAAAACATGCCGAGGGTGCCAAGTTACCGCTCTGGCACTGTTATTCCGCGAGGTATTTCATGCATAAGGCCGGCGTTCTGCGGCGGACCAAACGATTGATTCTCCTGTTTGATTATGATAAGATATACCTGCGAGTATAGCTTATCGTAACCGAAAAAGTAAACCTGTAATCAACAAAAACCAATTGGAGAATCAATCATTATGCAAACACTACCCACGGAAATCTCCCGGCTTTTTGAATATCTGGAACATGGCGTTTCTCCTTTTCATGTGATCGCCCACAGCAGACAGATTTTGACGGAAGCCGGATTCACGGAACTGAAACTGAATGACCAATGGAAGCTGGAAAAAGGCGGCTGTTATTTCTGCTGTCCTTTTGACACCACCCTTTATGCTTTTACCATCGGTGAAAGCTGCGATTTGTCTGGCGGTATCCATATCGGCGGCGCCCATACGGATTTTCCCGCCATTAAGGTAAAGCCTGACCCTGAGATCCGTTCCCACGGATACCTGCAGCTGAACACGGAGGTTTACGGCGGACCAATCTTAAATACTTATTTTGACCGTCCCTTATCCTTGGCCGGCAAGGTAGTAACCAGAGGCGAACGCTATGACCGCCCCGTCTCCCATCTGATCGATTTCAGACGCCCGGTTCTCTGTCTGCCAAACCTGGCGATCCATATGAGCCGCACGGTCAACGAGTCCGGGGCGCCCATTGACAATCAGAAGCATCTGCGGCCGATTCTGGGGATGCTGAAGCATGAGCTGAACAGCGACATTGAATTGACTGATTTACTGGCGGAAGAACTGGGAATTTCCCCGGAAAATATCCTGGACTATGACCTGTGTATCTACAACATGGACCCGCCCCGGCTGGCAGGCGTCCGGGAAGAATTTATCATGGCTCCCCGCCTGGACGATATCACTTCGGTCTGCGCCCTGATCTATGGACTGATCGAAGGAAGACCGGCGGACAGAGTGAATCTGGTCTGCCTGTTTGACAATGAAGAAATCGGCAGTCTCAGCAAGCAGGGAGCGGATTCCTCCCTGCCCGCCGTCATCATCGAAAAAATTTGGAAAGCATTTGGAAAAGACCATGCCGACTGCCTGTCAGAACTTGCCGGAGGGCTGATGCTTTCCGTGGATGTGGCCCACGCCTACCACCCCAATTACCCGGAGACTCAGGATATCACCAACTACCCTGTGCTGAACAAAGGATTGATCCTGAAAACAGCCAGCAACCAGTCCTACACCTGGGACTGCGAGGCGCTGGCCTCCATCATCGCCCTGTGCGAAGAAAGCCGCCTTCCATACCAGCGTTTCGCCAAGCATTCCAATACGAAAGGCGGCGGCACCATCGGTTCCATTATCTCCTCCCGGCTCCCGATGAGAACCGTGGACCTGGGCGCAGGACTGCTGGCCATGCATTCCAGCCAGGAAATGATGGGCATTGAAGATCAGATCGGATTGAGCCGTCTGATGAAAGCCTTTTTTAACCGTTAAGCTTTTAACTTGCGGCTGATCAAATCAAAATATTATTTTTATCAAAAGTAAAATATTGGTAATCTTGTTAAGCAGAAAAACTTTATTAAACGGAATATAAAAATTGCAAAGAGCTCCACAGGATTCTCCTGTGATTCTTTGCAATTTTTATATTACCTATTTCTTCAATTCCCTGGTCCACAGTCCATGCAGGTTACAATATGCGGACGCCCGCAGAAGCGCCGAAGGGTCGGGAATCATAAATTCCGCCTCCGGCTTCTCTCCTTTTTCCAGAAACTTGCGGCACACGCTGTGTTCGGTTTCCAGAGAAATCCAGGCGATATTATGCTCCGCATCCATAGGATGGCTGACGGAACCGGCGCTGACCGTTACCGTATTCCCGCTGATCTTCACCACGGGCAGATGCTTTTCCTCGCCCTGTCCGGACGTATGCGCCGTTACCTTTTCCATCTGAGACTGGCAGCAGTACACGTCTTCCGGACAGTCTACCAGAACCTCTACCTGCTTCTTGCATTCTTTACAGTATAAAATATCCTTCTGAGCCATTTGACTACCTCCATATTTTTATGAAAGTAGTATGCCCTTTTTTCAGCTTCTGATTCCCTGCCGGTTTTACCGGTCCTGCAAGCTGATGGATTCCACGGCCACGCTTCCGCCCCGGACGATGCTTACCTGTTTATAACTGTCCCGCACCAGAGCGATCAGGCTGTTGTTCCGCTCCTCGGTCTGAAAACACTCCAACAGCAGACTGTCTTTTCCATAGTCCACCACTTTTACGCCGAATACCTGAGCGATATTAAACAGATCATTCTTTTCTTTCAGAGAACAGCCCTTTACCTTCAGGTACATAATCTCTTTCATATGCAGTACCGTATTGGTCAGATCCGTAACCTTAATCACCTCTACGCAGTGATTCAGCTGCTTCTTGATCTGCTCGAAGGTGGGATCGTCGCCGGTCACGCAGAGGGTCATTCGGGAAACCGTCGGGTCCTCTGTCTCGCCCACGGTCAGACTGGAAAAATTATAGGATTTTCCGGAGAAAAGCCCTGCGATCCGGGCCAGGACACCGGGCCGGTTTTCCACATACAGCGCAAGCCATCTTTTTTTCATCCCATTTTCCTCCCTTAATCCGTATAGGTCGGCGCCGTCACGATCATCTGATCCACAGTCGCCCCGTTCTTAATCATCGGCAATACCAGTTCCCTGGGGTCCAGCACAAATTCAATCACCGTCGGACAGTGCTTATTCTCCGCAGCACGGTCAAACGCCGCCATCATCTGCTCCTGATCGAATACCCGGACGCCCACAGCTCCATAGCTTTCCGCCAGCTTCACGAAATCCGGCGTATAGGGCGGACACTTCTTGCCCGGATCGCTGCAGTTTCTCTCACAGCTCTTTTTCCACCCCAGACAGGTGCTCGCATACCGCTTATCATAGAACAGCTCCTGCATCTGGCGCACCATCCCCAGGAAACCATTATTTAAAATACAGATTGTAACAGGCAGCTCATAAGCCATGGCCGTCGCCAGCTCCTGCAGGTTCATCTGAAAACCGCCGTCACCGGAAATGCTGACCACCCGCTTGTCCGGATTGCCCAGCTGCGCGCCGATAGCCGCCGGGAATCCGTAGCCCATGGTTCCCAGACCGCCGGAGGTCAGGAACTGGGTCTGTCCGTTCAGATCGATGTACTGAGCCGCCCACATCTGGTGCTGGCCCACATCGGTAACTACAATCCCGTCCGTATACCGGCGGCCGATTTCCCGCATAATCGTTTCCGGCGACAGTTTGTCCGAGAGAGGCTGGGACTGCTGCACCATCGGATGCTCCGCACTCCAGCATTTGATCCGGTCGATCCAGTCCTCCACCTCACAGTGCTCCACCCGCTTCAGCATCTCTGTGATCGCCGCATAGGCATCCGCCACAATCGGCACATCTACATGAATATTTCTGGAAATACTGGAGGACTCAATGTCCACATGGATAATTTTCGCGTTTTTGGCAAACTCCTCGATCTTTCCGGTGATTCTGTCGCTGAACCGGGTTCCGATGGAAAAGAGCAGGTCGCATTCCTTAATCGCCACATTGGCAGCATAGTAACCGTGCATTCCGGCATTTCCGAAGTACAGCGGGTGATCGGTGGGGATGGTTCCCCTGCCCATCAGCGTCGTCACCGCCGGCACGCCGCTGACCTCCATCAGGTCGGTCATTACTCTGCCGGCCTCCGCAAGCCGGACGCCGCCGCCCACCAGGAACAGCGGACGCTTGGCTTCCTTCAGCATCTCCATGGATCGCTTGATCTGGCCCGCATGTACCTTTGTGTTAGGCTTATAGCCCCGGATGGAAATGGGCAGACCAAACTGATCCTCAAATTCTTCTTTCATCATATCGCTGGGCAGGTCCACCACCACCGGGCCGGGCTTGCCGCTTCTGGCGATATAAAACGCCTCTCTGACAATCCGCACCAGATCTTTTCTCTGGCGCACCATAATCGTAAACTTACAGATATTCCGCACCACGCCTACGATATCCGCCTCCTGGAAAGCGTCGTTGCCGATCAGGCTTCTGGGCACCTGTCCGGTGAAGCATACGAGAGGAACGCTGTCATAATTGGCCGTGGCGATACCCGTCACCAGATTCGTAGCGCCGGGGCCGCTAGTCACCAGGCAGACACCCACCTTTCCGGTGGAACGGGCATAGCCGTCCGCCGCATGAACCGCTCCCTGCTCATGGCGGGGCAGTACCAACTCTATATCATCCTGTTTATATAATTCGTCGAAGATATCGATGGCATATCCGCCCGGATAGCCAAACATCAGATCCACTCCTTCATTTTTCAACACCTGAACGAAGGCTTCCGTACCTTTTCTTTTCATAGGCTCTCTTCCTTTTCTATTATAGTTCCGCAAACTCCTCTTAATTACAACAGCTCCACGCCTGCCTTTTTACAGATTTCCGTCGTATCCTGATCCCAGACGGAGGCCTGCACCTCGCCGATATGGGCTTTGCCCAGCAGCAGCATACAGAGACGGGACTGGCCGATACCGCCGCCGATGGTAAAAGGCAGTTTTCCCTCCAGCAGCATCTTATGGAAGGGCAGATCGCGGCGCTCATCGCAGCCAGCCTTAGTCAGCTGTTCGTCCAGAGATTTCGCGTTTACCCGGATTCCCATGGAGGAAATCTCCAGCGCATGGTTCAGCACCGGATTCCAGAACAGAAGGTCGCCGTTTAACGCCCAGTCGTCATAGTCCGGCGCGCGGCCGTCATGGCGCTCTCCGTTCTCCATCACGTCCCCGATCTGCATAATAAAAATCGTCTTATGCTCCTTCGCGAACAGGTCTTCCCGCTCCTTCGGCGTTTTGTCCGGATACAGAGCGGCCAGTTCCGAGGAGGTGATAAAAGTAACCTCTCTGCAAAGCTGGGTTTTCAGGCTTTCAAAGTGGTAGCGCACCTCGTCCAGCGTATTGCAGATCACATTGACGATCCGCTCCACCGTTTCCTTCAGATAATCGATATTCCGGTTTTCCTCCCGGATCACCTTTTCCCAGTCCCACTGATCCACATAGATGGAGTGAATATTATCCAGCTCCTCGTCCCGGCGGATCGCGTTCATATCGGCCAGCAGTCCCTTTCCCACGCGGAAGTCATAGCGGTACAGCGCCATCCGCTTCCACTTGGCCAGCGACTGCACCACCTGAGCGTCGGCGGACAGCGCCGGAATATCAAATCCCACCGGCCGCTCCACACCGTTCAGATCGTCGTTCAGCCCCGTCAGCGGGTCCACCACCAGCGGCGCAGTCACCCGCTTTAAATGAAGGGCGATGCTTAACTTTTTCTCGAAAATGCTCTTGATTGTTCCGATCGCTTCCTGGGTTTCATAAAGACCCAGCATAGAGAAATATTCCTCCGGTATATATGTATGACTCATCATATCCTCCTGTCCTGTTCTTGCCGTTTTTATGAAAAAAATATACGCCTTTACGACAGGCAAATCAGCCGTAAAGGCAGTTTCAAAAAATTATCATGAAACAGTATATTCAGAATTACAGTAAATTATAAAAAACAATTTCGGATTAGTCAATGGGTATAAGCCCTATCTTTTCAAACCTTTACAAAGGGCCTTTTTAACCTAATCCGCTCTATTCAGCACTTCCAGAAACCGGTCCCCATACTTCTCCAGCTTCCGTGTCCCGACTCCTGATATTTCCAGAAGCTGAGCCTTCGTAGCCGGCTGCCGGAGCGCCATCTGCACCAGCGTTTTATCGTTAAAAACAATATAAGCGGGCACCTGTTCTTCTCTGGCGATCTGCATACGCAGCTCTTTCAGGCGCAGAAACAGCGCGTTCTGTTCTCCGGCCAGATCGTCCAAAAGAACCCCGCCGGCATTCGCGCCGGCCGCCCCCGCTCCAAAACCGGCAGACCTCTTTCCGCCTGCCGCCCCATTCTTCACGGTCTGTTTTACGATCTGCTTTTTCATCATCAGCAGACAGGGCTCTTCCATAAATTCCCGCCCTTTCCGGGAAAGACGCAAAATCGGATAACGGTCTGTCGTAATATCCAGATATCCTTCGACAGCCAGAAAATTCACGGCCTGCTCCAACAGTCCCATATCCCACCGCTCCAACACGCCAAACTGCGGCAGACGGTCCAGACGATACTGCACGGTCTTCGCTGTGCTTCGCCCTTTCAGTGCATCCAGGATCACACTGGCGCCATAGCGCTGCCGGCTCTCCCACACACAGCTCAGCACGGTCTGACAAGCCTCCGTCACATCGATTTCTTCATATTCGTTTAGGCATCCGGAGCAATTTCCGCAGTGATCAGATGCCTGATCTCCAAAATAGTCCAATATGTACGCCCGCAGACAGTCTTTCGTCAGGCAGTAATACTGCATCTTTTTCAGCCGTTCCCGCTCCCGCTCCAGAATCGTCAGCCGCTGGGCGTCGTCCAGATCCTCCCTGGGGCTGCCCTCAATAAACATCTGTGCCGTCGCCACATCCTTTTTTCCGTACAGCAGAATACACTCTGCCGGTTCCCCGTCCCGTCCGGCTCTGCCGGCCTCCTGATAGTAGCTTTCCAGGTCTTTCGGCATATTATAATGGATTACATACCGGACATTGGGCTTGTCGATCCCCATGCCAAAAGCATTGGTCGCCACCATGACAGGCAGACGGTCATAAACAAAATCCTCCTGATTCCCGGCTCGTTCCGCGTCGGACAGGCCCGCATGGTACCTGGTGGCCGGACAGCCGCCCGCAAACAGAAACTGATGAATCTCTTCCACAGTCTTGCGGGTGCTGCAATAGATGATGCCGCTCTCGCCCTTATGCCGTTCCACTATTTCCAGCAAATCTGCCTTTTTCTTTTTCGGATGCCGCACCTCAAAGTACAGATTCTCCCTGTCAAAGCCTGTCATCACTACCTTTGGCCGACGCAGCCGCAAAATCACCTGAATATCCTCCTGCACCTTCCGGGCAGCCGTGGCCGTAAAGGCGCTGACGACCGGCCGTCGGGGCAGCAGACGGATAAAGTCCGGGATCTTCAGATAGCCGGGACGAAAATCCTGTCCCCACTGGGAAGCGCAATGGGACTCGTCCACCGCCACCATGGAAATATCCGCACGGGAGGCAAATCTTAAAAAGCTATCCGTTAAAAGCCGCTCCGGCGCCACATAGATAATCTTATACCGCCCCTGCTCCGCGTAAAACAGCGCCTTGGCATATTGGTTCGGCGTCAGGCTGCTGTTCAGCCAGGCGGCATGGACGCCGGCCTGATTCAACGCCGTCACCTGGTCTTTCATCAGAGAGATCAGCGGCGAGACCACCAGCGTAATTCCCGGCATCATCAGCGCCGGAATCTGATAGCAAAGGGACTTTCCGGAGCCCGTAGGCATAATGCCCAGCACATCCTGGCCGGACAAAATCGCCAGAATCAGCTCCTCCTGCCCTTTTCGAAACATATCGTATCCAAAATATTTCTTTAAAAGTTCTGCCGCCTGCCTTAAAAACTCTTTTCCTCCGTCCCCCATAAAACGCTCATACTCCTTCCGCTCTGCCCATATCGGCTTACTGCCCTTCATCTAAAAATCGTCTTTTATTTTACATTATTTTGCTACAATATCCAATTTATTACTTTTCGTCAAGCTTTTTCCCAAAAATTCTGCATATTTTTTAACAATCCGGTCATACTATGTACTGAAAACTGCTTTCTGTCAAATATAGATCAGAAGTACTCCCGGAATCTCGCAGCGCCTGATTTTGTGAGTACAATACCACAATTACAGGAGGATATTGATGAAACACAAACATCCATCGGACTCGGAACACCAAAATTATCACATCGACGATACCTTTGAAAAAAATGTCTGCTCTGCCATGGAAATGACCGGACTGATCCCGGCGCTGCCGGAGGATGAAGCGGAGCTTCACCATTACGAAGAACTATACCGCTATCTGCCCGCACCCGCAAGACTTGATGAGGAAGATGAATTTTTATAAAAGATTGTGCATCCCCGCGGAACGTTTTTGTATCATAGGATTTACCTGTGATACAAAAACGTCCGGAAAGCCGGGATATTTCGCTTATCCCGACTTTCCGGACAAAATCAGTCTCATGTCTAATCTATGCTTCCATTCCCACCCGGATCAGTTCGCTAATCCCCTCTCCGCTGGTACCCTGAATATGATAGGGTTTGATCAGCGCCAGCAGACTCTGGTCAGTCTCGTCTCCCCCGGCCAGCTGTTCCTCCTGTGACAGCACGATTTCCTTCAGCTGTCCCAGCTCCGTATCCGGCTCTACCTGCATCCCAAGACGTTTTGCCGCCCAGGAACAGGCATATGCACATTCATAATCGGAAATCATAGCCGGTACTCCCTGAAAACGGTTTACTTTCAGCTCCACAGCCATCCTAGCACAATCCGCAACCATTTCTTTTCCTCCTGATTACAGTTATGCACTCCCGGAATTTCCGGGCGCCCGCTTTTGCGGCTGATTGTTAGTCAGACACTGCCGGACTTCGAGAGTACATCGTTTCACAGCTCCCGGGGCTTGTCCGGTCCGCCGCTGTTTTCGTAGATTACCTGACATTGCTGTCATCATTCCGCAATGCTCCTCCCGGAACGCTGTTGCGGACACACAGGGTCTGTTTTTACAGTCCGGTCAGTATGTAATGTATGATATGTCTGGCGGCATGTATTCCACATCCGTCGCCGCGCCGGCCACACATGGATTCTACATTAACCGCTGCGCACATTTTTGTCAATCAGTAAATGTTACAGATTTTTTCCCGTTACGCGCCAATTTTCTGATAACCATAGACACAACAGAACTGTACCAGCTGCTCCAGTGATCTTTTCGCGACCTCCCGGACGGCCGGATGAACATCCTCCAGCCCCCGCAGCAGACAGTTCACCGACTCCATGGCCGGCACCCGCCCCAGCGCCGTGTAAGCCGCGATTCGCAGCATCGGGTCCGGGGAACAGGTATATCGCAGCAGATTCTCCAAAAGCTGTTTCCGTACATCATTATCATCTTCTTGATACTGGTTCATAGACAGGTATTTCCTTTCTTTACTTTCCTTATTTTACCATGGGCGCCCGGAGCCTGCCGTTTCGGCCCTTCCTGTTTTTAACGCCGCAAGGCAGCCTATTCTATGTATATGATCTTACCAGAAAAATTTGAACCTTTTGTTTCCAGAAAATAATAATTTCATGAAATTCATGAAAAAATTCTTACCATTTTTCCAAGTCTATACTGAAAATAATCCGAAAACTTTTCGAAGTTTCTACCATTAGCCAAAATATCCCTCAAATAAATTGACTTTCCAATAATATGTGATAAGATTAGGGTGTAAGTCATTAATATCTACACGCAGGATTCTTCACTTGCTACGCAAATTATCTATCCGACTTATTTGCACGCCTTGCGACTTATTACTGCATGTGGGCCAGTAGTGTGCAAAGGAGATATACCTTATGGATGCGATGGACATTAAAATTTTAGATTGTCTCAAGAAAAATGCCAGGGAAAAGGCATCCGACATCAGCAAAGAAATTCATCTGGCCGTATCGACCGTTATCGAACGGATTCGCAAAATGGAATCCTCCGGCTTGATCAAGGCTTATACGATTATTCTGGATGAAAAAAAGATGGGAAATGATCTGACCGTACTGATGGAAGTCAGCTTACAGCATCCCAATGACTACGAACCGTTTATTGAGATGATCGAAAATAACCCGAATGTTGTTTCCTGTTATTATATGACGGGCGACTTTGACTTTATACTAAAGATCATATGCCGATCTTCCGACGAACTGGAATACCTGCATAAAACAATCAAGGGGTACAGCGGTGTATCCGCCACCAGAACCCATTATGTTTTAAAAAATGTTAAGAATTCATATTGTACGATTCCATCAGAGGAAGGGCGCTAAAATTCGTCCTTCCTTTTTGTGCGCGAGCAGGGGAACGGATTTCCCCTGCTCAACTGCCCGCTCTACCAGGCCAGCACCTCATAGCCGTCCGCCGTAACCGCCACCGTCACCTCCCACTGCGCAGAGGGCTTTCCATCCGCCGTGTAGACAGTCCAGTTATTTTCCTCGTCCACATAGATCTCGTCGGTCCCCATATTCACCATGGGCTCGATTGTAAAAACCATGCCCGGCGCCATCATCACTTCCGTGCCCTTCTGGGCCACATAGCTGACAAAGGGATCTTCATGGAATTCCAGTCCCACGCCGTGACCGCCGATCTCCTTTACAACCGTGTAGCCGTTTTTCAGGGCATGCTGATGGACCGCGTCTCCCATATCTCCCAGACAGCTCCAGGGCTTCACCTGTTCAATACCGATCTCCACACACTCTTTTACCACGCGTACCAGCTGTTCTTTCTCCGGGCTCACCCGGCCGATACAGAACATCCGGGAGGAATCGGAAAAATATCCGTTATATATAGTAGAAACATCCACATTCACGATATCCCCCTCCTTGAGAATATCATGGGCGGAAGGAATGCCGTGGCACACCTGGTCATTGACGGAAGTGCAGACGCTTTTGGGATATCCCTCAAAGCCGAGAGGGGCGGCAATGCCTCCCAGCTCTCTCGTCTTCTCAACCACCAGACGGTCGATCTCCTCCGTGGATATTCCCGGCCGAATTTTCTCCTCCACGTAATCCAGCACCGCTACATTGACTTTACCGCTTTCCCGGATGCCGTCGATCTGCCGCTGACTTTTGATCATATCATGGTCCGGAACCAGCACGCCCTTGCATCTGAAATACTCTATTTTTTCATCCGTCTGCTGATGGCAGGTCTTATATTTTCTGCCGCTGCCACACCAGCATGGATCATTTCTTCCGATCTTTTTCATAGTTTTTCCTCTCTCGTTAGGTTCTTCTATTAATGTATTTTGCAGTTAGGCAGTGGCCCTCGTCCTATCAAAATGCAATCTGGCAAATTCGCCTGCAAGCAGTCGATTTTGCCATCTTACATTTTGGCACTGCTCATTGCCTGCGTGAATATTATAACACTACTTCTAAAAAAAGTTCAATTATTTTCATTTCCCCGCAACATTTTTCCTTTTCCGATACACTTATATGATATCATGAGAACATCTGAACTGAAATAATCACCGTGCTAAAGGCCTTGCAGGGGGGGTGAGACCAGTATGAAAACCGAGAAAGACTTATCTGATTTTTTAGAGCTTTACAGCCAGGTCTATCAGGAACTTTACCGCTTCGCACTGTACACGCTGAAAAATCCTCAGGACGCTGAGGACACCGTCAGCGACACGGTGCTGGCAGCATTTGAACAATTTGAACAATTGCGCAGCAAGAAATCATTTCGAAGCTGGATTTTTAAAATTCTGGCGAATAAATGCAACCGAAGAATGCGCTCCTATTACCAGAAGACGGTTCCCTTAGAGCAGGCGGAGAACAACCTGGTTCATGAACCGGATTTCACACGGGATGCCGGTATCCGTTCCGCCTTCGCCCAGTTAAAAGAAGAGGAACAGATGATCGTGGCGCTGTGCGTGTTCGGCGGATACCGGGAACGGGAAATCGCTTCCATGCTGAACCAGAATTACAGCACCGTCCGTTCCAAGTATCACCGGGCGCTGAAAAAAATGAAGGAGTGTATTTTATCATAAAGCAATCCCCGATTCTTTATGGTAAGGAAAGAAAGGAGAATCTTTATGGACCGTAAGACATCGGATCAGGATCTGATCAGACAGATGCTTGATGACGCAGAACATATTCCGGTTCCCGATTCTTTGAAACCGGAAGCCGTCAGAAAAACCTTGGAGGAAGTTATGGAAAAAGAGAGATTACAGGAACGTCAGGACTCTTTGTCAGAACAGAACGACGCCGGACAGCCGACAGAAGCGCGATCGACGGCCCCCGGCAGAAAAAAATCACCCCTTCGCCGGCTGGCTCCGGCCCTGGCCGCAGCCGCCTGCCTCGTGTGCGTGGCCGGACTCTGGAAATTCGGTCCGCTGCGCCCGGAAAAGCTGACGGCGCCGGCGGAGACAAACGCGGCCGGACAGATCGCTGAAAACGGCGTCGCCGGACAGGCGGAAACGACTGCAAATGCTGACGCTGACGCCGCAGGCAAAAGCGCCGACGCTCCGGAAGAAGGAGAAGGCGGTTCCCTGCCCCAGACTGCCGCTTCCTATGACGAAATTTATCAGACGATCCACGCCGTGCAGGCCCGGCGACAGGCTCTGCGGGAACAGTACGCCACCGATTATGACGGCGGTGTCAACTATGAAATGGAGGCTGCCGACGGAGCGGCGCCGGCTGCCGGAGCGGAAAACGGAATCGCCAAGGGCGGCAGTATGGTCAAAAGCGAAATGGCGCTGAGCGAGACAATGGCCGAAGCAGCAGCAGACAGCGTCAATGGAGAAGACGGTCCCTCCTTTTCCACCACCAACGTCCAGGTCGAAGCCGTGGACGAGGAGGATATGGTCAAAACCGACGGCTCCTACCTGTACCATCTGGTGTGTGATTACAGTAAAGGCGCCGACTGTTCTATCTCCATCGTAAAGGCGGATGGTTCTCAGATGGAAGAGGTCTCCCGGATCGAGGGTCTTGAAAATATCGGCGGATTTTACCTGCAGGGCGATTCTCTGGTCTGCGTGGAACAGCTCTGGATAGATACGAAGGTCCCCTCCAATGTGGGTGTTTTAAAACGGCTGGCCGGCTATGACGATTTTGAGTACTATACGCGGTCGGTGACACGGATCACCTTCTTTGATATCAAAGACCGCAGCCATCCTAAAAAAGTCAGCAGCCTGACCACCGACGGCTATGTGGCCAGCTCCCGGATTTCCGGCGGATATTTTTACCTGATCAGTCAGTACACGCCCTACCGGACCGCCGATCCCGAAGATCCGGATTCCTTTATCCCAATCGTAAACGGCGTGGCCATGGATGCTGCCTCCATTATTATCCCGGAAAATACGGACACCGACAGCTACCTGGTCGTCGCCTCCGTATCCTTAAAAGACCCGACAAAATTTGCCGACAGCAAGGCGATTCTTTCAGGCGGGAACCAGTATTATGTATCCACGGACCATATTTATGTGGCTGACACCCAGTATCGCGCATTGGATACCGACTCCGTCACCACCAACCTGACCGTATTTGCCTATAAGGACGGCCAGATCACCGGGCAGAAATCCGGTACCGTAAAGGGCGAGATCCTGGACCCCTTCGCCATGAACGAATATAACGGCTACTTCCGGGTAGTAACCACGGTGGATTCCTATGACGTGGTGGAAATCACCGATGATCTGACCGGCGAGTCCCTGGGCTACCACTATGAAAACGAAACCCGCACCAACAGCCTCTATGTGCTGGACGGCAATCTGCAGGTGGTAGGAAAGATCGAAGGGCTGGCCGAGGACGAACAGGTCTATTCCGCCCGGTTCATGGGCGACACCGGTTACTTCGTCACCTTTAAGCAGATCGACCCTCTGTTTTCCGTGGATCTGTCCGACCCTCACAATCCGAAGATTCTGGGCGAGCTGAAAATCACCGGCTTCTCCGAGTACCTGCATTTTTACGATGAGAATCTGCTGTTAGGCATCGGCCGCGAGGTAGACCCGGACACGCTGCGCTCGGAAGGGCTGAAGCTTTCCATGTTTGACATCTCCGATCCTTCCGACGTAAAGGAGATCGACAAGATGGTGTTTGAGGATATTAATTATACCGAAGCCTACTACGATTACAAAGCGGTTCTGATCGATCCTGCAAAAAATCTGTTCGGCTTCCCCTGCGAGGCGGACGTGGACGACACTTACGTCAGACAGTACCGCACCTTCTCCTACGATCCCGAAAAGGGCTTCACCCAGGGCATCTGCTGGACAGAAGACGAGGACAGCTGGACCCAGGCCAGGGGCGCCTTTATCGACAAGATTTTCTATATTTTGCAGGACGACGGAAATATTACGGCTTATCATCTGGGGAATAACCAGAAGGTGGGAGAGCTGGAGATGAAGAAGGAGGATGAATAAGCTCGGAAAATATTTTTATTTACCGCAATGCTTTTTTATACCAGGTACCCTTTTTGTTATACTAATCATATAACCCACTGACAGATATCCTGAGAGAAAAGGAGGAGAACAGATGCCAAGTGACAATGAAATAATCTGAAAAAACAAGCCGGCAGCCGCCATTAAAACAGCGGCTGCCGGTTTTTCTTATTCGTTCTCATCTTTCAGTAAATTCAAACGGATACCGGGCGCCTTTCTCCGAAGCTTAACTTCTGCTTTCTCCTCCTGCCCCAGACTCAGCCTCTTTACCATAACATACACCGGCGCCAGCACAGCGTTTATGAGCAAGGCGTAAAAGATCGAAATTAAAGCGACGGATACATCCGGAGCGACAAAGGGCATCGCCGACGAATCGATGTTAAAGCTATGCAGCGCGTTAATCAGGCTGATCACGACTCCCAAGCCTCCAAAGATCAAACCGGATACGCATACCATGATTAGTTATTATTATGCAAGCGATTTTAAAAAATAGAGACGAAACAATCCCCATACACTAAAAAGCCATATTCCCCCGAATATCTCTACTCGAATGAATATGGCTTTCCCAGGGGCGGAAGGACTCGAACCCTCGACATTTGGTTTTGGAGACCAACGTTCTACCGACTGAACTACACCCCTATATAGGGCAGGTAAAAACCCGCCTTACTGTTATATCACATGTCCATTAAAATGTCAACCATTACTTTGATGACTTTTCGCAACTTTCCCGTTTCTCCCTACTTTGCGTAGCTGATTCTGGATGCCTTGTACAGTTCCTCACGGAATGCAGGCGTCATCAAGCCTGGGGCGTTATACAGGGAATAGCTTGCAAGCTTTCCGGGCTTTGTGAAGCGTTCTACAAAATCTCTGGCTGCCGCTCTCTGCTCTTCCTCCGTAGCAGTCTCAGGATCAAAAGGCTTGTCATAAACCACTGCGATGGCAATCTTGTCGCCATATTCCTCGTACAGCTTGATTGTATCGTTCATAGCCATAGGCGTCCATGTATCAAAGCCGGCTTCCACGAAGATCTGGCAGCGATCCTCTACATGTCCGCAGCTGTGAAGCTCGATATATTTTCCTTTTTCATGACAGTGCGCCACGAATCTCTTCATCTCGGGCAAAAGCAGATTACGGGCTGCCGCTTCCGAGAAGAAGGGTGCCATCTGAGAGCCCCAGTCGTCATGGATACAGAAGCCATCAATATCAAAATACTCCACAGCCTTATCCACGATCCGCATATACAGGCTGGTCAGCTCGTGGAACAATTCCTTCAGAGCATCCTCCTGCTCCTCATCGATCATGGCCACAGCCGCTTCCTCAAAATCCATAAAAGAAATCAGACGCTCAAACCAGCAGCCATTTAACAGCCAGAACAGATTATTGTTGCCATTGGACAGATACTCCTTATTCTGCGCGGCGCTGCCTGCCCAGTCCCAGCTGTCAATGTCAGGCATCACGATCTTTTCTTTCCAATCATTCACATCCTCCAGCAAAGGATTCCCCGGCTTTACCATGGAACCGCCTGCCACATCCACGTATTCCCATTCTACGCCGAACATATCCTTGCCGCCGAACTTTTCACGGGGATAAGGCACGCCCTCAAATACAAATCCTCTGGCGCCGTTATCCGGGATCAGCGCCGGCGTAAAAATGTTCTGCTCTCCGCCAGCCAGCATCCAAATCGGCTGCTTGTCCTTATATACGGCGTTCACAGCCTCGCGCCTGCTGACAGGCACGTCATACAGCGGTGTGGTGCCGCCGCCAAATGCCGGAATCTCTGCTACTACCTTCAATTCTTTCTCATCAAAGGGAATTTTGTTCATTGTTTATCCTCCTCCTTAAAAATAAAATGAACCCTCTGTCTTTGTTGCCACGCCATGTTACTTTTCGCTATTATTATAAAAAAATTTTCAAAGGATTCCTATGGGCGAAGAAACCAATTTTCCACCGCAAAACTCCCTCGTTTTTTGTACGTCTGCGCAGGCTGCCCCGGCAAATTCACAAGCCGGGATGCAAAGCGCTGATCTATCTTACTGCCCAGTCCAATATGCTGTCGAAAGATTGCTCCGTTATACCCACGAGCATACTGACTTTGAAAGTAAACCTTCATCTATGGATGTTCTGACAAATCAATTAGCTCACGGGTATATCTTCGGCATGAAAAAATTTCCACACGCTCTCGGCTGACCTCCGGTTCATCTCAGGGATCTCCTGCAGCTCTTCTACCGTCGCCGCCCGCACTTCATCCAGAGAAGCAAAGGTCCTCATCAGTGCCTTCCTTCTGGCGGGACCGATACCGGGAATATCGTCCAGAACAGAATGTACCTGACCCTTGCTCCGCAGACTTCTGTGGTACTCAATGGCGAACCGGTGGGCCTCATCCTGAATCCGGGTAATAAGCCTAAACCCCTCCGAATGGGTGTCGATGGGCAGCTCCACACCGTTAAAATACAGCCCTCTGGTTCTATGCCTGTCATCCTTCACCATACCGCAGACAGGAATATGCAGCTGCAGACGGTCCAACACCGCAAGGGCGATGTTTACCTGACCTTTGCCGCCGTCCATCATAATCAGGTCGGGAAAACGGGTAAAGCTCCCATATGTCGATGTCTCGGCAACCTTTTTCGCCTGTTCCTCCGGCGCCTGCTCTTCCGGCTGAACAGCCATCTCCTGTCTCAGCTGCTTCCGCTCCTTTATCCCATGGGAAAACCTTCTGGTCAGCACCTCGTCCATGGAGGCATAGTCATTTGGCCCCTTTACCCACTTAATCTTAAACTTCCGGTAATCATTGCGCTTAGGACGGCCATTCTCAAATACCACCATAGATCCCACTGACTCGAACCCACTGATATTTGAAATATCAAAGGCTTCCACCCGGACAATGCCCGAAAGGCCCAGCAGCTCAGTGATTTCCTTTACCGCCCCGGTCGTCCGCATAGCCTCCCGTTTCATCTTCTCTTTATTCTGCCCCAAAATCATCCTGGCATTTCTCTCCGCCAGCTCTACCAATTTATGCTTCTCGCCCTTTTTCGGCACTCGAAGCGTCACCTTCTGCCCCCGCCTGGACCCCAGCCAGTTCTCGATCAGTTCCCGTTCCTCGATGTCAAAGGGCAGAAACAGCTCCCTGGGCACAAAAGGCGTGCCGCTGTAAAACTGCTTGACAAATTCCGTCAGCACTTGAACAGGCGTATCCCCAATGGCCACAGCCAAATGGAAGTGGTCTCGTCCGATCAGCCGCCCCTCCCGAACAAAAAACACCTGACATACCGCATCCTCCCCCTCGATGGCCAGAGCAATGATATCCCTGTCCTCCAAACCGCTGTCCGTCACCTTCTGCTTTTCCGCAATCTTCCGCACATCGAACAGCAGATCACGATAATTGGCGGCGGCCTCAAAATCCATCTCCTCGGCGGCTTTTTGCATTTTTTCTTCCAGTTCGCCGGCGATTCTGTCGAAGCTTTTGCCATTCAAAAAATCCAGCGCTTTGGAGACAGACCTGGCATACTCCTCTTTCGTGATATAGCCCTGACAGGGCGCCTGGCACTGCTTCATATGAAAATTCAGGCAGGGACGGTCCGTTCCCTGCTCCCTGGGCAGGTTCTTATTACAGGTGCGCAGCCGGTACAGCTTATGTAAAAGTTTGATCGTGTTCCGCACCGCCTCGCCGCTTGTATAGGGACCATAGTATTTTGACTTATCCTTTTTCATTGTATGGGAGTACAGAATACGCGGATATTCCTCCTCCAATGTCACCCGGATATAAGGATAATTTTTGTCGTCCTTCAGCATCGTATTGTACTTCGGGCGATATTCTTTAATCAGATTGCTTTCCAGCACCAGCGCTTCCAGCTCCGAATCCGTAACGATATACTCAAACCATTTAATCAGAGACACCATCTTCAAAATCTTCGGCGATTTGTTCCGGCTGCTCTGAAAATACTGGCGGACACGGTTCTTCAAACTGATGGCCTTTCCGATATAAATAATAACACCCCCGGCATCATGCATCAGATAGACGCCGGGGGATGACGGAAGCTTTTTCAGCTCTTCCTCAATATCAAAAACATCTGAGCGTTCCATTCCAGGCGTATCCATATAGCTTCCTCCATTAAAATTCCGCAGCTCCCCTCCTAGGGGCTGTCGTTGTTTTTCGTCGAAATTTTTACACTACCCAAATTTGCCGGGCTCCGAAAATGGAAGCCCGGCAAGCCTGTCATTTTTCTTTTGTAAAGTCTTCTTCTGAAGCTTCCGGAATCTCTGTCGCTTTCGAAGTCTCTACCGCTTCCGAACGCTTTATTGCTTCCGCTTCCGAACGCTTTATTGCTTCCGCTTCCGAACGCTCTGTCGCTTCTGCAAACTCTACTGCTTCCGAATCTTTCGGCACTTCGCTATCCTCTTCCCGCTCCTCCGGCAGCAGAACCTCCTCGCCGTTCTGAACCTTATGGAAAATATCCATAAACTCCTTCCCGGTAATGGTCTCCTTCTTGATTAGGAAACCGGCAATTAAATCAAGCGCTTTACGATTCTCGGACAACAGCCGTTTGGCCTCCTCGTAGGCTTCTTTCAGCATCTTCATTACCACGTCGTCCACACCGGCGGCAGTGGCATCGGCACAGTTCAGTACTGCCCGGCCGTCCAGATAACGGTTCTCCACAGATTCCAGTCCCATCAGACCGAACTCCGAGGACATACCATACTGGGTCACCATGGATCTGGCGATGCTTGTCGCCTTCTCGATATCATTGGATGCACCGGTAGTTACCGTATCAAATACAAGCTCCTCCGCCGCGCGGCCGCCCAGGTATTTCACCAGCAGGTTTTGAAGCTCTGCCTTGGAGTTCAAGTACTTTTCTTCCTCAGGCACATTCAGCACATAGCCCAGAGCTCCCATGGTCCTGGGGATAATGGTGATTTTCTGCACTGGCTCCGAATCCTTCTGCAGGGCGCTGATCAGGGCATGCCCTACCTCATGATAAGAGACGATCTTCCTCTCCTCAGCGCTCATCACCCGATCCTTTTTCTCCTTGCCCACCAGCACCTGCTCTACCGCATCGAACAGGTCGGACTGGGATACCACCTTGCGGCCACTCTTCACCGCATTGATCGCCGCCTCGTTAATCATGTTTGCCAGATCAGAGCCCACCGCTCCCGAGGTTGCCAGCGCAATGGCCTCCAAATCCACCGTATCGTCCAGCGCCACATTTTTGGAATGCACCTTTAACGTATTGATCCGCCCTTTCAGATCCGGACGGTCCACGATAATCCGCCTGTCAAAACGTCCCGGACGCAAAAGCGCCTTATCAAGAATCTCCGGACGATTGGTGGCTGCCAAAATAAATACGCCCTTGGCAGGATCAAAACCGTCCATCTCGGACAACAGCTGATTCAGCGTCTGCTCCCGCTCGTCATTTCCGCCGCCGTAACGACTGTCACGGCTTTTGCCGATGGCATCGATCTCATCGATAAAAATAATACAGGGAGCGTTTTGCTGCGCCTGTTTAAACAGGTCGCGGACTCTCGACGCGCCTACGCCCACGAACATTTCCACAAAATCAGAACCCGACAAGGAGAAAAAGGGCACATTGGCCTCTCCGGCCACCGCCTTGGCAAGCAGCGTCTTACCTGTTCCGGGAGGGCCCACCAGCAGCGCACCTTTGGGCAGTTTGGCGCCAATCTCCACATATCTGGCCGGATTATGCAAAAAATCCACGATCTCTGTCAGAGATTCCTTCGCCTCGTCCTGGCCCGCCACGTCCTTGAAGGTAACTCCGGTTGCCTTCTGGACATAAACCTTCGCATTGGACTTGCCCACACCCATAACACCGCCGCCACCGGTTCTTCTCATAAATACCATCAGCACTACCCATACCAGAATAATGGGAAATACATAGATCAAAAGAAAATCCAGTATGGCAGAGCTGGAATCCGGCACCACGCCCTTGAATTCTACATTCGCTGCCCGCAGACGGGGTACCAGCTGATCACTCTCCTCCGCCATCACTACGGTAAAGGTTTCGCTGCCGGCGGTGGACATATAGTAGTCATACAGATCCGGCGCAGAGGATTCGGTTTCTTTTTTCTCCCGATCGGTTTCCTTCTCTCCCTTCGCCTGCTCTGCGGCCAGCTCTCTCTCTGTCTTCGGCGTCACCACAAGCCGGGAACGGGATTCCTCGATAGACACGCTTTTGATCTTCCCTGCCTCTACCATGTCCAGAAATTCATTGTACGTAATTTCCTCCGTGTTCCGGTCCATCATGCTGCCCAGAAGGGAGACACTAAACAGTGTCAAAATGGCGGCAATCACCATAATCAGCACGCCCTGACTATTTTTAGGGAGCTTCCCTCCCCCATCATCCTTGTTATTCTGCGAACTCATTCACTTTCTCCTTGTACTTGACTAACCGACAGATGCACAGGGTCTGCCAGGAAGTAATGCTTATTTTCACTGTAATTATTATAGAGATTGTTCCGTCATAAATCAAGCATGATAATATGAAATATTATCCTTATTTTTAAAACTTTTATAAATTGGAAGAAAATCTTATAAAAAGCGCTGGAAATAAATAAGCTCCCGATGTATAATCGAATGTGTTTTGTTTTTGTACGTCAAGTAATATCTGAAAAGCAGCAGCTTCCCTCCCAGATTCCGAGGATTGGGAGAGAAGCTGCGGAACTATAATTAGGAGGACAAGAAAATGCCCGTAAAGTACGTCTTTGTTACCGGCGGCGTCGTTTCCGGACTGGGAAAAGGAATCACCGCCGCATCCTTAGGACGCCTTTTAAAGGCCCGCGGCTACGCTGTCACCATGCAGAAATTTGATCCCTATATCAACATCGATCCGGGAACTATGAACCCCATACAGCACGGCGAAGTGTTTGTCACTGACGACGGAGCAGAGACGGACCTGGACTTGGGACATTACGAACGGTTCATCGACGAAAGCCTGAATAAAAATTCTAACGTCACCACCGGAAAGGTATATTGGAGCGTTCTAAACAAGGAACGTCGGGGAGATTTCGGCGGCGGCACCGTTCAGGTCATCCCCCATATCACAAACGAGATCAAAAGCCGGTTTTACCGTAATTACACAACGGACAAGACCGAGATTGCCATTATCGAGGTAGGCGGAACCGTGGGCGACATCGAAAGCCAGCCTTTTTTGGAGGCCATCCGCCAGTTCCAGTACGAGATCGGCAAGGAAAATGCCATTTTAATCCACGTGACGCTGATCCCTTATCTGAAAGCTTCCGGGGAGATGAAAACCAAGCCCACCCAGGCCAGCGTAAAATCCCTGCAGGGCATGGGCATCCAGCCCGACATCATCGTATGCCGGTCTGAGCATCCTCTCGACGCCAAATTAAAAGAAAAACTATCCCTGTTCTGCAACCTGCCAAAGGAAAATGTATTGCAGAACCTGGACGTGGAGATATTATATGAAGCGCCTCTGGCCATGGAAAAGGAACATCTGGCGGAAGCCGCTTTGAGATGTCTGCACTTAGACTGCCCGGAGCCCAACCTGACGGAATGGGAAGCCATGATCAATGCCTGGAAAAATCCGGAGCACAGAGTGCAGGTAGCGCTGGTAGGCAAATACATTTCCCTCCACGACGCCTATATCAGCGTGGTGGAAGCACTGAAAGCCGGTGGCTGCTATAACCGGACCCATGTAGAAATCAAATGGATTGATTCGGAGATGCTGACGGAGGAAAATGCGGACGAGATGTTAGGGGACGTATCCGGCATCCTGGTGCCCGGCGGTTTTGGTTTCCGCGGGATCGACGGAAAGCTGACGGCCATCCGATATGCAAGGGAGAACAAAATCCCATTCCTGGGCCTCTGTTTAGGGATGCAGCTCTCCATCGTTGAATTTGCCCGAAACGTAGTAGGCTATGCCGATGCCCACAGCGCGGAGCTTGACCCGGCTACCACCCATCCGGTGATCCATCTGATGCCGGACCAGAACGGCGTGGAAAATATCGGCGGTACTTTACGGCTGGGCGCTTACCCTTGTGAGCTGGCCGACGGCTCAAAAGCGTTAGAGGCTTATGGAGAAAAGACGATTTATGAGCGCCACCGCCACCGCTACGAGGTAAACAATGATTACCGGAAGGCGCTGACCGAACACGGCATGCTGCTGTCCGGCATTTCCCCCGACGGCCGGATCGTGGAGATGTGCGAACTGCCAGATCACCCCTGGTTCGTGGGAACCCAGGGCCACCCGGAACTGAAATCCAGGCCCAACAGGCCCCACCCGCTGTTTAAAGGATTTATCAAAGCCGCCCTGGCCTGTCAGTCTGTTAACGGACCGCTCAGTTTTTGAAACAGACAGCTTTCAGAACTCCGCAGTCAGGCTCAGCAGAACGTTCGAGAACACATAAAGCAGGCAGAAAAGGAAATTTTAATGAGCAATAATTTCATGAAAATATTTCAGCTGAAAAATCTCTGGGACCGTTTTATCAAAAACCACCCCAAACTCCCCATGTTCGGCAAGGCGGTGATGGGACAGGCCATCCGCGAAGGCACGATTATCGAGATCAGCGTGACCACCGCCGAGGGACAGAATCTTGTGACAAACTTAAAAATCAGTGCCGAGGATATGGAACTGCTGGATGAAGCGTTAAAGCTGGCCCAGGAACAGAATTAAGAGGCTCCACATTAGGACGGAGGTTTTCATGCACCAACATTCACCTGAGGAAAATGCCCGGCTGGTAAACCGGATGTCGCGGATCATCGGCCATGCCAATTCCATTAAGACCATGATTGAAACAGACCGGAACTGCACGGAGGTGCTGATCCAGATCGCTGCTGTCCGCTCCGCCCTGAATAATCTCGGAAAAATCATCCTGGCCGAGCACATCGAAGAATGTATGCTGGAAGCACTGAACAGCGACGATGACGATGAAAAGGCCGAGGTGCTCACCGGCCTGATGGACGCGGTGAATAAATTTGTGAAATAAATATCATCGGAATCCCGCCGGAACCAGGGAATTAATTCCCGGTTTCCGCACGGGATTCTTTTTATTTTCCACCATTTCCTGGCATTGGCAGAAAATTTTTGGTTTGGCAATTCCCGTGCGATAGATTATAATATATTTAACCATGTGGTTTTGATTGGTTGCGACATTGTGATATCAGGAGTTATACGATATGAAGTTAAATATGTGGATGATAGCGAATCGTTTAAAAAACTACGAGATTGAAGCGCGGATTGACAAAAACGCCGAACCGGTCTTAAACAGCACACTTCCCTATTATGCGCCTGGCTGCGTGTATATCTCACAGATTTCCAGCGACATTATCTGCGAGAGCGACCAGGGCTCAATTCTCATCAAAGACATGAAACTCAGCGACGGATATCTGTTAATCCAAGGAATTTTTGACTGGTACCAGAACTGGCTTGACGAAGTGGACAAGGCCATTATGTCAAATAATTATCAGTGCCTGGCTCAATTGCTGCAGCGGGCTTTCGGAAATCCGGTTATGATCCAGGATTCTAATTACTGCCTGCTGGGCATGTGCGAGCCTTTTGGGAAAAACGGCATACCGCCGGAATGGGAATATATCCGCGAAAACGGGCAGACTTCGATGGAGGGCTATAACTTCATGTCCTCCGCCCTGAAATTCTCGGACTGCGTTTACCGGCAGAATGTCCGCCGGTTTTGCGGAAAACCCGGCTCCCTGATGCCGTACAACGGCCTGTATGTCGCGATCACCTTCCACGGGCATGATTATGAAAAGCTGACTCTTCTGGAAAGCAACCGGATATTCAACGTGGGAGATATATGCCTGCTGGAATATCTGTCCAGGCGGATGGCCATCTATACGGCTGCGGTATCCGGGGAATCCAGGAAATACCTGGATATCGGCATCATCGAATCCCTGATCCTGGGAGAATCGGTTCCGGCCGACAAGGTAGACGATTTCCAGCGCATTATAAAATGCCAGCATCCGGGCGCTTTTGCCGTGCTGCTGATTAATTTTTCCGACCAGGAGCATAAAGGAGATCCGCGCTCACTGAAATTTGTAAAAAACATTATATTTAAACAATATTCCATTATGTTCTGCAATATTGTCAAAGGCGAACTGATGCTCCTGCTTTATTCCCAGAATCCTTACATTCTGGCCAGGCAGATTTTTCACACGGTCACCCAGGGAGGGCAGAAAAAAGAATTGCAGGCAGGCTTAAGCTGCCTGTTTTATGAACTTTCGGAACTGCAGTATTTCTTTGACCAGGCCGCGTACGCCCAGGGCAACGGCAAAGAAATGTTTTCTGAATTTTATTACCTGGCTCCGGAATACCTGATGGAATCGTCGGGACAGCAGCGGGTTTGCGCCTGTGAGCCTGTTTTGCGCCGTATGTGGAACGAGGACGGAGATAAAAGAGCATACCTCGAAACCTTACAAGTATATCTTGAGGAGGAACGTTCCTCCAAGCGCGCTTCGGAAAGACTTTTCATCCACAAAAATACGCTGACCTACCGGATTAAATTTTTTAAGGACGTCACAAGCTGGGACTTTGATGATCCGGCCACGCGGAATTATTTGAGGCTTTCCTTATATGTATTGGAAAAAGAAAAACAATCTGCGCAGCAGGCAAAAATAAACTGACCAGGAAGACATACGGGATTGTGCTGTCAGGCACAATCCCGTATGTCTTCTTTTGTATGACAGTACATTTCAAAAAAATGTCGAACTGTTTAAAATAATGGAAAGAGATGGGGGAAGTAAGGGAGCTATTTTAGAGGGGGATTTTGTATGGGAAAACAGTACCAGGACGCGCTAAAGCTGTTAGCCGCGATAGGCATTATCGCCGTGTTTGGGTTAATAACGCCATTTGAAGGGCTGTCGCGAAGTGCTATGCTGCTGATCGGCATTTTCATCGGCTCAGTCTTTTTATGGATATCGGTGGGTATTTCATGGCCTTCCCTGTTTTGTCTGCTTGCGCTGGCTCTGCTGCCGGAACTGTCCATGAACAGCCTTATTTCATCATCGATCGGAAATCCTGCCATTTCATTTCTGATTTTTACATTCTGCTGCTCTTACGCTCTGAATCAGACACTGTTTACCAGAAGATGCGCGATATGGTTTCTTTCTACCCGGCTCGCGAAAAGAGGGCCATGGCCGTTTCTCTGCCTGTATTTTTTCTCGGTACTCCTTCTGGGTTCCTGTATGAGCACAACCGTTATCGTCGTTCTTTACCTGACAATTAATGAGGAAATCTTTTCCGTGCTGGGCTTAGAAAAAGGGGACAGGTTTGCGGCGCTGATGACGATGGGGCTGATTATCACTGCCAGCATATCAGGCGCCATGACGCCGATTGCCCATGTATTTCCCCTGATGGCGCTGAACAGCTATCAGAGCCTTACGGGGCAGGTGATCAGCTATTCTGCCTATATGGCGGCGGGAATCCCGGCAGCACTGTGTTCTGTCGGCGCCATGCTGCTCATTTTCCGTTTTATTTTAAGGCCCGATACGACAGCCATCAGAAAAATCAATGCGGATTTTCTGAAGCAGTCTTTACGTCCCGGCGACAAAAAAGAACGGCTGACCGCATCTATCTTTTTCGGCGTCGTAGCCCTCTGGGTACTGCCGGAGCTGTTAAAACCGATATCTCCCGCAGCAGCCTGGCTCAGCGGATTCGGCACTGTTATGCCGCCTTTACTGGGCACTATGCTGATGTGTATCATCCATACGGAAGGCAAGCCGCTGCTCTCCCTGGGGGATGGGGCGAAATCTGTCCCGTGGCCGTCCATGTTTATGGCAGCGTCGGCGCTGACTTTAGGCTCTGCCATGACAAATCCTGATATCGGCCTGTCGGAATTTATTAAAACCCATCTGGGGCCGATGGTCGGGATGTTCCAGGGAATATCCTTTGTCCTTCTGCTGACGGCGGTTACTGCCGTCATGACAAATGTCGGTTCTAATATGGTAACGATAACGATCGTATGTACGGTGGCGCTGCCGATCGCAGCCTCCCTGGAAGGGATCCACGTCGGCGCCCTGGCCGTAACACTGGGAATGATGGCCACCTATGCCTACGCCACTCCGCCGGCCATGACGACGGTCGTGCTGGGTACCGGTTCCGGGTGGACGACCAATGCGCAGATGGCCCAATATGGCTTTCTGATATTAATTCCCTGTATTGTGATTATCGCCCTGGTTGCGTATCCGATCGCGGCACAGATTTTGTAAACCGGATTTCCCCGGAAACAGACAGATGAGAAATTCTGCCGCGCGGCCGCCATGCCGCCATGAGAATTTATCATAAAATATATATAAACAGGAGGAGATTTAAATGGCAACTCTAAGCTACAAAGAAAATACTTTATTGGCCTACCAGCACAAAGAACCTGAGTTCTTTCCTATTGCCACGGACATGGATACATGCGCGCCGCGGGGAATGGACTTTATCAGGGAATCCATCTGTGTCACCGGAACGGCCACCGACTGGTTCGGCCAAAGCTGGACCTTCGAACCAAATATCGGCGGGGCAAACCCGACGCCGGGTGTCCACCTGGTACCGGACATCACCAGATGGAGGGAATTCATGAAATTTCCGGATCTGAGCCTGCTGGACTGGGAGGGCCATGCCGCCAAGGATACGGCCAGCTGGGACAGGGAACATCGGCTTTCCAGGGTAATGGTGGGATTCGGCCTGTGGGAACGGTTATTCAGCGTTATGGAATTCCAGGAAGCCCTTTGCGCGCTGATGGAAGAGCCGGAAGCCTGCTATGACTTTTTCGGCGCGGTGGCAGACCACAAGATCCGCCTTTACCAGTACCTGATCAAATATTATAAGCCTGATATCCTGATTATGCATGACGACTACGGTTCTAACAGCGGTATGTTTATGTCGCCTGAGGTATGGCGGAAGCTGATCAAGCCCCATCTGCAGCGGGTAATCGACTGCATTACCGACGCAGGCGTGATGTACGAGCATCACTGCTGCGGTTATTTCGCGCCGATCCTCGGAGAAATCGCGGATATGGGATGTGTGGCGACCAATACGATGCATATTTCCAACAAGCCTGCTGAACTGAAACAGGAAATCGGCCATAAAATGTGCTTCGTCGGAGGCTTTGACACCCAGTATATGGACAAGCCCAGCACCACGGAGGCGCAAATCAGGGAATCCATTGACAAAACCATCGACGCGCTGGCGCCGGGCGGAAGCTGGGTAGCACAGTCGGGGCTTAAAACAAAAGCGCGGAACGCCATCGTAAACGATGAGCTGATCCGCTACGGCTCTACCAAATACACCTGCAAGCGCCCAGATTATGACGCGCCCAGAGGCGACGGCCTGGCGGGGAATCCGTTTTTAAAATAGATATACCAAATGATATCATTAAAATGATATATAAAACAGCAACGAACCGGACAAGCCCCAAGAGGATTTACAGACACTTTAGCGGCTGGAAATTCTCCCAGTTCAAGGGTGCCTAGAAGGGGAGTTGCGGAACTAAAAATAGGAGGGTATGTGTATGGGAAACCAAACTATGGAACAAACGGCTGGAAAGCCAAAAGGCATCAGTAAAACCATACGCTATTTTTATGGCGTAGGCGACATGTGTTTCGCGCTGATGACCAATGTGGGAGTTTATTACTCCGCGTTTTACCTGACCAACGTGGCGCAGCTCAGCCTGCCAAGCGTTGCGTTCCTGACGACGGTTACGGCGATGATCGACGCTTTTACCGCATGGATTTACGGCGGCGTGATCAATTCCGTAAAGCCAATGAAATGGGGGCGTTACCGTTCCTGGCTGATTGCCGTGAACTGGCTGGTGCCGGTATTCTATTTCTTTATGTATGTGCGGATCGGTTCTACGGACGCCGTGTCAACCTTTTTCTTCTTTATCTTTATGCTTGGCGCGCGTTTCCTGCATAACTGGGGTTATACGGCAAATATGTCCCTGATCAGCGTAGTGGCAAAGACACCGGACGACCGTGTGGCCATGGCTTCCAGCCGTGCTACCTGGAACAATATGTCCAAATTTGCCTGGTCCTATCTGGGTGTGCCGTTCCTGGCCATCCTGACAGGGATTTTCACGGAAAAATATGCGTATGCGGTTCTCTCCCTTTCCATGTCCCTGCTGATGGTGGCTGGCTATTTCTTCCACTTTAAGATGACAGAGGGCTATGAGGATACCGGTACTGAGGAGCTGGCTAACGCCGCAAAAACCAAACGTGCCCGTACAAATATCGTAGACCTGTTAAAGGCACTGTTTGCCAACCCGCCTTTGCTCTGCCTGCTGATCGCGGATCTGGCAAAATGGCTGTTCAACTTTATGGTAGCCGGAACCGTGGTATATTACTTCACATATATCGCGTTAAACAAAGGAATGCAGGCAAGCTATATGCTGATTATCGCATTCCTGGCAGTAATCGGCGCGTATTTCAGCCGATATATCGGAAAAATGCTGAGCGGGCGCGTTACCGTGATTGCCTGCTACTTCATTATGGCGGCCGCGCTTCTGGCAGCCAGAATGCTTTATACCAGCCCCTGGGTTGTTGTGGCGCTGATCTCCCTGGCACAGCTGGGATATGGCTGCTGTTACTCCTGTTCCTCCGCGCTCTATGCCGATACGGCCGTATACAGTGAGTGGAAAAGCGGAAAGAATGCTTCCGGATGGATTATGGGACTGCAGAATATCCCGTTAAAGACCGCCAGCACGCTGAAAAGTGCGCTTCTGGCAGCCTGCCTGGCAATCGGTGGATTTTCCGCGACAATCGCGGTTGAGGACGCTTCCGTGGCCATGAAAGAGTCCATCTGCCTTGCCCTGATGGTAATTCCCGCCATTCTGCTGATTATCGGCGCAGTCGTACTGCTGATTGGCTTCCGTCTTCCCAAGAGCAGGGTGGAGCAGATGGAAAGAGAAATCGAAGAGCGGAAAAAAGCGGAAGAATCTGTGGCTTAATACCAAGATTAAAACAGCTTCCAACCGACATATTCACACCAAAAAGAGAAGACAGGGTTTCTTGCCCTGCCTTTTCTTTTTGCCTATTCTTCTTTCAATATGACGCCCTTGACGCCATAATACTCCGCCACGGCCTGGTTCTTCCAGTTATCCGGCGACGGGTCTATATCCTCAAAAAACAGTACTTTTGGCTTCACTGTGAAAGGCTCCAGCTCTATGACCTCATCCTCATCCGCTGCCGTAAGGAGAGCGTCCCGCCCGTCGGCCTCCCTGTCATACCGGGCGGCTTTGCCATTTACCAGGGAGGTAAGCGCGTTAAAGCCTGACAGCCGCTCCCGCACAGGATACAAAAAAACCAGGAACACAAATACGTATATGGCGGCGGACTTCCAGGAGATTCTCCCTGCCGCTTCCCCCAGGCTTTTTACCACCGGCGAAAATCCCTGGTTTTCCAGCTTAACGGAAATCCAGCCCAGAAGATAAACCAGCAGGATCAGCATCAGGATCACAAAAATAAAATAAGTCACATTGATCAGCCGGTAGTTGCCGCTGAAGCCCTGGGCATAGTTAGAAGGGCAGTACAGCGCTGCCATCACCGCCCCCGCCCCAATCACTGCCGCCAAAGGGCAGGGATAGGAAAAGCCGGTGGCCTTCCTGAAATTCCGGGCCACGCCCCAGGCGGACGGAACCGCAGCCGCCAGGCATACAAGGAAAAATGGATGGAGCCAGTCCGTCATATAAACCAGCACATTGGACACCGACAGCAAAATAGTCCCGGCCACGCCCGGCCTATCCAGGCAGGTGGCCTGGCGCACGGCCGTCCCCGGCGCCGTGACGTTTAGGATAAAGCCCGCCGTAATGGCCGCCGCGACCAAAAACAGCGGAAGGCATTTCTTTTTTTCTTTGCCAAGCCCCCTGGCAGCCCCGCAGGCCAGGTAGAATAAAATTCCCGCGAAAGAGGTTACCTGGTTGCCCCCTGCCAGAATAAAGCCCAGAACCATCAGCAGGCCTGTCAGCCAGGCCCTGGTTCCCTTCCGCCCCGCCTGGCAGCAATACCAGGTTAGGCCGATCATCGCCATAAGGAGGGCATAAAAGAAGGTGTAGTTCACCGCGCCGTTATACCAGTAAAACCCTTCAACCGTACCGGGCATCAAATGGATCATCAGAAAGAGGCCGATGCCGGACAGTTCCAGCCACTGGGAACCGGTTCCCTTCAGCACTTTCCGGATAAGCACATAAAAGAAAAAGTGGGTGGCGGCCACATGGACGGCCAGTAAGAACAGAGGCCCCGCCATGTAAGCGGACTCCCCAAATACGGCAGGCTGCAGTGCCTGCAAAAACGGAGACACATACAGCCCTTGCCATTCATTAAAATAATATACCGTCGTCCCGGCAGCCGCTTTTAAAACCTGTACAAGCGAACCTGTCTCCACCCAGCAGCGGCGGGTCAGCACGGAATAATTAAAATCGTCCGCCGACGGATGGGCGAAGACAGAGATGGCGGCCAGCGGCAATATGCTGAAGCAGAATGCCAGCCAGACCAGCCAGGCCCTTCTTCGGGGATTGATGATCTGATCGGATAATTTTTTTAACATTTCTCCGGTTCCGGATAGTCCGTATCAAAGGTTTCCACTGTTACCTTTTTCATCCTCTGCTCTTCAGCTGGGCGGTCTGACCAGTCCGTGGGCACCTGGGCCATCCGGTCAACCACATCAAAACCTTCCGTCAGCTTTCCGAAAGCCGCGTAAGAGCCGTCCAGATGCGGGGATGTTTTATGCATAATGAAAAACTGGGAGCCTGCGCTGTTAGGGTCCATGGCCCTGGCCATCGAGAGGACGCCCTCGGTGTGCTTTAAATGATTCTCAAAGCCATTACCGGAAAACTCCCCTTTAATCTGATATCCGGGGCCGCCTGTCCCCCTGCCCTGGGGGCAGCCTCCCTGGATCATAAATCCTGCGATCACACGGTGGAAAATCAGGCCGTCATAAAAGCCCTTTTTCACCAGGCTGATAAAATTATTCACCGTATTCGGGGCAATATCCGGATACAGCTCCGCTTTCATAATATCGCCGTTTTCCATCTCAAAGGTTACAATCGGATTCTGTGCCATCGTTTTCTCCTCTTTTCATCGTAATTCGTTCCAAACCATCCGCAAACGCTTTTATACGGGCATGCCACATCTATGTCTGCTTCGTTTTTTCCATGATATATTCTAAATGATTATTTCCATTTTTTCAATCCCCAAACCTAAAAGCTTCTGCCGCCCCCGCCATAGGAATTACCGCCGCTGCTGGTGTGGAAGGAACCGCCCGGGCCTCCGCCGGAGGAACCGGAATGGTTATCGGTATTGATGCGGGTTTTGGTTACGGTCGTGTTGATATACCGGTCAGACCGGTGAAGCACACGGGGCGGGGACGCCATATAAGGGGCGCTTCCCGGCCTGCTGCCCGTTTTCCTTCCCAGCATCATCAGGCCCACCGCCGCGCCTCCGATCCCTGCGGAAATCAGGAAGCGTATGAATATGTCAGCGGCCGTAACCGGTTTCTTTTTATCTGCCGCACCATAAGCGTTTTGGTTCTGCTCCGCAGAATAGACGCCCGGCTTTTGCGCTCCATAACCGTTCCCTGCCCCGGATGCCTCCGGGAAAATATCCTCATCAAGAGCCTTTTCCGATGCCTTAAGGAATGCCTCCGCAGCCTCATAATAGCTGCCCTCCGGCATCCACACAAAAATCTCATCCAGAATATATTCGACCTCACGGTCCGTCACCCTGGCGATCGCAGTTCCGCCTGTCTTTACATACACCTCCCGGTTATCCATATCGATGGCAAGCATCATAAAAGTTTTTTCCTCATCGCCGCCATAGCCGAACTCCCGTTCGTCACAGAAATCGTCGGTGTACTGCTCCGTATCTTTGCCTTCCGCGTCGTCGTATGTCAGAAAGACAACCTCCGTCTTTGTCTTTTCCGCCAGCTGTTCCGCTTCGCCTGCCAGACTTTTCTCCTCCTCTGCCGTAAACAGATCCGCCTCGTCGAACATTTCCGACAGGCGGGGCGTAAAGCCGCACAACAGGCAAAAGAAAACCAACGCCATCACTGTTATCACTGTTTTTTTCATATACGCTCCCTGCTATATCCTTGCAACGCCCTTCCCGGATTTTTGGACCGGCTCGTTTGTCACTATTGTTTTATAAAGGCATCTAACGTCACTATAACCCCAGGAACAGATTCAGCAGCAGGAAAGCCGCCGCCGTTATGCCGCAAAACCAGGCTATGGCTTTCCCGCCGCTTACCGGCAGCGTACCCACCATTTTTCCTGACTGCCCGTTGATCAGAAACTGCTGATGGTTCCCGTTATACCGGTAGTTCAGCATCCAGACCGGAAGCAGCACATATTCCACAGCCTTTTCCCGCAGATGGATCCGCTGCGTCGTCACATTGACCGTGGCATAGCCGTTGATCGTCCCCCTGGCCGCGCCGAAGGCCATCTCCGATACCCGTTTTTTAGCCCTCTGGGCCATCTGGGCACTGGTATAATTATATTTTTCCGACAGATAGCCCGCCAGGTAAGGCATCTCAAAAGGCTTCATCTGGCCGTAATCAAAGGGCTCCGCCCGTTCCATCAGCTCATCCTCCATCTTCTCGGAGGCGTCCTCAGGAATACCGTCATAGTCTCCCGTTACCTCCCGGTACACCTGAAAATGATCCGTATATGTATATTCGTAATCCCCTTTGCGCTGATGGCGGATCCGGGTGCAGTGGGCTGTCAGCGTAACGCTGGTGTCATAGTCGTAAAGCCAGTAGGGCACATAGATGCCCGTGATCTTTTCGACCGTATTCCGTGAAGAAAAGTCTCCCGGGGTCAGCAGCCCTTTTCTCGTCCACTGCCGGAATATTTCCACCGCCTTTTCCCTGGAAATCTGAAAGGGCAGCACCCTGCTCGGCTTATGCTGCCCGGTCAGCCGGTCTTCCAGCAAGCCCGGGGAACCGCAGAAGCTGCACACCGTAGCGGAGGTATGCTCATCCGTCAGCATCTCCGCGCCGCAGGAAGCACAACGGTACACCTTGAAGGCGCCGTCATCCTCCACAGCCTGAGGCTCCAACGCCTCATATTCCTCCTGGTTAAGGGACTGCTCCATCTCCTCCACCGGCAGATCTTTGCCGCAGTATTCGCAGGACAGCGTCCCCTTCTCCCCGTCAAAGGCCATCGGCGCTCCACAGGAAGGGCATTTATAAGTCATTGCCATAAATTTTCCTCTTTCCTGACGCGGTAAACGCGTCATCCGAACAAACTCTGTATTCCTGTTTATTTTAGCAAATCACTTCGCCTCTGTAAAGCAATAGATATACGCAAATTTATGGCAGATTCAGTAGGCACTAACGGTTTACATAATGCCAGGGATGTTTCACTCCATGGCTGCATCAGCCTTTTCAATGCACAAAAATAATGCCCGCCGCATATTTTATACTGTAAACGATTTTCCGCACCGCTTCACTTTTTCACATTCCCACACCCGCCAAAACCAATGCTCACATCACAGCCATTCTGTTTGCAGGGTATCCGGCCGGAACCCTGTATCCGATACCAAACTGACGGCCCCAAAGGCCAGCCGCGGTGCTTTACTGCAGAGAAAATACATTCCAGGTTTCTCTGGTATAGATTTTGTGCGGTATATCCTTTTCCGCGCAAAAAAGTGCTGTGAACCCAGGTTTCCCCGTATTCACAGCACGCTACATAGCAAATCGCTACAGCATTTCTTCAACCTCTTTCAGCACCAGCAGTCTCTGCCCCGGTTTCAGAAGATCGCTGTCCAGCCCGTTTACCTTCTTCACCGACTCCTGGGTGGTTCTGAATTTCTTCGCGATCCCCCACATGGAATCCCCGGGCTGCACAATATAGCCCACGATTCCCGGCAGACGTTCCAGCTCTTCCATATCCAGGGGCGTTTCCGCCACGGAGCGGATCACCTGTTCCTCAATCCGTTTCAGCACCAGCACGTCAAACATCACCGCCGCCTTGATTTCGATCTCGTCTCCCCCTAACATCACGGCGGCCAGCTGTTCCAGTCCCGGCTTGATCCGGTAAATACAGTCGGAAGTAATGCCTTTTACCTCCACCACATACTGGAAGGGAACCGCTCCTTTGACCGACTGCAGCGGTTTTCTGTCGTCTGCGGATATGTAAAGGACGGTAACGCACAGCGCTCCCTCCACGGACAGGCCGTTTTCCTGGACCTGTACCTGATCGATTTTCACGCTGCCGTCACAATGGCAGACTTGAAGAATCTTTTCATTGCCGCTTAACTCCATCTTATCGGACAGACGGCATTTGGACATATTTTTCGTCATCAGCGACTCAAAATAAGCCTTGCCGAATTCCGGTTCCAGATTTTTGCCCGGCGCATAGACATCCCCCAGAATCTCTATGGTCTCTTCCTCATACAGACGAATATCCAGCTCCAATACCGCATCCAGTGACAGCACCCGGTTTTCACCGTCGTAGTCCGGGGAGGCTGTCAAATCCTGGTTCAATAATTTCACCTCGATGGCCGGTATCATTTCCTCCGTACAGTCCGGCAAATCGATGGTGCCGGAAAAGGGAACCGAACGTTCCAGCCACTGCACCGGAATATGCTCCTCCTCGCCGCTGTACATGCAAAATACCAGAAGCTCGCCCCGCAGGCTGATCGCGCCGTCCATAGGCCGGGTTTCCACCGCTCTCGGCTGTACGCTGCTCCACAGCACTTCTCTGATATTTGGCTTGCTGGCCGGCAGCTCTGCTTCCTCCTTCACCCGATAGGTATCCCGCTTCTGCATGGCGATCTGAGCTGCTTCCACACTCTTTTTCATACGGTCCAGATTCAATTCGCCCTCCGCATCTACCGAAGTCTGCTCGTCATAAATCTGCTGCACGAAAATCGTAAAAGTCACCACCGCCTTGACGCTCACCTTCCGGGAATTCACCACATCGGCGCTTAAATCCTCGATATCCCACTGTACCTGCACCTGATCCAGCTCTTCCAGCCCGTTGATATTCACCAGCTCGTCGAAGATAATCTCTCCGTTCAGGCTGTCCACCGCCCCCTGCACCGGCGTCTGGTACAGAATGTGGAACGCCAGCTTTCCCCGAAGCCCTGCCCGGTCCCCCATGACCCGGCAGTCGTCCAGCTTCACGTCCCCCTGCTCCTGAATGATATAGTCAATATCCGCCTTGGTATCCGGCACATTTCTGTCGTCATCCAATGTAATCTGCGTGACCGTCTTCCCCTTCAGCCGGTTCATATATATGGTCTTCTTAATCAGCTCCATGCCAACCTCCTGTAAATCTGCAATAGATTATCAGTAGTATATATATGAAGCTTCCGGATGCAATAGACATGGATTTTCTATGTATTTCCACAAAGGACAGGTGTCTGCCAATATCATCATTTTCGCGCAAGCAGCTCCTTCGCCGTCCCCGCCACAGCATCCGCGTCCATGCCGAACTTTTGCAGAAGGTAATCCAGCGTCCCTACTTCCCCCACACTGTCAGGCACGCCCATTCGTTTAAAGGGAATACTGATGCCGCTCTCCGCAATCACCTCAGCCACAGCCGAACCCAGACCGTTATAAATGTTGTGATTTTCCAGCGTGATAATCGCTCCCGTTTCTGCAGCAGCTTTCAGCACCGTCTCCCGGTCGAGAGGCTTGACCGTGAACATGTCGATGATCCTTACGTGAATGCCGTCCTTTTCCAGCACTTCCGCCGCTCTCAGCGCTTCTCTGATACAGACGGTGCCGCAGGTGATCACGGACAGATCCTCTCCTTCCTTTAATATGGAAGCTCGCCCGATCTCAAAGGAGGTTCCTTCCTCATAAAACTGATCCTTCGATTTTCTCATCAGACGGATATAATAAATCCCCTTTTTCGCAACACTCTGTTCCGCAACCGCGTTTAACTGTACCGGATCACAGGGGTCCAGAATAATCGTCCCCGGCAGCGACCTTAAAATTCCCATATCCTCCAGGCTGATATGGGTACCCCCGTTCGGCCCCGCCGACAGCCCGGGATCGCTGCCCACAACCCGCACATTCTGGCGGGCATAGATACCGGACATAAAAATCTGGTCCGTGATACGCCGGCTGGCAAAGGCAGAAAAGGAATGCACAAAAGGAATAAACCCTTCCTCGGAAAGTCCCGCTGCCACACCGAACATATTTGCCTCCTGAATCCCGCAGTTAATCACCCGGTCCGGGTACGCTTCCTTAAACTTGTTCATGCCTGACGAGGCCATCAGATCGGAATCCAGCCAGAGAATCCTGTCATTGTCCCGTTCCAGCCGAATCAGGGTATCCGCCAAAGCGGTTCTCATATCCGTAGCATATTGTTTCATCGATTTACAGCTCCTTTCCGGCAAATTCTTTTTCGGCCTCCGCCATCATCTCATCCGTGATCGCGATATGATGGATGCCTGTCTTCCCTTCCGTCACACTCCAGCCTTTTCCCTTGACCGTATCCAGCACGATACATTTAGGGACGCCGTCTTTTTCGGACACAGCCTGAACGACCGCCTTTTCCACCGCCTCCGTGGAATGTCCGTCCACGGTAACGGCCCGGAAACCGAAAGCCCGGAACAGATTCTCGATATTTCCCATATCACAGATCCCTTCCGTATAACCGTCCAGCTGCTGATGATTCCAGTCCACGAATACGACCAGATTGTCAAGCCTGTGCTGCTTTGCGAACATGGCGGCCTCCCAGACCTGTCCTTCATTCAGCTCGCCGTCCCCCAATATCAGATATACCGTTCCCTTTCGGCCCAGCATCTTTTTCCCCAGCGCCATGCCTGCTGCCGTGGAGGCGCCCTGTCCGAGGGAACCGGTGGTCATATCAATCCCCGTCGTTTTATTCATGTCACAGTGGCTTGGCAGATGCCCGCCATTCTGATTCAGTGTCAGAAGCTGTTCTTCCGGAAAAAATCCCGAAAGAGCCAGCGCCGAGTAAAGAGCCGGACCGCAATGGCCTTTGGAAAGAACCACCTTATCCCGATCCTCGTTCTGAGGATTCTCCGGATCATAGTCCATCACCTTCCCATACAATACCGCCATCAGCTCGCACAGGGACAGCACCCCTCCCACATGGCCTCCCTTGTTTGCATGCATGGACCGGATCGCATGAAGCCGAATGCGGTCGGCAAACTTTTGCAGCTCATCGGAATTTTCAAACTTAGCGCCCATATTGAACCTCCTCCTATTCATCTTAGTCCTCCATCCGTTCCCCAAAAGCTATGCCATGAAATCTCTGCGGAACGGATATTTAATGTACTGATATGCCGTCTGATTACGTCTGACAGTACAGCAACACATCTGAGCGGACTCTTTATTTTATACCGGCATGCCGATACGCTAATCACATAGTAACAGAAAACAACAGTTTATTCAAGCCAAAATAACAAAAAACAACAGCGCTGCAATCAATTTCAAGGTCAAAAAACAAAAATAATCAGAAAAACACAAAATAAAGTAAGAAAATCTATTGTGTTTCTTAGCGATTTTTGCTATAATCATTTTCATAAGAGGTGCAGATCATGGATAAAACGCCGGTAGAGATTTCGATTGAGGTTTCAGGAAAAAATCTGTTCGCCGAAGAACGACAGAGAAAAATAATGGAAACGATTAACACCAACGGCAAAGCAGTGGTTCCCGTACTGTGTGAGATGTTCGGTGTGTCAGCCTCCACAATCAGAAACGATTTAAAGCAGCTGGAACACAAAAATCTGATTACCCGGACCCACGGCGGCGCGATCCGGAATTCCAAGGCAGGCAGGGAGCTTTCCCCCACATATAAGGAAAGCCAGATGATGTCGCAGAAAAAAGCCATTGCCGCAGCCGCGCTGGACCTGATCGATAACGGAGATATTATCGCAGTGACCACCGGCACCACCACGGCAGAGCTTTTAAAGCTGCTGCCCCAGAAGAAAAATCTGACGGTGGTGGTCAACGATATCCGCAGCGCCGTATGGCTTGAGGATTATACTGATTTTCACGTCTATATGCTGGGCGGTCTGGTCAGAAAGGGATATCACTACACTACCCTTCCGATGCGGAATGAATTCTTAAGTCTGGTCAATATCGACAAAGGATTTTTTTCCTGCAACGGCTTCAGCGTGGAACGGGGAATCACGGCGCCCGACTTTGAAACCGCAAAAAGCGTCCGGGAGATTCTCGACGCCTGCTTCGCTTCCTATCTGATGAGCGACAGCAGCAAGCTGGGAACAGTGACCTTCGCGCAGATCGCCGAGTTAAGCTATGTGAATGGACTGATTATCGATTCGGATATTGAAAAGGAAGATTACAGCGCCCTGGCGGCGGTGACAGACGTTATCCTGGCGGAGTAAAGATGACCGCAACGAATACAGATATAGAAAGAAGATCTTTATGAAAATAACAGGTTTGGATCATATTACAATTAACGCAAAGGACCTGGCACAGTCCGAGAAATTTTACACTGATGTGCTGCTATTAGAAAAGACCGGCTTCATCGACATGGGCGACCATACCCTAACCTATTTCCCGCTCCCTCAGGGTGTGCGGCTGGAATTGATCGATTATACGGACAAAGCGGCGGCAGAGGATATCCGGGAAACGGATACCGGCATTTACCGGCATTTCTGTCTGGTAACGGACAGCCTGTCCGAGTTATATGACAGCTGTAAAGAAAAAAGTGTTTTCGTAAGAAAGACTCCTTCCTATGTGGAGAAGCTGAAAGCTCACACCATGCTGATTACGGACCCGAACGGTGTGGAGATTGAAATCATTCAAAAATAGCTAAAACAATTTGAAATATCTGAATCCTTCAATATAAAAAAATTACGGTGATAAATAATGGGATATCTGGCTGGAATTGATTTGGGAACTTCAAGTGTAAAAGTATTGATTATGGACCCGGAGGGAAAGTCTCTGGCGGTAAGTCACCGGGACTATGACGTAACGACTGACAAAATCGGTTATGCGGAACAGGACCCGGAGGTTTGGTGGAACCGGACAGTGGAAACCATCCGGGAAGCGCTGGAAAAATCCGGTATCCGTCCTGAGGAACTGGCCGGCATCGGACTTTCCGGACAGATGCATGGCGTCGTAGCCCTTGACAGAAACAAACGGCCGGTCATACCTGCCATCATATGGATGGACCAACGATCCGCCGTAGAAACCGGCGAGATCAAGTCCCTGGCGGCAGAACTTCTTGACACAGAGCTTTTGAATCAGCCGGGAGCCGGAATGATGATCTGCTCACTGCTCTGGTTAAAAAAGAATCAGCCTGGGCCGTATGACAAAATATGTTACGTCATGCTTCCAAAGGATTACATACGATACAGACTGACCGGCACCATCGGTTCGGAATATTCAGACGCAGCCGGCACCCTGGCCCTTTCCGTAAAGAACCGGCACTGGTGCATGGAGCTGATCCGGCGCGTCGGCCTGAAGGATGATATCTGGCCCCGGCTCTCAGAAAGCTGGCAGGTAGCGGGAACCATTCAGGAATCCGCCGCAAAAGAAACCGGCCTGTGCACAAGCACAAAGGTAATCTTCGGAGCCGGCGATTCCGCCGCCCAGCTGACCGGCAACGGCGTCATTGAACCAGGCGTCACTGCCTGTAATATCGGCACTGCCTCCCAGATTGCCGCCGTACTGGCCAGTCCCATATGCGACAGTCAGATGCGGCTGCAGACCTGGTGCCACACACCGGGCGAAAAATGGTATGTGCAGGGCGGCACCTTAAACGGCGGAAGCACCCTCGGCTGGCTGAAGAAAAAAATATTAAAGGATTCCAGACCCTATGCCGACTTGGACAGGGAAGCCGCGCTGGCGCCGGCCGGCTCGGAGGGACTGTTGTTTATCCCGTTCCTGGCCGGAGAGCGAACTCCTTTTATGGACCCTTATGCCAGAGGCGTCTATTTCGGAATGGGCATGAAGCATGAGCAAAGCCACATCATCCGGGCTACCATGGAAGGCGTCATGTACAACCTGAAGGAATGCGTGAAGATTCTGGATGAGATGGGCATTCAAAGCTCTAAAATGATCGCCTCCGGCGGCGCCGCAAAAGGGACCACCTGGAAGCAGATACAGGCAGATATTCTGGAAATGCCCGTATATACCACAAAGACAGAGGAAGAAGCCTGTCAGGGCGCCGCGATTCTGGCTTCGGTGGGATGCGGTATATACGGAGACGTCAAAGAAGCCTGCGACGCCATCGTAAAAATAAACGATACGCCCGTGGAACCCATCCAGGCGCATGTGAACACTTACAGGCGGCAGCAGGAGCTTTTTAAAGAGCTTTATCTGAAAGTAAAGGACCTGTATCCCCACCTCTAACCTGGCACAGATAACCATGATGCCTGCTTTTGCAGCCATCTCCATATTGACAGAAATGAAAGAGGAAGACATGGACAACCAGGCAAATGCAATTTACATCCAATCAGGAGGACCTACCGCAGTGATCAATGCATCTGCCTATGGCGTCATCACCGAATGCAGGAATCAGCCGAAAATCCATCGGATCTATGCATCTGAGCACGGAATCCTCGGTCTGATCAAGGGAAAGCTTTTTGATATCACGGAAAAATTGCCCGGCGAAGAATATCTGCCGGACACCCCATCCATGCTTTTCGGCTCCTGCAGATATGAAATAGACGAAGGAGATCAGGAACAATCCGATTATCATAGAGTGCTGGACACGCTGCGCGCGCTGCATATCCGCTATATTTTCATCAACGGCGGCAATGGCTCTGTCCGCGCAGGTCTGCGGCTGGGACGATTTCTTAAGTCTCAGGATTATGATTTCAGTCTGATCGTCGTCCCTAAAACCGTGGACAATGACATCTCCTGTATCGATCATGCGCCAGGATACCCTTCCGCAGCAAGACATGTGGCACTTACGGTGGCCGAGCTTGCCAGGGATATGATGACCTATGATACGGAGCTGATCGTTTTTGCCGAGGTGATGGGACGGAACACCGGTTTTCTCGCCGCCGCTTCCACTGCGGCAAGAAAAATCGATATGGGACCTGATCTGATTTACGTTCCGGAGGTCACTTTCTCCAAAGAAAAATTTATCGATGACGTCGGACAGGTTTTAAAGAAAAAAGGAAAATGCTTCGCGGTAGCTGCCGAGGGTGTGAAGACAGCGGACGGGAGGTTCCTGTTCGAGGATGTCTCCATCAATAAAGGTATGGACATGCAGAAGAATATGGGCGGAATCACTCCCTGTATCAGCCAGCTGCTGAGAGAGCACTTTTCCTGCAAGATCCGGGGAATCGACCTGGGGCTGATGCAGCGATGCGGCATCCACAATGTGTCGGAAACCGACAGACAGGAGGCAGAACAGCTGGGAAGACTGGCCGTAAGAGCCGCCGTAAGCGGCGAATCCTTCCGGATGGTCACGCTTAACAGAGAACCTGGTCGACCATATCAGGCCATATACGAGCTAGTCAGACTGGAAGATGTGGCAGAGAAGGATAACTGTCTCCCCCTTTCCTATGTGACCGAAACAGAAAATGATATCAGAGAAGAGTTTCTCGATTATATACTGCCGCTGATCGGAACGCTTCCGAAATATACGGTGCTGCACAGAAAATATATCTAATGACGGACACCACGGAGCACATAAACCGTGAACAGTATCAACACTCAATATGGAACGCAAAATGTACATCACGACAGACACAGCTTAGGAGGGCGCAAAACATGTATCACTACACAGAGCTTGGACAGGTAAACACAAAAGACATGTTTCAGAAAGCATACAAGGAAGGCTATGCGGTGCCTGCATTTAACTTTGTCTCCATCGAACAGTTTAACGCCATTATCGACGCTGTGATGGAAAAGCATTCTCCGGTCATTTTGCTGGCCTCCCCCAACCTGCACAGACAGCTTGGGTTTGAGATGCTGGCAAGAATCGTACAGTCGGGAATCGACCGGATTCATAACTGCGGGATGGATATTCCGGTAGCCCTGCATCTGGATCACGGCATGACCTTCCAGCAGTGTGTGGATGCAGTAGAATTTGGATTTTCCTCCATTATGATCGACGGCAGCGCCCTTCCCTTTGAGGAGAACATCGCGCTGACTGAAAAAACCGTGGCATATGCCCACCGTCATGGCGTCACCGTGGAGGCAGAGCTGGGCGTTCTCTCCGGCGCCGAGGAAAGCGGCGAAGAGGAACAGGCCGAAAGCCTGTATACGGACCCTGCAATGGCAGAAGAATTTGTCAAAAGAACCGGCTGCGACAGTCTTGCCATCTCCATCGGCACCTGTCACGGTCTGGTTAAAATCAAGCCGGACCCGAATGGCAATTTACCCGAGCTCCGGTACGATATTTTAGAGGATGTGATGAGACGGGTTCCGGGCTTCCCAATCGTCCTTCACGGAGCCTCCGCCATCGACCCCCGGTTTGTGGATATGATTAACGCTTACGGCGGCCACATCGAGGCCGTGGCCGGTATCCCGGAGGAGCAGATCACAAAAGCGTCCCGGATGGGCGTCTGCAAAGTAAATATCGCCACAGACGGCTGGATCAGCGCCCTGGCAAATACGAGAAAGATTCTTGCTGAAAATCCGGGAGCCATCGACAGCAGAATATTTACATTGAAAAACCGGGATCTGCTGAGAGAGGTTTATTTACACAAAATCGACGTAATGGGCAGTGCGGACAGATTATAGCGGGAAACAGACAACAAAGGTACTGCGCAGCTCACCCCGTCAAACAGCTGCCAAAAACAGCCGACGGCATAACGCAGACAACTGCAAATTTAGGCATAGGAAAACGGCCTGTAACAAACTGTGACAGAAAATCGTTGAACAATGACTAGCATTATAACAGGAATGAAAAACGTGGCAGATTATTATTTGGCAATAGAAATCGGCGGCACCAATCTTCGATACGGCGTGATTGACGAAGATTTCCGGGTGCTGGATTTTCAAAAGGAACCAAGCCGGCTCCTCTCCGATGCGGAGGATAAAGGCGCATACATAGAAAATCTGGTAAGACCGTACCTGGATCAATATGGGCAGGAGCATTTTAAATGCGTCACTCTCTCCCTTGCCTCTCTGATGAACAGAGAACGGACGGTCAATTATAATTCCCCCCACATAAAAGGGCTGGACAATATTTCCCTGACCGATATCCTTACAGGACGGCTGGGCCTGCCTGCTTTTATGGAACGGGACGTGAACACGGCTCTCCTCTATGAGATCTGGCGCCGAAATATGGACAGCAGAGGAATCATCGTCGGAATCTTTATCGGCACCGGCCTGGGAAACGCCATGTGCATCGACGGGAAGGTATATATCGGACATTCCGGCTCCGCCTGTGAGCTGGGGCATATACCGGTTCTGGGATTTTCGGAAGGCTGCGGCTGCGGCAAAAACGGCTGCATCGAATTAAAGGCCAGCGGCAAAACGCTTTTTTATCTGGCCGAACACGTTTTCCACTGTCCGGTCACAGATATTTTTGAAAAATACGGAGACAGGGACGAAGTACTGGACGTGATCCGCGCCTGTGCGGTCGCAGCCGCAACGGAGATCACCATACTGGACCCCAGATGTGTGGTCCTGGGCGGAGGTGTGGTGGAGATGAAGGGCTTTCCCATGGAATACTTTGAGCAGACCGTGCGGGAAAACCTGCGTATCCCGAATCCCCGGGAATCCGTTGTATTTTACAGAGCTGACGCAGCCCCTGAGGCCGGCATTATCGGCGCGGCAATCAACGCCGCCAACCGCATCATGAATGAGCAGACTGAAATATGACAGAATACGGCATCACCTTATTTTTTAACAGTTCGTCACAAAGCGAACCCGGATTTCGTGCAGAATGCCATAACGGCATTTATGTATAAAAATCAAAGTAGGAGGAAGAAACATGAAAAAGAGAATCATTGCAACACTGATGGCAGCCACTCTGGCCGTATCCATGCTGGCCGGCTGCTCCAAGAGCGACGCACCCAAGGATACCACTGCCGCTCCCGCTGAAACACAGGCGCCTGCAGAGACCCAGGCTCCCGCAGGGGATGAGACGAAAGCGCCCGAAGGAACAACTGCGGCAGCTGCAGACAGCACTGGTGCGGGCTCTGATTACCATCTGGCGATCTGCATCCACTCCATGGATAATGAGTACTGGGCACAAGAAGCTGAGGGCGCTAAACTGGCGGCTGCCGCTTACGGCGTATCCGCAGATGTCCTGACCTGCGACAGCGACGATAACAAGCAGCTGCAGGGAATCAGAGACTACATCGCACAGTACGGCGACAAGGCAATCTTCGTAGTTGACCCCTCTTCCACAGCCAACACTGCAAGTATCGCAGAAGTTTGTGAGGAGTCCGGCAACTATGTAGCGATCCTGGCACACAGAGCAGACGGCCTGTATCCCAAGGATTATCCTCACTTCGTTGCCAGCCTTATGCTGGATGACATCGCCATCGGCAAGGCAACCGCAAAAGCGCTGTTCGATTCCATCGGCGGCGAAGGACAGGTTGTAGAGCTTCAGGGTCTGCTGGGCGACGATTCCGCAAGCAACAGACACAAAGCATTTGAGGAAGCGCTGAAAGATTATCCGAACATCGAGGTTGTCGACAGCCAGACCGCAAGCTGGAGCCAGGCTGAGGCTATGACCCTGACAGAAGGATGGCTGGTAAAATATCCCGACTTAAAGGGTATTTACTCCGCAAACGACACCATGGCTCTGGGCGCTGTGGAAGCATTAAAGAACAAAAACCTGAACGGCCAGATCAAGGTAAGCGGCTGTGACGGCATCGAGGCAGCTTTGAACGCAGTAAATGACGGCGACATGGTTATCACGAACGCAAACGACGGTTACATGATCGCAGGCTACGGCGCATCCTATGCAATCCAGGCAGCTATGGGTAAGCTGGACCCCACTACCCTCGCTGACAATGAGCGTCTGATCTTCTGCAAGACCACCCTGGTAACGGAAGAAAACGCCAACGATATCATCGAAAAATTCATTAAGACAAAGAATCCGGGCTATGATTACAATGATCTGTCCTTCTGTATCGACAAGTATCAGGAATAATTTCGCTCTGTGAAATTTTGCGCCGCTGACAGACCGTGCGTTAAGATTACCGCATACATTTCAGTACGCGCATCCGGCAGATAACTGCAAAGGTGGGCTTGCTCTGAGCAAACCCACCTTCTTCAAATCCGGAAATTATGCTTCTGGCATATCGCACATAACCATAGTATGCAATGACTTTTTGATATAAAGGGAACGTATGCATGAAAAATAAATGGGAAGATTCTCTGTCTACATTGTCAGTAGGTCAGCAATTCGCGCAGAAAGTGAAAGAGGACGCACGGAAAGATAAAATAAGAAGATATGCGCCGCTGATTCTGCTGATTATTATGACAGTCATAGGGGCTATTTCCCAGAAAAACTTTTTTTCGTGGGGAAATGTAGTAAACATTATGTACCAGATGTCCATCCCTCTGGTAATCTCGACGGGACTGATGTATGTTTTGCTGCTGGGAAGCATCGACCTCTCCATCGAGGGCGTTATGGGCTTTGCCGGCTCATTCGTAGCCTTTCTCGTCGTAAACAATTCAAATGACAACGATTTCGGTATATTAGGCATTTTTCTGGTGGTTCTGATCAGTACGGCCGTCGGCGCACTGACCGGCTTCCTCCATGTACGGGCCAGAATCGCCACCTTTATCGTCAGCTACGCCATGGGATGTATCATGACCGGCGCGGCAGTGCTTGTTTACCGGGGAACGCCGATCCAGGCAAAGGACGAACTGTTCAACGTATTGTCTCAGGGTATGTTTTTAGGCATTCCCTATCTGACGCTGATCGCTTTTGCCATCTTTATCATCGGCGCTCTGATTCTAAACTATACCGCTTTTGGCAGAGCCGTCTACGCCATCGGGGACAATGAGACAGCGGCGGCCTCCACCGGCATCAATATCGGTCTGACCAAAATCAAGGTTTTCGCCCTGTGCGGATGTACGGCGGGACTGGCAGGCATCCTCCAGTGTATCCGGTTGAAATTAGGACAGGCCAGCCTCGGAACCAATCAGATGTTTCCTGTCGTTACCGCAATCGTCATCGGCGGCGGTTCCCTTTCCGGAGGCAAGGGCGGCGCTCTTTCGGCCTTCGTCGGCGTTTTAATCTATACGGAGCTTGTCAACTGGCTGACTCTGATGGGCGTGGACCCTTATGTGAGAAAGGTTATTCAGGGCGTTATCATCATCATTGCAGTTACGCTGACCATCAGCCGCAGCCGCAAGACCATATCGAAATAGGAGGGGACTTATGGGCGAATTATTATTTGAGGCAAAAGGCGTCGGCAAAACATATGGAGCCAATACGGTCCTCCACGATATTGACATGCAGATTTACGGCGGCGAGGTCATCGGACTGATTGGCGAGAACGGCGCAGGCAAATCCACGCTGATGAAGCTGATCAGCGGCGTAGAGAAAAGCTCCATGGGCGAAATGTTCTTCATGGGCAAGCCCTATTCCGCCAGTTCTATTCTGGATGCCAACCATCAGGGCATCGGCATGGTGTTCCAGGAGCAGTCCCTTGTGGGAAGTCTGACCATTGCCCAGAATATTTATCTGGGACGTGAAAAAAAGTATTCCACCTGTGGTTTCGTAAACTGGAATAAAATGAATCAGGACGCGAAAAAGGCGCTGGAACGCATTGAAATGGATATTGACCCTTCCAAAAAGGTGCGGGACATCGATTTCGCCGCCAGACAGATGGTAGAAATCGCCAAGGTTCTTGATGTGGTGACGGAGGCTGCCAACGGCCACGCAATTATCCTGCTGGACGAGCCCACCACCGTTCTGTCCGACGAAGAAATTCAGAAGCTGTTCGTTCAGGTTCGAAACATGAAGGAGCAGGGCAACGCTGTGATTTTCATTTCTCACCGTCTGGACGAGGTTCTGGAAATCACAGACAGAATCTATGTATTCAAAGACGGCGAGGAAACCGCCGTGATGCAGACCGAAGGGGCAGACGTCAACCTGCTTTATGAAAAAATGATCGGCAGAAGCACCACCGGCGAATTCTATGTGGAGCACAAACAGACCGTACCTTCCGACGAGGTGATTCTGGAGGTCAATGACTTAAGCCTGTTCGGCGCTTTCAACCATGTCAGCTTTGAGCTGAAACGGGGAGAGGTACTGGGACTGTGCGGCGTGGAGGGTTCCGGCAAAGAGGACGTATGCGCCGTACTGGTAGGTGATGCAGCTCCCACGGCAGGAACCATCAAAATGAAAGGAAAGGAATGCACTTTCGCGAACCCTTACCAGGCCAGAAAAAAAGGCATCCTCTCCGTTCCCAAGGAACGGCGTGACGAGGGCATGATCGGCATTCTTTCCATTGAGGACAATATCATCGTCTCCCATATGGACGCCCTCTCCAACCACAGCTTTTTATCTGCCAAAAAAACGCGAAAAATTGCGCAGGACTGGGTGGAAAAGGCCGGTGTTAAATGCTTCTCCATCAACGATCGTATCAATCAGCTGTCCGGCGGAAATGCGCAGAAGGTGATCTTCGCCCGGGCACTTGAAAGCGGCTGTGAGGTTTTGATCTTAAACCACCCTACCAGAGGCGTGGACGTGGGTTCAAAAGAGGAAATTTATGATCTTGTCAGGGATATGACCGCCGCAGGCAATTCCATCATTTTGCTTGGGGACACACTGGACGAATGTATCGGCCTTTCCAGCAGAATCATCGTTCTGCGCGACGGCCTTGTCACCGGAATGTTTGACTGCCCGGTGGGCGACAAACCGCTCCAGCTGGACATCGTCCAGAAAATGATGTAGGAGGTAACAGAACATGGCTAACGCGAACAATAAGAAAAGTTTTCATTTATCCGACTTCTCAAAATACATGTGCCTCATAAGCATCGTGCTGGTATTCGGTGTGTTCAGTGTCATTATCCCCAACTTCATGACTCCCTACAGTCTTCAGAACATGATGACCGAAGCGGCGCCCCTTTTGCTGATGGCAGGCGGCATGTCCTTTATCATCTACACTGGCGGTATCGATCTGGGAGCGGGCGCGATGGTATCCTGTACCTGCGTATTGAGCGGCGTCTACGTAGCCCAGTTTGGCAATGCGATCATTCCTATTATGCTGATTGCAGGTCTTGTGATGGGCTTAGTCAACGGGCTTCTGGTTACAAAGCTGAAACTTCCGTCCTTTATCGTAACCCTGTGTACCATGAATTTCTGGTCATACATCGCTTTGTATCTCTGCCCCAACGGATCTGAAATCATACCGATGGACAAACGTTTCATGGTTCAATGGGCGACACAGAAGGTACTTGGCATCCCGGTTATGTTTCTGATCGCCCTGGTCGGCGTCGCGGTGCTGTATATTTTCCAGCAGTACACCGTATACGGAAAAGCCATATTTGGCGTAGGCGCAAATGTAAGCGCCACCAGACTGGCCGGTGTGAACACGGACATGGCACAGATTGCCGCTTTCGTCATCAGCGGCGCCTGCAGCGCCCTGGCGGGAGCGCTCTACGCCTATAAGCTGAAATCCGCCGTACCTACGGTGGGAGACGCCCTGACGCTGACCGCCATCGCGTCGGTGGCCCTGGGCGGCACCTCCATGGCCGGCGGCCGCGGCAGTGTTTTGAGAACCGCTCTCGGCGTCGTAACCATTACGGGCGTAACGTCGGGACTGAACATGATGGGCGTAGATCCGCTGTGGAAGGATATCATTATCGGTATCATCCTGATCATCGCCGTATGTCTGAATACGGATACCCGGGGAAGAGATTTGATTGTGAAATAAAAGGGAGATTACTATCATATGAATCAAAAAGAAATTTTATGTCACGTTGACCACACGCTGCTGGCACAGACCGCCACCTGGGAGGAGATCCGCCAGATCTGCGACGACGGAATCCGCTATCAGACAGCCTCTGTCTGCATTCCGCCCAGCTATGTAAAACAGGCTAAAGAATATGTGAGAGACAACGTGGCTGTCTGCACGGTCATCGGATTCCCCAACGGCTATATGACGACAGCCGCAAAGGAATTTGAGACTAAGGATGCGCTGAAGAACGGTGCCGATGAGATAGACATGGTAATTAATATCGGATGGGTGAAGGATGGAAAATTTGACGCCGTTGAACAAGAAATCCGCACTCTGAAAACAGCCTGCGGCGACAAAATCTTAAAGGTTATCATCGAGACCTGTCTGCTGACCGATGAGGAAAAGATCAAGCTGTGCCATGCGGTGACAAACGCAGGCGCCGATTATATCAAGACCTCCACCGGCTTCTCCACGGCAGGCGCCACCTTCGAGGATATTAAACTGTTCTCGGAGCATATTGGTAAAAACGTGAAGATGAAAGCTGCCGGCGGCATTTCCTCCATGGAGGATGCGGAAAAATTCCTCTCTCTCGGCGCAGACCGTCTGGGAACCAGCCGGATTGTAAAGATTGTGAAAAAGGAAGAGACAGGAAGCGGGTACTAATTTTTTGCGGAAACCGCTGTTTGTATTTATGAAGTGGCGTTACTCCTATAAAAAGTTTTTTCTCAAAGCATCCACTTTCCTATGATCGCTCAAAAGATTTTACTATGATACGAAAAACCCCCGCCTGCACCACATTCTAAGGACGTGGAGCAGGCGGGTTTTTTGTATATACCGGTTTCAATATAAAGTAAGCACTCCTAAGCTATGTTTTTAGCGCTTATAAAGCTTTATCATTTACGGCGTATATCTTCCATAGGCTACGGGCGTTGAATAATCCATACTGGAGATCTTGACGCCGGTGGCTCTGTTAGCCGCGTGAACGATCTGTCCGCCGCCGATGTACATTCCCACATGGCTGATTCCGCCGCCGTTGGAATAGAATACCAGATCGCCCGGCTGTAAATCGCCTCTGCTGATACGGGTACCGCCATAGGCTTGGCTTGCCGCATCTCTGGGAATGGAAATTCCATATTCCCGATAAATCGCCTGGGTAAAGCCTGAACAATCCACACCGCCGCTTAAGCTGGTTCCGCCATAAACATAAGACAGATTTCCCGCATACTGCTTCGCCCTGGCCACAAGGGCATCCCTGAGAGCGCCGTTACCGGATGCAGGTTCCTGTACAGGAGCTTCGGTAGGAGCCGGCGTCTCGGCAGGCGCCTGTGTCTCAGCGGCAGTCGCTCCACCCTCTCCGGAAGGTTCTGTCTGCACCGGCGCTGCCGTCGTGGGCGCTGTCGTAGCAGCAGCTGCTGCGGCAGCCGCACGTTTTTCTTCCTCAATCCTTCTTCTGGCTGCTTCTTCCTCTTCTTTGAGTCTCTGAATACGGGCCAGCTCCGCTTCCTCTTCTTCCTTGGAGATTGCCTCCTCAAATTCTACATAAACATCGGCATAATCGCTGGAAATATAACCGATCAGACTGTCTTCCTCTGTCTCGCCGGCGCTGACCAGTATCTCTATAAAATTCTCGCCGGCTTCGTTTATAATATTTTCCTCTCTCACCAGATAGGTCTCACCCTGAGCCAGTAATGTCATCACCAAGCTCTCGGTGCTGGGTTCCTGTCTAAGCTTCAGAGTAACCGCCGTGGTTCTTGCCCATACCGTGCCCACTTCTTTGGCGATCCGCTCTGCTTCCTCGCCGGTCACGAAAAACTCCGCCTTCATATATCCTTTTACATTACCGGATTCTATGTAATACCACTGGCCATCCTCACCGTCCACCGTATCCAGGATCGTGGCGGCAGCCTTATCATAAATCTTACCTACCACTTCGCCCTCTGTGCTGGCCGCATCGCGGATATTCACATAATTGGACACGCGGGTAATCGCTATATTGTCATAAGGAGACGGCGCATTTGTCTCTGTGGGAGTCTCTGTCTGTGCAGCCGTAGTTTCCTTTTGGACGGCAGCCATGCCTGCAACACCTTCTCCGGCTACTGTCATCGCGGCTGTGGTTTCTTCGGCGACTGTGGTTTCTTCGGCAACTGTGGTTTCCGTCACACTTTCTTTGGCAGCGGTTGTTTCCTCTGCGCTTTCTGTGGCGGCGGATGTCTCCGTCACACTTTCACTTGCGGCAGAAGTTCCCTCCTCTGTGGTCTCCGGTGTGACCGTCTCCGTTTCCTTCACCGTATTCGCGGAAACTTTCGTCTCTAAAAACTCTTTCAGTTCCTTTTCCGGAGCCAGGCTGCTGGCATAATAATTATTCATAGGAATCGAAATCCCGGCCAGCGCCGAATCCATCGGCAGAATAGAAACAGACGCCGCTCTGGCTGAAATCGGCAGCATAGACGCAACCGTGAGCGCTGCTGTCGCATAAGCACATGCGGCGATAACCGCTTTCTTATTATTTTTATATTTCATTGGTACCTCCAATTACAACCACTCTGTTTTGTATATTCCCGCAGGGCCTGCGGAAATTGTTACAAAATTATTAAATCGTCTTTGACATTATAACAAATGAATATTTCTTTGTCAACCGCCTAACCCTTAATCTTCACGTTTGGTAAAACTTACAATTTTTTTGTTCGATAGAATACACTTTTTCACCATAATTTCCCGTTGCTCTTCAGCTATGCTACGTTTCAATAGAATGAGGCTTGCAAGCCGATAGAGAAAGATGTACAATACTCAAAAGCAATCATTTGAGAAAGGGTTTCACAAGACATATGGAAGAAGATGATGTAAGAGTACCGGTTTATCTGGTAAACGGGTTTCTGGAAGGCGGGAAAACCTCCTTTTTGCGTTTTACTGTCGCTCAGGAATACTTTGATATCGATGAGCCCACGCTATTGATCCTCTGTGAAGAGGGAGAGGAAGAATATGATCTTAGAGAGCTGGCAGATCATGACACAAGGCTGGAGATTGTAGAGGATCAGGAACATTTTAACGAAGGATTTCTTCAGAAGCTGGAAGAAATCTATCAGCCCGGCCGTGTGCTGATCGAATACAATGGCATGTGGCAAACCGGCCGGCTTCATCAGATGGAGCTGCCCGAGGGCTGGGAGATTGTCCAGCAGATCACAACGATCGATGCCTCCACCTGTCAGGTGTATATGAATAATATGAAGTCTTTGTTCATGGATATGGTCAGAGATTCCGAGCTGGTCATTTTCAACCGCTGCACCCCGGAGCTGCCGCTGGCCTCCTTCCGCCGGAACATCAAGGCCGTAAATCAACGTTCGGAAATTATCTTTGAGGACGAGACGGGCGAGCTGGACAATATATTTGAGGAAGAAATGCCTTTCAATCTCGATGCGCCTGTGGTGGATATTCCGTTAGAGGACTATGGAATCTGGTATCTGGACGCCCTAGAACACACGGACAGATATCTCGGCAAAACCCTTCGATTCAGAGCCCAGGTAATGAAAGACCGGCGAATCGGCCACGGAATCTTCGTACCCGGCCGCATGGCTATGGCCTGCTGTGAAGAAGATACCTCTTTTATCGGATTTATCTGTAAAAGCGATCAGGCCGAAACATTAAGAAACGGCCAATGGATTACGCTGACTGCAAAACTGGCCGAGGAATATGCCCGGGCTTACAGGGCGAAAGGGCCTGTGCTATATGCGGAAAGCATTGAAGAAGCCGATCCGCTTCCGGATGACATGGTGTTTTTTAATTAAAGGCGTCACTGCGCAGGATACGCTTCCGGCGCGCCGCAGATATGTTTTGCAGATATGTTTTGCAATCGCGCATTTGGCCGGATACTTCAATATAAGCCGGAGGCCCTTTGAATGCTCTGTCACTGCATTCGCGGCCTCCGGCTTATTTTCTCTAATGTTATAAAAACTTTTTCAGCTCTTCAATATTATTCTGCTCTGTCTTTAACAGCTTGTCCGCCAGGGCGGTAATTCGGGGATTGCTCTGATCATAATCATTTTTGTGCTGTATGATCTTGGTTACACCCATAGAGCTGCCCTGAATCATCATGTCGGCAATGTGAGAAACCGAAGAATCGGTCATGGTTTTCATCGTGGTCATCATCTGAGAAGATATTTTGGACATGGCGGAGATATTTTCCGGCTGGCCGCCCAATTCCCTCAGCATGGTATCCGCCTCGGCATAAATGCTTTCATACTCCCTCCGCTGCCGGTTCAGAGCGCCGGTAAAGGTACTGTTTTCATTTTCTACCTTGGGAAGCACATCCAAAATGCCCTGCCTGCCCATCTGTGTGTTCTGCCGGATAAAGTTCAGCATCGTCATATCATTGATCATCGTATCTGCCTCCATCAATAAGAATTTTGCTCTGCGAACCTCTTTAATCATGGGGAAGTTCAAAAGAACCTTCCGGTGATATAAAGAATGTCTTATGGAAAGTGTTTGCAGATTTACAGATATTATACGGACGAAGTCAGATCAACCTTCCGAGCAGTTATTTTTGACAGGCTGATTACCACTTTACTGTTCCAGCATCCACCGTTCTACCGAAGCCAGCGCATTAGCGCCGTCCGATGCCGCCGTCACAATCTGTCTCAGCTGCTTCGTCCGCACGTCTCCGGCCGCGAAAATGCCAGGCACAGAGGTTTTCCCGTCCTCCTCTGCAATCAGATAGCCCTGTTCGTCCGTTTCCACCAATCCGGCGAAAATCTCACTGTGGGGAACGATACCCACCGCTATGAACACGCCGTCTGTCTTTAACCGGATCGTTTCCCCGGTCAGCTTATTCTTAACTTCCAGCTCCTCCACGGAACTTGTCCCATGAATCTGCTCCACCGTGCTGTTCCACACCAGCTCCACATTCGGCAACGCAAACAGCCGCTCCTGTAATATTTTAGCCGCCCGCAGCTCATCCCGACGGTGAATCACATACACCTTCTCACACATCCTGGCGAGGAAAATGGCATCCTCCACCGCCACATCTCCGCCGCCTACCACTGCCGTGGTTTTATTGCGGAAAAATGCGCCGTCACAGGTGGCACAGTAGCTGACTCCTTTCCCCGCAAAGGTATCCTCACCCGGGACACCCAGCTTTCTGTGGGTAGCTCCGGTAGCCACAATCACTGCTTTAGCCTCATGGGTATGAGCAGCGCAGACCACTTTAAAGCCTGTCTCAAGCCTCTCAATGCCCGTTACCTCATCCTCCGCAAAGACCGCTCCCAGCTCCTCGGCATGGGTACGGAATTTCATCGCCAGGTCAAATCCATTAATGCCTTTCAGCCCCGGGTAATTTTCCACCTCATAGGTATTGACCACCTGCCCTCCGCTCATCAGTTCTTTCTCTATGATTAATGTCTCAAGCTTCGCTCTCTGGGCATAGATCGCTGCGGAGAGACCCGCCGGCCCTGAGCCAATAATAATCAGATCGTACTGTTTTTGATTTTCCATTTGTAACTCAGCCTCCATTCATGATTCTAATGGGTTTTATCATGTTTTCCTCTTTCTTGACGCAGTTTACTATGTCAGCAAGGTAGATTTGAAAGTTTATTTTCAACCTTTTCTATTAACCAGTATAGCACAGGCTTGCAGGTTTATGTATAACTTTTTCGGAAAAAGTGGTATACTTAAATAAGATCAAATGAATTGCGGAACTATAGATCAGCGACGAGCCGGGCTGCAAAATAATAAGTATCAGCGACTGAACATTCTACCGGCTCGGGGGACTAAAAGGGGAGTTGCGGTACTTTCATAGAAAGGGTGAACTTATGAGTAAAAAAACGGTTATCGTAACAGGCGCTTCTCGTGGGATCGGGAAAGCAATCGCAGTAAAATTTGCGAAAAAAGGCTATCAGGTGGCGATCAACTGTGTCAATCCCGCCCATGAGGATATGCTTTTGCAGGTCAAAAAAGATATTGAATCCTATCAGGTTCCCTGTCTTACATTCCTAGGGGATATGGGTATCTACGAAAAATGTGAAGAAATGTTTGCGAAAGTCCAAAAAATGTTCGGCGACCCGGATGTACTGGTGAACAATGCAGGCATCTCCTATATCGGCCTTTTACAGGAGATGAAGCCGGAGGACTGGGACAGAATTCTGCGCACCAACTTAACCTCTGTCTTCAACTGCTGCAAGCTGGCCATCCCCGGCATGGTCAGAAAACACAGCGGAAAGCTGATCAACATTTCATCTGTCTGGGGCAACACAGGCGCTTCCTGCGAAGCCGCCTACTCCGCCACCAAAGGCGGCGTCAACGCCTTCACAAAAGCACTGGCCAAGGAGCTGGCCCCCAGCGGCATCCAGGTAAACGCCGTGGCCTGCGGCGCCATCGATACGGAGATGAATCAGTGGATGGAAGATGACGATCTGCTGGCTCTCATCGACGAGATTCCTTCCGGGCGGCTCGGCAAAGCTGAGGAGGTTGCCGATCTGGTTTACCACCTGGCTTATAAGAGTAATTATCTCACCGGTCAGGTTATTGCACTGGACGGCGGATGGATTTAATCTCTTCGCTTCACAAACTTAAGGTTCCATCTCATTTCGCCATTTCGCGAATGAGTGGAACCTTATATTCCGGTCTATTTCATTTTTTTCGTAGCCGTTATAGCAATGGCTCCCGGACCGATATGGCAGGAAACGCTTAAGGACAGCGGATCTACCGTAATCTGATGCTCCGGCCACACACTCTGAACTTCGGCCTTAAAAATATCAATTTCCTCCCGAGTTCCGGTATACGCCATATGAATCCAGACATCATGGGCATCCTCCGCCGCATGAAACCGGTTTTTACAGTCCGACTGAATCGCCTCGATCATAATCGTCTTAGCCTGCTTTAACGTACGGGCCTTGGCGAACGCGTCCAGCTTTTCCCCCTGAATCTGAAGCACCGGCTTAATGCGCAGCAGTGTACCCAGCGCTGCTGCGGCAGGCGTAATTCTTCCGCCTTTCTTCAAATATTTTAAGGTAGCCAGCGTAATATAGATGGTAGAATCAAATTTTGTCTTTAACAGATACTCTTTGATCTGAACGGCATCCATCCCTCTCTCCACCATCGTAATGGCATCCAGAACCGATTGCTTCTGGGTAACGGAGATTCTCTGGTTATCCACCACCTGAACCTTTCCGTCAAAATCCTCCGCCAGCATCATCGCTGTCTGGCATGATCCGCTTAAGCCGCTGGACATAGGAATATGGACAATCTCATCATACTCCTTTAACAGACTGCTCCACAGCTCCAGCACATCTCCGGCCGAAGGCATCGAGGTCGAAATCTCCGCCCCTTCCGTCAGCTTTTCATAAAACTGCTCCTGCGTCAGATTGATATCCTCAAGATAGGACTTACCGTTGATATAAAACGGCATCGGAATCACGGAAATGCCCAGCTCTTTTCCCTGGGACTGGGTAATTCCGCTGTTACTGTCCGTAACAATCGCTACTCTGCTCAAAATTTTGTCCTCTACTTTCTCATTTCAAAACTCAGTCAAACAGCCGGTTCAACGCGCTGAAAATCGCCCGGTGGGAAGCGCGGGTAATATTGGAGCTTACGCCAACGCCGTAGGTGGCTTGACCGGAAGTATTATCCATCAAATGCACATAGGCAGCAGCCGACGCATGGGAGCCCGCACTTAATGCATGCTCGGAATAGTCCAGCACCTTCACGTCGATGCCGGTTCTCTTATAGATCGCGTTGCGCACCGCATCGATAGGACCGTTACCTTCCGATTCCACTACTTCAATGGAATTATGGTATTTAAAGGTCAGTTTACATCTGGTATCGGCTTCGCTGCCCTCGCCGCCTACATCAATCGTCTCACAGCGGATAAAATTAAAGGGCTCTTTTGCTGACAGATAATTGGTTTTAAAGCTTTCCATAATCCGCTCAGGGGCCACCTCACCCTGCACCTCAGCGATTTTCTGAATCACATCGGCAAATTCCTTATGCATACCTTTAGGCAGCTTGAAGCCATAGAAGGTATCCATCACAAAAGCGACGCCGCCCTTGCCGGACTGACTGTTAATCCGAACCACTGGCTCATACTCTCGGCCAATGTCCGAAGGATCGATGGGCAGATAGGGAACCTCCCAGATCCGGCTGCCCCGCTCCTGCATAGCATGCACGCCTTTGTTGATCGCATCCTGATGAGAGCCGGAAAAGGCTGTAAATACCAGCTTGCCGCCGTAAGGATGGCGGGGATGAATGTTCATCTTTGTGCACCGCTCGTAAACCTCGCTGATCTCCTTGATATTCTCAATCGCAAGCTCCGGATTGATCCCCTGGGAAAACATATTATAGGCGATATTCAGAATGTCCACATTTCCGGTCCGCTCTCCGTTGCCAAACAGCGTCCCTTCCACACGGTCTGCTCCTGCCAGCAGTGCCAACTCCGCCGAGGCCACACCGGTTCCCCGGTCATTGTGGGGATGAACACTCAACGTAATACAGTCCCTGTCTTTGAAATTTCTGTTCATCCACTCAATCCGGTCCGCATAACCGTTGGGGGTCGTCATCTCTACGGTGGAGGGCAAATTAATAATCAGTTTATTGTCCGGTGTCGGCTGCCATACGTCCTGCACCGCAGTACATACATCCAAAGCATACTCCACCTCCGTACCGGTAAAGCTCTCCGGCGAATACTCCATATAAATCTTTCCCGGAAACTTCGCCGTGTATTCCTTCACCATTTTCGCGCCGTCCGTGGCGATCTGTTTGATCTCCTCTTTTCCCATATGGAAAACCACGTCTCTCTGCAGTGTAGAGGTTGAATTATAAATATGAACGATGGCCTGCTTCACCCCCGCCAGAGATTCGAAGGTTCTGGTAAGCAGATGCTCCCTGCACTGGGTCAGCACCTGAACGATCACATCGTCAGGAATCAGCTTCCGCTCTACCAGCTGGCGCAGAAAATCGTACTCGATCTGAGAGGCCGCCGGAAATCCAATTTCAATCTCCTTAAAGCCCAGTTTTACCAACAGGTTAAACATCTCAATCTTTTCTTCCACTACCATCGGCTCGATCAAAGCCTGGTTTCCGTCCCTCAAATCCACACTACACCATGCAGGCGCTTTTTCAATCTGTCGGTTCGGCCACTGCCTGTCTGGCAGATCAATCAAAGGAACCCGTTTATATCTCTGATAATTTAACATAAACCCATATCCTCCTGCATATGATTTTACTTATCCCCCAGTCCGTTTTCGACCGCGGCCACAACAGCCGCCAGAGCCTCCTGTTCGTCCTCTCCGTCGCAGAAAAACTCTAGCTCATCCCCATATTTGACACATGCCCCAAGCACACTCAAAACGCTTTTTGCGTTCGCTGTGATATGCTTGTACTGGAATGTGATGGAGGATCTGAATTCCATCGCCACCGTGCATAAAACTCCGGCCGGTCTCAGATGGAGACCTGTGGGATTTTTGATCGTTATTTTCTGACTTACCATTTTGAGCCCCTCCAACGATAGTTCCGCAACTCCCTGCTGCGTTTTATTCATCCTCTGCTTCTGACTCTGTTTCATCCTGAACGTCATGAATGTCCCGGACTTCCAGAGTTGTCTGAATCGCATCTTTTAATTCATAGGTTTCCGGCAACGTTACCTCCACTGTCACCACCTGATCGCCTGGTTCCAAGCCATCAGCATTGACAGTCAGCATAAGCTGGGTCTCATCCAAAAGCTGTAGATCTTCTGTCAACCCTACCACCGTAACCACAATCGCATCATTCGCAAATCCATACTCCATATCCTCCGCCTGATTTTGAATCAATATATTTGGGGTGGGTATGGAGAATCTTTTTTCACCAAGCTGCTCTACCACCAGCTCAATCTGAGCGACGCTTGACTCCATATCGATCAAACGCACCGTCTCCGGAAGGAAATCCTCCACGTTCAAATCCACATATACATTCTCAGCGGCGCCTTCCACATCTAACTGAGGCGCATCCAGAATCACACCTGTAATGCCGCTGAGCGCGGATTTGGTTCCGGCAATTGTGATGGAGGATATGGAACAATTTGCCTCCGTGAAACGGAAGCCATTTGCCGGCCGACCTGTAATATTGGTCACTACCACCGGAATCGTCTTCGTCTTCAAAATCTCCGCCGACACCGTGGCCTCAGTCTCACTCATAGTCACCTTGGATTCTTCCGGCATAATCGCCTCATTGTTCCCGTCATACAGAACCAGCTCGCTGACCTCCTGCACATCGCCCATTGCATCCTTTATTTTGACATAAGCCACTACTTTTTTCAAGAGTTTCATAACAGATTCCGGCGCTTTTACCTCCACCTGCTCCGGCGAACAGTTTAACGCGCCCAACGTATACCCTTCTGCCGGCTCTCCTATGGTCTGAATCTCCACGTCCATCGTCTTCGTCTGAAGATTTTCCGTCTGAATTTTGACAAAAGAGCTGCTCAGGGTGATATCGCTATACTGATAATTCGATTTATTGTTTACCACCTCCACCTCAATCGGAATCGTGGGAAATCCAGGATGCCAGTTCGTACAGTCGGCCGTCAGCTTAAAATCCGAAGCTTTCAGATACTTGATCACGGTCTGACGCACATTGACGCGAATATTAACCGTCATCCCCTCCGTCACCCAGTATACCATATCATTCTCGGCAAACACCTGATCGTTGACGATTTCAACCGGAACATTATTAATGGAATAAGGAATCTGGGGATCATTGTCATTCACGACCACCAGCCACATGACCACGGCCGCCAGAAGGGCGAACAGCTTCAAAATCCAGTTATTGATCAGAAGTTTTTTCATTCCTGCCCCTTCCTTTCCATAGCCTGAAGGGCCGGCGCTCCGAAACTTCTTCACACAGCGTAGTCAGCTGTGCTTTCAGAACATCCGTGCCGATTCCATGAATCAGCCTGCCCTCTCTGGCCAGCGATACATAGCCGGTCTCCTCTGACACAATCACGGTCAGACTGTCCGTCACCTCACTGATTCCGATCCCTGCCCGATGTCTGGTTCCCAGATCTTTACTGATCAGCATATTATCAGACAGCGGAAGATAACAGGTAGCCGAAGTGATCCGATTACCCCGGACAACCACCGCCCCGTCATGAAGCGGCGTATTATGTTCAAATATATTAATCAGCAGCTGACTTGTAAGGATCGCATCCAGCGCAATGCCGGTCTGTTCATACTCAGTCAACGCCATCTTATTTTCAATCACAATCAAGGCACCCGTCCTGGCCTTACCCAGCTCACAGGAAGCCTTTATAATTTCATTCACCGTCTGTTCGGTAAAAACATCACCCTCCCTGCTCGAATCCAAGCTGAACACGCCGGAGAGCATATTTTTCCGGCCCAACTGCTCCAAAGCTCGTCTGAGCTCCGGCTGGAAGATTACCACTACAGCAATGATTACCACGTTCAATGACCGTCCCACCAGATAAACGATGGTGTTTAACTGGAACAGGACGGCTACCGCATAAAAAGCCGCCAGGATACAGATTCCCTTGAGCAGAGTCCACGCCCTGGTATTTTTGATCCACAAAATGAGCTGATAGATCAAAAATGCCATAATAATGACCTCTACCACATCATTGACCCGGATATAGGGAATAGACGGGATCACCTGGCCTTTCAAAAACTCCGCTAATGCTTCCATCAAAGTCTCCTACTTCATTTCCAGAACTCGTCTGTCGGAACCTCACGACGTCCGGTATGCTCCGGCTGCGGACGCTTCGCCGTTCTGGTATTAATTTTTTTCACCTGCTTATCAGGCGCAGTCACCGCAATTTTGGGAACCGCCTTCACATAATAATAATAATCGTCGTCCTCAAATTGCACATACTCAGTGCGATTGTAATCTACCGCGAAGATAAAGAAATCCAGAAGCACCGCGATCACCCCGGACAACAGCGTGCCTACCACAATCGAGGTGATGGACAGCGTCCGAAAGTCAATCTGAAGCGCAAGCTCTCCCAAGAGCAGCACGAGCGCTCCGGTCACAGTTCCCGTTACGATACCAATCGTCCGGGAATAATCTACGGACATCTGCCGGATCAAATAAACGATCAGATAAATCGCCGCGAATGCCGCCAGCATAACATACATCACCTTATTATCCCGCAAAGCCGTAAGCACCTGCAGAAAGCGCTGCAGTATGTTGAGCGTGCCTCCGCTCGTCAGCACAGGCGCGCTGTCAATCACGGTCCTGATCAGATAATAGACCACCACTCCAAAGGAAACGGGGGCAATCCCGGTCAGCGTACCGCCTAAAGCCACCAAAACCGGAACCACATAAGGGATATCAAAACAAAATAAGATCGGGATCAATACCACGGAAAACCTTCCCTCCGGCAACAAAACCATATGCATAATCCAGATAAAAAAGAACACAATCAAGCCGATGGCAAACACCTCCATCGACACAGATAAAAACTGATACAAAAGGCAGACGCTAAGCGCCAGGGTCATGCCGCCCCAGGGAAGAAAGCCGCAGATCAGCGCCACGCCCAGAACCACCGGTATACTCCCCAGGCTTCCCGCATAGCCCATATTCCAGTCCATCAAAAGCAGGGCCGTAAGCGCCGTCACAAACCGGATGATCGGCGTCAGATAAAGTGCATGTCTTCCGTAAAAATCTCTGAGGCTTTCTCTCATCAGGTAAAACTGCATCATGATAAATAGTCCCCCTTTGCGCCTTCGCTCTCCTTCTGATATATTTGGCTGATCCTTTTCAAATACTGCGTATATAACTTCGTTTTCTTCTGCGCCTGCTCATATCTGCCATAGTAAATCAGAAAAGAGACAAAGCCCGTAATCACAAGCAGCACAAGATAAACAAACAGAAACCGCATACCAATATTGATCACATAGGGCAGTGTCAGTTCATCCAGCATCGACTCAGAAACCCCCAGCAGATACAAAAAGATCACCAGGGCATACCCCATTGTCATCCCCACAATGCTCTTAATCATATTCCAGCTGATATAGTCGCTTTTCCGAAAACGGTTAATGCGGATACTCCCCTTGCCCTCTTTTTTTTCATACAATGCGGCGCGGGTCATCCATTTGATCTTCTCATTGCTCAGCACGGCCAGACTCCTTATCCTTTATTCTTCCGCCAGTTTGCCAATATATTCTATCATCTGAGCATAGTCTTCCTTCACCGGCTCCAAAGCCTCTGCGATATCCTCGCCGTATTCCTGCCGGTCCCGCAGCACGTCCGACAAACGACTGGAGGAATGATACAGCCGCGTTAAAGAAAGATTCTGGCAAACGCCCTTTAACGTATGAGCAGCCCGGAAGGCTTCGGCCATATCCCTGGCTTCAATGGAATTCAGCAGCAGCTCATAGCTCTTGTCATCCAGCACCTTAAGCAAAAACTTACGAATCCGGTCATCCTTTCTCAATCTTGAAAATACGTCGTCATAATCTGCTCCAATCGCATCATAACATTCTTTGACTGTCATTGCCTCTCCTCCTATTTTAGTGCATCATCCTTCACTCTATTTTAGCGATATCATCATAAAAACAATACCTGCCCCGTCCGCCCCGTTTGGCGGCGTAAAGCGCCTGATCCGCCCTCTGGAATAGGCTTTCATAATCCCCCCGGCAATCCTTCGCATTTGCGACTCCCATGCTGACACTAATGGTAAATTCTCCGTAAGCGCCGCACAGCAGCTCAAATATACGCTTTACCTGGGGTTCGATCACCGTCTTATATTCCATAAAGATCAAAAACTCGTCTCCGCCTGTCCGGGCTGCAATATCCGCGCCACGAATACCGGTTTTCACCGTATTTGACACATATTTCAAAACCTCGTCTCCAAACTGATGACCATACTGGTCATTGGCCTGCTTGAAATGATCCAAGTCAAACAATACCAGAATATAGTTCTGGTCCCCCTCTCTCTTTCCCGATAAAAGGGGCATAATCCGGGCCTTCGCAGCCCTGTGATTATAAAGACCGGTCAGAGAATCATGGTCCGCCATCACCTCAAGCCAGTTCAGCTTCTCCATATCCTCATGGATATCAACGATCTTTCCAATGGCACCGGAATAAACAGGCGGCTCTCCATCTACCCACATCGATCTGGCAATCACCTTACTCCACCGGTCCTGACCGTTGATCTTTAACAAAAAGTTGGACTCCACCACCGGACTGGCAGGCGTTGTCTGCTCTAGCTTCTCCAAAAAGTCGGAAAAATCATTTTCAGCAAACACACGCTTTCCAAACGCATCCTCTCTGGGATTTAAAATCGTCTCCGGCATATGCAGATATTTGGCACCCCACTCAGACAGAATCATCATTTCCGGAACAGCCGTATATTCAAACTGAATTTCCTGAGACAACTCTGAGAAAAACTGATATCTTGTCCGTTCATGCTCCAAAAGTCTGAGTGTACGTTCCGAGGCATCCATCGTGCCCTGTCCCATCAGATCCTCTACCATGTCGATCATTTCTTCCTGGGTATTTCCGGAAGGCTGCGCCGCATTCAGTCCTTTTTCCAACGTATCGGAGATATCGGCCAGGCATTCCAGCAAAAGAGGATTGAACGTGCCGCACTCCCCGTTTAAGATCATCTCCATCGTTTTTTTATGGGAAAATGCTTTTTTATACACCCGGTCACTGGTCAGTGCGTCATATACATCGGCCATCGCCACCACCTGTGCCGCTATGGGGATCTCCTCCCCCTTAAGCCCATCCGGATAACCTCTGCCGTCATACCGCTCATGATGCCACCTGCAGATCTGATATGCCACTTTCACCAGAGGTTCATCCTCTCTCATGGCAATGTCCTGCAGCATTCGCGCACCCTCCGCCGCATGGGTTTTCATCACCGCAAATTCCTCATCCGTAAGCCGCCCCGGCTTATTCAGAATCTTTGATGGTATTGTGATCTTCCCGATATCATGCAGCGATGCAGCGTTGCAAATCAGCGGAATGTCTCTGGGAGTAATTTTATACTGATCCGTCTTCCCCATCAGGCTTCGCAAGAGCAGTTCCGTCAGCGCCCGGATATGAACCACATGCAGGCCGCTCTCACCGTTACGGAATTCCACAATATTGGACAGTATCTCTACCATCAGTTTATTGTCTTTCTCTTTTTTCAGGATCTGGTCCGCCACCATATGCTCCAGCTCTTTCTGCTTGGCCGACAGCATAATGGTGCTGATTACCCTGCGGCGTACTGTCCGCTCGTCGAAAGGCCTGCTGATATAATCCAGAACACCCAGATCATAAGCCCTGTCTATATAGGAAGGCACCGTCTCGGCTGAAATCATAATGACAGGAATGCTCTTGATCCAGTCGTTCTCATTCATCATCACCAGCGTCTCAAAACCATCCATCACCGGCATCACGATGTCCAAAAGCATCAGAGCGATCTCCTGCTCCTGGGTGTGCATAATGGCAGCCGCCTCCATGCCGTTTTCCGCCTCCAAAATCTCATATTCGTCAGAAAGCATATCCGACAGCAGAGAACGATTGATTTCCGAATCATCCACGATCAAAATTTTCTTCGAATTTTTATATTCTTTTCCACTCATAAGTTATCCCTTGAAATATCCAAGCTCTTTCAGTCTATCAATAAGATGCCAAAAAATCAGCCCCAAATGCGCTGCGGACAAATCTGACCGCAGTACATCCAGGCCCGATTATTCCTTTATACCATGGAAAAACGCCTCCCGCCTTTCCATGGTATAAAATGCCTTGCGAAGGTCAGCCCGCAAAGCGAGATTTTTATCAAACTTATGCCGCTGCACGCTGCGCATAATACTCGTCAAACAGCTGGGTCACTGCGGAATGGGTATCGCCGCAGATCGAGGGCAGTTCCTTGCCCCATGCGCCGGTTGCCTGCTCAAAGCCTTTTTCTACGGCCGCCTGCATCTCTTTCATCTTCTCCACATCATCCCCTGCCACAGCAGCGGCGAAATCAAAAATTCTTTGAGAAGTCTGCTTTACGCCCCAGAAGCCATCCTCTGAAATAGCCGCCTGCGCTTCCGCTTTTGTCTTTGCGTCCACAGTAAAATTACCGCTGGCAATCATTTTCCAAAAGCTGTCGCTGTTAGCCGTAGCAGATGTAATGCCCTGTTTGTTGAATGTCTGCATCATCATGCTGGTGAAACGGCTCATCTGATTTTCCAGATCTTCCTTCAGGCTTGATACCAGGGAAGCTCTCTCAGAGTCGCTCATCTTCATGACATCCCGCGTACTACTGAACTCTGCTTTGTCCAAATCAGGGCTGGTAGTTTTGGCAGCTACGCTCTCGGTTCCTTCCTTCTGCGCAGCAACATTCGCAGTCGCAGTCGTAGTTTTGGCATTCTGGACAGTCTGAGCCTGCGCATACTGTCTGATTCCCACGTCTGAATTTAACTGCATACAAATCCTCCTTTTTGTATAAATCAGCATCTTATCTTACTTTTATAGCATACGACGCAATGCAGAAAAAGTAAAGGTTTTTTACCCTTTATTTTCAATTTCATCAAACTTCACAAAAATACACAACTTCTTTAACCGTGCTAAACATTTTATTAAAAAAGCCGATATATATAAATAAAATAGTTATGTTTTCAGCTATTTTAACAGGCTGAAAGCCACATAAAAATAACAGGAGGAGGTGTTTTGGACAGTTATGATTTTTTCATCCATTACTTCCATTAATATGTATACGAAAAATATGAAAATGGAGCAGAAGTGGCAGCGCCGGGTTCAAAACAGTGATTATATCTCTAAAAACGGTAGTCAGGCATCAGCTTCCTCCTCCGGCATCGATCCCCATCTGCAACGGCAGTTAGAGGAGTTGAGGGACAGCAACAATTCTGAAACCAAAACCAAAGAGGCCATCAAGGCCAAAATGGTCGCCGGCAAAAAGCTGTCTTCCGCCGAGATGAAATATTTGCAGGAAAAGGACCCTGCCACCTACCAGAAGGCCAAAGAGCTGGAGATGACGCGGAAGAAATATGAAGAAGAGCTGAAACGGTGTAAAACGAAGGAGGATGTGCAGCGGTTAAAGATGGCATACACGGCCCAGTCCTTAGAGACGGTCAATTCCACCGCCAACAACCCGAACATCCCCAAAGGCAAGAAGCTGGCCATCATCGCCGCCGAAAACCAGAAGATGAACGCCGTTGCCGATGCCACCAACAAGTTCGTAAAAGAAGGGCATTATGGCAAGCTGCCCACGGAAGCAGAACAGCAGAAGGCAGAAAAAGAACTGAAAGAAGCCATGGAGGCAGAACAGAAGGAACGGAACGATTCCTCTATTACCCGGCCGGAGGATGAGGATTTGAAAGAATCCGAAAGCAGCAAAGAGGCCGGAGAGGCAGCCGATCAGGAATACGAACAGGTTTCGTCCAAAACCGACGTTTCTGACAGCAGGACGGACAAAATCACCCATCAAGCCGGCAAAAAGGAAGCGCCTTCTCGGGCTGAGGCTGAGTATTCCCCTGAGGCCATGAAGGTGAAGCGCGCCAAGGCAAAAGCCAATTATGAAAAACACAGCGGTATGACAGAAGCCGTAGTTTTAGCTGCCGATTCTTCTACCGTCTTTGACATCAAGGCATAATATATTGATAGCATCTGGCCGAATGTGCTGCCGGCACCTTTTAACAGATATTTGTGTAATTGATCAAGGGCTGTTGCATAAGTGCAACAGCTCTTTTATCATATAACTATCTCATCGTCTAATATGTCCACCTCGTCATCCCCAAATGGTCTGATTTCTTTTTTATCAGACAGGATACAGGGATTTCGGTATGCACATTGATCATAGACAGTGTCAAGTAGTGTATGAAAAACAGCAACGAACCGGACAAGCCCACAAGCCCCGAGAAAAGAGTCGTGGACGATATGTTGCAGAACGATACAAGGAGGTACCTCTCATGAAGCAAGACACACAAAAGCAGACCATCGCACCCGAACCGACCAATACCGGTGTAACTAAGCTGTCTCTCCCCCGCACCATCCATCTGGTGCCCCTTGACTGCGTGGACGGTTTTGAGATTCGTCCCGGATTTTATGAGATCAACGGCGCCACCGCCATTCCCGGAGGTGTAAATTTCACCGTATACTCCAGAGGCGCCACCTCCATAGAGCTTTTGCTGTTCCGTCGAATGGAGGACGAGCCTTTTGCCGTGATCCCATTTCCCGCCCATTATCGAATTGGCAATGTATATTCCATGATTGTCTTCAAGTTAAGCATCGAAGAATTTGAGTATGCCTACAGGGTGGATGGCCCTTACGACCCCGAAAAAGGGCTTATCTTTGACAAAAACAGATACTTACTGGACCCTTACGCAAAGGCAGTTACCGGGCAGAGTCAGTGGGGCGTATCTGCTCCCTGGGGACAGCACTACCGAGCCAGAGTTGTCAAGGATGATTTTGACTGGGGCGATATGGCAAGCCCTCTTCTTCCCGTGGAAGACCTGATTATCTATGAACTTCATGTCAGAGGTTATACGAAGCACGATTCCTCCGGCGTATTCCACCCCGGCACCTTTGACGGTCTGATGGAAAAGCTGCCCTATCTGTTGGAATTAGGCGTCAATGTGGTGGAGCTGATGCCCATTTTCGAATTCGACGAGATGCAGGACTACCGAGAGATCGACGGGGAAAAGCTATACAATTACTGGGGATATAACACAGTCAGCTTCTTCTCCCCCAACACCAGCTACACTGCCAGCACAGAGTATAACCGGGAGGGTAATGAGCTGAAAAACCTGATCCGTATCTTTAACCAGCACGGTATCGAGGTATTTCTGGACGTAGTGTTTAACCATACTGCCGAGGGAAATGAAAACGGCCCCTTCTTTTCCTTCAAAGGCTTTGACAACAACATCTACTATATGCTGACGCCTGACGGAAAATATTACAATTTCAGCGGCTGTGGCAATTCCTTGAACTGCAACCATCCCGTTGTCCATCAGATGATTTTAGACTGTCTGCGTTACTGGACCATCACCTATCGTGTCAATGGTTTTCGTTTCGATCTGGCTTCTATTCTGGGCCGAGATGAGTACGGCGCTCCTATGAATGAGCCTCCCCTTTTGCAGTCGCTGGCCTTTGACCCGATTCTGGGAAATGTTAAGCTGATTGCAGAGGCCTGGGATGCCGCCGGGCTGTATCAGGTGGGGACCTTCCCGGCATGGAACCGCTGGGCAGAGTGGAATGGAAAATACAGAGATGACCTGCGCCGTTATCTGAAAGGCGACGATGGCATGGCTCAGGCTGCCGCTATGAGGATCGCAGGCTCAAAAGACCTTTACAACACCAACAACCGGAAAAATGCTTCCGTCAACTTTATCACCTGCCACGACGGCTTCACCCTGTATGATCTCTATTCCTACAACGAAAAACATAATCAAAAAAATGGATGGGATAATACGGATGGCGCCAACGATAACGCCAGCTGGAACTGCGGAGCAGAGGGAGAAACCGGCAGTGTCCTGATCAACGGCCTCAGACACCGGATGATGCGCAATGCCTTTGCCATTCTGATGTGTAGTCGGGGCATCCCCATGTTCTTAGCCGGAGATGAGTTCTGCAATACCCAGTTCGGCAATAATAATGCCTACTGTCAGGATAACATTACCTCTTGGCTGAACTGGAATCTGCTCAAAGAAAATCAGGATATGTTCCGGTTTTTCCAGTATATGATCCGATTCAGAAAAGAACACCGGATTCTGCGCGCCAATATCAGCGACGGTGCCTGCGGCTTCCCGGATACCAGTTTTCATGGCGTCACCCCCTGGCACAGCCAGTTTGCAGGCCATGAGCACTATGTAGGGATTTTGTTCGCGGGACAGGAAAAAAATAAACCGCCGCAGATCGTCTATGTCGCGTCAAACGCTTACTGGGAGGAACTGGATGTCCGTCTGCCCCATCTGCCCGCTGATATGCACTGGGAACTGGCCGCCGACACCTGGGAGGCAGAACAAAGGACCAACATATTCACGGAAAACACATTTACAATACAGGCGAGAAGCGTGATGGTTTGGGCGGCAAAAGAACGCTGACTGAATAAGAATCCTGCTTCGCAGGATTCTGCGCCGCAAACGCGTCGCTTTCAAGCGACAAATTCCTCTGCGTTTGCGTACCCTCGCTTCGCTGGGGCAGACCCTGCGCATCCTCGCGGAGCGTTTTTATATCATAGGGAAGTTCGGAGGACTTTCCTATGATATAAAAAAAGGAATTCCGGTAGTGGAATTCCTTTTTTATGTATTGTTATCATGTGCTTAACTTAGTGGATACTGCTGGCGTCAGCTTCATCCTATGTTGCTGTTCACTTCACGATCAGCAACATGCTTCGCGATGCACAGAAATGATCATTCTATATTATTTTGCTCACAACATCAATATTTATCATTGCCAAAATCCTGTCCCGCACTATAGCTGCTGTCCATCATGCCCATGTCCGAATAAGAATCTACAGGCTGGGAATCATAGGAAGGAGCTGGTGCCGACGAAGCAACCGGCATACCGCCCTGATCCAGCAGCTTAAAGTTGCTTACCAGTCTCTTAAGCAGCTGAGACTGCTCGGACAGCTCTTCGCTGGCTGCCGCACTCTGCTCTGCTGTCGCAGAGTTGGTCTGTACAACGCTGGAAATCTGATCCACGCCCTGATTTACTTGGGCAAGAGCCGATGCCTGCTCCTCGCTGGCCTCGGTGATCAGCTCAATCGTCGTGCTTACGTCATCTACGCCGTCCACAACCTCATCCAGAGACTGGGCGGTCTCATTGGCAATCCGGATGCCCCGCTCAACCGCCTGAATAGACTCTTCAATCAATGCGGAAGTATTCGTGGAAGCCTCCGCAGACTTGCCGGCCAGGTTACGTACTTCATCGGCCACCACAGCAAAACCTTTGCCTGCGTCGCCGGCACGGGCAGCCTCAACAGCTGCATTCAGCGCCAGAATATTGGTCTGGAACGCAATATCTTCGATGGTCTTGATAATCTTGCCCACTTCGCCGGACTTGGTGCTGATATCGGTCATGGCCGTCAGCATATCCTGCATCCGCTGTCTGCTCTTATCCGCGTTTTCTTTTACCGTAATCGCTTTTTCATTCGCCTGCTTTGCACTCTCCGCATTGGTCGTTACCTTCTCGGAGATTTCGTTCGTCGTAGCTGCCAGCTCTTCTACGGAAGAAGCCTGCTCCGTAGCGCCCTGAGCCAGCGCCTGGGAACCGGAGGATACCTGATCCGATCCTGCCGCCACCTGATCCGCAGCCTGATTGATCTGGGTCAGCGTGCTGTTCAGGTTGTCACGCAGCTTTCTCATTGCGGACAAAATCTCGCTGTAATCGCCCACATACTGATCTGCGATAGAAGAATGCACCGTAAAATCGCCGTCACCCATATGGGTAAAGATTTGGCTTTCGTCGGTAATAATATTTTTCAGGAATACCAGCATCGCCCGCATACCGTCCGCCAGCTGTCCGATCTCATCCTTGGAGCTGTAATCCAGCTTTACGTTTACACTGCCGTTCTGCATTTCAATCATAGCGCCTTCCATTTCTTTAATAGGAAGAACGATGGAACGGATCAGAGCCAGCGCCATAGCGATCGTAATAGCGATAGCCGCCACGGTAATCACCACGGAAGTCACCACGATAATTGTGTTTACCCGCATTCCGTTGGTATATACGGTTTCCGCATTCACATCCAGCTCATCGCTGAAGGTCAGCAGCACCGTAGCTGCGTCATTCGCGGCGGGACCGAACTCGCTAGTCAGGATCTCCTCCGCCTGAGCCAGAGAAGCTTCGCTGCCTTCCAGAACCAGCTGTTTGATCTGCGCCTGCAGCTTCGTCGTATTTTGGAATGCGCTCTCAAACTGTTTGATCAGAGCGCTGTCACCGTCATACTCGCTGTTAAACCACGCCAGATCCGCTTCTACCAGAGCGTTGAACTCATCCGCTTCCTGCAGGTATGTCTGGGTCGCCGCCGCATCCGGTTCTACCAGCGCAAGGGCTACGTCCTTAATGCTCTTCTGCAGATTCACGCGGATCGTAATCGCCTTGGATACGGCCGTATGGGTGTTTTCATAAAATGTCTGATAGTTGCCTTTGGTTGTATTGATCCCAAGGGTCATGAAGACAACCGTAAAAATATAACAGGCAATTACAACACCGAAGGCCACTGTAATTTTTCTGGACATTTTTAAGTTTTTCATTTTTGTCTCATCCTCGCTTTATCTTTTTATACTTATAAAAATGAATACACGTTTAAAAGCCGCAAAAAGCCCCCTTTCACCTCCTCAGTGCGGTGCTTTTAAATAATTACACAACTTTATCTATACTATATATCGGCACAATTCCAAAAAATATGATAGGTTTCTATTAAAATTTTTTCAAAAATGCCGATATACTATATATGATATTGAATAAGAATGCTATTCAGAAGGATTTCGCACCGCAAATGCACCGCTTTTAGCGATATGTTTCCTTTGCGTTTGCGTGTGCATCCCTGTGGAGCATTTTATACCACAGATCATATTTGTCTGTGGTATAACGATCTGTAAAATTGCAGATTCTATTTATTCAAACCAACAAACCCAGAAAGGCGGTGTCTGTATCATGGATAATGGTATGGAAAGCATGTTAGATACATACCTTTACGAAACCAACTCTCTTCTGGACCGGCTGGATGAAATGCTGGTGGCAGACGAGGAGACAGAAGATTTTTCCACCGACGACGTAAATGAAATCTTCCGGATCATGCACACCATCAAAGGCTCTTCTGCCATGATGGAATTTGGCTCTCTCTCTACGATTGCCCATCGTATCGAAGATCTGTTCTTCTATATACGCGACAAAGGAATCAGCTCTCTGGCTCATGAGCACAGAAAAGAGCTGTTTAACCTGATGTTCCGCTCGGAAGACCAGCTGCGCGGAGAGGTGGCCAAGGTAGAAAGCGGCTCCCCTCTGTCAGAAAACATCGATGCCTTCACGGCGGAGATCGAGGGCTTTCTCGCGAAAATCAGCGGGACCGGCGATTCAGCCGGTGACAAAGCCCCGGAGGCCGGAACTTCCGGACAGACTTCGGCGGAGGACGGTTCCGCGCTTCCTGACGATCCCCAGGCCGCCTGCTTTATCCATATCTTTCTGGAGGAAGGCGTGGGCATGGAAAACCTGAGAGCTTACATGATTGTAAACGCTCTGAAAGAAGTCGGCGCCGATTTCCGTTATTACCCTGCCGATATGGACACGAATTCCGATACCTGCCAGACGATTATAGACAGCGGCTTTTTCCTGGCATTTGACGACCAGGAAAGCACGGCTATGGCGGAGGATATTTTAAAAACCCAGAATCATATCCGTTCATATGAGATGGTTGAACCGACTGCCAGTGCAGCCGAAACGCCCGCTCCCGCGGCCGAAGCATCGGCCTCGCAGCCTGAAAAGCCGGCTTCGGCGCCTGCCACCCCGGCCGCGTCTTCGACCAAACAGGAATCCGGCGCCGCAGCGCCCGCTTCCCACGCACCGGTGAAACAGAGCCTGATCAGCGTGAATCTTTCAAAGCTGGACAGCCTGGTAGATATCGTAGGCGAGATCGTGATCACCGAATCGATGGTGACGGCCTCGCCGGAGCTTGCCCATCTTCCCCGGGACAGCTATGACAACTTTATGCAGTCGGCCCGTCAGCTGCGCAAGCTGACCGACGACCTCCAGGATATTTCCATGTCCCTGCGGATGGTTCCCATCTCCGGCGTGTTCCAGAAGATGAACCGGATCGTCCGGGATATGAGGCAGAAATTAAACAAAGACGTCCGCCTGACCGTGATCGGAGAGAACACGGAGGTAGACAAAACCATCATAGACAGCATTCAGGACCCCATTATGCATATCGTGCGTAACAGTATGGACCACGGCATCGAGGAAACCGCCGAGGAACGTATCGCCGCCGGCAAAGACCCCCAGGGCGAGGTGATCCTGTCCGCGTCCCACAGCAGCAGCGAAGTTGTAATCTCCATTTCCGATGACGGTTACGGCATGGACGCGAACAAACTGCTGGCCAAAGCGAGAGAAAAAGGACTTCTGACCAAACCCGAAAACGAATATTCTCAAAAAGAAGCATTGGGACTGATTATGCTGCCCGGCTTTTCCACCAACCAAACCGTCACCGAATATTCCGGCCGTGGCGTAGGTATGGATGTGGTAAAGAAAAACATCGAAGCGGTGGGCGGCACGGTATCTCTGACCAGCGAGCTGGGCGTGGGAACCACAATCACCATGAGCATTCCGCTGACGCTGGCCATTGTAACCGGTATGAAGGTTACGGTAGGAAATTCCATCTTTACCATCCCGATTTCCAACATCCGTCAGTCCTTTAAAGTACGCAATGAAGAAGTTGTGCTGGACGACTGCGGACACGAGATGGTCGACCGGATGGGAACCTTCTATCCGATTATCCGTCTGCATCGGTTCTACAATTTGGAGACGGAGATTACCTCGATTGAAGACGGTATCCTGCTGTGGGTGGAAGCCAGCGACCGTTCCTACTGTCTGTTTGTAGACGATCTGATCGACGAACAGCAGGTTGTAGTAAAATCGCTCCCTTCATTCTTCAATGAATTTGGACTGAAAAATGCCGGCATTACCGGCTGTACCATATTGGGAGACGGGAATATCAGTATTATCCTGGATATTCTGACCCTTTATATGGCCGCCATTGAAACTATTTAAACGGAGGACCCAGTTATGTCAAACCAAGAAGAAGCTCTCGTTCAGAATGCACAGGATTTTGAGGAAGCAGAAGGGAAACAGTCCATTGAACGCTGCCTGACCTTTGAATCCGGCGGTCTGGTTATGTTTCTCAGCACCGAATATGTAACCGAAATCATCAACGATTATCCGATTACGCCCATTCCTCTGGTTCCATCTTTTATCAAGGGCGTTATCAATGTCAGGGGCAGGATTTTTCCGGCGCTGGATATCCGGCTGTGCATGGGAATGCCTCAGCTGGAATACACAAACAAAACCTGTATCATTATGTTAAACATAGATTCTACCGTGCTGGGAATCGTAGTAGATTCGGTTCAGAAGGTAATGGATATCGATCTGAACCAGGTTCATCCCATTCCGATCAAACGCCGTCAGAAGCTGCTGGACGGTATGGTGACCGTAGAAGACGGAAGGGTTCTTATGTCCTTTGATTACAAAGCTCTGGCTAGCGGCCAATATAATTAGGAAATAACAGAACGCTTGATAAAAGGAGACAGCCCATCATGATGACCTTAAGTGATGCCGATTTCCATCGGCTGTATACCTATATCCAGTCCCATTACGGAATCGATCTGAGCCAGAAAAAGCAGTTGATCTCCAGCCGGTTATCCCACAGCCTTCAGGCTCAGGGATATACCAGCTTCACTCAGTATGTGGATGATATCTTATCAGGAAAGGACCAGAGCATGGTCACTTTCCTGATTAATAAGCTGACGACCAATTATACGTATTTTATGCGGGAGGAAGCGCATTTTCAGTTTCTGATCAATACCGCTCTTCCCGCTTTTACCAAAACTCACGCGCACGATCGTGTCCTCTCGATCTGGAGCGCCGGCTGTTCTTCCGGTGAGGAGGCTTACACCACCACCATGTACCTGATGGAATATTTCGGCTCCCAGTATTCTCAGTGGGATACCCGGATTCTGGCCACTGATATCTCTCAGCAGGTTCTGGACACAGCCAGAAATCCTGTCTATCAGGAAAGCAGTCTGGAACAGCTGCCCAAAACCTGGAAGAACAAATATTTCATCAAAAATAAAGACGGATCTTACAATCTGTCTCCGGAAGTTCGGAAAAACGTTATTTTCAGAACCTTTAACCTGATGGACCCGATTCGTTTCCGTCGGCCCTTTGATCTGATTTTCTGTCGTAATGTAATGATTTATTTTGATCAGCCCACCAAAGATGCCCTGGTTCGCCGTTTCCACGGCGCGACCGTTCCCGGCGGCTACCTTTTTATCGGCCATTCGGAAAATCTGAACAAAGAGAACAATCCTTATCAGTATATTACACCGGCGATTTTCCAGAAAGCGATGAGGCCTTAACGGATATCGGATCTTCCGGCGCAGGAGGCAATTTTATGCAGAATAATAAAATCAGACTGATGATAGTTGACGACTCAGCGGTATACCGTGCCTGGCTGATCGGCAATATCAGTAAGGATCCCCGTTTCGAGATCGTCGGCTATGCGGTCAACGCCTTTGACGCTAAGCAAAAAATACAGCTGTTGAAACCTGACATCCTGACGCTGGATATCGAAATGCCGGGAATGTCGGGTCTTGAATTTTTAAAGGAGTTACTGCCCACAAATCCAATCCCGGTTATTCTGGTTTCTTCTCTGAATCTGAAAGTATTTGACGCCCTTTCCGCCGGAGCCGTGGATTTTGTCCAGAAGCCTGACATGACAAGCGCAAACCGGAAAGAGTTTTTCCTGACTTCGCTGATGAATAAACTGGTGATCGGTTCCAAGGCTAAAGTCCGGATTCCCCAGCTGCTGGCGCCACCCGGACCGATAACGCCGGGCAGCAACCTGGGTACTTCCGCCCCTGCCCGCCCAGCCGCAGGAATCAGCGCCGCAGGTACGCCCAAGGTTCTGTCCGGCAAAGCTCTTTCGCCCACGGCAAATCAGATGATCATCGCTATCGGCGCATCCACCGGCGGAACGGAGGCCACATTAGAGGTATTGCAGCAGTTTCCGGCCAATATGCCTGGAATCGTTGTCACCCAGCATATGCCTCCCGGTTTTACCGCCATGTATGCGGAGCGGATGAACCGTCTGTGTAAAATGGAGGTGCGGGAAGCGAAAAACGGCGACCGTATCCTGCCCGGCCTGGTTCTTCTGGCCCCCGGCGGTATGCAGATGCGGGTGGTGCGGATCGGCGGCGGTTACGCTGTGAACTGTGTGGAGGGCGAAAGAGTCAGCGGACACTGTCCTTCCGTAGATGTGCTCTTTGATTCTATGGCCATTCATGTACGGGATAAGGCAATCGGCATTATCCTGACCGGCATGGGAGCCGACGGAGCCGCCGGACTTCTCAGGATGCGCAGGAATGGGGCTTATACAATCGGACAGGACAAGGAAACCTGCGTCGTATACGGTATGCCTATGGAAGCTTATAAGATCGGGGCAGTCTGTCTCCAATCCCCTCTTGGCAGTATCGCCCAGGCTGTGATGAAAAAACTTGCCGCACTGTAAAATATTTCACAAGACATATTTTAGGCTTTGTGGTAAATACTGTAAATATGAAAAAAAAATCTCATTTATCTCCGGTTCACGCACTGATTATATGCAGTATTTTGCTGACTACACTGGTTGCTGTAGTCAGCCTTTTTGCGTTTTTTCGATCCGTCACTGCCGAGGATATTAAAAATTCCATCCGCTATGCCCGCAATGGTCATCTTGAGGAGCCCCAGGGGGGCAGCGGAAAAGCTGGCGAATCTTCAGAATCCCCAGATACCGAGACAGAAACCGGCGATGCCACAGCCGATGAAACCGCCACCTCCAAAACAGATGCTTTATCCGAAGAAAAAACATCTGGTCCCGCAGCAGAAGCTTCTGCCGCCGAGGGAAATGCAGATTCTCCTCACCACCTGGATTTCATTGATGAACTGGGCGTTTCCTCTGACCTGGAAATACAGGACGCGCCGGAGGATATCTACTTTGTTATGCTGGATACGGCTATGGGACCAATGATGTACTACAACCAGGGAGACCGGCGCTGGGGTGATTATCTATATGGAGGAGAAGATCCTCTGGAAGGTTATGGCTGCGGCCCTACCGCAGTGGCTATGCTGATTTCCAGTTTTTCTCTCGAAGGCGGCGGTATGACGCCAGTAGATCTGGCCGATTGGGCCGCGGAAAACGGCTACTATGCCCTTCACAGCGGTTCCTACCACAGCCTGATCCCCGACGCTCTCACTGCTTTCGGTTTTACCGTGGAAAGCGTAACGGACCGAAGCCGGGAACATGTTTCCCAGCTGCTGGAAGACGGTTATGTCCTGGCCGCCCTGATGGGAAAAGGCACATTGACAAACAATGGCCACTTTATCCTGATCACAAAGCTGCTGGAAGACGGAAATGTGCGGATCGCCGATCCTAACAGCTATGAGAACAGCCGAAAGGAATGGGAACTAGACCTGCTGCTGTCAGAATTGAAGAAAGGGGCCGCCAGCGGTGGGCCGTTGTGGGCGGTTAAGATGGAACAGTCGGAATAATTTTTTCTTCCATCTGCTGCCGCAGCAGCAAAATCGAAATCAGCACAAATAGCCTGCTGCCACTATCCTCCTCATCATAGCAAAGCAGCTCCCGCAGCCGTTCCAGTCTGTAATTCATCGTATTTCGGTGGATATAAAGCGCCTTTGCTGCTTTCACGGCATTTCTGTCGTTTAACAGATATTGTAGCAGCGTTTCCATATATTCCGTCCCGTTCTTCTGGTCATACTCATAAAGAAACAGGACATCCGGATGGCAAAGCTCCAAGCGTCATGCCGTTCTAAGCTGGCCTCCAATATTCCATACAGGCCCACATCCTCCTGCAAAAACAAATGCTTGCCCGAACCGTTCCCGCCACAAAACCGGAGGATGCTCGCAGCCTGTGCATAATAAATATCCATATTGCAGATACCGGAAAAATTTTTACTGAAAGCACCCTGTAAATCCAGTTTCCTCGACAGACTGTCCACTTCCTCCGAAAACATTCTTTTACTTTTATCCGAGCCCACATGAAGCAGGCAGGTAATATGCCCTTCATTCTCAAAGGCCTGGCAGTCATGCTCCAGCCCACAAAAATAATTAATCAGGAACTGCTGTTTGTCCTGAGACTGCCCTCGTCCGTCAATCACCAGAACCGAAAAGACATCGCCCATATCCCACCCGAATATGAATATCTGCTGCCGGATCAAAATCTGATCCTGCACCCTGCGTTTTAGCAGATCCAGAAAAAAGTTTTCAAATATCTGACCTGCCCTGGAGGAAAACGCCGGATTCTGACAGATATAAGGTGTAAGTATCATGCCCAATCGTTCTACGATCTCCTTGTATCACGAATGCAGGCATATTGGTCTCACTGGAAGCCAGCAATGCTATGGTAATGGCATAAAACAGATACATGGAAACCGTATTCGAGGTAAACTGGGTCATCAGCATACCGCCCAGCACCAAAAATGCCATAACCGCAATCGTGGGCAGGCCTGACAATACCGGCGACAGCAGATTGTAAATCCATGCGCTGATACCGCAGCTGTCCAGATTAATCGCCGCACCATACACCGTTACGGTAGCGGTAAAAATCAGCAGCCCCATCGGTACGGTCTTTACCAGTTCCGGGAACCGGGCAATCGGCTTTCCGTTCACATGTATGATACAGACAAGGGCAAGCGCGATAATCGGAGGAATACAGGCGCCGATATTATTCAGATATCCCACCGCTTCCGGCCAGATTGCGGTTCCAAACTGAGGGAACAGCCACACGATGACCACCAGCATCAGCAGCAGATAAGAAACAATTTCAAAAGGAATCCCCACCATCAGCCATTGCCCAAAAGAAATCGTCACACCCAGAGCCGGGGCTGCGGCGGCAATCAACAGCAGCGGCAGCACATGGGAGATCGGAGAGCCCGCGCTTACCACTGCGTTGCCCCAGTAAATGCCGCACATCATCACCGTATAGAATTTGTCCCCTTTTTTATAGCCCAGTTTATTACAAATTTCCACAGCCAGATTAATATACATAATCGTAACTGCCGTGGCCTCCATAAATGTGCCGATTACAAAAAACGACAGAATGAACATGGCCAAAAATGTATAGGGATGTCCCTGGCAAAATTTTCTGGTGATAAACCAGTTGGCAATCTTCGTAATCACGCCGGTCTGGCTCAGAACCGCACTGAGCGCCATACAGGATATTACCGTGATAATGATAAAATTCCCCATAGAACCGGAATATACACCGGCATAATAATTTTTTTCATTTGCCATAACCCCTGTCATAACAAGAGCCCCCAGTGCCAGAAGGCTGACCCAGTCGGTTCCTACCGTGATCCAAAGATACAAAACAGGAACCAGAACCGCCAGAAGGTGTACGCCATCCGCCGTAAGGCCATTCCCGGCCGGAAGGAAAAACATAATCAATAAAAATAATAAAGCCCCGATCCCGCAATGCAGATACATTTTATTTTGCTTCATCTTTTCCTCTTTCCTGACGCAGTTTGCCGCGTCATCCAGGTGGATTTGAAAGTTTGCTTTCAAATCTACTTTTCATACGCATACTTATGCTCTGTTACATAAATCTTTCCCTCATACCTATTCCGATAAACGCGCTTAACTGAACTGTATACAGTATAAAAAAATCAAAGGATTTCCACAACGGCATCAAAATACAAGCGCAAAAAAATAACCTGTGCATTTGTGCACAAGTTACTTAAAAATCACTTTTCATTTATATAACCTTTGACTTTACTGATCTAAAAGATATCTCCTAATTACCTCGTAAAACGCTTCTGCTCTTTTATACTGTTCTTCCGCATCTGATTTAGACACTATATAAAAATCCGCATAATCAGTGTTATTTCTAATTTGAAATGCCTGACTGATATATTTGGAATATTTCACCTCCAATACACCCGTCTTGATATATTCTTTCTGAAAATAGGAAATCACCCCCGCATGCTTGGAAAAATCCACGCCATCCCGTGCCAGCAATGCTCTTACACTAGTAAACATCGCATAATAAGAACGTCCTATGGAATCTTTTAACTTTCCATTATCTAAAAGTAATTTTGCAGATTCCAGTTTTTCTTTGGCTGAGCCAAGCCTGTGTGTCATTAACATCATCTTATGATCAGGCAACAATCACAACCCCTTCCTCAGCAATATTCTTATAATATGGCAAGATATCAACAAATTGTTCATATTCTTCATAAGGAATAACAGCCGGCGATAGAATTGTCCCAAACTCTATCTCCAGTTCAGAAGATACATCCCAGACTTGTTTTAACTGCTCCTGCAATACCTCTCTGTCACCGCGAACCAGCGCAACCATATCCACATCTGACTCGCTGTCATAATTCCCGCGGGCATAAGAACCATATAATACAATTTTCACGATCTGATCCCCATAGACCGATTGATATACTTTCACCAATTCACTTACAATATGTTTCAGTTCATTCTTTGTACACATGGACTCACTTCTCCTGCCAGATTCATCAACTGCAATCATCTACTGAAGCAGCTCGGTCAGTTCCGCGAACTGCTCCAGCGTCAGTGTCTCCCCCCTGACCGCCGCAGGCAGTCCCATCTGTTCCAGCGCTTTCGTGACCTGTTCTTTTGTCAGCTGCAGTTCCGGGGAATTGTTCAGGCTGTTTACCAGCGTTTTTCTCCTCTGGTTGAAAGACGCCCGGATGATACGGAACAGAAAGTCTTCATCCTGAACCTGAACAGGCGGAGTCTGGTGGCGGGTCAGACGGATAACCGCAGAGCCTACCTTGGGGCGGGGAATAAAACAGTTAGGAGGGACGTTTGCCACGATTTCAGGCCGTGCATAATACTGGACAGCCAAGGACAGCGCCCCATAATCTTTTGTACCGGGGCCTACCTTCATCCGATCCGCCACCTCTTTCTGCACCATAACGGTGATGCTGTCCACAGGCGCGCTGCCTTCCAGCAGTCCCATAATAATCGGTGTCGTAATATAATAAGGAAGATTGGCAACTACCTTTACGGGCCTGCCCTGATTTTTCTCTTGTACCAGCCCTTCGATATCCACCTTCAGGATATCCCCATGGATAATCGTGACATTCTCATATTCCTTTAATGTCTCCTCCAGAATCGGAATCAGTTTATCGTCGATCTCCACCACGGCCACCTCCCTGGCCGCCTCCGCCAGATACTGGGTCATCGTGCCGATGCCGGGCCCGATTTCCAGCACAAAATCATCCGAACTGATTTCCGCCGCTCTAATAATTTTGTCCAGCACATGGGTGTCGATCAGGAAATTCTGCCCGTATTTTTTCTGGAAAGAAAACTCATATTTTTTTAATATTTCAATGGTATTCTGCGGGTTTCCTAAATCGGCCATACTATTCCTTTGTTCCTGTCATGATTTATCAAACAACTTCCTTCTCTTGCCAGCCCCTATTCGCTCATATTCTGTAAAATCTGCAGGCATTCTCCCATGTAACTTCCAAAACCCGGTCTGCATCCACCCCTTTAACTGCCGCCAATTCCTCCGCCACATGGCTCAGCTTTGTGGAATCATTCCGTTTTCCCCGAAAAGGAACCGGCGCCAGATACGGACAGTCTGTCTCTAACAGAATCCTGTCCAACGGGGCAAAATCCGCCACCTCTTTCAGCTTTTTCGCATTCTTAAAGGTCAGCACGCCGCCGATCCCCAGATAATGTCCCATATCCAGATATTCCCTGGCCAGCTCCACACCGTAGGAGAAGCAGTGAATCACCATAACATGATCCCTGCCGCCTTCCTCCCTGATGATATCCAGCGTATCCTTCGCCGCCTCCCGGCTGTGGATAATGACCGGCTTGTCAAGCTTCCAGGCCAGCTCAAGCTGCCGCCTGAACCACTGCTTCTGCACTTCCCGGGGCGTGTTGTCCCAGTAATAGTCCAGGCCGATCTCTCCCACGGCCACCATCTTTTCCTGTCCGGCCGCCCATTCCAGCCACCGGAAATTTTCTTCATTCAGCTCTCCGGTTTCGTCAGGATGGACGCCGGCAGCGCCGTACACAAAGGGATATTTCTGTGTCAGCTCCAATGTCTGTTTCGTCGTCGACAGACTGGCGCCTACATTCACAATACGCCCTACACCCTTTTCTTCCATAGAAGAAAGCAGGCTCTCCCTGTCACTGTCAAAAGCTTCGTCGTCATAATGGGCATGGCTGTCAAATATTGCTTTCATATTTTCTCTCAACTTTTACGATACCGTCGAACCGCTGACCATATCCCGGTCCACCGTCACCATGGCCAGATGGTCTGCGTCGTCTCCTGCTGCCAGCAGCATTCCTTCCGACAGCATACCGCACAGCTTGGCCGGCTTTAAATTTGCCACAACCACGACCTTCTTGCCCACCATTTCCTCCGGCTTATAATATTTGGCGATTCCGGACACGATCTGACGCACCTGGGCGCCGACCCGTACCTGCATTACGAGAAGCTTCTTCGCTTTTTTCACCGGCTCGCAGCTTAACACCTCACCGACCAGCAGCTGGATCTTGTCCACGTCGTCTATGGTGATTTCCGGCTTCGCCTCGATTACGGGATACTGCCCGCCGTCCCCGGCCTCTGCCGCCTGCATGGCCTCTACCTTTTCCATCACCTCTTTGATATCCATCCGGGCAAAGAGAATCACCGGCTTCTCCGTCACCTTTGTACCGGAAGGATAGAGACCGAATTCCGTCATCTCATCCAGGCTTCGCAGTCTTCCGTTTAACTGGCCGAGAATCCGCTCTGTGGTTCCATGCATAAAGGAGTCCAGCAGGCTTGCGCCGATGCAGATGCTCTCCACCAGATTGTAGAGAACCGTCTCCAGCCTGGGCTTCGTGGCTTCTTCCTTCGCCAGCGCCCAGGGCATGGTCTCGTCGATATATTTGTTGCACCGCTTAAACAGATTGAAAATCTCCGTCATGGCATCCGCCACACGCAGCTTCTCCATTTTCCCATCCACGGCTTTCACCGTTTCCAGGGCGCAGGCTTTCAGCTCCTCATCCACCGCCTCGGCCACGCCGGAATTGTTCACCACGCCGCCGAAATATTTATTGGACATGGAAATCGTGCGGTTTACCAGGTTGCCCAGCGTATTGGCCAGGTCGGAATTCATCCGCTCCACCATCAGCTCCCAGGAAATCACGCCGTCATTCTCAAAAGGCATCTCATGGAGGACAAAATAGCGCACTGCGTCTACACCGAAAAAGTCCACCAATGTGTCCGCATACAGCACATTCCCTTTTGACTTGCTCATCTTGCCGTCCCCCTGCAGAAGCCAGGGATGTCCGAATACCTGCTTCGGCAGCGGCAGATCCAGTGCCATCAGGAAAATCGGCCAGTAAATCGTATGGAACCGGATAATATCCTTCCCGATCAGATGCAGGTCCGCAGGCCACAGCGCTTTAAACTGCTCCGTGGAATCCCCTCCGCACTCATAGCCGATACCGGTGATGTAATTGGTCAGAGCATCCAGCCACACATAAACCACATGCTTTGGGTCAAAATCCACCGGAATGCCCCACTGGAAAGAGGTTCTGGACACACACAGATCCTGCAGCCCCGGAAGAAGGAAATTGTTCATCATCTCGTTTTTCCGGGAAACGGGCTGGATAAACTCCGGATGGGCGTTGATATGGTCGATCAGCCGCTGGGCATATTTGCTCATCCGGAAAAAATAGGCTGCTTCCTTCGCAGGCTTTACTTCCCTGCCGCAGTCCGGACACTTGCCGTCCACCAGCTGGGACTCGGTAAAGAAGGACTCGCAGGGCGTACAATAAAGCCCTTCATAATAACCCTCATAGATGTCGCCCTGGTCGTACAGCTTTTTAAAAATTTTCTGCACCTGCTTTTCATGGTCAGGGTCGGTGGTACGGATAAACTTATCGTAAGACGTCTCCATCAAGTCCCAGATTTCCTTAATCTGAGCCGCCACTCCGTCCACAAATTCCTTCGGTGTAACGCCTGCAGCTTCCGCTTTCTCCTCGATCTTCTGTCCGTGCTCGTCGGTACCTGTCTGGAAAAACACGTCGTACCCCTGCGCCCTTTTATAACGGGCGATGGCGTCTGCCAGGATGATCTCATAAGTATTTCCGATATGGGGCTTACCGGACGTATAGGTGATCGCCGTTGTAATATAATAAGGTCCTTTATTCATAAATTCCTCCAGTTTCCGCTAATGATATTTTATAGTATAATATATCCGTTCCGAGAAGTCAAAAGGTTCTCATATACTTATCACCTGTTCATTTCTTCCGCATATCATATACCAAGCAAAATATGGGAACAACAGCCTATGAAAATTTTTATCGACCAGGGGCATAACCCCCAGAACCCCAATGCCGGCGCGGAAGCCAACGGCGTGCGGGAGCAGGATGTCACCTATACGGTAGGCGTGGAGCTGGCCGCAATGCTGGAATCCAACCCTTTTTTTGAAGTGCGCCTGTCCCGCAACAGCCCTACGGAACAGCTGGGGACCTCCAACACCTCCAGTCTGGCCGCCCGGGTGGACGCCGCCAACAGCTGGGGCGCCGATTATTTTATCAGCCTCCACTGCAATTCCAGCGAAAACACCGAGGCCAGCGGCAGCGAGGTCTATGTATACAGCGAATCCAGCCCGGCCTGGCCTCTCGGCGAAAATATCCTGACCGGCCTCAACCGGGCCACCGGCCTGCCCAACCGGGGCATGCGCGTAAATCCCGGCCTTTATGTACTGCGCCACACCATGATGCCATCCCTGCTGGTGGAGATGGGCTATCTGACCAATCCTGTGGACGCTGAGCTTCTGTCCAACGATCCCCGCAGCTTTGCCAGAGGGATTTATAATGGGATGCTGATGTATTTTCAGCTGGTGTAACGACGGTGAATTTGCCCCGATCAGAAAAAATAATATAATTTAACACAGAAAAACAGTTGGCAGCTTTAATATTATCAAGCCGCTAACTGTCTTTCTTATGGCCGCATAATCCCCTCATACCATTTTAAAATCAGGCAGGTTCCCCCTGCTAACACTATATATTTGCTTCCCTGTACAAAAAGTAAATATACTCCGGCAGAAAGTGTAAACGGCATTTCCGGCAAAAACAAAATACTCCGTGCCGTCACATTCCAGTCTATCGCCGGATAATTGGAAAAAACAGCAAAATATTTTGTCACAATCGTAATCATCAATACCAAAAAACAAAACAAGGCACAAATCTGATACTTTTTCGCCAGCAATGTTTTCCTGCCTTTGCAAAATGTATTCATCAGCACACACATACGGCTTCTTTGTTCGACCGGTAAATATACGGCTAAAAAAACAACAATACAGATAATCATTTTGGCTATATCTGCCATATCCTCCATATAAGTATCCGGCCCGCACAGGGCAGACCAGGGAGTCAAATAAACATAAGAAACTTCTTCTCCATCGGCCAGCAAAGCTTCCAGCTGCTCAAACTGGTTTTCAGCCCGCCGCAATCCGTCATCCTGCTCCTGAGGAACCACATAAAACTCGATATAAGCATCCAGCTCACTTTTTCCAATTTCGCCATTTGCATATCGCCCGTAATAATCAGCCTGCTTTTTCCTTCTATCCTCCAGATGCTGCCGTTCTGCTTCAATATATCTTTTTTTCTCATCATTTGGCCTGCCTTCCAGCTTTACGGAATAATTACGATAATAATATTCCTCCCCATCCGCATAGTGCATTTTTCCGCCATAAGTAACCATTTGAACCACACAGAAAAATACCAGCAACTGCAGCCCTCTGCAGATAATGAATCCTTTATACAATTCGCAGGAAAACAACCCATAGAGAAACAGGCCAAAACTGCCTCTTTTTTCAGTCAGACGCGAAAAAGGCCCCTTTTTCTCTCCCACGGCATACCCGCCCCTATGCAGATTAATAATGACAGATGCGCACACCACCAGCAAACAAAAGCCAGCCAGCAAATTCATGCTCATGGCAGACACCGGAATGCCGCAAATATTGACATGCTCATAATCACGGAAAATAGATGTGTCAAAAAAAGAGACGATATTCACCTGTCTCAGCAGCGACCACCTGGAATGAAGATCAATCCTACTCTTACACAGATATTCCGCGCCTCCAAAAACAACCACGGCCAAAACCCCAGATACCAAGCTTCCGCACAGGAAACACACCACACAGGTAACCGCTCCAATCAGCAACAGCCCAAACAGCCTTACGGCAAAAGATAAAATCAAATACTGCCCTACGGAAACAGAAAACGGACTCGCAAGATATCCCGGAATTGACTGAACCGGTACTTCAAAGATTCTTCCGCCGGAAAGAAAACATCCAACTCCAAAAGCAGGAATATCATATAATAACTGCAGTGCCGCAACACTGAAGACAATCATCAGACATTTACCGGCGACATATTGCCTGTTTCCCCTTTTCGTGGTATTAATCAGACCTGCCATGCCATATTCGAAGTCGTAAAGGCAGATGCCCATACAGAATACCACCACACAGGCTATACACAACAAATAACAAAGCCTATCATCCGTAACAAGCCTAATTCCATCTAAAAACAAAAAACAGGGGCGGGTATTTTCCAGTTTTTCATAAACATGAGCTGTTTTCGCGATGCTTTGACAGGCATAAGAATCCGCTCCACCAAGAAAAGAGACGGCCTGCATCCTTTCTGCCTGCCTGCCAATCTGCCTTAAATAATCCGAGTATCCACTGATCTGTTCAAAATCCCTGCAAACCCTGTCCAAAGCGTTTCGCTTCCCTGCATCCCGCCCCTCTGACGTAAAACCCTCCGACTCCAGTTCCAAAAGATGCGCCGCTTTTTTCCTCCATATCCAAATCCGCACCCAATTGTCCATGAACCGCGGCCAGATCCGACATAGAAAATCCCTGTTCATTATCACAGGCCACATCGCAATAAAGCTGAAAAACGCGAAGCGCGAACAAAACAAGAAGGAATAAGCGCACGCCTGTCTGATGCCATAATTTGCAGGCCTCATAATAAAGCATGTCCTTCATTGCCCATTCTCTCCAAAATAATAAAGGTAAACCTGTTCCAGTTCCGAAGCCTGAGGATATTTCTTGTTTATAGCGCCGGAGGAAGCTGCCATTTCCCCATACTGCCCCTCTCCCGAATCCGCCATCCGTACCACCTCGCCTTTATTCATCAGCACAATCTTTTTAGCCACATATTCCAAATCAGAGACAATATGAGTGGCTATTAAAATCACTTTTCTTTCAGACAGCCCATAAAGATAATCTCTTATATTAATTCGTTGTTTTGGATCAAGCCCTACGGTCGGCTCATCCAGAATAAGAAGCGGCGGGTCATCCAGCAGCGCCTGCGCGATCATCAAACGCTGTTTCATTCCCCCGGACAGCGTCTTAATTTTTGCGTCCGAGACCGCCGCAAGCTCCATCGTTTCCAACACGGCGCACATGCGTTCCCTGGCATATTCCCTGTCCATGTCCTTCAGCGCAGCAATATAAGACAAATATTTTTTCACGGTAAACGCCGGATACAATGCCTGCTGTTGGGGTACATAACCCAGTTCCTTTAAATAAGCCTCCCTGTCAGATACAATATTTTTCCCATTCCAGTATACGGCTCCTTCATCTGCCTTAAGATTCCCTGTCAGGATGCCGATCAGCGTGCTTTTGCCAGCCCCGTTCGGACCCAGCAGGCCATAAATTCCTTCTTTCACAGAAAAGCTGATCCCCTTTAATGCTTCCATTTTTCCATATGCCTTTTTCAGACCTTTTACCATAAGCTCCATAACGTTCTCCCTACGGCCTGATTCTGATGGTCTGATCCATATTTCCGGCAAAATAATCCTCTTTTCTGATCATATACGTTTTTACGTTCGCCGTATTCTGCTGATCATATACATTTCCGATAAAATATTCCGGCGTATCCCCTATAATCCGAAAGGTGATATTCCGCACATCTTCAAACAGCTTTTTCGAATCTCCTGTTTTCAGATCATACCTGTAGATCGTTATTTTTGACTGTTCATCCTGAAATAAACCGTACAGAAAACAGCTGTTGTCGAAAATACCATAGTCGATCATCCCATATGTCCTGCCGATAATGCCGCCATTTTCCAGTTCCAATAGCCCGGTTTTTTCCCCGGTGTCAGCATCCCAGAGATATACGCGGTCATTTCTTTCATAATCCACAAGCTCATACAGCCATTTCCCCTGATAACGGCCTAAAAATATGTAATCCGGACAATATGCCAAAACCGCTCCCTCGTCATCCAGTATCCGGCATGCATCCCTCGTCTCCAGTTCCCGGCTCCTGCCAGTATCTAAATTATAGCAATAATATGTATACTCCGGTTCCTTATTCCTTTCATACCATCCTATATAGTATTCCCCATAAGGGTCAGAGACGTCCGAAATCTGTCCGGAAAACTCCCCGGCTTCCCACTTTTTTAAAAACTCGTCCTCTGACAGCATCTTTATCCGATTACGCCTTCTTGTCCAAACAGCGTCTCTTCCTGAAATAGTGTTATATTCGACAGTCTCATCCGCCGCCGTCTCACTGATGGCGGTATAAACGCCGTTGTCCAGATCTATCACGGCACAGACATCGGATGTAGTCCTGCCGCTGTTTCTTTCGTCTATATAACAATACGAGAGGACGAACCAGACCGCTCCGCCTGAATAATATACATTATGCGGTACGCCTGAAATAACCCAGGAGCCCGTCGCGTATTCTCCCACAGACTGGCTCCATACGGTTTCCTTATTCTCTCCTGAAAGCTCCATACGGACCAGTTCAATATGCCCTTTTTCCCTGTCATGCCAAAAATAATATACATGTTCCCTGTAATAAGCCAATCCCTCCATATCTATCAACGGCACATATGCGCTGCATGCCTCATCCCTATGGCTGCAGTTTAGTTTTGTACACAGCACATAGCTGTCGTTACCCGCAAAATCATAATACCGCATCTGCCCATCCTTCACATAGAGCATGCCGCTCTCCATAATACAGAAATCAATCCCACTCCATCCGGCTCCGTGCAAAACCTCCGTTTCCGCATCAGAGACCTGCGTGATTTTTTCGACCTGCTCCTCCCCCATGGACCGCCCGCACCCGCCCAATAACAATATTACACTGACGCCAAAAATATAACCCCATTTTCGCATTCGCCGCCCTCCCCATATGCCAGATCGCTTCACCTGGCCGGTTCTCCATAAGTCAAAGCAGAAAAACAATGATAAAAACCGTTATAAAAAATGCATGCGGAAGCAAAGATTCTGCAAATAATAAAATCTGCTTCCGCATACGCTAACACTCTTTAGCCGAATCGCTATACATCTCTTAATAAATAGAAAAGTGTATTATTTTTTCTAATACACTTATAAACAGTATACAATATAATCCATAATTTGTCAATCCGCGCAAGCCTTTTCAAATTTCTTTGTGATATACTCCTAAATTTTCTATCTATTTTCCATATTTTTTTTCTTCAGGCCACACTCTTCATACCGCAAAACCTTAATTTTTTCTTTATTTCCCCCTCTGCCATATCCTTCCTTCATAATAAAGCCGATAATATATTATGGATATGCAATTGATATCATTTCAAAAGCAGTATCAAATGACTGATAAAAAACAGCAACGGACCGTACCGCAAAGCCCCGGGAGGGGCGCTGCGTAACTATGTATAGAGAGGGGATGTCTATGAAAGTCACAGCGAGAAACTGGCAGGCGGATATGGGCAGCGCCAGGTATCAGGCTGCCCTGAGGGAACAGGACGGCAGGCAGGCATCGGTAGAAGCCACCGAAACGGAACCCACAAACACAGAACCCATCGGATTAGAGACAGGCGCGGATTTTGATACGCTGCTCAGCTCTTTGGATACCACAGATTTTGATTTTTGGAAGCTGCCGGAGAATAACGGCCCGCAGTCTTCCTCCTCACCCGGCGGACCGATCAAGTCTTCGGCGCCTGACGACTCAGTGGGACAGCTGGCCGGCCAGCTGGCGCACGCAGAGACAAAAGTAGACATCCTGCAGGTCTCCTCCCGGGCAACGCGGGCGCTGCTCAATCTGAAAATGTCTCTGGCCGATGCGGATAAAAAGGATCAGAAAAAAATCCGCCGGATGATTCAGCGGATGGAAAAGCTGATGAAGCGGATCCAGAAAAAGCTGAAGAATCTGAATAAAGAAGAAATGTTGGAACGTGAACGGGAAAAAGCCGCCAAAAAGATGGAAGAGCAAAAGGAAGAGGAAATCCGCAAGGAGCTGTCCACCCGGCGGAAAAAACGGAAACGGGAAGAACGAAATTATGCCGCGAAGGAGCAGGAGGAAGACCGGAAAAACGCCACGGCAGATACATTTTCCGATATGGCCTCCTCTCTGTCCGGCGCGTCACCGGCACCGACCGCCTCGGCAGCCATTCCGGCAGACGCTGCCACAGCAGCCGCATCCGCTCCGGCTGTTTCCGCACCCACAGTCTCCGCTGATGCGGGAGTCGTGGCGATGGAAAGTGTTTCCATCGATATTTCCGTATAACATAGGTCATTTGCCGTATATGACATCAGAAGAAAGAAATAATAATGAAGGCGCAGGCCACTGTCAGTCAGACCGTGGGATGCGCCTGGTTTTTTTGCGCAAATATTAGGAGACATAAAATTTTACACTGCAAAATTCTTTTCATTTCCCATGAAACTTTTTCACCCTGCCTGGGGTCTAATCATCAGAAAAGCAAACAACAACACTAAGAGACGCTTCCGGAATCCCGCAAAACCAGGCGCCACAGAATTCCGGGAACACATTGGGAACAAAAAAGAAAAGAAAGAAAAAGAAAGGAGGCGGAACGCTTTGGCTGGTTTGACAGACAATGACAAAGAACAACTGGTAGAACAGATTCTGCTGGAAAAATATAATAACTACTACCGTCTTGCTTACAGCTATGTACACAACGAAGCCGACGCCGGCGATATCGTCCAGAACGGCGCGTACAAAGCGATCCTGCACAGTGATTCACTGAAGCAAAAAGCCTATGCGGCAACCTGGATTTACCGCATTATGCTGAATGAAATTTTCAGATTCCTGAAAAGCAATCCGGGTGTAAAAGAGGTTTTCACCCCGCCGGAGGAAATGACCGGAAAGGCCGCCGGAAAAGAGGATATTTACCAGGATGTGGATCTGATGCGGGCGCTGGATGCTCTGCCCCAGGAAGTGAGAACCGTTATTGTCCTGCGGTATTTCGAGGATCTGACACTGGAACAGATCGCAAATGTCCAGGAGGAGAATGTGAATACGGTAAAGAGCAGGCTTTACCGGGGATTGAAGAAGATGCGGCTGGAATTATCCTGCTGATTGAACTTGACAGACAGCCGGTATGATTCTGCCAAACTGAAACTAACAGGCTGCAAAACGATACTGAGCGCTCATCGTTTCAATAATATGGAACACATCTCTTGCATAAGCAGAAAGGAGATTAAACATGGATGAAAACCGAAAGGACCGGGAAAAGCTGGAACAATTGAAAAAACAATATGAACAAATCAATATGTCAGAAAGGCAGGTGGAACAGATGAAAAAGAGAATCGATGAAGCAAAACTGGAAAAACTGCAGGCACAGCAGACACAGCAATCTCAGGAAGCAATACAGCCGCAGGAAACACAGCAGACACAGCCGCTGCAGAATCCAGCCAAACGGAAAAAACCGCTCGCGCTCAAAGTCGGCCTGACAGCGGCGGCGGCAGCGGCAGCCTTTGTCCTCCTGCCGAACGTCTCAAAAGACGCTGCCTACGCCATGAGCAGGCTGCCGATCGTGGGCGGACTGGTGGAGGTAGTGACCTTCCGGGATTATCAGTATGAAGATGACAGGCACCGCGCCGATGTGGATGTTCCCGAGCTGGTGCCGAACCAGACGCTTGTATCGGATCAGGAAAAGGGTTCCGATCAGGCCGGCGCGGCCAATCAGACAAACGGACCTGGCCAGACTGACAGCGTAGAAACAGGAACCGCCGGAAATAGCAGCGCAGAAAACAGCAATGCGGTACAGGAAAACTTAAAGAAAACCACCGACGAAATCAACGCCGAAATCCAGGCGATCACCGACCAGATCATCGCCGAGTTTGAGGAAAACGCCAAAGACCAGGAAGGCTACCAGGATATTATGATCAAGCATGAAATCCTGAACACCAGCGAAGATTACTTTACCTTAAAGCTAATCTGCTACCAGGCATCGGGAAGCGGCGCGGAATGGGATTATTTCTACACCATCGACTTAGAGACCGGCGAACGGCTGGCCCTTACTGACCTGTTTACGGAGGGCGCGGATTATATCACCCCCATCAGCGAAAGCATCAAGAAACAGATGCAGGAACGGATGGATGCGGATGAGAATGTCTATTACTGGCTGGATGATGAGATTGAGGAATGGAACTTTAAACAGATTACCGACGAAACCTCCTTCTACGTGAACGCTGATAACAATATCGTCATCAGCTTCAACGAAGGCGATGTGGCTCCTATGTACATGGGCTGCGTGGAATTTGAAATTCCGGATGAGGTTGTGAAAGGAATCCGGAAGTAAACACCTATCACCAAAAACCCGGGCTGTGAAACGTCAAAATCACAGCCCGGGTTTTTTCAGGCAGTTTCAACGCATGGTAAGTGAACCCATCACTCTCTATGCTCCGATATATAACGGGTAATCTGGCTGACGCCCGTCAGGGAGATACAGCCCCCCAGTGTCATCGCAATCATGCGCAGGGTCTGGCCGCTGATACATACGGAGCCCAAAAAGGCGATCAGAATCCCCGCTCCGCAGGCAATCAAGCCTGCCCTGACACTTTTATCCCGTATAAACTCCCGAAAAGAAAACCTTCCCATCCTCAATCCTTCCTTTCCTCAAAACTCTCCCACTGCCTGGTGGCCGGCAAAAATGAGGGCATGCCGCTGTGCCCCTTTTTGACCAGCCGGAGCACATAAATGGAAAGCAGCACATATTCCATTTCCGCCAGATTATCATAATCAAGCCCCGTAAGCGTCACGATTTTATCCAGCCGGTACATCAGCGTATTGCGGTGGATAAATAATTTTTCCGCGATTTTCCCCACATTCTTCTCGCTGGTCAGATAAGCCTCCAGCGTATTGATATAACAATTTCCCGTCAGCCTGTCTTCCTCATCCAGCTTCAGCACTGCCGGATGGCAGATCATTTTATAAGAATGCTGGTTCATGGCCTCCAGCAAAAATAGCTGGACGGCGTAATCCTCGAAACGGTACATCCATATCGTCGGCTTTATGCTGTTCCCGATCCGCAGCGCCATCATCGCCTGCTGATACCCAAAGCCGATCTCCGAAAACGTATAAATAGAGCTGCTGATACCGCATTTCAAAATCGAATCCCGCATAATGGTCACAAATTCCGTAAAATCCTGCAGCTTCAGCCCAGCTTTCAGGCATACGACCGAGATCAGGTAATTATCGATCACTACGGAGCGGCAGTTCTGGAAAATATGCTGCATCCGCTTGGGAAAATAGGTTCCGCTCATAAAATCATGCTTTTCCGAAAACATAATGACCCGGTATTCACAGTCCTCCTCCCACCCGATCATCTGCAGGCGCTGCCTGATATAAGCGCTGCTGAAATGCTCTCCCTGCAAAGCAGAAATTAAAAAACGGTCTATGGCGTCCTTCGTCTTACGGGCCGCCGCCACCTCTTGATCCATCCGCTCGATCAGGGACAGCCCCATATAATTAATCAGAAAAAGCCCTCCCGGCGTAATCGGCTGAAAAATTTCGTGGACGCAGATTGTCCCCAGAAACGTAGAAGGATTGTCGCCATTTCTCAGATTCATAATGACAAAATTGTGGAAAAAAGAGTTGCTGTCATAATAGGTGGCTTGATTAGGCGGAAAATGATAGTCTCCCATATCCCGGATCGCCGTAGTGCGCACCTCCGGAATCCAATAGCCCGCCGCCGTCAGATTTATCCAGTCGGTATCGTCCGGCATCGGATGGAGCCCTCTGGAATCCGCGATAATGATGAAATTATGGTCATATAAAATCAACGGGTTCCCGATAATCGGAAAGCTGATCCGGAAATATTCATGATAATCCGCTTTCCGGTCTGACAGCTGTTTCAGCTTCCCGTCCCAGCGCTCAAGATTTTCCATGAATTCCATCAGAAAATTAAACCCGTCCTGCCAGCCATTCCGTCCGGATACGCACACCACCTCCTGCACGGGCACATCCGCGCGAAGGCAATCGGAAAATACCACATAAGGATAATAGGTTCCAGCCTCCTGCTTTTGCGCCTCAGCCTGAAATAGATCGAGCTGGCCTTCCAGTACGGCATAAAGCACATGCTCCTTCAGAGCAGTGCCGGCTCCGTACAGACGCAGCGTATGACACATATGGCCAGGCCGGGAAAACTGTCCCGATAATGTAAAATTTTTCTGCAGTTCTTCCTGAAGCACATACAAAGGGAGTTCCATAAGCCGCCTCCATTTTCCGACATACTCCGACATCTGTCATTCTCTTATTTTATATCGGGAACACCCGGGTGTCATTATATTTTTTTTACGAACACGGCAGGGCACGAATTGTAAAAAAACCATAATGAAAAATTTCTAAAACGCGGCAAAAAAGCGTTGGGCATTTTACCGGTGCAAAATCTTATGCCAGCCTATAAAATACAGGGTATAAGATTATTCTGGCCGGAATATCAGGAAACATGTATGTTGTAGTTTTTTTATGAAAGCAGTCATGGCCGTTTGTTTCGCAAAAAGGGGTTGTGAAAAATAGCAAATCCGCCAAAACACTTTCACCGCATCGGGTTTTCCATAAAACCCGCAAACGTCAGAGGAGGAGTCATATGTCAAAAAAACCGTTGAGCAGCGCCTTAAAAACCTGGTTCGGCGTGGGAGATTTTCTTTACTCCCTGTCTGTCAGCTTTAAGACCTACTACTGGACTTATTTTTTAACCACGGTGGTTGCCCTGCCCTTAGCCGCTGTCGGCGTTATGAATACCATTATCAATGTATTCGACTTTATCATGTCCTTCTTATGGGGCGCTTTAATCGACGCCATGAAACCGGGAAAATGGGGCAGGTACCGCAGCATGCTGCTGATTATGGCGCCGCTGATTGTCATCTCCCATGCCTTCCAGTGGTTCGCCCCCACCCTGTACAGCTATGGCTTCAGCGCCACGGCCGCGGTAGCGGCCACCTGTATCTTTTTTGGAATCTACATTATCTTCTTTAATTTCGCCTGGTGCGCCAATATTTCCCTGATCGGCGTCTGCGCATCCACGGAGGCGGAACGGGCGCACCTGTCGGGAACCAGAAACGCCTGGAACAAGGCCTGCGGCATCGTGGTATCCTATATCGCGGTCTTTTTAATCGGTCTGTTTACCAATCAGGTGTTCGCCTATGCCATGGCGGCCACCATTATGGGCGCTCTGACACTGCCCGGTTATTATATCCATTTTAAACTGACGGAGGGCTATGAGCCTACCAGGTCGGAGCTTAGTGCAATGTCAGAGAAATCGGAAAAGAAAAAAGCGAACCGGATTTCCCTTATGGATATCATCACCGTGATCAAATCCAACGCGCAGATTCTCTGGGTAATCCTCATCAACACAGGAACCCAGCTTTCCCTTTTCGTATTCTCATACATGGGCGTGTACCTGTTTGAAATGAGCCTGGGGCGCAGCGATCTGTATGCTTTTTACCTGACCATTACCAATGTGGCCGCCGTAATCGGCTCTCTGCTTGCCAACGGCATTTCCAAAAAGCTGTCCGTAAAGAAAACGGTTCAGATGGGGCTTTTGATCTGCATCATCGCCATTATCGTGGCATGGAGAAGCGCAGCCTCCGGACAGGCCGTCCTGTTTACCGCAGCCATGGTTATCGTACAGTTTGCCCTGGCGCTGGCCACCCCCGGCATTATCACCTTTTACTCCAACTGCGCCGTATTCTCCGAATGGAAAACAGGCATCGACTGTACCGGCACGATTATGGGACTGACCGGCGTGCCGATCAAGCTTTCCCTGACCATCGTGGGCATTCTGGTACCGGCAGTGCTGGCCGGCGCCGGGTATATCGCCGGGGAAGCGATTACGGAGACGGTAAAAACATCACTGATTAATTCCTTCGCGCTGATTCCGCTGGCGCTGTTCGTATTCTCTCTACTTCTGGTCACTTTCCTGTATAAGCTGACCCAGGAAAAGCTGGACGGCTACGCGGAAGAAATCGCACAGCGCAGAGCAGAGCAATCGTAAGCAAAATTATTTAAAAACGGAACTTTTATCAGCGGAAGTCCGCATGAGCCCCGGAAGGATTTACAGACGCTTTTGCGGCTGGAAATTCTTCCAGACCCAGGGGGCTCAGGAGGACTGCAGCGGAACTTTTATCAGCGGAAGTCCGTATGAGCCCCGGAAGGATTTACAGACGCCTTTGCGGCTGGAAATTCTTCCAGACCCAGGGGGCTCAGGAGGACTGCAGCGGAAC
>CAJUPT010000004.1:0-19405 GCA_910588405.1 uncultured Lachnospiraceae bacterium | reverse complement strand
TTTTAATAGGAGGAAATTTGAATATGTATAGTCCTGAACAACGCCAGAAAATCACCGAGAGCTTAAAACTCACCCCCAAAGACAATTACCTGCGGGTACTGAACGGGGAGATTCCCGAAAGCGTGCCGATCCAAAACATGGGATTTACAGGCTACAATGGGGAGGCTACTTATAAAATCGTGGGACCCTTTTTATTTGACGAGACCCATTTAACCCCCGCCCCCAACGGCCGCTACGATATCTGGGGTGTTAAGTACGTGGCAAATGAATCCACCAACTTCGGCTGCATCCCTGAGCCGGGGAATTTCATGCTGGATCTGGACAATATAACAAACTGGCGGAATATCCTGAAGGTGCCCAGTCTGCCGGAGCATATCGACTGGGAAATGCAGGCAAAAAAGGACTGGGAAGCCTCAGAAATCGACCACAGACAATCCGCTGCCATGGGCATCGTGGGGCTGATGCCCTTCCAGCAGTTCGTAGCGTTTACCGGATTTGAAAACGCATTGATGGCACTGTATGAGGAGCCTGACGCCGTAAAGGAAATCTTAGAGTGCATGGCCGATCTTTACCTGCCGATCTGTGAGGCGGCCGCCCAACATTACACCATGGACTGCGTCTATATTCTGGACGATACGGCCAGCGCTTCAAGCCCCTTTATCTCTCTGGAAATGTTCCGGGAATTCCTGATGCCGGTGTACAAAAAGCTGACGAAGCCCTTCAGCGACAAAGGCATCCCGATCCAATACCATAACTGCGGGCGGTGCGAAGATTTTCTGGAGGATATGCGCGGCATCGGCGTAAAGGTATGGGACCCTGCCCAGACCAGGAATGACCTTCTGGGGCTGAAAGCAAAATATGGAAGGGATCTGGTGCTGGCCGGATGCTTCGACTGGAATCCGCCCATCGGATGGCCGAATGTCACCGAGGAAAGTATCCGTCAGCCCATCCGCGACATGGTAGACACCTTTGCCCCCGGCGGCGGCTATATGGGACGGGCAGGCGCCCTTGGAATGCCCGGCGACAAGGATATCGAAAAAATAAATGCCTGGATGGGGGAGGAATTTTACTGGTATACGAGGGGATATTATAACCGTTAAGATATTCGGAAGTTACGGAATTATATCAAAAACAGCAACGAACCGGACAAGCCCCGGGAGGATTTACTGACGCATCGGCGGCAGGAAATTCTCCCAGATTCAAGGGGCTTGAAAAATAGTAAGCGGCCAAAGGACGTCCGCTAACTATTTTCCATGCATCGCACGTAAGAGCCTAAAGAACAGGCTCTAAGTGCTCATAGCGATGGGAGGGGAGTTGCGGAACTCATTTCGGGAGGGGAAAGTATGAAAATTATAACGAAGTATAAACATATCTGGATCGCACTGCTCGCAGCCATTGTCATCAAAGCTGCTGTGCCGCCGGCCAACGGACTGACCGATATCGGCGTCAATGTCCTGGCCGTCCTGGTGCCGGTTTTATATCTGTGGCTGACCGTGGGCACAGACTGGGTAAGCCTGCTTGCTCTGGCCGGCGTAATTATGACAGGCGTTTTGTCAGCCGCAGCCACCTACGGGGCTTCCATGGGCAGCGCCACCGTAATTGTAGTCATCACCTGCATGGGGCTGAATAAGGTACTGTCCGACACCGGCGTCATCAAAAAAATCGCCAACTGGTTTCTGACAAGAAACATTGTGCGCAACCGTCCCTATATTTTTATGGCCATGTTTTTCCTGGCCGCCACGCTGCTGGGGCTGATTCTGGAATGCGCCACCCTGGGTATTATCTTTATCACGCTGGCTACGGAAATCTGTGCCGAAATCGGATACAAAAAAGGCGATCCCTTTTATACGGCACTGATTATCGGAATCTTCTGGATCAGCAATATCACCAATGCTGCCACCCCCATCTGCCATGCGGTTCCGCTGATTATGATCGGGACGGCGGCGGCCTCCGGCATTACGATCACATATACCCAGTGGATGACTCTGGGACTGCCCTTCGCCTTCCTGATGTACCTGCTTTTGCTTCTGGTCATCTGCGTAATCTGGAAGCCGGAAGCATCCAAATACCAGAATTATGACCTGGACAAAGCCAGGGAGAAAAAAATGCCGCTGACGAAGGAAGGGATCATTTCCCTGATCGTATTCGCCGGCGTGGTGCTGGCCTGGATTGTTCCCGAGGTGTTCCCCGCCCTGCTGCCCGCAGCCGTAAAAACCGCGCTGAGCACATGGGGAAATACGGTTCCCGCCATAATCGGCGTCTGCCTGCTGTGCGTCATCCGGGTGGATGACAAACCCATCGCCAGCTTTCCGGAACTGGCAAAGGCGGCTCCGATGACACTGCTCATTTTCATCGGCGCCGTGGTGGTCTTTGGCAGCGCGGTCAGCTCCGCCGATACCGGCATCTCCGCCGCACTGGGCAATCTGCTGGCCCCGCTGACCAGTACGCTGCCCATCGGGGCGATCGTGGGGCTTGGCGTATTATTCTGCCTGATTTTAACGAATTTTGTTTCCAACGTGGTTTCCATGCTGCTGTTCTTCGGCCTGGTAATCCCCGTCGCCGCAGGCGCTTCCGTCAGCACTGCCGCCATTGCCGTGATCATCTGCCTTGTGGCCAATTTTGCCTCCCTGGTTCCTTCCGCGGCAGTGACCGCCCCGCTGTTTTTCGGCCCGGGGCATATTACCGTCCGTAACACATTGAAATGGAACTTTCTGATGATCGCAGCCTGCTTTGCAATTTGTATGCTGGTGTTGTATCCGCTGGGGAATATGGTGCTTTAAACGGGTATGAATTTTGAAATTTCGTGAATTGCAAAAAAGCTATTGACATCTTCGCTTTATTGTGCTAAATTATCCCTAAACTAAAGAGCAGTGAACAAAATCACTCTCTTGAAACAAAACCGTTGAAGAAGGGTAAGTACCCTGAGAGGATTGGTTCAGAGAGCCGCTGATGGTGGGAATGCGGCGCATGAAACTTAGGCGAATGGACTTCTGAGGGCAAGCCAAAAGATCGCAGACGATTCAGTAGGTGGGCCGGAGCAGACACTCCGTTATCAAAATCGGCATATGTTTGTATGCGCTGAGTGGATATGGGATTTTCCATATCAAGCCGGGTGGCACCGCAGGAGAATATTACTCCTGTCCCTGCAAGTAACGATTGCAGGGACAGGAGTTTTTTGTATGTATCTTTTATATGGCATCCGGAAAATATATCCGCCTGCTTACAGCAGCATATAAACGCCATAACACGAGGCAGAAATGATCCCGCCCCGATTCCAAAAATAAGCGTCTGCCAAAAACAGATTCTACGCTTATGCAGGGCTGTTCCGGAGACTTTTTTTATACCGCTATCAGTTCTGCCCGAAGGGCTTTATCACGAAAGGAGACAACTATGAGCGACAAAAAAATTCCTTACAAAATTTATCTGACAGAAGACGAACTGCCCAGGCAATGGTATAACGTACGGGCTGATATGAAAAATAAACCGGCTCCGCTGTTAAACCCCGCAACCCTGCAGCCGATGACCTATGAAGACCTGCGCCCTGTTTTCTGCGATGAGCTGATCAAACAGGAACTGGATGACAATACCGCCTACATCGACATTCCCACGGAGATTCGGGACTTCTATAAAATGTACCGTCCCTCACCGCTGGTCAGGGCTTACTGTCTTGAGGCGCAGCTGGGCACACCGGCCAAGATTTACTACAAATTTGAGGGCAACAACACCAGCGGCAGCCACAAGCTGAATTCCGCCATCGCTCAGGCTTACTATGCCAAAAACCAGGGGCTGAAAGGCGTAACCACCGAAACCGGCGCCGGACAGTGGGGGACCGCCCTTTCCATGGCCTGTGCTTACCTGGGGCTTGACTGTCAGGTATATATGGTAAAGGTTTCCTACGAGCAGAAACCTTTCCGCCGGGAGGTTATGCGGACTTACGGCGCTTCCGTCACACCGTCGCCCTCTGACAAAACCGCAGTTGGACGCAAGATTCTGGATGCCCATCCCGGAACCACCGGAAGCTTAGGCTGCGCCATCTCCGAAGCCGTGGAAGCGGCTACCAGCCAGGAGGGCTATCGCTATGTGCTGGGCAGTGTGCTAAACCAGGTACTGCTCCACCAGACCATTATCGGCCTGGAAACCAAGGCGGCTTTGGATAAATATGACGTAAAACCGGATATCATTATCGGCTGCGCCGGTGGCGGCTCCAACTTAGGCGGCCTGATCTCGCCTTTCATGGGTGAGAAATTAAGAGGCGAAAAGGATTATCGGTTTATCGCCGTAGAGCCTGCTTCCTGCCCCAGCTTTACAAGAGGCAAATTCGCCTATGACTTCTGCGACACCGGCATGGTCTGCCCGCTGGCGAAAATGTATACGCTGGGCAGCAGCTTCATCCCTTCCGCCAACCATGCGGGCGGGCTGCGCTACCACGGCATGAGCAGCATCTTATCCCAGCTGTATCATGATGGCCTGATGGAAGCGAGAGCCGTAGAGCAGACCTCTGTGTTCCAGGCAGCGGAGCAGTTCGCCAGAATCGAAGGCATCCTGCCCGCGCCGGAAAGCAGCCACGCCATCCGGGTAGCCATCGACGAAGCGCTGAAATGCAAGGAAACCGGCGAGGAAAAAACCATCGTCTTCGGCCTGACCGGCACCGGGTATTTCGATATGGTGGCCTATGAGAAGTTCCATGATGGCAGGATGAGTGATTACATCCCCACTGACGAAGATTTACAGGCAGGGTTTGAGGGGATTCCGAAATTCCAGGGAAATGAATTTTAAATCGGATTTCATAATGAATTCCAAACAGCCAAGCGGCGGGGGAAAACCGCTGGCCGCATCGCACTTTTAAAAATCATCCATAAAAGGCTCCCGCAGGTCATAACAATCCGACCTGCAGGAGCCTTTTCAATATTTACTTCCGGCAGAGCTCCAAACACTTTCTCAGCCACTCACAGCTCATCTCCTCCCGCATCACCGCCCCCATCAGCACCAGATAATCGCCGAACCTTTCCGAATCTGCCGCCGGAACTTCGGCGAATTTTTTCTGATTATTTTTCAGATGTGTCAGCCTGTCCTCATGCTGGCGCAGCTGGCTTTCCAGATTGGCAAGCAGTGTCCCGGCATCCAGGCAATTAGCAAAAAACAATTTCAGCCGGAACACCTCCTTGGGGGTAGGCTCCATCCGTACATCCTGTTCCAGCCAGGCCAGAAAATCCTTCCGCCCTGCCTCTGTGATGGAATAAACCTTTTTCTGCAGCACCGAACCGGAGATCTGCACCTGATAAGCCACGCTGCCCTCCTCCGCAAGCTTCGCCAGCTCCGGATAAATCTGGCTGTGCTTCGCCGACCAGAATTCATTCAGCCCCGATTCAAACTGCTTCATCAGTTCATAACCCGACATATCCCGCTGATTCAAAAGCCCTAATATGGCATATTTTAATGTCCTCATGATTCCTCTTTTCTACTGCAATCTATGGATTGCTCATATTCTTTACAGCCAATAAAAAATCACCCGTCTTGTCCCTATTCTTTAGTAATCCTTTAACTGTTTATATTTTAATCCATTTCCATGCACATATCAACATGTAAATATTGACATGTTGTATTTTATATTATATACTTTTATTAGCAGCCCGATTCCGCTGCCCCAAGCGGCGGATCGGACACCGTTTCTGTTTCGTTATCCAAACCAACAGACATTTATGGATAACCGTCAGACTCCAAATCATGTCAACATTTGAAAGAAAGCGAGGAACCCCATGAAACGAAAATACCCCCATCTGTCACAGCCCATCACCCTGGGCAATGTCACCTTCCGCAACCGCATGTTTGCCTCCCCCATCGGCGCGACGGACATCACTGCCGACTGTGTGCCCGGCGACCGGACACGGGCATTTTATGAGCTGCGGGCCAAAGGCGGCGCTGCAGCCGTAACCATCAGCGAGCTGGTAGTCCATCCGGAGACGGACGCCTCCCATATGCTCCATCTTGATTTACAGACCGTTGGCTCCCTGGCCAGCTTTACCTTCTGCGCCGATGCGATCCGTAGGCACGGCACTATTCCCAGCGTGGAATTTTCCCATTCCGGCCAGTATGCGGGCACTTATATGGCAGACAAAAATAAAAAGCAGTCCCTGACCCAGTACGGCCCCAGCGACGGCGTGCGCCCTGACGGCAAAAAGGTGACTGCCCTGACCGTAGAGCAGATCGACGACATCGTAGCCCGTTATGGGGAAACCGCGGCGCTGGCCAAACGGGCCGGTTTTGAGATGATTATGGTTCACGGCGGCCATACCTGGCTTCTGAACCAGTTTATCTCCCCTTATTTCAACCACAGAACAGACGAATACGGCGGCTCCTTCGAGAACAGAATGCGTTTTACCATCCGTGTCCTTAAAGCTGTCCGGGAAGCGGTAGGCCCCATGTTCCCCATCGAGTTCCGCATGAGCGGCTCGGAGCTGTTTGACGGCGGCTATGATTTGGAGGAGGGCGTAAGGATTGCCCAGGCTGTAGAGGAATATGTGAATTTGATCCATGTGTCCGCCGGTTCCTACCAGTTCGGTTTCTTCAACACCCATCCTTCCATGTTTTCCCCTCACGGCGTCAATGTTTATCTGGCAGCCGAGATCAAAAAACATGTGAAGGTACCCGTAGCCACGATCGGCGCGTTAAACGACCCGGCCATGATGGAGGATATCATCGCCTCCGGCAAGGCGGATGTGGTATATATGGGACGGGCTCTTTTAGCAGACCCCTTCCTGCCGGAAAAAATCGTTTCCGGAAATGACGATAAAATCGTGAAATGTCTGCGCTGCTTTACCTGCATGGCAGAGCGCCCTACCACCCAGACACGGCGCTGCACCGTAAATCCGCTGATCGGACGCGAGATCGAGGGTACGGAGGTTCCGCCTGCCGCCCGTAAGAAAAAGGTTCTGGTCGCAGGCGGCGGCGTGGCCGGATTGAAAGCGGCCGTCACGGCGGCGCAGCGGGGACACCAGGTGATTCTCTGCGAAAAGAGCGATCAGCCGGGCGGCATCCTGAAATGTGAACAGGCCATCGATTTCAAGCATGAGATGTATGAGCTGGGCATAGTACTGGAAGCCCAGGCCAGGAACGAGGGCGTGGAAATCCGCTGCAATACGGAGGTTACTGCCGACTATGTGGAAAAAGAAGGGGCCGACGTGCTGATTCTTGCCCTGGGCTCCAACCCGATCCTCCCGCCGCTTCCGGGAATCGGCGGAGACAATGTAGTTGTGGTCAATAACTACTATCTGGAAAAGGAAAAGGTCGGCGATTCCGTCGTGGTTCTGGGCGGCGGGCTGGCAGGCTGCGAATGCGCCATCCATCTGGCCCAGGAGGGCAAGCAGGTTCACCTGGTGGAAATGCGGGATACGCTGGCGCCGGATGCCAATATCCGCCACCGTCCGATCCTGATGCAGATGATCGAGAAGTATGTGACTGCCCATACCGGCTATCAGGGACTGCAGATCACGAAAGAAGGGGTTCTCTGTAAAACAGCCGCAGGCGAGGAAGTTCTGGTTCCCGGAACATCCGTTATCTGCGCCGTAGGACAGCGCTCCAACCGGGAAGGCATCGAAGCACTGCGTAACGCCGCTCCCATCGTCCGGGAAATCGGCGACTGCGTAAAACCCGGCAATATCACGGCCGCGATTTACCAGGGGTATCATGCGGGGTTGGATATATAATAAGACTCAGCGTAATCCGCAGCTCCTCCTCTATAACCTGAGCAGCTACCCTGCCCCCCATCCGCTCCATCAGCTCCCGCACAATGGCAAGGCCTAGGGCAGCAAGCAGCAAAATCAGTCCCGGCAGCATCAGATCTGCCAGCAGCAGATCGATGCCGCCTGCCTGCCACAGCAGACGCCCCTCCGTGCCTGAAAAAGCCTGAGAGCAGACGCAGCCCTGACGCCGCAGATATGCGGCGGTGGAGTTGTTGATATCGGTATCGTCTTCGACAATTAGAATGTGGGGCATGGTACGGCCTCCTTCTTGTTTGAATAAAATTTTATAATGGACTATTTAAAATACTCTTCTTTCGTCCCCACGAAACTATTAATCAATCCGGATCTCACTACCTCAATATCGGCAAACACACATATCCGGCCATAAATATTGATGAAGATCGCCTTTTTTTACAATAACGCCTTTTCTGGTATTACAATACTTACAGGAAAGCAAAAAATTTTCCCATAAAAGAATATCTCCTCCCTGTGACTTTGCTTCTTTATGCTCAATCTCCGGCACATGCCTGATGGACATCTCACAAAACGAACAATATGGGCCAATTCTCTCTTCTAAATATGGCTCGGCATCCTGATATCGTTTAAAATTAATTTCCGGCTTCTTTCCTTTATCAACAGGTCTCATACAAATCCTCAACTAATACTTTCTTTTCTAAATATTTTTGTTTCAGCAAAGCGCAATATGCAGGATTATCACTGTATTCGGCAGCCAAAACATCCATTCGTTTTTTTAACTCCTGTAATTCATCCTGTGTGTCGCCATTCTCCAATGCATCAAAAAAATCCTCTGCCGCCTCGTACATTCTTTGCTTTTTCTCACTATACTGAGGTGTGGAAACATTCATGATGTCCTCAGCTATATCCTCAATACTCTGACCCGAATATTCTTCACCTTCTATATCGTCTAAAATGATCAGCTCGCCCGGTTCTAAAGACTGTATAATAAACGGCGAATGGGTTGCGCATACAAATTGTATTTTAGGGAAAAGTGTCTTTAATATTCTTACGATTCTCTTTTGCCATGTTGGATGCAAGCTTAAATCCAATTCGTCAATAATAACCACGCCCGGCGTTTTCTGTAACGCCGTTTTCCCAAGATAAGGATTCAGTATACACATTTTCGTCGCAATATCGGTTACTATCTTTATAACGTTTCTGTATCCGTCACTTAAAGCTGAATAGCGAATCACCGCTCCATCCGCATTTTTAATCGCAATCTCACCATATCTGGAAGAATAAATGACGCTCTGCCCCTGTTCCAATTCTTCCCGCAAGCTATATCTGATCGCTTCCATAATCACCTCATAAGCCGGATACGGTATACCGTCATTTTCTTCTGCGGAAATATTTCTCAAAACATTGATATATTCAAATGCCGCCTGGCTGCTTCTTTTCGGGTCAAGACATCTCTGATATGCGTCTGTCCTCAGCGGGATTTTATCAGTCCCCCGTCCCCTGTTTTCATTCCATAGTCTGGCGGAGCTCAAATATAAAACCAACGGAAAAATATAGTCTTTATCCGAACCATCTGCATTTTTAATCACCTGTTCCCATTTTGCCACCTCTTTTTGCATAGGATTCTTCCCGGCAAATTTTGTTCTGCCCCCTTCTTTTTCAATTGTCCTGGCATACCGTACTTTTTTTATCCCATATAAGCTGGCATGATATGGTGCATGGATATTGGGGAATTTCCGGAGACAATACCGCATTTTCCATAGCATTACGGTTTGATTTCAATAAAACATCCCTTTCAGAAATATTAATAACAAATCTGCTTGGCACGTATTCCTTATAAGCTGCCAGATAAGCGCCCGGCATTACATTAACCGCCTCCAAAATGGTTGTTTTCCCAGCGGCATTCTTTCCAAATTAAAACATTCATAGATTTATTTAGTTTAAATGTATTTTTTTCAAATTTCCTGAAATTCGATAATGTAATATCCTGCAAATTAAATTGTTCCACCCTTTTTCACCCCATTGTTTATTAAAATCGTTACTGTTCGCTCCCAATGTCAGTTAGTTAAAATCTTCTTTCATTCTATCACAAGTTTTACCTTTTCTCTTATATCATGTTAGTCAATTTCATCCCGAAAAGAACCGTTTGACAAACAGATATGCCATAATTAAAATAGTAATAACAAAATGGAATTTGGAGACCAGAGAAAATGAAAAACCTAAAGAAAATACTTGCCCTTTTCTGTGCGGTACTGCTTTTAACCGGCTGTTTAGGCAAAACAGACAGTGAACCGGAGAAAAAGACGGAAACGACAGGGCAAGCGGCAGAGACCGAACAAACAAAAGAGGAAGGCCAGACGGAAGAAGGAGAAACGACTGAGACAAGGGAAACAGATGAGGAAGGGAAGATAAAGGAAACACAAACGGAAAAAGATGAAACCCAGGAAACGTCGGAAACGGCCACAGCGGAAACTGATCTCGCGGAGACAGAGGCTGTTGACACAGAATTCGTTGAACCGGCATCATCCGAACCAAAACCAGCGGACGCAAACGCTCTGACCATCGTCATCGACCCCGGCCACTCCGGCGTGGTAGCTGAGGGGAGCGAGCCGCTCGGCCCCGGCTCCGGAGAATATAAAGCGGCGGATGCCAGCGGAACCAGAGGCGTCAGCAGCGGCATGGCAGAGTATGAGCTTACGCTGGCGGTTTCTAACCAGCTCAAGGCCGAGCTGGAAAACCGGGGTTATACGGTGCTGATGACCAGAGAATCCAACGACGTACCCGTAAGCTGCGTCCAGCGCGCCAATGTGGCAAATGACGCAGGGGCGGCCGCCTTTATACGGATTCACGCAGACGGCTCGGAAAACCAGAGCGCCCAGGGCGCCATGACCATCTGCACAACTCCCCAAAGCCCCTTTGTCCCTGGACTCTACGCATCAAGCCGCAGCCTCTCAGACTGCGTCATCAGCAATCTTTGCGAGGCGGCCGGCTGTGTCAACAGAGGCGTATGGGAAACGGATTCCATGAGCGGCAATAACTGGTGCCAGGTTCCGACAACGCTTGTGGAGATTGGCTTTATGACAAATCCGGACGAGGACATGCTGATGCAGACCGCGGAATATCAGGCGAAAATCGTGCAGGGAATCGCGGACGGTGTGGATGCGTTTTTCGAAAGTGAATAATGTTTTATATTTGAGCCCAAAGTCAGAAAATATAACAGTTCTGTACTGATATACTATCTGATTTATATCCAATATAACCTTGCAGGACAGTTTTTCATTGTTAAGGCGGCTGAGTGAAAATAGCCCCTCGCTTCGTGAAGCGCAAAAATATAAATGGCGCAGAAAAAGCACAGAAAGTTTCCTATGTTTCATGTTGCCATTTCCCATTTGTTTTGATAAGATAAAATCACCGGAAACCGGCACAAATCTCATTTATTTACCGGTTTTAACCGAAATAAAAAAACGAATCGAGAATCCGAATCCATGAACGAATCCAATCAAAACATCCGGTTAAAAATATTTTTTAAACCCTCCGGTTTTATGGCGGACTTAACGGAAGCGCCCCAGGGACGGGGACGGGGCCGCGTCCGGGGCGAACAAAAGGAACAAAAACAGACCCTTTCCCGGGAGTGGCACGAAAAGCTTACGCAAGACCCCTGGAAGGGCTTTTATCAAATCGGCTTCCTGGCCGATACCGGCTGGATGGAGCCTTCGGCGGCATACCTGAACCTGGTTTCCGGGCGACTGATCCGCAGGCTTTCCTCCCTGCCGGAACTGGAGCTTGTGCGGGCGGACGCGGAGCTGCCCATAAGCCCGGAGGATACAAAAGAGCTTCTTCAAGCGGTTCCTTTCGCAGTCGGCAGCGAATTTATAGACGAAGCCTGGCTGACAGACGCATGGGACAGGCTTCTTACCTGTTTCCGGGACGAGATGCGGGAGTATGACGGCACGGCCGCGGCCTATTTCGCAGAATACAATTCCGGCATCAGTGTGGCCGGACGGGTATTTTTCCATCTGGTGGAAAGCCATCAGGAGAAATACCCCTTCGCTTTTATGGCCACATATTCCACAAAACCGGTTAAAAGAAAAAAAGCGATCCATACCCCTCTGAAAAATGCCCTGCTGGAATTTAAGGATGATACGGAGAAGCTTCTGTCCCTGCTGTCGGCGGTGGCAAAGGCTGCGGATACCAGTCCGCTGATCGGAGGGCTGATGGACAGCGGCGAGCTGTTTTCGCCTCTGCGTTTTACGACCGACGACGCCTATACCTTTTTAAAGGAAATTCCATTATATGAGGAAGCGGGCATCATGTGCCGGGTTCCGGACTGGTGGCGGAGACGTACCAACAGCATCAGCCTGTCCCTGACTGTCGGTAAGAAAAAGCAGTCCCTGGTGGGGCTTGACGCTCTTGTGGACTTTTCTCCCGCCTTGATGATCGACGGAGAACAGCTGACCAAAAAACAGTTGCAGGAATTTCTGAAAATGGCCGAGGGACTCGTTCTCTACAAAGGAAAATGGGTGGAGATCAATAAAAAAAAGCTGGAAGCCGCCCTTTCCGCCCTAGAACGGGCAAAGGAGCTGACAGGCGCAGGCGGGCTGTCCCTGTCCGAGGCCATGAAGCTGGAATTAAGCTATCAGGCGAAAGCCGCACAAGCAGATGAGATACCCGTCACGGTTCAAAACGGGCCATGGCTGCAAAAAATCAAAGAGCTTCTCTCCCACCCCGCCGCCATCGATGAGCTGCCTGTGGAGCCTTCTTTTCAGGCAGGTCTCCGCCCTTATCAGGATCAGGGCTACCGCTGGCTGAACCTAATGGCAGAGCTTGGCTTCGGCGCCTGTCTGGCCGACGACATGGGGCTTGGCAAAACCGTACAGATGCTGGCATGGCTGGAGCATTACCGGATCTGCTTTGGCGGCCATGCCCTGCTGGTGGTTCCGGCATCGCTGATCGGAAACTGGCAGAAAGAAATCGAACGGTTTACGCCAAAGCTGCCCTATCAGATTTTACATAAAAGCGTTGAAAATGAAACACTGCAGTTAACGGATGAAGCATTTTTATCCATAACCACCTATGGGATGGTTTCCAGGCTGGAGCTTCTTACGGAGCGCCGGTGGGATATCCTGATTTTGGACGAGGCACAGGCCATTAAAAATCCGGGGACGAAACAGACCAAGGCCGTAAAAGCCGTGCCCTCCCGGCTTCGCGTCGCCATGACCGGAACCCCCATCGAGAACAGCTTAGGGGACCTGTGGTCGTTATTTGATTTCCTGAATCAGGGATTTTTAGGCTCCGCAAAGGACTTCAATACACTGGTAAAATCCATTGAAGATCATGGGCAGAATTACATGCCTTTGAAAAAAATAGTGTCTCCTTTTATCCTGAGACGGCTGAAAACAGATCGTTCCATCATCGACGACCTGCCGGACAAGCTGGAGGTGAAGGAATATCCCGGCCTTTCCAAAAAACAGATCGGCCTTTACCAGAGCCTGGTAAATGATCTGGAGAAAAAGCTTAAAAGTTCCGAGGGAATCGAGCGCAAAGGCCTGGTGCTGGCCAGCCTGATGAAGTTTAAACAAATCTGCAACCATCCGGATCAGTATCTGGGGCTGGAAACCTATAAAAAAGAAAACAGCGGAAAGTTCGAGACATTGGAACAGATCTGCCGGACTATCTACGAAAAACGAGAGCGGGTACTGGTTTTTACGCAGTTTAAGGAAATGACCGAGCCGCTGGCGGAGTTTCTGGAAACCATTTTCGGAAGGCCGGGACTGGTGCTTCACGGCCAAACCACGGTGAAACGCCGGAATCAAATGGTGGAGCAGTTTAACGGAGACGCATATGTGCCTTTTATGGTGCTGTCCTTAAAGGCCGGCGGCGTGGGACTGAACCTGACCGCAGCGAACCATGTGGTTCATTTTGACCGCTGGTGGAACCCTGCCGTAGAGAATCAGGCGACAGACCGGGCGTTTCGAATCGGCCAGACCCGGAAGGTTATCGTCCACAAATTTGTCACCAAAGGCACCATCGAGGAAAAAATAGACGCCATGATAGAGGAAAAGCAAAAGCTTTCCGGCGATATCCTAAGCGCCGCCGGCGAGAAATGGATTACGGAGCTGAACAATGAAGAACTGATGAATTTGATGCGGCTGGGAGGTGGGGAAAGATGAGTTATTATGACGGTTTTGCCCCTTACGTGTCCGTTGCAGAAAAAAAAGCGAAGGCGGACAAACAGATTGCCAAATTGAAAAAGAAAAATCCTGATCTAGCCCCGATCCTCCTTGAAGGCCGGACTATCGCCAAAAGCTGGTGGGGAAAGGCGTGGAATACCAATCTGGAAAGCTATGCGGACTATGCCAACAGAATCGATAGAGGCAAGTCCTATGTGCGCAATCACGCCGTGCTGGACTTACAGATTCTTCCGGGAAAGGTAAAGGGACTGGTGCAGGGCACTTCCTCCAAGCCTTATCAGATCGAAATTTCCATCGACGAGCTGAATCAAAAACGATGGAAAAACCTGACGGCGCTGTGCAACCATAGAATTTCCTCCCTGGAGGAGCTGGCCGCCGGAAAGTTTCCCAGGGAGCTGGAACAGCTGTTCACCGAGCGTTCCTACGGCCTGTTTCCCTCCCCGAAGGAAATCCATTTTTCCTGCTCCTGCCCCGACTATGCCTATATGTGCAAGCATGTGGCGGCCGTTCTGTACGGCGTCGGCGCCAGGATTGATGAGAATCCTCTTCTGTTTTTTACGCTGCGGAACGTGGATATGAAAGACCTGATCCGCCGCTCGGCAGAAAGCCGGATGAAGGGAATGCTGAAAAATGCCGGTAAGAAAACCGACCGGGTGATGTCTGAGAAGGAAATGCATGATATATTCGGGATTTAATTCCACTGCCCGTACATCTGCCGCATCCAGTCATACACATCCATATCGTACACCTGATTCAGATTTTCCGGCGTCATCACCTGTTCCACGGAGCCGATGGACACGATCCGTCCTTTTTTCATCAGCAGGGCATGGGTGCCGTAAGCCCTGGCCAGGCTTAAATCATGCACCACGGAGATCACCGCCCGGCCGGACTTTTTCAGCCACTCTCCCACCAGGGCGAATACCTGCTTCTGATAGATCAGATCCAGATGGTTGGTAGGCTCGTCCAGAATCAGAAGACGGGGGTCCTGGGCAAAGAGCTGGGCCAGAAAAGTTCTCTGAAGCTCACCGCCGGACAGGGTCAGCACCGACTGATTCAGGTAAGGCTCCATCCCTGTCTTTTGGATGGCATCCCGCACCTTTTTCTCCCCTTCATCCTTTCCGCCGGACAGCAGGCCCGGCGCATGGGCATAGCGGCCCAGACGGATAACTTCCTCCACCGTAAAACCATAGCCAACGTAATGGTTCTGAGAGAGCACACCGATGTTCTGTGCCATTTCCCGGCTTTTACTCCGTCGAATATCCTTTCCCTCAAACAACACCGTCCCTGTGTATGGAACCGCGCGGGAAATTGCGTTGTTGATCGTGGATTTCCCCGCCCCGTTGGGTCCTATGATCATCAGCCACTCTCCCGGGGAGACGGAAAAACTGATCTCATTCACGATTGTCATCTGACCAAAGCGAACCGTCAGATTTTTTACCTCCAGCATCTCACTCATTTCCTTTGCGTTCCTTTCCAAACGGACATGTATACGGCTGCTCTCTTTCCAATATTCTCCTAATATATTACAGCCTTTTAACGTTTTCTGGACATATAGAAAATATAGATAAACATCATAGATCCGATAAAAGACGTCACCACGCCCAGCGGCAGCTCCCTTGGATTCAGCAGCGTGCGGGCCAGCAGGTCGGACAGCATCAGAAAGCATGCGCCGCCAAACAGCGTGGCCGGAAGCAACCGCCTGTGATTGGGGCCGGTCAGGCTGCGCAGCATATGGGGCGTCACCAGGCCCACAAAGCCTATGGTGCCGCTGACGGATACACAGACGCCGATCAGCACGGAGATACAGATCAGCACCGTCAGCTTCACCCGCCGCACATCGACGCCGATATTCCGGGCATTGTCCTCCCCCACGGCAAAGGCATTCAGCTCCTTACCGCATCCAATCACCAGCCCGCCGAACAACGCCAGCGCCGCCAGCAGGATCAGGGCATTCTCATAACTGCTGCCCTGCAGAGACCCCATCGTCCAGAAAGTGATGGTTTTGATCTTATCGCCCGCGAACGTAATAATCAGACTGGAAATACTGCTGGCAAACATGGAAAAAATCACGCCGATCAGAATAATCGTATTGGTGGACAGTGAAGAATCCAATTTATAAGCCAGCGAGAGAATCAGCGCCAGCGAACCAAAAGCAAAGATCACCGCCAGCACCATGCTGCCCGCAAAGGGAAAGCCCGGCAGAGAAATACCAAAGGCAATGGCCGCCACCGCCCCCAGAGACGCCCCCGAGGAAACCCCCAGCGTCGTGCCGTCGGCCAGCGGATTTTTTAACAGTCCCTGCATGGCGCCGCCGCACAGAGAAAGAGAAGCGCCCACCAAAGCCACGCACAGCACCCTGGGCAGCCGGACAGGGAGAATAATATTTGCCGCCATCTCATTGACCGGCCCGCCCGCTCCGGTCAGCCCGTTCCACAGCACCGCCAATGTATCCTTTAAAGGGAGCATCACGCTTCCCACGCAGATACACAAAAGCATCACCGCCAGTGTGACCGCGATAAACAAAATATATACGGGAAGGCTGAAACCTTCACGGCCTTTTTTCTTCATTTGTCTCTCCTATTCCGGCATCCCTATTTCCGCGAAACAATCCGCCTGTCCACCGAAAAACACACGATATTTCCGGCTGTCCGGCTGTCCATATTACGCCTGCTGCCGGCTGTCTTCCGATCTGTTACTAATTGTCTCTTTCACCGCCATACACAAAATCATACAGCATTTCCGCACCATCCTTCAAACGGGGACCCGGACGGGACAGCTCGTCGTTCTGCAGATTCAGAAGCTTTCCGTTTTTGATAGCCGGAATATTTTCCCAGCCGCTGCGGGAGGTGATTTCCTCCACCGGCGTCTGACCTTCTCCGTAATACATGGCAATCGTCACAATATAATCGGGCGCCCGCTGAATCACCTGTTCCTCGGACACCTCGCCCCAGCCTTCCATATCAGCAAATACATTGGTCAGCCCCAGCATCTGGGCCACCTCGTCCATAAAGGTATCGCTTCCTGCTGCCCACAGGCCATATTCCAAAGGGGACACCTCAAAATAAATAGTCTCGCTGCCATCCCCTGCGGAATCTTCCTGAATCTGCGCGAAAGTGTCCTTCATCTCCGTAATCAGAACGTCCGCCTCGTCATTTTTCCCCATCGCCGTGCCGATCATAGAAATGGCCTCATAGACGCCCTCAATATCCTGGGCATAGCTGACCACCACCTGAATCCCTGCGTTTTCCAGCGCTTCGATCTGCTCGTCGGTCTGGGCCATAGCGCTCATCAGCAACACCTGGGGCTGCAACGCGATGATCTGCTCCACATTTGTATTTTCTCCGGACTGCACTGAGGGCACATCAAGCACCTCCTCCGGCCAGTTGCAGTATTCTCCCCGTCCCACCAGCGTATCGCCTGCGCCCAGGGCATAGAGGATCTCGCAGTCGGAAGCCGTCAGCGCCACGATCCGATCCGCCGGCTTCTCCAGCGTAATCTCCCGGCCGTTCATATCCGTAAATGTAATCGGACCCTCACCCTGCGCTTTTGAACCGGACTGCGCTTCCGGCTGTGTCTGATTCTCTGGCTGAGACTGGTTTTCCGGCTGTGTCTGATTTTCTTCCGTTTGGCTCCGCACCGTTTCCGACTGTGCCGCCGTCTCCTTGGCCTGATCTCCCTTCTGGGCGCAGCCTGTCAGAAACAGCAATGCCGACAGTAACAATGCGATACTGATTCTCATTTGTTTCATCATTATGATACCTTCCTTTTCCTCAAATAAACCTGCATATCAGTTTTTCTGGCCCCGCTGTAAATCCGGCAAAATATATTACCGGCGCAATCGGTACATTTACCGGATACTTCACAGCAAAAAAGGGGACTGTTTCTCAAATTATTTCTTCTTTAAATTATTTTCATACTATTTTTAATTCTCTTTGTTTTCTCTTCGATCTGTTTTTATTATTGAACTTATTTCAGTCCGAATAAACGTTCCAGTTCTTCCTCTTGAAGCTTGGAACCGATTACACACAGCCTTCCTGTATAGTCGGCAGCGCCATTGCGGATATCCGCTTCGCCGGGAACCATGTCAAAGTAAATCCATTGGCCGTCTTTTCCCGTTACCATACCTTTTGCCCGCAGCACCATACCATAGTCCCGGGAGTCACTTAAAGTGTGCAGAATGGCCTCGATTTCTTCTTTTGTATAAGACTTCACTGTCTCGCGTCCCCAGCTGGTAAACACCTCGTCCGCATGATGGTGATGATGATCATGAGCATGACAGCCGCAGTCCCCGTCGTGATCATGATGGTGATGTTCATGCTCATGACTTCTGCATTCTTCATCGTGATCATGCTGCTCATGCCCGTGGCAGCCGCAATTCTCGCCGTGGTCGTGATGCTCATGTCCGTGACCGCTGCAATCCTCATCATGGTCGTGATGGTGATACGCATGTTCATGACTTCCGCAATCCGCACCGTGCTCATGATGATGCTCATCCTCATGACTTCCGCATTTCTCATCATGATCGTGATGGTGTCCGCCGCACACCGGGCAAACTTTTTCCTCCATCATATCCTGTGCCAGCGGCTTCACACCCTCGATGACCTCCAGCAGCTTTTTCCCCTCCAGCATGGAAATCGGCGTCGTCACCACAGGGGATGTCTCATTCACCTGCCGGAGCAGCTCCACGGACTGCACTGCCTTTTCCTCTCCCACCTTGTCCGTCCTAGACAGAACAATCGTGCCGGCATACTGAATCTGATTATTGAAAAACTCGCCGAAATTGCGCATATACATCTTACACTTGGACGCGTCCACCACAGTCACCGTACTGTTCAGCACCACATCCGGCTCCCCAGTCACCTGCTCCACCGCCTTAATCACATCAGACAGCTTGCCCACCCCGGAGGGCTCGATCAGGATTCTGTCCGGATGATAGGTGGAAATCACCTCCCGCAGCGCTGTCCCGAAATCACCTACCAGCGAACAGCAGATGCATCCGGAATTCATCTCCCGGATCTCGATCCCCGCTTCCTTCAAAAATCCGCCGTCGATGCCGATTTCCCCGAATTCATTTTCAATCAGCACCACCTGCTCCCCGGAGAAAGCCTCCTGCAAAAGCTTCTTAATCAGTGTCGTCTTCCCGGCTCCCAGAAAGCCGGAGAAAATATCTATTTTGGTCATTTTTGATGCTCCTTCCAAATTTATTTTCCTCTTTTCATCTATTTCACAGCGCCTGCCGCCTGACACATTACCTGATGCCTGATTCACCGTCCGGCGCCCAATTCACCGCTTGGCGCCAAACCCGACTCGGCCGCTGCTTTTTCAGTATTGTACATCTTTCTTCATTGGCTTGCAAGCCTCATTTTTTCAACGAATAAGAATCCTGCTTCGCAGGATTCTTATTCGTTTGATAAAAAGACAGAATGAATGAGTGGGATTCCACTATGCAATTTTAGGTACTTGTCATTGCCCAAATCTCCACATATAATTGTAATGTGG
>CAJUPT010000003.1:124738-125508 GCA_910588405.1 uncultured Lachnospiraceae bacterium | reverse complement strand
AGGCAATGGTCTGCAACACCAGTATCCACCGGTTCAAATCCGGTCTGCGCCTCTTGGAACACCCCGAAGGATGTTGCTTTCGGGGTATTTCTTTGTTTTAATTTCTGCATGATCCGGAAAACGTTGCTTTTTTCTTTTTCACCATATATAATAGACGGAGAAAACATGTCGGAGCATGTCTAAAAATATCGCCAGAGGTTTTATAATATGTCAGATCATCAATATGCTACAGCCCCTGGTGGATGCCAGGAGCAAGATAACAGAGAGGCTGCAGTGGTTTGCCTGGCCAGGAGCAGAGACGCCTCAGCAAAGCGGCTGGAGGAGGCGCTTTCGCGCTATGAGGAGTACGATGCGGAGGAGTTGGAAGGTCTTTTATGGGATACCCTTGTCTTGTTTCAGGGGTATCCTTTTTATACGGCGAAAAAACTGCAGTTCACTTATACATTGAAGGGCCATGAAATGTTCGTTACACGCAAAGAGAAAAGTCTTACCCGGGCAAGTATCATGCTGGCGTTTTGGAAGGCATTGGAGCTGGGACGGATGGCATCTGGCCCGAAGAAGCTGGGAACCTTCGGCGCAAGCTACCTGTATCCGGTATTCCTTCATTTAAAGGTGATTTATCATATATAAAACGGACTCGGAATGGCCGACAGGTAAATTTAAAAAGAATTTCACCCGTATTTTACTTTATACCGCTTGACATCCCCTGCCCGATGAAATATTATGGTATAATGAGCGTTAGCGAGGAGAGCATACTTGTATGTTCGACG